>BBZN01000040.1 GCA_001304855.1 Clostridia bacterium UC5.1-1D2
TCCGGCGGCACAAAGGCAGCCGACGCCACGGCGGCTCCGGCGGCGGAGTCTGCCGCCACAGAAGCGGCCATGACGGAGGGGGAAGCTGCTGCAAGCGATTGGAAGTGGGAGCGGAAGGTGACTCTGGTTTGCCCCTGGGGCGTTGGAGGCGGCGCCGACGGAACGCTCCGCCCGCTGCAGCCTATACTTGAGAAGGAACTGGGCGTTCCTGTGGAGATTGTCAATGTGGAAGGCGCAGGCGGAGCCAACGGTATTGACTTCACCCAGAAGCAGCCGGCGGACGGATATACCTATGTGCTGGGCACCCAGTCCCACATTATGCTGGATCTGCAGAAGATTCTGCCGGTAGATTTTAAGGCTGAGTTCCGCCCTGTGTCCAAGCTGGTACATTCCATCAATATTATTGCCTCCTCCAAAAAGGCTATGGAGGGTAAATATACCAATTTTGAGGAATTTGTAAACTATGCGAAGGAGCATCCACAGGAACTGACCTGCGGTATGCTGACGGCAACAGGTTCCGATTCCGTATCCCTAAAGCAGACCCTGGCGGGAGGCCTTGGATGTGACATTACAGAGGTTGAAAACTACGTTAAGGTGGTTAACTACTCAGGCGGCGCAGAGCTGAGTTCCGCAATGGTGGGGGGACACATCAATATCAATATTACAGGTGCAGACGAGATTAAGGGACTGATTGAGTCCGGAGATATCGTTCCCTTGATTTCCATGTCGGAGGCCCGCATGTCCAGCTACCCGAATATGGAGTGTACCGCAGACTATGATATCGACTCCTACGTCGGCACATGGAGAGGAATTTTCTGCCGTAAGGATACGCCGGATGCAGCTGTAAACGCAATGGCGGACGCTTTGGAGAGGGCCTGGAACAGCGATGATTACCAGGAATTCTTAAAGAATGCAAGCTACCTGGATCGTCCGGGATATGCGGCTGCCGACGAGTTCCAGACACTGATCGATGGAGAGTACGTAACCTTTGAGGACTATTTAAAGAGCGCAGGCCTGATTCAGTAGACAGACTTGAAACGAGGGGCGAGGAAGCTTTTTCCCGCCCTCTTTTAAGGAAAGAGAAGGGGTGGTGGATATATGGCATTGGAGTTGATCGTGAATCTGCTCTTGCTGGGATTTTCTGTATTCTGTTTCTATTTTGTAGGCGCGACTATGCCTGCCTCTGCGGCCAATGAGCTGGGAGCGGAACAGTGGCCTCAGGCATTGCTGGTATTGCTTATACTCGGCATCTGTTACAATATATTTAACTATTTTAAAAAGAATAAAAAGGAAGATATTGCAGCTTCCTTTAAGGATTTTTTTCCATCGATTGTCCGCCTTGTAAAGAGCAAGCTCTTCTGCGGAATGGTTTTTGTGGTGATCATGGCGCTTATGTATGAGCCTGTGGGATTTATGGCCACCTGCCTTCTGTTCCTTATGCCTACGGCTTTCTGCTGGGACAGCGGAAAATCTGGATGCTGGCAATTACCTCCGTAATTATAACCATCATACTATATGTTGGATTTGCCGTTATGCTGGGAGTGATGCTGCCCAGAGGACAGGTTCCCTTCCTGCGGAATTTTGCCCTCTTTGTGGAGTCGCTGATTCCGGCCATTTAGAAGGAGGTGCCATATGATTGATTTGTTGACCAGCGGTCTGGCGGTTGTATTTGCGCCGAAAATGTTTATTTTGATAATTTTTGCCGTTTTCCTGGGAACCCTTTTCGGAGCGCTTCCGGGGGTATCGGCAACCATGGCGGTGACTTTGGGAATTCCTTTTACTTACAAGATGGATGCAGTCAGCGCCATCGCCTTTCTGGTGGCTATCTACTGCGCTCCATCACAGGAGGCGGGATGACTGCCATACTTTTTAAAATCCCGGGTGTACCCTCCAGCGCTCCCACTACCTACGACGGCTATCCCATGGCCCAGCGGGGGGAGGCGGGCAAAGCCCTGGGCGTTCAGCTCATCTGTTCGGCCATCGGCGGAATGTTTGCCGCCATCTGCATGCTGCTTCTGAGTCCCCAGCTGACCCAGGCGGCGCTGAGCTTCGGCCCGTCCGAGCTGTTTGCAATTTCCTTTATGGGGCTGTCCATTCTCACAAGCCTGGAGACGGACAATATCTGCCGCACCATTATATCCGGCCTTATCGGTCTGGTGCTGGCCTGTATCGGTCTGGATCCGCTGCTGGGCGTGCCCCGCCTTACCTTTGGAACAAGATTCCTCACATCGGGAATCGAGATGATTCCTGTCATGATTGGATTCTTTGCAGTGACGGAGGTTCTCAAACAGACCAATAAGCCTGCCAAGCTTCAGGCTGTAGGAGGAGAGAAGGGGGCCACTTCTGCCAAGATGCCAAGCTTTAAGGAGATCATGTCCTTAAAGTGGATTATAGCCAGATGCTCCGTTCTGGGAACCGTCATCGGAATCCTTCCGGGAGCAGGGGCCACTATCGCCTCATTTCTGTGCTATTCCGCAGAACAGAAGATATCCAAGACCCCGGAAAAATTCGGCACCGGCTGTATGGAAGGCATCGCAGCCCCGGAGGTAGGCAACAATGCAGCCACCGGCGGTTCTATGGTTCCCCTGCTTTCCCTGGGCATACCCGGAGGAAATGCAGCAGCCATCATGATGTCGGCCCTTGTGCTGAAGGGCGTTACAATGGGCCCTCTTCTCCTGGTGAATCAGCCTCAGTTCCTGTCGGCTACCTTTGCATCCATGTTTGTTTCCAACATTATCATGGTGTTTGCCGCCATTATTATAGCTAAAATTTTTGTACAGGTTCTGAAGATTCCCTACAGTATTCTGGGACCCACCATTATAATGATGGCAACCATCGGCGCTTATGCAACAAAGAATACGGCGGTGGATGTTATTCTGATGGCCATCTCCGGCCTTGTAGGATTCGTGTTTGTAACCTGTAAGTTCAACAGTTCTGCAATGATTCTGGGGCTGGTGCTGGGAATTATCTGTGAGTCCAACCTTCGCCGGGCCTACACCATTGCAGGGGGAGAGACGCTGTGGCAGGAGACAGTGAATATTGTTACAAGACCGGTGACGGGAATCATACTGCTTATCTGTCTGGTAGTACTGCTCAACCCGGTTATCAAACCGCTGATTAAAAAGAAACGGTCATAAGTATGAAAGACAGACGGGCCTGCCGGAAATAAGAAAATCCGCAGGCCTGTCTTTCCTGCGGGTATAGGGAGGATGGAAATGAAACGGAGGTTAGTGAGAACGGCGGTTCCTCTTCAGTATGTGAAGCCTATATGCGTTGCGGCAACGCTGGCAGGCGTGTTTTTTGTGGCTGCAGGGCTTTGGCTGGCAGGGCTTTGTATGCTGATCGGCGCCTATCTATTGGAGAAAAATGCCTACTGCTGCCCTAAGTGCGGAAAAAAACTGGACATGAAACGCCCTCTGTTAAAGGGGGCGGGATGTCCTTTCTGCGGGGAAGCTTTGAGGCAGGGGAAGGAGAACCGGAGCTAAGGGGAGGGGAATTAAGATAGGTGACAGCGGGGGAGCCCGTGATATACTGAAGGGTACTTGAACATCGAACTCCACCGTCTGCACGCCCTGCATTGGGGAATGCCCGCCTCAGATTGAGGCTGGCCGGGCCGCCGGGCCCCATCATCCAGGACATTTTCAACAATAGGGCGGGCCGCAGCCGGGGAAACGTATGTTTAATCACGCTCTGGGGAGGGCGGCCGGGGCGGCGGCCGGGAAATCAGGCGCTGCCTGCCGCTAAATGATTAGGGGGACGGGTATGAAGGTAATATGGGAGAAGGGCAGGCGGAAGCTGCTGATCGGGGTAATGGGCGTGCTTCTGGCTTTTTGGTTTTTCAATGTATACAACCTATTCTGCATATACCCAGATGGTTGTGCAGCAACAGCAGCAGCATCTGCTGCTTATATCCAGGGCCGTGTCCAAGAACATGGAGCTTTCTATATCGGAGCAGCTGCGCAATGTGAGCACTCTGACCCAGACCCCCGGCTTTCTGGACGCCCTGGAGGAGCATTATGATACAGGGGAGACAGCAAGAATCAAGGAGTACATTTTTTCCTATATGCTGTCCCATCAGCAGGGCCCTTCCAGAATGTACCTTGTGGATTATAACGGAGTACAGGTTTTTCATTATAATCAGTATCCCTTTCTGGAAGATTTTGACGAAAGCCTTCTGAGCTGGAGGACTGCGCCAGGGACAGGAAAACAGGAATCGGGACCGTGTTTCCCATCAGCCCCCACCACTATGGAATGACGCTGCTGAACAGCGTATACGGAGGTAGCGGGTACCTGGGAACGGTGGTCAGCGTTATAGATATGGAAACGCTGTACCAGCAGTTTGCGGCTTCCCTGGATGTAGACCACCTGGGCTATGTTGCTGTGAAGGATGCCCAGGGAACCCTGATTATGCACCCGGATTCGCGCATGACCGGATTTAACTACAGAAGGGACATTGAAGATTTTGGGGAAATGCCTCAGTATGAAAGTCTGGATAATATGTTGGTCAGACAGTACCGGTATGAGGAGGGGTCAGCCATTTACCAGTCTTTTTCAGGGGGTATACTTCCGCCTGATAAGGAGATTGCCTCCTTCAGCAGAATGAATCTTGGGGGCACCTCCTGGTATATCTCCGCAGTTATGCCCTACCAGCAGGCAGTACGGCTGGAAACGGTGAATTTAAAGCGGTTCGGCCTCCTTTTCACTGCGGTGATTCTGGTTTTGGGAGCCAGCGGAATGATTATATACAGCCTTCTGCGGAACCGGCAGAAACTGAAGCTGGAGACAAAATATCTGAAGGAGATCAACAGTACCCTGGAGGAGCTGCACCGGAGCAGGGAGGAGGCCAGGCATTATCAGAAGCTGACCACCATAGGAACTCTGGCGGGAGGCATAGCCCATGAATTCAATAACCTGCTGACTCCGATTATCGGATATTCGGAATTTCTCAGGGAGCAGATGGGGAAGGACAGCGAGTTTTACGAGGATATAGAGGAGATCCACAAGGCGGGGACCAGGGCCAAGGAGATAGTGGAGCAGATTCTGCCTTCAGCCGCAAGGAGACGGATGTGGTGGAATTTGCCTCCATCTCTCTGGACGTTGTAATCAGAGATGCGATGAAAACCATCCGCCTGATTATGCCCTCCAATATTCAGTTGAGAGAACAGCTGGACGACGGAGAGGTCAATGTGTACGGGAATGCAACCCAGCTTCACCAGATACTTCTGAACCTTTTTTCCAACGCCTGCCAGGCCATGGACGCCAACGGCGGAACCCTGACTGTAATTACCAGGCCCCTTAAGCGGGAGGCGCTGCCCGAAGGCTACAAGGAGATGGCGGATACCGATTATGTTGAGATTGTGGTGGCGGATACAGGCTGCGGAATGAGCAGGGAGGTTCAGGCCCAGATATTTAATCCCTTTTTCACCACGAAGGATATAGGGGAGGGCACCGGACTTGGGTTGTCGGTAGTAAAGAACATACTGATCAATCACGGCGGCTTCATCCGGGTAGAAAGCGAACTGGAAAGGGGAAGCCGGTTCTGCATATACCTGCCGGTGACGGCCAGCCCTGCATCTGTGGCCGCAGCCGTTCAGGAGGCTGCAGGCAGAGATGCGCCCAGGGCGGAGATTCTGCTCATAGATGACGAGGAAAGGGTAGTAAAGTACTTAAAGAAACGTTTGGAGCGGAAGGGGTATCACGTAGACGGCTACACAAAGCCTGAGGAGGCGCTGAACGAAATAATCAGCCGGCCGGACCGCTGGAATGTGGTGATTATGGACCATATGATGCCCCAGTATAAGGGAACCGTTCTGGCCCAGCGTATTAAGAAGCTTAAACCCTCCATGGGTATGATTATGATAACAGGCTGGTAGAGAAGGACGCCCTGGAAATGCGCCAGGAAAAGATACTTGACAGTATTCTTATAAAACCGGTGGATTTTGATGAGCTGCTGGCAGCAATTGAACGCTCTGTGCCAAGCTGCCGGGTGTGGATATATTGTAGTAAGCGGGGATGTTTATGAAAAGAAAAGTAGTATGGATCTGTTTGTCCGCCCTGTGGGCGGGACTGGTGGGCTGCAGTAATTTGGATCAGAAGAATACGGAGGAGGAATATCCTCTGGCTGCAGTGGAACTGATTGCCCCGGCGGGGGCAGGCAGCGGTTACGATCTCACCATCCGCTCCGTGGCGCAGTGTTTAAGCGGTACGGGCCTGGTGTCCGTACCGCTGCCGGTCACCAACAAACCTGGGGGAGGCGGAAGCGTATCTCTGGGGTATCTGGACGAGATGAGAGGCAGGGACGACGTGCTGTCCATCTTTTCCCCTCCCATTTGCCTTATTAATCTCAATGGGACCACGGATTTAAATTACAAGAACAACACAACGCCCATTGCAAAGCTGGTGGTGGATTACGGCTGCTTTGCAGTGCGGGCCGATTCGCCCTACGGAACCATTAATGAGATGATGGAGGCTCTGAAGGAGGATCCGAATTCCATCCGCATCGGAGGCACCTCCTCGGAGGGCTCCATGGATCACATCCAATTTTTAAAGATTGCCCAGGCTGCAGGGGTGAAACGGCTTAAGGAGATTCCCTATGAGGGATTTGAGAACGGCGGCGCAGTGGCCCAGCTTATGGGGAACCGGGTGGACGTGCTGTCTGCGGGAATCAGCGATGTGGTGGGCCTGGTGGAGAGCGGAGATGTGCGGGTGCTGGCAGTTACCTCCAGGGAACGGCTGGAGGGGGAAGTGATTTCTCAGATGCCCACCTGCAGGGAGCAGGGGATTGATGCGGATTTCAGCACCTGGCGGGGACTTTTTGGGCCAAAAGACATGCCGGAGTATGCAGTGGAATATTGGGAGGGAACTTTGGAGAAGATGGTGCAGACAAAGGAGTGGGCCGAGAACTGTGAAAAGTATGGATGGACAATGGAATACCAGGGGCATCAGGACTTTGAGGTGTTTCTGGATAAGGTCAACGGGGAGTACGCCGTCCTTCTGGAAGATATAGGACTGTTAAAGAGCCCGGCCGGCGGAGCAGGCGGCTAAAGGGCCGGGGCGGTCGGAGCCTTGACAGAGGGAGGAAAACGTGATACCATAATTTCCGGAACACAGGACAGAGCAGGAAAAAGAGCAGACGGCAGATGAAAGTAAAGGGTGTGAAGAGGGGAAGCCATAGGGCCCCGTTATCAGACTGGACAGGTTACAGCGGCAGAGAAATCTGCCGTTTTTTAATTGCAAATTTTATTTGGGTAAAGTGAGAAAGGATTAAAATATGGAGATGAAGAAAAGGGCGGCAGGGGAGTTTTTTAAGTTTGTCATGATTGCCGCAGGGAATTTGATGTATGCATCGGCAGTGTCGCTGTTTATTGTGCCCAATGGCTTGATTACAGGCGGAACCACCGGTCTGGCGCTGTTTTTTTATCATATGGCAGGCGTTCCTGTCAGCTTATTTGTCAGCGCCTTTAATCTGGCTATGTTTCTTTTGGGAGCCTGGATTTTGGGAAAACAGTTTGCTGTGACTACGGTTCTCAGCACAGTGATTTATCCCCTTCTGCTGGGGATTTTGGAGCGCACAGGCTTTGAAGGCTTTGTGACGGAGGAAAGGCTTGTGGCCGTTCTCTATGCAGGGCTTTTGATCGGAGCCGGGATTGGGCTTGTGATGCGGGCCGGAGCCTCTACAGGTGGAGTTGATATACCGGCTTTGATTCTTAAGAAGAAGCGGAATATTAACATATCCTTCAGTATCTACCTGATGGACTGCATAATACTGGGTCTGCAGCTGATTACAGCGGATTTCCAAGGAGTACTTTACGGAATCTTGCTGATTATTATGTATACAATGGTACTGAACCAGGTGCTGATATCCGGCTCCGCAAGAATTCAGGTAAAAATAGTGAGCAGGGCCTACGAGAGGATCAACCGCCTTATAACAGAGCAAATGGACTGGGGCGCCTCCCTTCTCCACATGGAGACAGGATACCTCCACAATGAGCAGGAGATGATTCTGGCCGTCATATCCAGAAGGGAACTGCCGAAGCTTAACCGGCTGGTTATGAATGAGGATCCGGAGGCGTTTATGATTATCCATCAGATAAATGAGGTGAGAGGCAGAGGCTTCACCATGAACCGGGTTTACAAAAACAGGGACAAGGGAAATGGGTAATGCCGGGAGGCTAAAGGATACGGTTTACTAAAATTCAGCAGGATCCGGCTGAATTTTTTATTTACGCCTTCTGCCAGATTCCGGGATGGGTGGAACCGTCCGCAGCTCTCCCGGCTGGCCAGGTAAAAGGGGAGATTCATTTTCAGGGGAAGAAAATGCCCTCTCTCAATGCGGTCAATCAGGATCTTGGCTGTCATCTGTCCCATCTCCTCAACGGGCATATGGACGGTGGTGAGCATGGGAGAGAGGTACTGGGCCGTGTCAATGTCGTCGATGCTGATGATGGAGACGTCCCGGGGAATGCGGCAGCCCGTTTCCTGGATGGCCCTCATGGCTCCGATGGCGGAGACGTCATTGCTGCAGAACAGGGCGGAGACGTCAGCGCTGCGATCAATGAGCTGTCTGGCCCCGCGGTAGCCGCCCTCCGAGGAGAGGGGCACGTCCGCCACATATTCCTTTCTGAAGGGAATGCTATGCATGCTTAAGGCGGTGCAGTATCCTGTGTAGCGGGTTTCCGCTTTGGTTTCCCCAATATAACCGATTCTGGTATGCCCAAGTGCGGTGAGATGCTCCATTGCAGTCAGGGAGGCCTGGTATCCGTCGCTTATTATCTGGTCGTATTTTGCATCCAGAGGGTTGAGTCCCGTGTAGGCCACGCAGTTGAAATATTTTTTCAGAAAACTAAGGGTCTGCTTGTCGCAGCGGCCCAGCACAACGACGCCGTCCACATGATTGTCCGTGATAAGGCGGAAGGTGTTGGGATGGTTAAGGTCGATGGCTGTAAATGAATACTTCAGCACATAATTATGTTTAAATGCTTCCTTCTCAATACTTCGGGCCAGCGTGGAAAAGAACAGGTCGGATTTGGAATCATCCGTTCTGGCAAAGAGGCAGGCGATGGAACGGGAGAGGGCTTCGGGAGCGTCGGCTCCCCCCAGCTTCAAATCCCGGGCGGTGCTGTTGGGGATATATCCTGTGCGCCGCACAATATCCCAGATCCGGTCCTGGACCTCCCGGCTGGCTGCATTTGTGCTGTTCTTGTTGATAACTCTGGAAACGGTGGAGATGGACACGCCTGCTTCTCTGGCGATTTCTTTCAATGTCATGACCCAGCCTCCTTTGTCTGGTTTTGCAGATAACTGTTTAATATGAGTATACATGAAAAACGGGCCAAATGCCATGGGTTCATACCCAAACGTTTGAGTTGATTTTTCCTTTGTGCATTACGCAAACGTTTGGGTAAAATGGTAATGATATAATTATACAATATGTTATAATTTATACATAAAAGTAATGTGTGTATTGTGATATATCACAAAGAAAGGGGGATTAGCAACATGTCTTTGGAGCATTCTGAGAACAGAAAGAAAAAGGACATCATTGCCGCAATACCCAATTGGGGGTGGCTGGTCATATCGCTTTTGGTGGCTGTGGCCCTCTGGTTCTGGCTTTCGGTGAATCCATCCACTGCGAGAAGCTTTCCGTTTATTCCTGAGGTGCTGAAGGCGCTGAAAACCATGATCGAGAGAGGCGTTCTCTGGAATGATTTTTCCAGCAGCATGATTTCAGTCATTCTGGGATTTATACTGGGTTTTGTGACTGCAGTGCCTGTTGCATTTCTGATGGCATGGTACCGCCCGGTCCGCTATATTGTGGAGCCGTGGATTCAGTTTATCCGCAACATCCCGCCCCTGGCATACGTCCCCCTGGTTGTGATTGCGGCCGGAGTGGGCAGAAGGCCCCAGGTGATTGTTATCTGGATGGCTACCTTCTTAATCATGTGCGTCACTATCTACCAGGCGTCCGCAATGTGGATGAGACGCTGATTAAGGCGGCTATGGTTCTGGGAGCGAAGGACAGGGACATTTTTGTGAAAGTTATTTTCCCTGCCACCACCCCGTTTATCATCACGGCTGTGCGCCTGGGAGTGTCCGTCGCCCTGACCACCCTGATTGCCGCAGAGTCCACAGGGGCTGTGGCGGGCCTGGGTATGAGAATCCGTTCTTTGAACAACAGTTTTGATGTGCCGCCTATGCTTCTCTACATTATCATAATCGGCATCATTGGAATTACCAGCGAGAAGGTGATCAAATATCTGGAAAGGAAGTTCACGGGATGGCAGGAAACGAGAGAAATATAAAGGTGAAGATAGACCATGTGGAGAAAATCTACGAAGGGCGCAAGGGCACCATGGTTGCTCTCAACGGCATAGATCTGGATATTATGGAAAATGAATTTGTCTGTGTGGTGGGGCCCTCGGGCTGCGGCAAGTCCACCCTGCTGAATATTATAGCGGGCCTGCTTCCTGCCACCTCAGGGTCTGTGTATGTGGACGGAAAGAAGGTGGAGGGCACAGGGACAGAGCGGGGAGTCGTGTTTCAGCAGTATGCGCTGTTTCCATGGCTCACCGTCCTGAAGAACGTTATGTTCGGCCTGAAGCTGAAGGGGATGAGCGACGCCAGGCAAGGGAAACTGCCATGAAATACATAAAGATGGTTGAACTGGAGGAGTTTGTGGACGCCTATCCAAAGGAACTGTCGGGGGGCATGAAGCAGAGAGTGGCCATTGCCAGGGCCTATGCCGTCCAGCCGGAAGTTCTGCTGATGGATGAGCCCTTCGGGGCCCTGGACGCACAGACCAGAACCCAGCTTCAGACGGAGCTCATCAGGACATGGCAGGAAGAAAAGAAAACCTGCTTCTTTATCACTCACGATGTGGAGGAGGCCGTGATACTGGCTACCAAGGTTATCATAATGAGCGCAAGGCCGGGCCGTATTAAAAAGATTGTGGATATCAACCTTCCCTATCCCCGTACACAGGAAATGAAGATGGAGCTTCGTTTCCTGGATCTGAAAACGTACATATGGGGAGAGGTATACAAGGAGTATTTGGAAGTGCGCAAGTAGGAACTTTTAATCGTTACATTTTCTGGTCAAGGAGGAACGTATTATGAAGAAAGCATTACCATTTATCATGGCGGCACTGATGGCAGCGTCACTGGCAGGCTGCGGAGGCGGCAAGACGGAAACTGCTGCAGCTGCGGCGGCGTCAGAACCGGCGTCTTCCGGGGAGAAAGCCGGTGGGGAGACAGGCGGGGAGGACACAGCCGCGGCGTCTGAGGAGGCCGGAGCCGAGCCTATTACCATGAACGTGGCCTATATGCCAACTACGGGAGCCTGTGGTCTGTAATGACAGCCAAAGAGAAGGGCTTCTTTGAGGAGGAGGGAATCACGGTAAAGCTGGTGGAGTTCCAGGACGGGCCGAATATCATCGCAGCTCTGGATTCAGGCAGTATTGATGTGGGTTATATCGGACAGGGGGCCCACAAGCTCTGTGTAAACGGCCAGGCCAAGATATTTGCGCTGTCCCATATTTCCAACGGAGACGCTTTGATTGGCGGCCCCGGGATTACGAAAGTCGAGGACCTGAAGGGAAAGAAGGTCGCCTATTCTTCCGGTACTTCCAGCGAGGATATTCTTGTCAACAGCCTGACCAAGGCGGGAATGACCATGGATGACATCACAGCCGTGGATATGGACGCGTCGGGCATTGTGACCGCCATGATTTCCGGCGGTGTGGACGCATGCGCCACATGGTCCCCCAACAGCCTGAAAGTGCTGGAGGAAGTGAAGGAGGCCACAAAGATCTGCGATAACCTGACCTTTTCCGACACCACAGTCTCCCTTGCAAGCTGGATTGTCACACCTAAGTATGCGGAGGGAAATCAGGATAAAATTCTCCGCTTTACCAGAGCGTTATTTAAGGCCATGGACTATGCGGCAGACGACCATTACGACGAGGCTGCGGGATATGTTTCCGCCCAGACGGCAACCGATTACGACAGTGTTTACCAGCAGAGGGGCGATGCGGACTGGCTCACAGGAAAGGAAGTGGCCAAAGGCGCGGAGGACGGAACCGTAGAGAATTACTATAAGATTCAGCAGGATAACTTTATCAAGAGCGGCGCAGTGGAGGAGGAGGTCCCTGTGACGGATTATGTTATGCTGGATAATATGGTGGAGGCAGGAAAATAAAAGATGATCTACAGGATAACAGTTCAGGACGGCGAGAACATGGGCCGCCCTGAATCGTTACTGCAGGCGGGTTATGCAGGAGGAATAAGATGGACCACGAATATTACCGGTATAATAAGGAGGAACTGCTCAGGAAACCGAAGCTGCCGCTGATCTGTATGCCTGACAATGAGGCCGTGTTTAAGGCCATGGCAGATGAGATGGTGGAGGAGATAGAAGGGAACCGCAGAGCCGGAAAAAAGACGGTATTTATCTGCCCTGTGGGACCGGTAGGGCAGTACCCATACCTGGTGGACATGGTGAATGAGAGAAATATTAGCCTGAAGGACACCTGGTTCATCAATATGGACGAGTATCTGGATGAGGAGCGGAAGTGGATTCCCATGGAACATCCCCTCAGCTTCCGGGGGTTTATGGAACGGAATGTCTATTCCAGAATCAGGCCGGATCTGGTGATGCCTGAGAAACAGCGGGTGTTTCCTGACCCGGATGATATAGGATACATTCCCGGGCTGATTGAGGCGCTGGGAGGTGTGGATATGGCTCTGGGCGGAATCGGCATCAACGGACACGTGGCCTTTAACGAGGCGGATCCTTCCCTGAGGCCGGAGGAGTTCCTGGCCCAAAAGACGAGGGTTTTGGAGATCACGCCGGAGACCAGGACGGCCAACGCTATCGGCGATTTCAACGGAGCCCTTGAGGATATGCCCCCGTTTCTGCGTGACCATCGGAATCTATGAGATTGCCCGGGCCAGGAAAATCCGCTTGGGAGTATTTCGCAGCTGGCACAGAGCCGTGGTGCGCCGTACGGCCTACGGCAGTCCTTCCTCTGATTTCCCTGTGACCCTTCTGCAGGGCCATCGGGATATTACGCTGAGACTGACCGATTATGTAGCTGCTCCGGAGGGGTGAAGGAGCCGGGCTGACAAAAAATTATCTCGCAAAATCAGGCGCAAAGAGATTCCGAGAGTACCATTGAGAGAAAGGAGGATAAGCAATGCCATTGATTCCGTTAAGGCCTCTGATGGAGGCTGCTGTAATCTATGGATTCGGCCAGGGAGCCTTTAATGTCAACGCGGTGGCCCAGGCGAAGGCGGTAATTGAGGTTCATCAGATGTTCCGGTCCCCTGCCATTTTACAGGGGGCGGATCTGGCCAACGGCTTCATGGGCGGCCGCAGGGACTTCGTGAACGCCACGCTGGAGGACAAAAGAACAGGGGCCAAAAACATAGCGGAAGCGGTCAGAACCTATGGGGAGGATTCCGGGATTCCCATTGTCCTGCATCTGGATCACGGGCGGGATTACGATTCCTGCCGGGCTGCCATTGAAGGCGGATATACCTCCGTCATGATCGACGGTTCTTCCCTGCCCTTTGACGAGAATGTGGAGCTGACCAGGGAGGTGGTAAAGCTTGCCCATAGCCGGGGCGTCAGCGTGGAGGGGGAGCTGGGAGTGCTGGCCGGGATGGAAGATCAGGTATTTTCCGCTTCCTCCACCTACACCAACCCCTTAAAAGCAGTGGAGTTCTTCAAAAAGACGGGGGTGGACGCGCTGGCTATCTCCTACGGCACTATGCATGGAGCTTCCAAGGGAAAGAATGTAAAACTGAGAAAAGAGATTGCGGTGGCAATCCGCGAGTGCCTGAGCCATGAGGGGATCTTCGGCGCTCTGGTATCCCACGGTTCTTCAACCGTACCCCGCTATATAGTAGATGAGATCAACGCTTTGGGGGGAGAGCTGAAAAACACATACGGTATTTCCATTGAGGAGTTAAAGGCGGCCATCCCCTGTGGTATCAACAAGATTAATGTGGATACGGATATACGCCTGGCTGTCACAAGAAACATGAAGGAGCTCTTTCACAAGTATCCCAGGCTGCAGACCAGTCCTTCAATCGGAGGAATTTATGAGCTTTTGGAGGCGAAGAAAGACCAGTTCGATCCCCGGGTGTTTCTTCCGCCCATCATGGATACGGTCATGAAGGGAAGGATCCCCGATGAAGATGTGGCGGCCATTGTGGACTGCGTGGAGCGGGGAGTCAGGGAGGCCGTGGGAATTCTCATTGTGGAGTTTGGCTCCTTTGGCAAGGCGCCTCTGGTGGAGCAGGTGACTCTGGAGGAGATGAGCCGGAGGTATAAGAGAGGGCAGGCTTAAGGCGCAAGGAGGCAGAATGGGAAAGGTGGCAGGCTAATGGCGGAAAATGTATTGGTGGTCCACGGAGGAGGGCCTACGGCTGTTATCAATTCATCCTGTACGGAGTCATAGAGGAGGCCAGGGAGCATAAACAGATTCAAAAGGTTTACGGTGCAATCGGAGGAAGCGAAGGTATCCTGAAGGAGCGTTTTTTAGATCTGATGCAGTTTCCTGAGGAAAAGCTGAAGCTGCTTTTGAAAAACGCCCGCTTCCGCCATCGGTTCTTCCAGATACGCTCTGGAACAGAGGGACTATGAAGCCATGGCGGATATTTCAAAAGCATGGGATCAGATACGTGCTGCTAAACGGCGGAAACGGTACGATGGACACCTGCGGACGCCTCTATGAGGCGTGCAGGGACCAGGGAATCCGTGTGGTGGGGATTCCCAAGACCATTGACAACGATATAGCCGTCACCGACCACACGCCGGGGTATGGAAGCGCAGCCAGATATATAGCGGCCACCACTGCAGAGGTGGGAGCGGATGTAAAGTCCCTGCCTATCCACGTCTGCATCATAGAGGCTATGGGACGCAATGCCGGCTGGATCACGGCCGCGTCGGCCCTGGCCAGAAAGAAGCCGGGGGACGCCCCTCATCTCATATATCTTCCGGAACGTCCCTTCCATGAGGAAGCGTTTCTGGAGGATGTGCGGCGGCTTCATGAGGAGAAGGGCGGCGTAGTGGCAGTGGTCAGCGAGGGCTTAAAGAACAGGAAGGGAGAGCCGTTGTTCCGCCTGTCTTTCAGACGGACCGGGCCGCTTATTACGGCGACGTCAGCGCTTATCTGGCGGAATTGGTGATCCGAAAGCTGGGAATTAAGGCCAGAAGCGAAAAACCGGGTATCTGCGGGAGAGCCTCTGTTCCATGGCAGTCTCCCGTGGACCGGGAGGAAGCCCGTACGGCAGGACGCCAGGCTTTGAGGGCGGCGGTTGGAGGAGCCAGCGGAGTCATGGCAGGTTTCGTCCGTGATTTGGAAGGGGAGAAAGCCGGAGAAGCCTACCGTATCCATGTGAGGATGATTCCCATCAAAGAGGTTATGATGTATGAACGGACGCTTCCGGCTTCCTGCATAAACCAGCGGGGCAATGACGTAACAGATGAATTTGTCCGCTGGTGCAGGCCCCTTATGGGCCCGGAATTGGGGAATTTTATTGATTTCAGAGAGGAATATGAAGCGCGTCACGGCGTGTTTTAAAATGGCTTTTCCGGCGTTATACCGCAGCGCTGTAGAGGTTTGTCCGGGTGGAAGGGCGGCGGATCTGAACGTCCGCAGGGGCACACAGACACTGCGGTGCAGGGCGTACAGACGGAGGAGCTGTATTTCAAACACCCGCAGGGCGCAGAGAGGATGAGAATGAAACATATTTATTTAAACCTAAAACGATTTGATATTCCCAGGGAATACGGCGGGGTGAACGGCATCGCTCCGGTTGGGGAGTGGGGAAGCTTCATTGTCTCCAGTACCCAGGAGCAGCTGAAGCGGTATGAAGGGAGAGACGTGGAGTTTACCATGTTTTTCCCGGAGGCGCATCTGATTCCGGCTGTCTCGGCCCTGTGCGCCAAAAGCCCTGTCAAAGTGGGCTGCCAGGGGGTTTACAGAGAGGATACCTCCCCTGGAGGCGGGTTTGGAGCCTTCACTGCCAACCGGACCGCCAATGCAGCCAGGGCCCTGGGGTGTACAGCCGCTATCATCGGCCACTGTGAGGAGCGCAGTGACAAATTGGGAATTCTGGCTGAAGGAGGAGCGAAGGACCCAGGGGCTGTAAACCGTATCTTAAATATGGAGATAAAGAGGGCCGTGTCGGCAGGGCTCTCTGTATTGTACTGCGTCGGGGAATCTCAGGAGGAACATGAGCGATGGAGAGAGGTACTGAAGGAACAGCTTGACAGCGGACTGGAGGGCGTGGACAGAAGCATGGTCACAATCGCCTACGAACCAATATGGGCAATCGGGCCGGGAAAAACCCCGCCGGACAGAGATTACATCACAGCGGCAGGCGCCTATATCAAGAAAATCACCGATGGATGCCCTGTGGTGTACGGAGGCGGATTAAAAGCGGACAATGCCGGAATGCTGGCCTCTGTGCCTGAAATGGACGGAGGGCTGATTGCGCTCACCAGATTCCAGGGGGATATCGGATTCTATCCCCGGGAGTATCTGGAGATTATCAAAACCTATATGGGCTTTTAAAGAGGAGGAGATTTATGAAACTATCATTTGAATATGGAAACGGCTTTATGGCGGCTGAGCTTCCGGATTCAACGGACCTGTTTATTCCGGGGGAGACCGTTGCGGATCCTCCCTTCATTCCTGAGGACAGGCTGGTTGAGGAAACACTTAAATCTATACGGAATCCCATGGGGATGGAACCTCTTTCGGAGCTGGCCCACAGGGGCTCAAAGGTGGCCATCGTCTTTCCCGACCGGGTAAAGGGCGGAGAGCAGCCCACCTCCCACAGAAAGACGGCGATTAAGCTGATTCTGGATGAACTGTATGGAGCGGGGGTGGAGAAGAAAGATATATTGCTTATCTGTTCCAACGGGCTTCACAGAAAAAATACGGAGCAGGAGATTCACAATGTTCTGGGGGATGAACTGTTTCATGAATTCTGGCACTCCCATCAGATTATCAACCATGACAGCGAGGACTACGAGCATCTGGTGGATCTGGGAAGGACCCAGAGGGGCGATCCGGTTCTCATGAATAAATACGTCTATGACAGCGATGTGGCCATTCTCATCGGCCATACCCAGGGGAATCCTTACGGAGGATACTCAGGGGGCTATAAGCACTGCGCCACAGGCATCACCCACTGGCGTTCCATCGCCTCCCACCACGTGCCCGAGGTCATGCATCGAAAGGATTTTACCCCTGTAAGCGGCAAATCCCTTATGAGGACTAAGTTTGACGAGATTGGGCAGCATATGGAGGCAGCCATGGGGAAGAAGTTCTTCTGCTGTGATGCGGTGCTGGATACGAAGTCCAGGCAGATTGAGATCAACAGCGGTTACGCCAAGGTGATGCAGCCTCATTCATGGGTCACGGCCGACAAAAGGACTTACGTGCCCTGGGCCCGCAAAAAGTACGATGTGATGATTTTCGGCATGCCCCAGTTCTTTCATTACGGCGAGGGCATGGGAACCAACCCCATTATGCTGATGCAGGCCATTTCCGCCCAGGTAATCCGCCATAAAAGGGTTATGAGCGACAACTGCGTCATCATCTGCTCCTCCATCTGCAACGGCTATTTTCATGAGGAGCTGTGGCCCTATACCAGGGAAATGTATGAGATGTTCCAGCATGACTATATGAACACGCTGCCGGATATGAACCGCTATGGGGAGTATTTTGCCACCAATGAGGAATACATCAGAAAATACCGTTACTGCAATGCTTTTCATCCCTTCCACGGCTTTTCCATGATCAGCTGCGGTCATATTGCAGAGATGAATACCTCTGCCATCTACATCTGCGGCGCTCAGGAGCCGGGATACGCAAGAGGAATGGGACTGAAGACCAGAGCCACCATCGAGGAGGCGCTTGAGGACGCAAAGAAGAAATTCACGGGCCCCTCTCCCAATATTCTTGCCCTTCCCCAGGCCTTCAGGCTTGGATCCGTACACCTGATGATGAAGGATCAGGCCTGCCGGGGAAAGGTGAGGAGGACTGCGGCTGCGCAGCCACATGCATCGCTAAAGGGCGGTTATACGTACTTCGCGGAAAGGGGTTATCAGTGAAAACACTTATTAAAGACGCATATGTTTACCACAGCCACCGCTTTCAGAAGCTGGATCTTCTCCTGGAGGACAGACGGATTCTGCGCATGGGAGACTGCGAGGCCCAGTGTTGGGACCGGGTTGTGGATGCCGGGGGGACATGGGTGGCTCCCGGCTTTCTGGATATCCATACCCACGGGGCGGCTGGGGTGGACGTCAACGGAGCCGGCCCTGAGGAATTTGAACAGATCTGCCGCTTTTTCGCCTCCCGGGGAACTACAAGCTGGCTTTGCTCTGTGCTGACGGACACTAGGGAGCAGACTCTGAAAGTCATTGCCGGCTACAGGGAATGGAAACGGAGAGAGCATAAGGGAGCGGACCTGATGGGAATCCATCTGGAGGGCCCTTTCCTCTGCAGCGATTACAAGGGAGCTATGCCGGAACATCTGCTGATGAAGCCCGACATGGAGCTTTTGAAGGCCTACCAGGAGGCTGCGGAGGGAGGAATCCGGTATATTACCGTGTCCCCTGAAGTGGAGGGGATTGTGGACTTTATCCCTTACATAAAGAGCCTGGGAATCCAGGTGGCCATCGGCCATTCGGGGGCGGATTACGAGACGGCCAGAAAGGCGATCCGCAACGGCGCTCTGGGAGCCACCCACACGGGAAACGCCATGAAGCTGCTTCACCAGCATTATCCCGCCATCTGGGGGGCTGTGCTGGAGGACGAGGATGTGTACTGCGAGATGATTTGCGACGGCAGACACCTGCATCCGGGCACAGTGCGTTTTATCATTAAGATCAAGGGGCTGGACCGGGTGGTGGCTGTGACGGACTCCATAATGGCAGCCGGGCTTCCCGACGGTAATTATAAGCTGGGCGTCAACGACGTGGTGGTGGAGGGGGGAGACGCCAAGCTGGTTTCCGACGGAACACGGGCAGGCAGCACCCTGACCATGGAAAAAGCAGTTCAGAACCTTCTGGAATATACGGGGCGGACCCTGGCGGAGATTCTCCCTGTGATGACGGAGAATCCGGCCAGACTCACAGGTGTTTTTGACCGGGTGGGGTCTATCGAACCGGGCAAGGATGCAGATCTGGTATTTCTGGACGAAGACCAGAATGTGGCGCGCACCTTTGTGAAAGGCAAGGAATGCTATAAAAAAGTATGACAATCATTAAAAATGTCTTGACAAAACACATTAAATATGGTAATTGTGTTATATACACACGAGTTTATATAATTTGTTATTGTGCATTATTTTGAAAGAGAGGTATGCATGGGACAAAAACTGAATATTGGGTTTGTGGTTACATATTCCGGAAGATGGCCAAAGGAACTTTCGGAAAAGCGAAACAGGGAGTACGGAGACTGGCTGGAAGACAACTTCAGGGAGGCCCAGGTGATCCGGGCGTCTGTTTTGGGGGGCAGCCCTGAGACAGTTGAACAGGCGGCAAAAGAATTTAAGGCCCGGGATGTGGATGTCATCGTTATGGTATACGGGGCGTTTACAGGGGATGACGCAGCCGCTTATCTCACCGAGATGGTGAAGGCGCCGATTATACTGTGGGCTCCCTATGAAGTCCCCTTTGAAAAGGAGGACAGGCTATACGCCAATGCGCTCTGCTCCATGACCATGAATGTAGCCGCCCTCCACAGACTGGGAGCCGTCTGTCACGGCGTTTACGGAAGCAGGGAGGACGAGAGGGCGGCCTCCAAAGTCAGAAACCTGCTGAAGGCCTACCAGGTGGTAAAGGCGATGAAACATACACAGCTTGGGCTCTTGGGCTACCGCCCCACAGCATTTTACAATTGCAGCTTTGACGAGAGCCTGATCCGCAGAACCTTTGGGGTCAAGATAGAGGAGACGGATCTGAAGGTGGTTTTTGACCGGATGGACGGCCTTGACAGGGAGGCCTGGGAGGCGGATATGAGAAAGATGGAGGCGGCATACGGCACAGATAAGCTGCCCCGGGGACACCTGGAAAACCATTCCAGGCTTTATCTGGCTTTAAAGGAAGTGATGAAGGAGCAGAAGTATGATTTTGGAACTATAAAGTGCTGGCCGGAGATGGGAAATCTTCACGCAACGCCATGTGCAGTTTTAGGCCGGCTGGCTGACGAGGGAATCAACATTGGCTGCGAGGGCGATGTGGACGCGGAACTTACCCTGATGGCTCAGTACTACCTGACCGGAAAGCCCGGATTTATTACAGACCTGATCAACATTGATGAGGAGCTGAATCTTATCACATTCTGGCACTGCGGAAACGGGGCGCCGTCCCTGTTCAGTCCCAGGTATGAAATTGAGATGCGCAACCACCCGCTGGCAGGACAGGGGACGGCCTTCTATGGGGCGCTGAAACCAGGCAGGGTTACGGCTGCCAGATTCAGCAATATCCAGGGCTGCTATAAGCTGTTCCTGCTTAAGGGCGAGGCAGTTGAAATGGACCGCTATACAAAGGGGGTCATGGCAAACGTCAAGGTGGAACGGCCTGTGAGACAGGTGATTGAGCGGATTGTGGAGGAAGGGATTCCTCACCACTACAGCCTTGTATGGGAGGATGTGGCGGAAGCCATGAAGCAGGTCTGCAAACTGCTTCACATTCCGGTGGTGGAGGTCTGACACAAGGCAGTTGACAACTTGCTGCATTGTGTTGTATAAATAAAATATACACACGAGTTTACGGCAAGGAGAGTTGGCAGATGAACCAGAGCAGAGAACGGGTAACCAGAGCGGACGTAGCCAGAGAAGCAGGGGTCAGCGAAACCATTGTATCCTATGTGGTTAATAACAACCGCTATGTGGCCAGGGAAAAGCGGGCCAGAGTGGAGGAAGCCATCGCCAAGCTTCACTATCGTCCCAACAATGTGGCGCGGGCGCTGAAAGGCAAGAGGAGCAACCAGCTGCTGTTCATAGCCGATCAGATTACCAACGAATACTTCAGCCGTATTGTCAGCGCCATGGACCGGTATGCCTACGAGGCCGGGTTTCTGATTTCACTGTGCGCCAACCGCAATACGCCGGAGTTTGTTTCCCAGGTTATCAGCCGCCAGTATGACGGAATCATCATCAGCTCCACCAGCATTCCCATGGAGTACGTGGAATATTTCAGCAAAGCGGGGATCCCGGTGGTTCTGTTTGAACACCGCAGGCATGACGGGCTTCCTGCCAATGTAGCCGCGCTGGCGTCGGGACTCTATTCGGGGGCCAGGGAAGGGGGTCCGCCACTTGATCGGGACCGGCAGGAAAAACATTATTTATATCGACCGGATCAGCCGCCACGGCAATATCAGCGGCCCCACCGATCTGAGGCTTAACGGATATCTGGACGAAATGCACGATAACGGCCTGGAGGCAGGAGGAGAAACGGTAATCGCCGGCTGCTGCAGTGAGGAGGAACTGGCCCGGGCGGTGGGGGAAAAGCTTCACAGCCGCCCTGTGGACGGGATTATCGGAAGAAACGATATGCTGGCCTGCATCGCCATGAACGCAGCCATTGCAGGGGGATTCCGGGTTCCGGAGGAGATAGGGGTGGTGGGATTTGACAATTCCAGCATCAGCCGGTTCTGCAGCCCGAAACTGACCACCCTTGAGATGCAGCGGGAGGAAATCAGCAGAGCGGCAATCGGGATGATAACAAAAATGATTGGCGGAGAGATGCCGGAAAATGTCCGGTTTGAGACGGAACTGATTGTGAGAGACAGCACGTGAAGGGGCGAGGATTGATAGAAAAGAGGCTGCCGCCGCCTGTATACATACGAATGTACATACGGGTAAAGACAGGAGAAAGAAGCTGGGGAGCAAGGTTTTTAAAACCATGGAGTGAGTAAAACTTTAGAAAGAGAGGGTATTGACATGAAAAAAAGACTGATGGCGCTTACGATGGCTGTTGTTGTGGGATTGACAACTGCATGTTCCGGCGGAGGGAGCGGGAAAAGGGAAGAGACGGCAGAGGCCATGGCGGAAGGGCAGACCCAGGAGGGGGAAGTGACAGAGCCGGTTACCATAAAGGTTGCCAACTATGCCATTCTGGAACAGGGGTATGAAGAATTTTGGAATGGTGTAAAGACGGATTTTGAAGCGGATAATTCAAATATCACCATCGAATGGGTAACCGCGCCCTACGGTGAAATTGTAAATCAGGTTATTAACATGGCCGGCGGAGGGGACCGGGTGGATATGATATTCGGCGAGATTGGCTGGGTGCCCGGACTGGCGGATGCAGGGCTGACCATACCGGTGGACGAGGTGCTGCCTGCAGATTATCTGGCCGACTTCTATCCGGCGATTTTGGACTCCTTTCAAATTGACGGGAAGCCCTACGGACTGCCTATGTATGTGTCACCCTATGTGCTGTATTATAATACGGAATTATTTGAGCAGGCCGGTCTGGACCCAAATTCTCCCCCAACTACATACGATGAGATGCTGGAATATGGGGAGAAGCTTTCCAAACTGAAAGATTCAAATGGAAACCCGGTCTATGCATTTGGCCAGACCACGGCTTCTGTGCCTGTGTCCGGTTCGTCCATCAACGGCATGATCTTTAACTTTGGGGGAACCCTTCTGGCGGAGGACGGCGCCTTAAGCATTGACAACCAGGGATTCAGGGATGCCATCAACATGTTAAAGACTCTGGACGAGAAGGGTTACAATCCCCAGAACGCCAAATTGAAAGATTTGAGGAACCTCTTTGCTCTGGGGCAGCTGGCGATGTACTACGACCAGTCCTGGGGATTTAACGGCATCGGTTCCATCAATCCCGACGCCAAGGCTTTCACGGCTTCCGCAAAGCCGCTGTCAGGAGGAGAGGGGACAGGGGAGAGTATCCTCCAGGCTCACTGCCTCATGTACGTGGATAATGGGGAGGCCAGGAAGGATGCATGCAGCAGGTTCACACAGTACCTGGTTACCTCGGAAGTGCTGGATGACTATCTGGCCAATATTACCCCTGCTTATCCCGCCAAAAATCTATGGAGGGAGGAAAGAATATGAATCCGGTTCTTGCCGGCGCTGCAGGATCGGCTGAAAATGTAAAGGCCCAGACCTTTGTCCCCCAGATCAGCGACCTGAATCTGGAGCTGTGCACATTGGCGCAGGCAGTTACGGTTTCCGGCAAGGATGTGGATACAGCCATTGAGGATTTCAGGAAAGCGGCGGAATCCATCCTTGGAAATTAGCAAAGTACAATTGGAGGGCTTCATATGAACCTTGGAAGAGGTCTTACCAGAAGGGCGAAGGACAGAGTATTTTCGCTGTTGCTGGCGCTTCCGGCAGTGATTATGACCGTGGTGTTTATCCTGATACCGGTGGTGGATTCCGTAATAAAAAGTTTTACTAAATACCAGATTAAAAATATTATCAGCGGGAAGCCGGGAACCTGGAACGATTTCGGGAACTATATAAAACTGTTTCTGAATCAAAAACTGCCCCAGGCGGTTATGAACACCTTTATTTTTGTAGTTGTAGTTGTGCTGAGCACCTTTGTTCTGGGCATGGCCCTGTCGCTGATTTTAAACAGCAATGTAAAGGGAGCAAAAATTATCCAGGGCGTCATGATGACGCCCTGGGTGATCCCCACGGTCATATCCGCGCTGATCTGGATGTGGCTGTTCCAGCCTCAGTACGGCCTGTTCAAGTATCTGGTTTCTCTGGTGACAGGCGGCAGAGTGAGCAACCTTGCAGTGCTGAATAATCCACAGACGGCCCTCATGGGAATCAGCGCGGCTGCTCTCTGGAAGCAGGTGCCTCTCATGACCCTCCTTCTTCTGGCGGGGCTCCAGAACGTACCCGAAGAGCTGTTGGAGGCAGCCACTGTGGACGGGGCCAACAGAGTGCAGCGGTTCCTCCATATCACGCTTCCAAGTATGAAAAGCGTTATCAGCATTGCAGTTTCCATGACGATTATTGAAAACTTTAAACAGTTTCCTTTGTTCTGGACGATGACAGGGGGAGGGCCCGACGGGGCCACAACCACGCTGGCAATTTTAAGCTATCGGGAGGCCTTTGTCAGCCAGGATCTGGCTCAGGCGCCGCAGTTACAACGGTCTGGATGATTCTGATGATAGGGGTTATCTTTATCTACAATAAAGTTCTGAACTTTAACGGCAGTGATTAGGAGGAGGGATACGATGAAAAAAAGGCATGCCGGATTAAACAGTCTGCGGTATTCTATCCTGGTCCTCATTCTCCTCTTTCTGCTGTTCCCAATCTACTGGATGGTGGTGACCGCTTTAAAATCCAATATGGAAGCATATTTATATCCTCCCACCTTCGTGCCTGAAAAACCCACGGCGGCAAGCTTTTACAGCCTGCTGACGGTGAACAATCAATTTTTTGTCTATTATAAAAATAACTTTATCGTAGCCGGATTTGCAGCGCTGATCTCCACGTTTGTGGCTTTGATTTCCGGCTACGGGCTTTCAAGATTTCATTTCAGATGGAACCGCTGGGTTATGGCGTCTCTTATGGCGTCCCAGATGTTTCCTGTGGTCAGCCGCATGATTTCCCTCTATGGGCTTCTTGGGAAGGTCCACCTGATCAATACCAGGACAGGGCTTATTCTGGCTGTGGTCGCTGCGCAGATTCCTTTCTGCGTCATGCTGATGGCCGGTTTTTACGACGGAGTGCCCCGGGAGCTGGAGGAGGCGGCAATGATAGACGGCTCCAAACGTTTTCAGACGTTGTTTCAGGTGATATGTCCCCTGGTGAAGCGGGAATCGTTGCAGTAGGTATCTACTCATTTCTCATGACCTGGGACGATTATCTCCACGCGGCAACTTTAATACAAACAGACTCCCTGAGAACGCTGTCTGTGGGGATTGCTCTGCGCTATCTGGGAGAGCTCTCCTACGATTGGTCTTTGGTCAATGCAATCTCGGTTATCGGTGCACTGCCTATGATTCTGCTGTTCATTTTCTTCCAGAAATACATGGTGAAGGGATTGGTGGCAGGCGCTGTGAAGGGATAATATAAAAGGAGAAACCGGACTATGATAGTGACAAACAAAGAAAATTTAATCAGGGCTTCCAAAAAGGGGTATGCGATACCTGCCATCAATACCCAGGGAGGGAATTACGATATCATCTGGGCCATCTGTAAGGCTGCGGAAGAATTGCAGTCCCCGGTCATACTTGCCCATTACGTTTCAACCGGCGCTTATTCCGGCAATGACTGGTTTGTTCAGGTATGCAGGTGGTGCGGCAGCCGGGTATCCGTACCTGTCTCTATCCACCTGGATCACGGGGACAGTTATGAGCGCTGTGTGGAAGCGCTGAAGCTGGGATTTACTTCTGTCATGATAGACGGATCCACAAGGCCCGTGGAGGAAAATGCACAGCTGACCAATGAAGTCATAAAAGTCGCAAGGTGTTTTGAGGTTCCTGTTGAGGCTGAAATAGGAGAGCTTCTCCGTCTGGACAATATGGGCTCCAAGATAGAGAACAGAAATATTGTGGATCCGGAAGAGGTGGGACGGTTTCTGAACATCTGCCGGCCCGATTCCCTGGCCATCGGCATCGGCAACGCCCACGGGTACTATAAAGGGGAGCCGGATATCCACCTGGATGTGCTGGAAGCTGTCCGCAGGTTTACGGACATACCCCTTGTGCTCCACGGCTGCACCGGCATGAAGGAGGATGTGATTCGGGACGCTATCGGGCTGGGGGTGGCTAAAATTAATTTCGGCACCGAGATTCGATACAAGTATGTGGAGCATTATGAGGAGGGGCTGCGAAATCTTGACCATCAGGGCCACTCCTGGAAATTGTCCCAGTATGCAAATGGAAAATTGATTGAGGATGTAAAGAAAATTATTCTGCTGGCAGGTTCGGAGGGAAAGGCGTAGAGGGAAGGGCGGCAGCGGGAACCAACATGGGGGAAAGGATGATTAATTATATATGGAAAAGAAAAACAGTGAAGTTACCTATAGAGAGATATACGGCCAGCCGGAGTCATTTGAGGCAATTAACAATTCGCTGGATCAGATTTATGCAGCGCTGGACCGGGTGTTTGCCGAATCCTATGATGAGCTGATTTTTACCGGCTGCGGCACCAGCTTTTATCTGGCCCAGGCTGCGGCCCATGCTTTTTCAAGTTATAATGAGATCCCCGCCAGGGCGGTGTGCTGCTCAGAGCTTTATTATTTCCCGGAAGCCTATGTTGGAAACAGAAAAGCTCTGGTGCTTCCTGTTACAAGAAAAAGCTATACAACAGAAGTGCGCATGGCCCTGGATAGGGTGAGATCATATCCAGGCGTAAAATCCCTTGCCATTACCTGTGATAAAGACAGCGCAGCCTACAATGATTATGTGATACTTTCTCCTGAAACTGCGGAGGACAGCGTTATAATGACCCGCTCGTTCACCAGTATGCTGTATCTGGCAGTGGTCATGTCCATGTATGTGAGCGGAAACACCGGCGAAATTGCAGCCATGGGCAATTACGGACACAGCGTCAGGGACGCATTGGGAAAGATGGACGCTCTGGCCGGAAGGATCATTTCAGAACATGAACACCTGAACCTTTTCATCACCCTGGGCCAGGGCGTTTATTACGGCGTGGCAAATGAGTGTATGAACAAAATGAAAGAGATGGGGCTGGCCAATTCGGAGGCGTATTACTCTATGGAATACCGCCACGGCCCTATGAGCCTGGTGGATAAAAACACGTTGATTTTATTTTTAAGCCATAGCCGGACGGCCAAAGAGGATTCCAGGCTGCTGTGCCAGATGAGAGAGTACGGAGCGGTAACAGCGGCAGTGGGCAATCATGTTTCGGCGGATCTGAAGGAGGCCCACTACTGCCTGGATTTGCCTTACGGTTATAATGATATGCAGAACGCCCCGCTCATTGGAATAATAGGACAGTTTATGGGATACTATATTGCCGGAAGAAAGGGGATTGATGCAGATACGCCGAGACATCTGTCCCAGGCGATTGTGATTAAATGAGTTGAGAAAGGGTGAGACAGGTTCCGGGGAACCTGCCCCACCCTTTTTTGTGCCTCCGGGTTACGTTTCTTTTTTGTAGACATGCCCGGCCCGCAGTTTTTCCGTGGCCGCCCCGTCTATGGAATAATGCCTGCCGTCCTTAAGGATTGCTACGCCGTAGCAGTCTCTGGCCCGGTCTATGGAGATCAGTTCCTCCCGCACGTCTTTCAGGACCTTCTGGGGGTCACGGGTGAAGGGATCTCCCCCAGCCCCCGGCCCCGGGAGTGACAATTGTCACCAGAGTGCCCGTCTCCACCGGAAGCGTCATCTTTGAATAGGCCAGCTCTTTGACCGTCTTATCTGCAGCTTCCAGAATACAGTGGGAGGTGCCTCCGTCCTTGCCTCCGAAACGCCCCATGGGTGTTTGGCCATTCGGTCTGTGCTGAGCGTCAGGGTTGTCTTTTCGCTGAGGACTTCAATACATCTTCGCATGCCCAGTCCGCCGCGGAAGCGTCCGGCTCCGTCGGTGTCCGGCTCAAGGGAGTTGGAGCGGACCATCAGAGGGTAAGTCATCTCAATCACCTCAGCAGGAGCGTTCCGCGTATTGGTCATGTGGGTCTGGACAGCGTCCATGCCGTCCAGGGTTTTCATGGCGCCCTGACCGCCGGCATATGTCTCAATATAGTTGTAAAGGCTGCCCCGGCTGTCCGTACCTCCGATATTAAAGAGGCTGGTGACTCCGTTGGAGGCGGCTGCGGAACGATCGGGAGCTGCTTTATACAGGGCTCCCATAAGCACATCCACCACCTTTGGAGCAGCTATGATGGTTGAGTTGGCAATTGCAGCCGGCGCCTTGCAGTTGATAACGCTGCCGTAGGGCGCTTTTACGGTAATCGGACGATAGGTGCCGATATTGGGAGGCAGGCCCGGATCCACAAGAACCTTTACCACGTAATAGCATGCAGATCTTGTACAGGCAATGTTGCTGTTGAAGGAATCGTCTACCTGGGGATCCGTACCCTCAAAATCAAAGACGATGCCGTTGTCGTCGATGGTTGTCTTAACCTGGATCTTCACAAAGGCTGGGTGCGCGCTGTGCCTTCAATGTAGTCCTCATAGGTGTACACACCGTGAGGCAGCGCCTTCAGGCCTTCCCGCATCCGCCGTTCCGAGTAATCAAACTGCGCCTCGATATAGCGCTGGAGATCCTTCACTCCGTACTGCTGGCACATTTCCTTCAGGCGCTTAGCGCCCACATTGTTGCAGGCCATCTGGGCGTGGATGTCGCCTCTTACCTCTGTGCTTGTACGAACATTCTGCACAATGAAGGATAGAAGCTCTTCATCCACCGCGCCCTTTTTAACAATTTTCAGAGGCGGAATCTGCAGGCCCTCCTGATATATTTCTCTGAGGCCCGACGCCATGCTGCCGGGTGCGTATCCGCCCAGGTCGGAGTGATGGGCCATATTGGCTGCTATGAACTCAATTTCTCCGTCTACAAACACAGGGTCAGCAGAAGGATATCGTTCAGATGGCCGGGGCCTACGGGATAGGGGACGTTAAATATAACGTGATCGCCTTCCTCCAGGTCCTCCAGGGTCATCTGGGTAAAGACATAGTCCAGGGCCGAGGGCATTATGCCCAGATGTATG
This sequence comes from Clostridia bacterium UC5.1-1D2, assembly GCA_001304855.1. Taxonomy (GTDB): domain Bacteria; phylum Bacillota; class Clostridia; order Lachnospirales; family Lachnospiraceae; genus Enterocloster. Next base: position 28,696 of record BBZN01000040.1, read on the forward strand.
GGGCAGCCCAGTTCCGTCTGCGAGATAACTTCCCGGTTCTTTGTATAGATGGCGCAGGAGCAGTCCCGGCGGTCCTTGATATTGGTGGAATAGGCGGTGCGGATCAGCGCCAGGTTCATTTCATCGGTTATGGAATAAAGGGCATTCATAATAACCTGCAGGGTAATCATATCAACATTTTTACTGTTCATTTGCTTGTTCCTCCCGTTGCTCGATAATCAGATTGCGATATTTATCTACGGTAGCGTCATAGCCCTCAAACAGGACGGTGGTGGAATCTGCCTGCTCCACAATTGCAGGGGAGCAGACCTTATTGCCATGGCGCAGCTTCTGACGGTCGTATATGTTTATTTCCCTGTATCTTCCGCCCATGTATACTCGGCGGGTCCCTTTTACTGCCGCGCTGCTGTCCTCGCCTGCCCAAGGCTCTTCTGCAAGTTTCGGCTTGCTCAGCAGCCCGATGGCGGTCAGGCGGATATTGACAATCTCCACCACCTCATCCTCCATTGCATAGCCGTATTTATCCTTGTGGGTGCTGCTGTAATCACGGCAGATAGCCCGCAGATCCTGGACGGAATACTGCTCAATATTGGGTATGGTCAGCTCCAGCTCATAACCCTGTCCCTCGTAGCGCAGGTCGGCGGAGCGCTGGAATATAATATCGTCTTTTTTAACATGCTCCTCCACCAGCTGCTTTAAGGCGCTTTGTTCCATCTGCCCGTACTCGCTGCTGAGGGCGGCCGGATCCAGATTCCACAGGCCATGGAGATAAGTTTTGGAATAATCGTGGCGGAAGTCAGCCATGAGAAGTCCCAGGGCGCAGTTGACGCCGGGAGCTTCAGGCACAATCAGCTTCTTTATATTCATCTGCCTTGCAAGGTCAACGGCATGGACAGGACCTGCGCCTCCAAAGCAGACCAGGGCGAATTTCCGCGCGTCGTGGCCCCGTTCAACGGATACCATACGGATGCCCCGCACCATCGTGGCGTTGACTACCCTCAGGATACCTTCGGCCGCGTCCTCCACAGTCAGCCCCATGGGTTTTGCGATGTGCTCATAGATGGCTTTTTTGCGCCTTCCACATCCAGGCCCATGTCTCCGTTGGCAAAGAAGCCGGGATTCAGGTAACCCAGCACTGCGTTGGCGTCGCTTACGGTTGGTCTTGTGCCGCCCCGCATATAGCAAACGGGCCCGGGGTCTGCGCCTGCGCTCTCAGGACCTACCTGCAGGGCGCCGCCTGCATCCACCCATGCGATGCTGCCGCCGCCTGCGCCCAGGGTCTTGATATCAATCATGGGCACTTTTATGATATGTCCGTCTATGTCGCTTTCCACCGTATAGGAGGGCTTGCCGCCGCTTGCAAGGGAGACGTCAAAGCTGGTTCCTCCCATGTCTACGGTGATGATATCTTCGATACCGATCATTTTTGCCGTCACCAGCCCTCCCAGCAAGCCGGCCGCAGGGCCTGAAAGAACCGTCTGAACGCTCTTTTTGCTGGCTTCCTGACTGGTGGCCACACCGCCGTTGGACTGCATAATATGTAAATCCGACTGAATGCCCATCTTTTTGATTTCATCCTGGATTTTTCCCAGGTATTTTTCGATGATTGGCATTACGTATGCATTGATGACTGTAGTGCTGCTTCTCTCATACTCCTTGTACTCGGGCAGGGTTTCGCAGGAGAGGCACACCCGCAGCTGGGGCGCGGCCTCTTTGAGGATCTCCCGGATGCGCAGCTCATGGGCCGGGTTGGCGTAGGAGTGGAGCAGGCACACGGCTACGATCCCGATTCCTTCCTCCTCCAGGATCTTTGCAATTTTATAGACCTGTTCCTCGTCAAGAGGTGTGTCCACCTCCCCTGTATAAAGCATGCGCTCATCCACCTCAAAACGGTACTCCCTCGCAATGAAGGAATCCGGGCGGCGGGCAAAATAGTCGTAGAGCTTTGGACGGGACTGTCTTGCAATATGGAGGACATCCCGAAAGCCCTTAGTTGTAATCAGAGCGGTTGGCACGCCTTTGCGCTCGATCAGCGCATTGGTGGCCACGGTTGTTCCATGAATGAGGAAGTTTACCTGATTCAAATCCACGTTGTACATGTCAACTATTTTATTGATGCCGTTGATAACGGCCTCGTTGGGCGCCTTGGCACAGAAGGGTCTTGGTGAGCTCGATAGTACCTTTATCCTCGTCAATCACCACCACATCTGTAAAAGTTCCGCCTACATCAATACCAAGTCTAACCATTTTTATTTGTACTCCTTTCAAATCCGTTAATTCAGGAATTTTAGTTTCGTGCTACATTGTGCCGGGCAGCCAGGTGGCAAGCTGCGGGAACAGATAAAGAATAAAGACGTAAACCAGCATTATGAAGAAATAGGGCAGAGATCCCCGTATTACCTGCCCAGAGTGAAGCCGTCCGGACTCTCCGGGTTTGGATAGTTCTGGGCGATTCCGTGAATTACAAACAGGTTCATGCCGATGGGAGGCGTAAGGCAGGCAACCTGGGCCATGACAACGAAGAATACCGCAAACCAGAGGGGGTCAAAACCAAATGCCACAACCGCCGGATAGAGAACCGGCATGGTCAGGTAAAGCATACATGCAGACTCCATCAGACAGCCCAGAACCAGATAAATCATAATACAGATCAGGAAGAAACCGAACTTGTGAGATTCAGCGAGAGCAGCCACTCCGTAACGGAGCGGTTGATGCCTGTGTTCACCAGCAGGTAATTATACACCTGGGCGCTGACGATAATCAGCATCAGCACTGCCGTGGTCTTGCCTGCGCTGATCATGGAATCACGCATCATTTTCCAGGATAAGGTCCGGTTGATGATTGCAAATACACAGCTACCGCCGTACCCACCGCAGCCACCTCCGTGGGAGTGGCTATGCCGCCGTAAAGGCAGCCGAAGATGGTAATCATCAGCAGAATCATGGGCAGGACGTCCGGGATGGCCCTCAGCTTTTCCTTTCCCGAAGCTTTCTCGGGAACGGGAGTCAGGCCTTTTTGCATGGTGCAGCGGATGCCGATGTAAAAGACAAATATCAGCGCCAGCAGAAAACCGGGCACTACTCCCGCCATGAACAGTTTTGTTACAGAACCGTTGGTCAGCGTACCGTAAATGATAAGGGGTATGCTTGGAGGGATTAAAAGCCCCAGGGTGCCTCCGGAGGCAAGAGAGCCGAAAAGCATCTCGGAGTTGTACCTGCGCTTTGTCATCTCCGGTATGGAAACGGAGCCTATGGCTGCGGCCGTAGCGATAGCCGAGCCGCTGATAGCTGCAAAAAATGCGGTAGCGGCGATATTGGACTGCAGCAGCCCTCCGGGCAGCTTCCCGATGAGCTTTGCAAGGCCCCGGTAAAATTTTTTGCTGATATCCGCCCGGAGCACAATCTCTCCCATAAGTACGAACAGGGGAATCGCCGTCATGGTATAGCTGATGGAGTTATTCCAAACGATGGAGCCGATGGCCGTCATAGCGGCCTGGGAGGTGGGCTTTCCAAAGAGAAGAAGGCCGATGACTCCCGCGGTTCCGAGAGCGAAGGCCACCCATTCCCCGATGAAGAATAAAGCGAATAATATAACCATAGTAAGGATAAACGTTGTTGCCCAAGACATTATTCTTCATCCTCCTTTACAATGCTTAGTTGTTCCATAATCTCTTTCTCGGCGGCAGACTGCTCTTCCTCCGGCTTGATTTTACCGGTGGCTTTTAAAATATCCCGCCCGGTGAGTACCGTCAGGCTCAGGAAAAGAATCAGGCAGCCCAGGGGTATGAACAGCTGCGGAATCCACAGAGGCGTCTTGATAAAGCTTACGGAACGGGAACCTTTAATAAGGGATTTGGACATATAGTCGAAGGTATATCTTAACAAGATTCCGGTATAGCACAGTACGATTGCGTCAATGAAAATATCGAGAAAGCATCGGATTTTCACCGGAACTTTGTTGTATATAATATCGATGCGCACGATCGCCCCCTCCAGGAGAGCGTAGGCCGAGGCGAGGAAAAAGCCGCCCGCCATAAGATAACCTGAAATCTCATCTGAAACCAGCGTAGAGCTGTGGAAAAATGTGCGCAGCACCACTTCTGTGAATACCAGTAAAAACATCAGCACCAGCATGAAGCCGCCGGCATAGGCGCCGGCGTAGGCGATTTTGCGGACGAGTTTTTCATAGGAGTTCCAACGTTGCATATCTAAATCACTCCTTTCAAGTTTGGCAGGAGTTGAAAACCTGCTATTTTTCGTTCACCTTATTGATGGCCTCCAGAGCGTCATCAAGAGCCAGCCTTACATCTCCGCTGACGGAATCCCGGTAGGAGTTTATCACAACTGTGGCTGCTTCCTTGCTTTTTAGCATCTCTTCTTCCGTGGGCTCAATCATCAGTACGTTGCCTTCTGTCTCTGCACGTTCCAGATACTGGGCATCCACCTCCGCCATAACGCTGCGGCACTGGGCCTCCAGGTCTGCGAAGCAGTCCATCATGATACTCCTGAGATCCTCCGGGAGGGAATTAAGAGCCTCCTCGCTGGCCAGAATATACTGGATACCGGGGCCGTAGTTTGCCGTATAGCACCAATCCAGCGGCTCGTGAAGCTGGGAGTCCACGATTCCCATGGCGGATGTGATCAGTGTGTCGAAGATTCCGCGGTTAAGGCGTCGGGTACTTCCGCCCATGTCAATGCCAGGGGGGTTCCCTTGAACTGGAGCACGAACTCGCTCTGGGTGCTGGCAAGGGTTCTCACCTTTCGGCCGGCCAGATCGCCGAAACCGCTTATCGGCGTGCCTGTGCCCCAGATATACTGGCCGGGATACATAAAGTAGCCCACTTCGGTGACGCCGTAGGTTTCGTGGAGATATTTATCCATATAGGGGCGGATGGCATTGTCGCAGGCAGTTGCCTCATCCATATTGGTTACAAGATAGGGCAGCATGGGGATCTCGGTAAATTCACACTGTCCCCCGGCATAGCCGCCGTTGATGCTGCACAGCTGAACTCCCCCGTCGCCCATGACCTGGATGATCTCATTCCCGGAAAAGGGAAGCTCGCCCTGGCTCTGAACGGTGATTTTCACACGGCCGCCGGTTTTTCAAGCACATCCTCGGCCCACACCTTTTCAAGCTTTGGAACGGTGGACTCGCTGGTCATATAATCAAACATAATCCACTCGTAGACGTCCTTTTCCTCAGCCGCCTTTTCAGCGGCCTGATTTTCCGCCGCTTTTGTTTCTGTGCTGCCGGAACTGGAACATCCCGTTGCAGCAGATATGGCTAACAGCAGAGAAGCAGCCAGTATAGAATATCGTATACCCATTTTTACCTCCTTGTTCTTATTTTAACGATTCACAGTAACAGTTTAAAGTTTGTGACCAGGTACTTGAAGCAGAGAATTCACAAGGCACAAGGCGCCGTCACAGGTCCCGGGGTGTCATGGTTTGTTCTCTGCTTCCGTACAAAAGGCTTTTTTGTGAGCCTCAGGGCTTCGCTGCTGATTCCGGCAGACTAAGGCTCCTTATCTGATTGGCATCTTTTCAGTATCTCAACCCTCCCCCTCTCACCGTCCACCCAGAGGTAATCCCCTGTCTCGATAAGGTCCAGCGGATTGGCGTCTGTGAAATCGCAGACACAGGGGGTTTGGGTGCTGGCTACTGCGCCGCCTACACGGCTGTCCATGTGAAGTACGACCCAGGCCGCCGGGGCAAAGCCAGCCAGCTTGGCAGATTTAAAGTGGGCTGAGAATCCGTTTGAACCCTTGCCGCCGGGAATTACCAGCACACAATCCTTGATGCACATGCCTGCGTGCGGATTGCCCGGCTCATAGATGATTCCGTCCTTGTCCCCCACACCGCCGCTGTTGCCGGATATGCCCCTGGGGCAGACGATGGCAGTTCCCCGGGCTGCGCCCGGAAATGCGCCCCGGCCCTGTAAGACAATGTTTTCCATAGATACGTCCCCCTTCCGGCAGTTCAGGCGTCCCATCTTCCGCTGATTGCGGAGTCAATACAGCCGTCTGTATTTCCAAAAATATCTTTGCCTTCGTCTGGTTGCGCAGGTTATGGGCCTGCTTGGCGCTGTTAACCAGAATAGAACCGGCATGGCCGTGGCTCTGGGCGCGCATAACCAGGGGGCAGGTGCTGTTGAGAAGGTGGCCGCCGCTGCCCTCAATGGACTTTTTATAGCCGTTGAGTTCTGCCAGCGCCTGTACCGAGTAATCGGTCCATATCCACAGCTCCACATGATCCGATATTTTTTCCCCTCCAGGCGGGAGGCGATATAGGCCACCTCCTCCAGACTCAGATGAGGGCAGCCGATGGATATAAGCTCCACATCACAGCCGCCGGGATCGGATAACAATTCTACGGAGCGGTCAAACTCCTTTCGGGTAAGATCCGTCACAGCCACAGGTTTATGCCCCCTTAGGCGTCCTCCAGATCCCTGGCTTCCGGGGTAAGGCCCGTAATGTGGCAGATTTCGGCGGGACTGGGCACTGCCAGGGATGCGAAGCACTGCCTCAGCTTTGTCATGTTGGGCCTGTGGTAATCGCCCGTAAGAACCGGGCGGCCTCCCGGGGACAAAAGACGTCCGGCGGTGTAGCCGATGACGTCCCAGTCGTAGGCGGTCCCGGAGGGACAGCATATGCGAAAGACGTCGGTGGCGTACCGGTTCTCCTGACAGTGCATGCCCCAAAGGGGCGTGTATCCGGTGATTGCCGCGCAGATTGCGGTTTCCACACCGTCGCTGTTGCCGCAGGCGCCCATAATGGAATTGCAGACCACTGCATTGCTGGACTCGTTGGTCACAAAATGTTCGCCCTGCAGAGGCAGCCAGCCGCTGTAATAGGGGGTGCAGGTGTTCACCGTGGCTACGCCGAAGGTTCTCATGTACTCCAGGATCCATTTGTTTAATTCATATTTGTCCCGGGGCATATGAGTTGCGTCGTTGTCGAAGAGATCAAAAGGCACTGAATCGCTGACTGTAATGCAGTCCCGGCAGAAGGGTTCTATAGGGAGCGCCTTGTGGCTGTTGAGCATAAAGCGGCTGAATTCCGCCACATAGTTTTCCTTTGTAAGCTCCGGCTGCCAATGCTGGGCCCCGATACAGACTGTGGCGCGGTCCACTTTGCAGAGCTCTTTTGCTCCAAGGACATTTGCATAGTTGACAATCATCTCCATGGCCTTCTGCCTGAACCCGCCCTCGCTGCCGTCAAGAAGCGCCTGCTCACATTTTTTTAACCTGACCATCGCCCGGTCCTTTCTCCTTTGTCAGATAAAAGGGGTTTTATTTCAGCCAGTACTGCTTATCCCAGAATGACAGGATCTGGCCGATATTCTCCTTGTTGGCCCGGTCAAGAATTTTCTTTCCCCAGGCAACGTCCTCAACCGCCATACCGCTGGTGATGAAGATGATGGTATCGTCGGGATTTTCTCTGGCCGGCGCATTGCCGATGATAACGTCCCCTACGCTTTTGATGGTATCGCCGGAAAGCTTGCCCTGGTAGACGGCGTCGATAACCGGTGCAGAGGGAGCCCAGGACAGGATTTCCTCCCGGATGCCTTCTCTCGGATAGTCCATTTCGTGGATAAAGGCCTGGTGCAGCTTCCAGTTGTCCGCGTAAATACTGCAGTCCCCGATCCAGTCGTCATTGACGAACTCGGCAGCTCCTGTGAGGCACAGCAGCGCGCCCTTCTTCAGCTGGTTGGTATCGATAGCCGGCAGCTTTTCGCCTGAGGCCGCGATGTGGACAATATCCATGTCCTTTACCGCGTCTTCCATATTGTGGACAATGACCGCTTCTATACCGATCTCCTTTTCAGCATATTGGACGAATTTTTCAGAAGCGCTCTCAAATACGTCGTATACGTAAACCCGTTTCAACGTTTTTATGGCAGTGGCGATTCCAAGAAGGGCTGTTTTACCCACCATGCCTGCGCCGATGATACCCAGCGTCTCTGCTCCGCTGCGCGCCAGGTATTTTGTGGCTACGCCCGGCACTGCGCCTGTACGCATCTGGCTTAACAGATTGCCTGACATAAATGCCAGAGGCTTTACATTGTCAGGGTCGTTGAGGATAATCGAATGGATGGATCTGGGCAGCCCCAGTTCGCGGTTGGCTATGTTGGAGCCATACCATTTTTCGCCGCATATATGGTAATCGCCTCCCAGATAGGCAATCATAGCCATGAAACGGCGGTCAGGCCCTGCCACAGGCATCCTGGGCCCCCTTGGCGCTGGCGGAAACCAGATGAGATGGCCATGGTCATTCTCGCTGGGCCCGCCCATCAGATAGTCGCCTTTGGCAATGAGCGCAAAGGAATCGCTTACTGCCTCCAAACATCCCTCCATGTCCATAACGCCGGCTTTCACCATATCTGGTTCAGACAGAAACCTCAACCGTACACTTACATCCATAATCACTATCTCCTTTCTTTATATGGGCGGTTCCTGAATCTTTTAAGGGTCAGGCCGCCAATTTTGAGTTCGTTTTTAAAACTTCTTTATGTTGATTGGGTACAGATACAATTTTTCAATAGGGGGTGACAGATACTAAAAATGGGGATCGGTTCTTTGTTTAAAGAAAGTTGCCTGAAGTGCCTGTGGGAAGGGGGAGGATTTTTGTCTGCCGGGAATTATGGTTCATTTGATTCTCGCCACTTTTATCTTGATTTTATAGTAAATGGACAGTATAATCAAATATAAATAATTGAAAGTCATTATAAGTATAAATAAATAAGGTTTTTTCGTTAATTTTCTATCAAATTTTTACGTTGTCCTGAATTGTAAGAATTTTGTCCGCAGTATATCTGTAATTATGTAACGACAGGCAGGGTTTCCATAATTGTCACATTTATAACCCGGGCGGTTTTCTCTGAGATGGAGGAAGGCCGGGGTTGTATCAGAGGTAATTCCACACCAATGAAAAAGGGGCTGGGTATATGTTCCGTATTTTCCACTATCTGGATGCAGTTTGTAAAGAGCAGAGCTTTTCCAGGGCCGCGCAGAGGCTCTACATTTCACAGCCTGCACTGAGCATCACAATTAAAAACTTTGAGAATGAGATCGGCGTTCAGCTCTTCGACCGCAGTAATTTTCCAATCCAGCTGACGGATGTGGGCGTGGTGTACATGGAAGGGGTACAGAGAATTCTGGCGATTGAACACGAGCTGGAAGTGTATATAGACGATATCACGGAGCTGAAATCAGGCAAGCTGATTCTGGGGGCGGCCCATTTGTTTGCAAGCCACCTGATTCCCAGATTTATCGCCCAGTTTTCTGAAAAATATCCCCAGCTGGAGATTCAGCTGAAGGAGGCGGATATGACTACCCTGCAGAACCTTCTGTTAAAGGGCGAGGTGGATATCATTGTGGAAAGCGCAGAATTCGACGATACCATATTTAATGTGGTTCCCTTATTTGAAGAACAGATACTTCTGGCCGTACCCTTAAGCGATCCCATTAACCTGTCCTTAAGAAGCTGCAGGCTCAGCCTGCAGGACGTGCTGTCAAATCAGCACATCGGCGACAGCGTTCCCTGCGTTTCCTTTGGGGCGTTCAGCAAGAGGCCTTTCCTGATACTGGAGAAAGGGCATGACATGCGCAGCCGCCTCCTCCAGGCCTGCAGGGAGAACGGCTTTGAACCGCAGATATGTATGGTTATAAACCAGCTCATGACAGCTTACAATATGGTGGAGCAGCAGCTGGCCGCCGCCTTTGTGTCGGACACGGTTGTCAAGCTGTGCGGCAAGAGGGAGAATATTGCATTTTATAAAATCCCCCAGCCGGTGAGAAACATCAACCTGGTTTACAGAAAGAACCGGTATGCCACCAAAGCGATGCAGGAATTTATTCTCTTTGTAACGGAAGCATGTACGCTGGGGCTGGATTCCCTCCTTCACAACCATAAATGAAAGATCAACGAATGATGCCGGGAGTTTTTTAACGCCCTCCTCTTAAATTTATAAAAATAATTGCATTGCGCCCCCGCTGTCTGGTACAATGAAGCAGTAAGTAATCAGTGAAAGAAATGTGGGCGGTGGGAGAGCCTGTGATTGCATTCAATCAAACAGAAGGAGGACAGGATAATGCTGAGAGGATGGAAAGGGATATACGGAATTTTGTTAGCGGGTATATTGACGGTGCAACTGCCGGCAGCGGCAGTTGCAGACCAGCGGATTGGCATAGAAACAGGGGGCAGCGGGGGGGGGGCTCATCATAAGATGTTCGCTACCAGCGGTATCGTAAGTGCAACGCCCTCCGACGCGATCTCCCCGGAGAATACAAAGCCCACCGGAGCGGTACCCCCGGTTAAAACAAAGCTCACCGGAGCGGATTCCCCGGAGAACACAAAGCCCACCGGAGCGGTTCCCCCGGAGAATACAAAGCCCATCGGAGCGGTACCCCCGGTTAAACAAAGCTC
>BBZN01000041.1 GCA_001304855.1 Clostridia bacterium UC5.1-1D2
AGCGCTGCTGCGCCTACCGCCGGCGGCACAACCGCTGCCAATATCTGCTGGCGGAACATCCAGTAAAGGAAGGGTACGAGAGGCATGCAGTAAAGCTTGGTTCCCTTCTTCTCCAGCTCCAGTACCTGGGCCTTGATGGACTTTCTTCCGTAGTTCAGGCGGCTCTTTATGGTTCCCTCTGAGCACTCCATCAGAAGGGCGATGTGCTTCACCGTAAGATTCTCCAGATAATACAGCACCACCGCCATTCTCTGCTCCTCAGGCAGGCGGTCTATCATCTCCTGCACCAGCCGCTTTGTCTCTCCGTAATCCACCTGCTTTTCTGGTGAAAAATATCCGCTCTCGTCCTCAAACTCCGGATCGCCGTCCTGCTCCTCACCTTTGACTATCTGCGAAAAAGAGTGGGCTTTTTCTTCTTCAGATAATCCTTGCTTTTATTAATTACGATCGTATCCAGCCATCCCTGGAAATTCTCCGGCTGCTGAAGCATGCAAGATTTGTAAACACCTTCAGATATGCGTCCTGGAGTATATCCTGGGCCTGGTCCGGATCCTTTACCAGCTGCATGGCCAGATAGTACGCCTTCCGGTTGCTCCTCTCATACAGCATTGTGATAGCCTGCTGATCCCCCTCTCTGGCTTTTATCACCAGATCCTTTATTCCCGCTTCCATCTCATCTCTCCTCCCGCCCCTGCTCCGGTTTCACCGGCAGCAGGAGCTTTTTTAATTTTAAACGTTCCCTTACAGCCGCCATAAAAGCCTTGCATTTTTATTACTTTTACGCCTTTAATTTAAAGACGATTCAGACAGCCGGTTGGTTTTTAAATTTTTATTAAAATTTTCCGTTTTTTTCTTTTCAAAGACATTATACTCGCATATTCATACATATTCAAGATGATTCTCACCGCACAAGCAGCAGCCCATATGCCTCTTTACATGCACATGAGCTGCTGCCCATTTTGGTACTTATACAACAAATATTTTTCTTCTTTTATATGGCAGACGCCTTCTTGCTATCCGAATATTTTTCTGACAGCCGTATCATATACCAGCTTTGTCCGCTCATCGAACAGCACCCACAGTATTTGCTCCAGCTTTCCGTCATTTTCCTTCAGAAATCTTTCCATAGCGCAGGCGGCCGTCTCAGCGGCAAGGCCCACAGGAAAATGATAGATGCCTGTGGAGACAGAGGGGAATGCAATTCTCTTCACCCCGTTTTCCACTGCCAGTTTCAAAGAGCTCGTATAGCAGGAGGCCAAAAGCTCCTCCTCCCTGTGGGCTCCCCCGTTCCATACAGGCCCCACGGTGTGAATAATATACCTGCAGGGCAGATTGTAGCCTTTGGTGATCTTTGCATCTCCTGTTTTACATCCTCCCAGAAGCCTGCACTCAGCCAGAAGCTCTTGCCCCGCCGCCCTGTGTATGGCCCCGTCCACACCTCCGCCGCCTAATAATGAAGAGTTGGCGGCATTTACAACGGCATCCATGCATCTACCTTTGTTATATCGCCCAGCACAGTTTCAACTGCTGTTATATACTTCATACTTCCACTCCTTTTCACAGGCATTTTAAGACTTTCTATTATTCTACCATATTCTTTCCCCAGGCTACAATCAAAATCTGCCTCACTGTCAGGCAGAATATTTCATCCCACTTTGATTTCATCCAGGAAGAAAGGGCTCTTCATCTCTAAAACATCCGCTTCATTCTCAAGGCGAAATCCGGCTTTGTGGCGTATTCCAAATAAGCGGGCCTGCCTTTATATTCTAAAAACGTCTTATAACGCTCCTTATTTGACGGCGCCTTTATCATGTCCAGGGCTATCTCTTTGGGGAACCAGCCGGATTCTGAATTTTCATCGGAGCCTCTCAGCCGCCCTCCGGTTTTTTACAGATAAAATCAAAAATGACTTTTGTTGGGACGGTTTTTACACCGTCATAGCCTGCATATACGGCTGTATTGGAGGAGATGCAGAATACCTCCCCCACTTCAATTTTGATGCCCGACTCCTCAAAAACTTCCCGTTTTACTGCCTCAACCAGGTTCTCTCCCACTTCCACCTGACCGCCGGGCAAAACCCATCCGTCGTTGTAAGTATTGACTAAGAGTACCTCCTCCTGCTCATTCAGGACAATGCCCGCTGCAGCTACAATGTGAGTGGGTAATATCTTTTCATGTATCTGATTCATAAAGTTTCCTCCCTGATAGTAAAATGGACGCTGGGAATCTCTTTGTGCCTGATTTTGCGGGATGTTTTTTGTCAGCTGTGCACAAATTTATGAGGCCTACGCGGCGCATACGTTGATTGAATTTGTGTGCGGCCGGCGGAAAATCAGCCCAAAGGCAGGTGCAGGAGAGATTCCCGGTGTACATTAAATTGATAATTCTATTATAATCCATAGCCCGGTTCTTTCTTTATTCTGTTTTCAACCGGACATTGTTCAAAAAGCCGGTGGGAGGGGTATAAACATGTCCCCATGTATTCATAATTTGTTCATACTACATTCAAAAACCTTTTACACAATCAACATTATTTCTTCATGATTGCCCGATATACTTTAATCATAGATAGTTGCTAATGGCTATCAACCAAAATTGCTTACAAGATTTTTTTCATAATACTCGAGCTGATAAGAAATTATCAGCTCTCCTCCCTTTTAATAATACTTTTTTCGGAAAAGGAGCTGCGGCGCCGTTGATTTGAAAATCATTGGCCCGGCAGTTCCTTTTGCTTTGTCCATGTTGCTGCTTTTAAGGCTGTTCAGCCTGTACATTTGAAGCCGAAATAAATTTGCACAGCATTGCGCGCAGAATCTCCATATCAACCGGTTTGGCCACATGGCCATTCATACCGGCTTCCATGGCAGCCTTGACATCCTCGTCAAAGGCATTGGCGGTCATGGCAATAATGGGAATCCGGCCCGCATCCGGCCTGTCCAACGCGCGAATGGCCCGTGTAGTCTCATATCCATTCATCTCCGGCATCTGAATGTCCATCAAAATCCCATCATAAGTCCCCTGAGGCGCAGTGCAAAATTCCTCCAGGGCCTGGAGGCCATCTGCCTTCACCACGGCCCGGGCTCCAAGCATCTGCAGAAATTCACTGATAATCTCTGCATTGATAGCATTGTCCTCGGCTACCAGGAACCTGCAGCCGCTGAAGGATTGCCCCTCAGGTGTGGGAGACATATTTTCTTCGTCTGCGCCCTCAGGCCGGCAGCTTTGTCCGCAGCAATCCCGCATTCTAATTCCACCTGAAATACGGAGCCCTTTCCCACCTGGCTCTGTACAAAAATTCTGCCTCCCATCAGATCCACCAATCCCTTGACAATACTCAGTCCAAGCCCGGTTCCCTCTATCTGCCACAGGGCATCGCTGCGGACAAAGGGTTCAAACAAATGTGTTAGGGCTTCCTCTGGTATTCCAATCCCGGTATCGCTGACAGTAAAGCGGTAACCTGCCTTCTGCTTATCCCCTTCCACTGAAAACTCCTCTATTTTAAACAGTATCACTCCTCCCTTCGGAGTAAATTTTACCGCATTACCCAAAATATTTATGAGTATCTGGCTGATGCGCAGTGTGTCCCCATAAATGTAGGGGTGTCGGAACTCATCCATCTGTATGTGAAAGCTGAGGCCTGCAGCTCTGGCCTGGGAGGACATGATCGAGGCAGCCTGATCCACCAGTTCCGCAACAGAGAACGGCACACAGTTTAGTGTGACCTTTGCCCGCTCGATTTTACTCATATCCAGAATATCGTTGATCAGGCTCAGCAGATGTCGTGAGGATGCGGATATCTTCTGAAGGCAGTCGCTCACCCGGCCGGTATCGTCTATATTAGCATTTGCCAGAGTTGTCATGCCCATGATAGCATTCATGGCGTGCGGATATCGTGTGACATGCGGGACAGAAGTCTGTTTTTGCCGCATTAGCCTGTTCTGCGGCGCTGAGAGCCGCTTCAAGGGCCTCCTTTTGCTGCTGTTCCTGAATGAGCACATCCGTCATATCCGCCTGGGTCATACAGACACGTCCCATTTCTTCGCTGATATAAAGAAGCTGGAATTTCTTGACCCTCGGCCCCCGGTCATCCATAAATTCTACCAAAAAGGTATAGGAATACTGCTTTGAGAGCCGTTCCTTTATGTATTCAAGCTGCAGCTTCTCCAAAAATTCTCTTTTGGCTTTTTCACCAATGCAATTTTGGGACGCCCGGTAAATCTGCTCCTCAAAGGCTCCCTCACAGGGCACTGTAGGTTTCCAGTTGTCCGCATGGCCTACCAGACGATATTGCCCGTTTACAAGGTCGATCTCCACTATGATGTCGTAATCTAATTTTGTTATTTTTTCCAGGAGCTGTTCCTGAAGCTTTTGTTCCGTTATATCCAGGGTATAGAAAAATGCTATGAGGTCTCCATTATCCGGGTTGATATAAAATCTGAAACTGGTATTGCTCCAGAACACGCCGCAGTCCCTGCGCCTGCGCAGAAACTCAAAGTGATAGTCGATTCTTCCGTCAGCAAACTCCTCCAAAACGCTGGTCCGCTCCAGAGATTCCAGGATTCTCCTGCCATCAGCAGGGTTTACAGCCGCAGCCGCCAGGTTTTCGATGGTATTCTCGTAAGTATCGCCTACCTGGACAATGGCCACATTGGGAGCAGAGTAGTATCCTTCCACACAATTTTGGGTCACATTGATCCGTCCCTGGATACTCCCCTCAAAGGAGGCGGCCTGAGTGAAATAGATAAGCTCTTTTTCGTAGAGATCCCTGCTCCGCTCCTGAACCCTCCTGTTCTCCGTGATATCGAT
This sequence comes from Clostridia bacterium UC5.1-1D2, assembly GCA_001304855.1. GTDB lineage: Bacteria > Bacillota > Clostridia > Lachnospirales > Lachnospiraceae > Enterocloster. The sequence goes on from BBZN01000041.1 coordinate 4,807, forward strand.
GCATACTGAAGCAACTGCCCTTTTGCCGTTCTCAGCTACAGTCTCCCGCCCCAAATCATGAACCCATATGTATGTTCCATCCCGTTTTTTCATCCGGTATTCCACCACATATTCTCCCTTTGCAGCAAGCTGGCGGCTTACCTCAAGGGCCACCATATCCCTGTCGTCGGGATGTATGCCCTGTGAAAGCATGCCGTTGATCTCTTCAACAAAGTCCTCCTCCTTCTCATATCCCAGGTACTGGAGCATGCGGTTGTTTATAAAATAAAAGGGAAAACCCTCCTCTATGTATCCGCCCTTCATCCCGCCCGACAGGGAATCGTTCAGCAGCTCCTGACGCTGGCGCGCAATGTTTTCCATCACCAGCGCCCTGGGATAGTGCTCCCCGCCCCGCTGGCTGGCGCCTGGTTCAGCAAAATAGAGACTGCGTATTTTCCACCTGCACTCCCTCAGTACCATTGTAAAAATCCCCCTCAGCCGCCAGGTATACACCGTATTTTTGAGTGTTATCTCTACTGCCAGATTCCTGGTATTCTCTGCAATTTCCTGTTCATGAACGAAAAAAAGGGCTGCAGTGAAAGGCTCCGGAATTTCCTCCACATCCTGAGTCAAATATTTTTCCATCTCCCTCGATCCATAGGCCCTCTCGTTCTCACCGGTTCCCACAAAATGTGCGTCCTCCGTCAGAAATTCATGGGCGGCTTTTGCATTCCTCTGTTCAAACCAGGCCTGGCAAAATGCCTGGAGCGTACCCCGGGCTGTGTTTTGATCTTCCATATACACCGTCCTTTCTATATTAGATATGCCCCTGATCCGGGCTGTATAATAATTGATTCCATCCCCCTTTGAGTTCCGCGTCAGTGCCTGCAGTTCCGCCCGGGATTCTGTTTACATTAACTCCACTCTGTTCACGTATGCACGAACAATTATTCTTATTATAACATCATAGTATGAGATACACAATCCTTTGAGCTCATCTGGAAAGATACCGCTCCGGGAGAGTCACCTCCTTTGAGAGAAAGAGAAGGGCGGTAAGATTTGGAAAAGCCATAAGGCCGTTCCATATATCCGACAACATCCATACCATATCCAGCCTTGCTTCGCTGCCCAGGAACACAGCGCCCAGAAACAGGATCGGATAAACCCGGGACGCAAAAAAACGCCGGCCGCCTGCCCCAGGCCGATTCCTTCTATTAAATATGAGGCGGCCTGCCTGCCCAGATAAAACCATGCCATAATAGTGGCAAAGGCAAAGACTACCATAGAACCGCTGACCAAATATTCCCCTGCAATTCCCAGCCTGCCGCCAAAGCACCAGGAAGCTAGGGCGGCGCCCCGGTAAGGTACGGCTTCAGGGGCAGAGCCAGTCATACACAGAATCACCAGGGCTGTGAGGGTACACAGAACCACCGTGTCAAAAACACCTCGAACATAGCCCACATTCCCTGTTCATGGGGCGTAGTGTTTTCCGCAGGCCCGTGGAGGACTGCCAAAGTTCCAAGTCCGGCCTCGTTTGAAAAAACGCCTCTGGAAATACCGTAGCGTATGCTTCTGCTGATTACATAACCTGCAGCCCCGCCTGCTGCCGCCTCCGGACGAAAAGCGGACTGAAACATTGCGGCAAAAACGCCGGGCACTGCTTCAATGCAGGAGATTACCACTGTCAGCGAAAAAATAATATAGATGCCTGAAGCCGCAGGCACCAGCCGTTCCGCCACATTACCAATGCGGCGGATACCGCCGCAGATGACCAGCATAAGCAGCGCTGTAAAAACTACTCCCCCTGAGAGGGAAGGAATATGCCAGGTGTACTCCATTGTGCTGACGGCCGAGTTGGCCTGCACCATACTGCCCATTCCCATGGAACACATAAGGCAGAGAAAGCTGTACAAAATCCCCATTCCCTTAAGTCCCAGCCCCCGCTCCATGTAGATAAAGGGGCCGCAGATATAACGGCCCTCCTTGTCCTTATACCGATAGCGTATACCCAGCATGGTTTCCGCATATGCTGTTATCATGCCGATAAGGGCGGAAACCCACATCCAGAATAAGGCTCCCGGCCCCCCGGCTGTAAGGGCCGTGGCAACTCCGGCAATATTACCGGTGCCAACCGTTGCTGCCAGAGCTGTGCACACAGACTGAAACTGGCTGATGCCCTTTCCTCCCTCTCCTTTTTTGGAAGCTTCCCCGGACAGAATCCGGCCCGCCGTATGGCGCCACCAGAAAGGGAAGCCTTTTATCTGGAAAAACCTGCATTTTATAGTAAAAAACATTCCCACTCCCAGGAAAACGACCAGGGTCCAGGGCCCCCAGACCATGCGGTGAATCTGCTCCAGTATTTTCATATTTTGAGTAACCTCTGCCACAGTATTTATCTTATTAACTGTCTTATTCCCAACATGGCTGCTCTATGACAATTTACATATTTTTCTTTTGTTTCCACCTCGCATTTATCCTGGGTTTATGTTAAAATATATTATAGCTTCTTAACAACACAAAAAAAGAAAAGAGGTATGCCGATGCCAGGTTTTACAACCCACTACATTCTAGGCATGAAAGCATACAATGATATGCCACAGAATAATCTGAAGTTTATCATTGCCAAATACCGGTGGCTTTATCAGCTGGGGCTTCAGGGGCCGGATATGTTCTTTTACAACCTGCCTATCCTCCGTCACCGGGACCACCGCAATGTAGGTTCCTATATGCACGAGCACCACGTAAACGACTTCTTTCGCTGCTGTTTCATGCAGCTTGCCAGGATAGACTCCAGGCAGCAGAGAGAGGAGGGACTTGCTATATGTGCGGTTTTTTGTGCCATTATGTAGGTGACTCTATCTGTCACCCCTATGTGTATGGCCGTATAGAATACGATGTCCAGAATCCGGGCTCCTATTATCACGGACTCCACGCGAAGCTGGAAAATGATATCGATGCGCTGCTCCTGAAGAAATACAAAAAGAAAAAGCCCTCCCAGTTTAACCAGGCGGCCACTATCTGTCTCAACGGTATGGAGACGCAGTTCATATCCCAGTTTCTGTCCGCCTGCATCAACGAGGCGTTCTATCCCTTGAGCTACAAAAACCGGTATCAGGTGACTGCGCCCATGATTCACCGCTCCATCCTGGCCATGCGCTTCGGATGCCGCACCCTCTCGGATCCAAACAGCCGCAAAAAGGACAGAATCGAGTTTTTTGAATCCTTATTTTTCAAGAACCCTGTGGCTTCCAGCAAGCTGGTGACGGATATTGTGGAAAATCCTGCCTGGAGTTTAAATCTTCATCACGAAACCTGGTGTAATCCCTGGAACAAAAACATTGCATCCAAGGCCTCCTTTCCGGACCTCTTCCGCCAGTGCCTTGGAAAGTTAAGCACCGTTTACTATATGATTAACTCCATGCTGGAATCGGGACAGCCCTTAAGAGTGTCGGCCCTGGAGCTTTTGCTTTCGGAGCTTGGGAACTATTCCTACCACAGCGGCCTTCCCTGTAAAGACATGTGAACATAAAAGAACAGCGGATTAACTGATACCGTCAGTCAAACCCGCTGTTCTTTTATGTTCCTATAGGATTTTTATTCAATTACCTGATCTCCGTCTTTGATGCAGAAGTTGGTCTTGACTCCCAGGCGCACCATCCAGTTCTTGGTCTGCTGGGTAAGCCAGGGGCCGCTTTCCGCTCCATTTCCGTTATCATTATCCCAAAGCCACTGAGGTGTGGGCCACAGGGCCACCTTTGGCTTGAGAGCCTTGTAAACCTCATAATCCACGCCGTTCTGTCCGTGGTGTGACAGCTGCACGATATCGCATTTTAATGCGGACAGATCGTGTTCCGCCATCAACTGCTCGCCCCCCGCCTTTGCCAAATCCCCTAAAAATACAGTATTGGTTCCGTTGAGGGAAACCATATAGGTAGCGCTGCTGTTGTTCACGAAATCGCTGTTGCACTGGTAGGCCTGATTCAAAACCTGGATCTTGGCGGGCCCGGCGTTTATCACCTGTCCGGACACAATGTCTCCGTGGAGTTTCTCAGGGGGAAGGAGCGCCAGAGCGCCCTTCAGATAGCCCAGCATGTTGGCTACATCCTGATCCTTCTCGGCATACCAGCTGTCCGGCGCAAAGGAGTAGTACACTCCGTCTATGGTTATCTCCTGGCTGTGCTTGTACAGAATATCCGCCAAAGCCCCCACATGGTCGGAATCGGGGTGGGTTAAAAGCCAGGCCTGGACGTGTCCGCCCTTCTGTTTAATCTGCTCCAGCAGATAATCGGCGCTGGTAGTCCAGCCTCCGTCTACTACGATCAGCCCGCCCTCTCCTGTCTCGATAATAACAGACAGCTGCTGAGCGCTGGTAGCGTGGTTAGCCAGCATTGTCAGCCGTCCGGCTCCGAACATGGAACCGGAATCCGTAACAGGCGTAGAGACAGCTCCAAAGGCTGCAATCTCAGCCTTCGCCTGTACTACAGGAATCCCGGCAGTAGAGCCTGCAGCTTCCTGGCCGCTCTGGGACTCCTCTTTGATGATAATTCTGTCAGGAGAGGACAGGGTCTGTCCCTGGGCTGCAAAGGGCCGGGAATCGGTCATTGCAAAGCTCTCCGGCACTCCCCCTGTTGTCATAAGTGTCATCGCTGTCAGAAGCCCTGCTGCAGCTCGTTTCCAGTATCTGTCAATTCTCATTCCCCATATTCTCCTTACTGAGCCTGTGGTATAAGCTCTCTCTGCTCTCCGGCCTTCATGGTGTCATTCACAAGGTACGTGTCCTCTTCTCCTTCTTTATCGTAGAAAAACACCTGAACCAGGACATTGTACTCGTCAAAATAGCTGCCGTAATAAGCCTCGTCGCTCTCCTCATCGGGCGCTTCATAATAGAAGTTCTGAGTTGCGATGGAGGTACCTACTGTTTTTAAGATTGCCTCCCCGTAAATAGCCGCTATCTCAGGCGTCGTCTTGTGGGTTACCGGAAGCAGCACTTCCACTGTTTTGCTGTTTGAATTATAGGACACAGCCATATCCAGCACATAGTCTGCAAAAACCCCGTAGATCCATGTACTCCTCCCTCACGTCACTGCTTATCTCCTCCCAATCGATGGGGCGTCCTTGTTAACCTCCAGATCCGGCTTTCCGTCTCCCTTCACCAGCCCTGAGGACGGGGATACAATATTACTTTCAGTACATCCGCTGAGTACCGCCACGGACGCCAGTAAAATCAATGATAATTTTTTCAGATATTTCATATTAAAAATCCTCCTTTTTGTCAACGGTACTATTATAACGAAGTTTGTCCCTTTTTAACAGTCCTTTTTTCTTACAATATTATTGAAGTTTTTGCAAAAGGTACTTGATTTTTCTGGAAGCAGGTGGTAATATGTTCAATATAATTTTAAAAATTAAATTTTTGAACATATAGGAGGATCTGTTATGAACACAAATGATGCCGTACCCCAAAGCCGGGGCCTGAAAAAACGTTTGGACTGGATTATCACCCTGATACCCTTTTTTGCAATTTGTAATTTTATGTTTCCTGTTTATGGTATTCCCCCAAGGCTCCGCTTCCATTCTGGAATCCATCCGTTTTTTCTGGGCGACCAGCTTGGCAGCTATTATCTGTTGCTGGGCCTGGGAGCATTAATCTGTTCCTTCTATATGGCATTTTCCAGGTACGGAAAGATTAAACTGGGCAATCTCGAAAAGCCTCAGTATTCTCCCTTCCGGTGGGGTTCCATGATGTTTACGGCCGGTCTGGCCGCCGACATTCTGTTCTATCGCTGTGCGAGTGGATGCTCTATGCCGGGGAACCGCGCATTACGGATATGGGGGCCATGCAGGACTGGGCCGCCACCTACCTCTGTTTCACTGGGGCCCATTCCCTGGAGCTTTTATATGATTCTGGCCGTGTGCTTCGGCTTTATGATCCATGTGCGCAAGCGCAGCAAGCAGAAGTACTCCGAGGCCTGCAGAGCCCTTCTGGGCAAACGGGTAGACGGAATCTGGGGAAAGCTCATTGATCTCACCGCCGTATTTGCCCTGCTGGCAGGAACTGCCACCACCTTTTCTCTGGCCACTCCGCTGCTGTCCGCGGCTCTGAGCCGCGTATTCGGCGTAGGGGAGAGCAATGTGCTTACTATCGCCATCCTGATAATCATATGCGTCGTCTACACCCTGGCTGTTTATTTCGGCATGGAGGGCATCGCAAAACTGGCCGCCTCCTGCGTGTATCTGTTTTTTGTACTTCTGGCCTATTTCTTTCTCCTTGGAGGGGAGACTCGTTTTATTATCGAAACAGGAATTACGGCCATCGGAAACCTGACCCAGAATTTTATCGGCCTGTCCACCTGGACCGACGCCCTGCGGACCTCCTCCTTTCCCCAAACCTGGACCATCTTCTACTGGGCTTACTGGATGGTGTGGTGTGTGGCCACCCCTTTCTTTATCGGAACCATAAGCAAGGGGCGGACCATCCGCCAAACCGTTTTGGGAGGCTACTTCTTCGGACTTGCAGGAACCTTCACCTCCTTTATCATACTCGGCAATTACGGTCTGGGACTTCAGATGCATGGCAGGCTGGATCTGATGGGGCTTTACGCCAAAACAGGCGATTTATACCAGACCATCATCGCCGTATTTGAGACAATGCCTCTGGCAAAAGCGGGGCTGGCGCTGCTGGCAGTTACCATGATCGCATTCTATGCCACATCCTTTGACGCCCTCACTATGGTTGCCAGCTCTTACTCCTATAAGGCCCTGGGCGCCGGGGAGGAACCGGATAAGGCTGTTAAGCTGTTCTGGGCCATTATGCTTATGCTTCTTCCCATAGCTCTGATTTTTGCCAAAAACTCCATGGCAAACCTTCAGACCGTGTCAATTATCGCGGCGTTTCCAATCGGATTTATCATTATTCTGATTGTATGGAGTTTCTTTAAAGACGCGGGGAATTACCTGAAGGGAGAGTAAACAGGCTTTTCAGGGGGACACAAAACGAGGGCCGGTTTACCTGCCCTCGTTTAAAGATCGCACAACATAGTTACATTCTCTCCTTGTAATCACTCCCAGAGTATACTCTGAATCCTGTCTTTTGCTTCCGACTCATCACTTCCCTTAAAGTAAAAAGTCAGATATCCGTTAAGTCTGAGATTCTTGACCTCATCGTAACTCTTAACGTTGGCCGTGGTCATTTCGCTGGTTACGTAGATTTCGCAGTCAAACTGATTCGCTGTCTGAATCAAGTAAGAAATGGGGATAGGCCTTAAGGCTTTCTCCCTGCTGTCAACTTGTCTGGTTAACATAGAATCACCTCAATCCAAAAACAAAACCGACGACTTGTTCCACCCTCCTTCGACTAATTATACATGCCCCATATAAAAAGAATATCACTTTTTTCCATAATATGCAAGAGACAAGAGTCAAAAAGCTTCATATCCTTTGTAAAATATTAATAAAATAAAGTGACAAACCTCCTGCTTTTCCATCACATTCGTATAATCATCCGATTAAAACTGCAGCGCGGCAGACAGGAGGTCATTTTTTTACAACTATTTGGTTTTTTAACTGATACTGATGCTCAATCCCTTAACCGCCCAGTCATAATTCTCCATGGACTGCCTCAGATTTAAATCTGCACAGCGGAACGCCCCCTGTGACTGGAGGAAGGCCAGCTCCTGCTGAAGATATTCAATCTGGCTTATGGAGCCGTTGGACTTCTGTATCTGGGCTGCGTTCCAGAGGAGCTGCGCGCTCTGGTATTCCGTGGCGGCAGAGTCATAGGCAGCCTTTTTTTCCAGAATATCGTCATAAAGGGTCTGTATATTGGAGCGGACCAAATCTTCATTATAGGCCACATTCCGCACTTTATTTTTGGTCTGGGTTGTGGTTTTGGTGGTTGTCTGAGCGATCTGATCCATGCCCCCGCCTTTGCCTGCCCGCAGGGAGGTGAGGTCGTAATTGTTGCCAACCGCCTTCTCCTTATCTGCATTGACGTCGATGAATGGGATAGCCCCCACATCTGCCGAAGGCACCGGACCGATGACCGGGTTGCCATCAGGTCCCCAGCCTGTCATTCTGCACAGGCTCTTCTTGATGCTGTCCGCCCGGGTGTCCAATGCTGTCAGCTGGGATCTGGAGGAGGACAGGGTCGAAGCGGCGCTGAGCACTCCTGCATCCACGGCCAGTCCCTGAGCCTGCATAGTCTGCTGGATGTTCCTGGCCGTCTCTGCGATCTCCACACCCTTGGCGGCCACCGCGCGGTTGGCCATTAACTGCTCGTAGCCGTTCATAGCCGACTGAAGGCTCTGAACGATTCTATTTACATTCTGCTGAGCGGATTTAAGGCTTGAGGGCCTGGTGCTCAGATCGATGCTGCGGCTCATACTGTCCGCATTTTTCCGGTATAGCGATGCCATTACCTTGTTGGTGATCATACCGGTCATGGCATCTTCCATCTCACCCATGGAAACCTGGCCGTCCTTGATGGCGTCCTCTATGTCGTCCGCTTCCTCCCTTAAATCACGGGCCGCATTATACATAAGCTCTGTCACCAGCGCCATATCTTCGGTATTGGTCAGCGCATCGTAGGCAGACTTGATCGGTTCATAATAATTTTTAACCAAATCCTCCAGCTCGCCGTATTCCATCTGATTGTCCTGAAGCCGGGCCAATGCTGCATCATATTCCGCAGTCGGGGCTTCCTCAGGCAGGGCCATAGCCGTAAAACTGCCGGCCAGGGCGAAGGACAGAGACAAGGCGGCCAGTCGGGCCGGCTTTTTATGTGATTTCATCATCTATGTTTTCATTCCTTTCCTGTTTCCTTCAGCCGGGTATATCTCCGGCCAAAGTCTTAGAATGTAAGTCCCTTCTTAATCCAGTCATACTGTTCCATTGCGAGAAAAAGCTGCAGCTTGGCAGTCTCCACATCGTTCTGGGCTGTGGTAAATGCAGTCTGCTGCTGTATCAGGGCCAGATTGCTGATATTGCCCACGGCGGCTCCCGCACTGGCGCTGTTCATATTCACAGCTTCCAGCTGAAGCTTGATATTGGCGGCCTCCAGCGCATCCCTGGCGTCCAGCACCGCGTTGTACTGGCTCTTCAGATTGCTGTAAACATTGTCCTTTCCAGAATCGATCTCAGCCTGAGTGGCGGCCCTCAAATCATTGGTGGACACATTTTTAAGCTTTATCTCATTGCTCCTGATATCATAGTTGCTGGCAATGGCTCCCTCTCTGTCGGCCTCGGGATTCATTGCTGCTATGCGGTTTAAGTCGGGCTCAGGCACCTTCCTGATCTCCGGCTGTCCGTCCACCGCCCAGCCCAGCATAAGGCAGAGGTTCCTGTGGACATTGTCGGCCGATTTCTGTGCAGACAGTATACTGACGTCAATATCCTGAACGCTCTTCTTTGCAGTGAGCACATCCACCTGGGTGGCATTGCCCACAGACTGGTTGGCAGCTGCAGCTTCATAGTTGGCCTGGGCCAGGGCCCTGTTGGCATTTAAATTTCCCATGCTGTAGGCGGAAACCTCATAGGTCGCCATCAGCTGCTGAGCCTGGTATGTCAGGTTAGCCTCCGTCTTGTCATAGGAAATCTTATACATATCTGCATCCATATAGTTGTTGTCTGCCATTTTCGCAAGGTTATTGCCTGCGTACTCAGTCATGGCGGACGACATTCTGCTCATGGAATCGTCTGAATATTCAGCGTCGGCCTTATCCCAGAGATCCATGGCATCGTCCATCAGCTCCTGCCATATATCCGTCAGATCCTTGTTCTTCTGATCATTATAGCTGGAACGGTTGCTGCGGACTGTGGGATTATACTCGTGCACCAAATCTGCAATCTCACCATATTCCAGCACATTGTCCCTCAGGGCAGCCCATTTTTCCTCAGAATAGGCAAATTCCGGGCTCAAATCTTTGCTGATATCCGGCGCCGGAGGCTCCGGCACAGCAAAATTGTCTTCAGGCTTACTGGCCAGTGTAGCCCACGCAGTCATAGGCGTAGCCGCCGCAACGGCGGCGGCTGTCAGGACTGCCGCGCCTCTGTATCCGAATTTTATAGTTTTCCTGTCTCTCATAACTTATCTCCTCTTTTTCTAAATAAATGTACGCCGGGAATCTCTTTGTGCCTGAATTTTGCGAGATGATTTTTTGTGTGCGGCCGACAGAAAACCAGCCCCAAAGGCAGGTTCCGGAGAGATTCCGGGAGTACATAATAAACTCAGCAGGGGTTTTCAGGCTGCTTACAGACCCCCGTCTCCAATATGGACATTTCCTTTTCCAAAACCTCCAGGATCTGCTCTCTGTCCGCCCCATTTTTATAATAGAGCGCCAGAGCCTTCGTGCCCAGCACCATGGCCATTTCCACAAAATAAGGCACAATCTCCTCCCGGACGGGATAGAATTTCTGGTCAATACACCCATAGAATCTCCGGCAGAAATTCCGGCAGCCCTCATCCTGAAGCCATTCTCCCCGGATGCCGAACAGATGGTTTTGATTTACCAGATTCAGGTCGGACAGTGTATTTTTATACATCTTATACCCCAGTCCGTCCTCCCCCTTTTCCATAACCGCTTTCAAAAGCTTTACCGGTACGGCAAAGGGATTTCCCCTTTCTTCCTTAAGGGCTTCCAGGACCTTTTCCTGAAAGCCGTCCCTGAATCCCCCGGAGCACATATTGCATCAGGTCGTCCTTATCCTCAAAATATGTATAAAAGCTGCCTCTGGAGATACCGGCCTCCTTTATAATCTGGTTGATGGACGCCGCTGAATAGGGAACTCTGGAAAATTCATGGACCGCCGCCTCCAGTATTACCTTCTTCTTCTCATCCTTCAATTTTAAAAAACGATGTGTAGGCATGGCTTCCGCCTCCTTGCTATCTTTCGTATCCCGCCGCCCCTCTGTTGGGGAACTATCCGGCCTTCCAGGCCTATGGGATCCCGCCGTAATTACTTCCGGCCGGCGTCTCAGGCTATGTTTTAAAATGACAGAATGTCATTATGACACTCTGTCACGAAACCAATTATAAACACCTTTGGATGCAATTGTCAAGAAAGGAACCATAAAATTTCCATAAACAAGTTACGATTCACGGCCCCCTCTAAAAAGACAGGAGCAGTGAACCGTAACATCATCCATGGAGCCAAAGGCGGTAAAGGCCTGAGCCTAAGGCTCCCCCGCAGGCCGGGAGATGTCCGCCTTATCCATATTTTCCGTCCGCTCCACAATGTAAACAGGGCGGTCCTTTAATTCGTTAAAAAGAATAGCGATGTACTCGCCGATGATACCGATAATTACAAACATCATAGCAAACATAAAGCAGATAAGCACCACGATCGTTGCATAGCCGCTGGGCGCGCCTCTGCGCGTCAGCAGAGTGTAAACCATCACCACCAGCCCCAGAAGAGCAGAGAAAATCCCTGCGTAAATCCCCAGCTTTAAAGGCATATTGGAAAAACAGAGAATGGTGTTGATGGAGAAGGTAAACAGCTTCCTGATGCTGTATTTGCTCTCCCCCGCCACCCTGGCCCTGGCTTCATATTCCATGGTGGTTTTCTTAAAGCCTACATTCTGCACATACCCCCGCAGAAACCTCACCTTTTCCCGGTAATTGTCCTTCAGCACCTGGGCCACCTGGCGGCTCAGCGCAAAGAAATCAGAGGCGTTCGCCTCAAAGTGCACATCGGATATATGATTGATGAGCCAGTAAAAGCCAGAAGATGTTATATTTTTCACAAACCCTGCCGTCTTATTCCTGGTGCGGACCATATTGATAACCTGGTACCCCTCCTCAAAGCGCTCCAGGATACCGGGAATGCATTCCGGCGGGTGCTGAAGGTCTGCGTCCATACAGATAATACCGTCTCCCCTGCTGTAATCCAGCCCTGCAATCATAGCCGCCTCATGGCCGAAGTTTCTCGAAAAGCTGACTATCTTCACCCTGGGGTCAGCTGCAGCCAGGCCGGACAGCACCTCAAGGCTTCTGTCTGCGCTGCCGTCGTTGACAAATATAAGCTCATAATCCAGGCGGCTGCCTTAAGCACCCCGGACGTCTCTGAATAAAATTCTTCCAATGCCTTCTCTTCGTTATAAACCGACACTACAACTGATAACAAATTTTCCATGAACTATATCTGTAGTCCTTTCTCTTTCCAGTCTGCATTAAAGCGAATCCAGAATCTCAATCTCCTGGCTTGAATGGGCAGGTACACGCTCCTCCTTGGGAGGCAGCTTCATATAATCGCCGTAGACCTCAGTCAGCACCTGGTGCCAGCCCTTGGGAATCATCAGCACCGTGTCCTCAAAGGGCGCCTCCTCCACCTCTTCGCACCACTGACTCTCCAGTGTCACATAGAGGAAGTCCGGCTGGTAATTGCTGTAGTACCGCTTATTCCCCCGGCTCTTCCTGTCCTTGAGGGCCAGGGCCTTCTGCATTGCAAAGATTGCCTTCATGGGGATAAGGCGGCCCACAGCCGCAAGTCCTCCTACAAACAGCTTGTGAAGAGGACTGTACTTTTTGAAATCCAGGCTGTACCTGTGTCCCATAGCCAGGCCATAGACCGCCTTGTGCAGGAAACGGGTCAGCTCAGCCCCGGCTTTGGAGCCGGGCAGCCGCTCAATGACGAAGAGATCCACCCACAGGTGGTTCAGCTTGCCGTCGTAAAACTTCATAAAACCGCTGTCCCCATGGCACCGGCTGTTCTTATAGATAATCCTGGGAGTAAAGTCATAGAAGGCAGCTCCTCCCCGGTATCCGTCAGGCTCCACAAGCTCCATGGTATCAGGCAGCTCCCGTCTCACCACCTTCATAAATGCATCAAAATTGTTGCGGGTAAACGCCACGTCCGCATCGTCGTCCCAGGGGACAAAGCCCTTGTGGCGCACAGCGCCGATGAGCGTTCCTGCATCCAGGACATACCTGATATTGTACTTGCGGCATATCCGGTCCACTTCCTTCAATATCTTTAGATTCGCCTGATGAACTCTGCTCATGTCATATGATACTGCCATTGTTCCTTGCTCCTTATGACTGCCGGCTCCCCGGAACTTTCCCGGGAGCCGGCAATTTCTGTATTTTCAACTCCGGCGCAGCTGTCTTTTCAGTTACACAGAGCCTTCTCCTCCGTCTTTGACCGCTTCCCTGATGGTCTTTGCCATATAGTCAATCATTTCGTCCGTCATCCCCGGATATACGCCAACCCAGAAGGTGTCCCTCATAATCCGGTCTGTATTTTCAAGCCGGCCCACGATCCGGTATCCGGTTCCTGCAGCCCGCATTTCATCAAAGCATGGATGCTTGGTCAAATTTCCCGCAAACAGCATCCGGGTCTGAACGCCTTTGCTCTCCACATACTGAACCACCCGGTTCCGGTCCACCCCTTCCCTGCAGGTTATGAGAAAGCCAAACCAGCTGGGCCTGGAATCGGGACATGGCTCAGGAAGGATCAGCTTGTCCTCCACCTGGAGAAGCCCCTCCTTCAGGCGGTCAAAATTATGGCGGCGGCGCTCCACAAAAGACGGGAACTTCCTGAGCTGGGCGCAGCCGATGGCTGCCTGCATATCCGTTGCCTTCAAGTTATATCCAAAATGAGAATACACATATTTGTGATCGTATCCCAGAGGCAGTTCTCCGTACTGCTTGTCAAACCGGTGCCCGCAGAGATTATCACGGCCGGAAGGACATGCACAGTCACGTCCCCAGTCACGGACAGAGCGGATAATTTTGTTCAGCAGGCCGCTGTTTGTGTATACGGCGCCTCCCTCCCCCATCGTCATGTGGTGAGGCGGGTAGAAGCTGGAAGTGCCGATATCTCCCACAGTCCCGGTAAATTTGCTCACCAGCTCCCCGTCCTCCTCTATGGTATACCTGCTGCCCAGGGCGTCGCAGTTATCTTCCACCAGCCACAGGTCATGTTTATGGCAGAAGGCCTTTACAGCCTTTAAGTCAAATGGGTTGCCCAGGGTGTGGGCGATCATCACAGCCTTGGTTTTCTCAGACAGAGCAGATTCCAGCATACTTACATCGATATTATACTGTGGGATGGTCACATCCACAAACACAGGCACCGCCCCATACTGGATCACAGGGGCCACAGTGGTGGGAAAGCCGCAGGCTACGGTTATGACCTCATCTCCCCGCTTAACCCTGCGCTCACCGAGAAGGGGGGAAGTCAATGTCATAAATGCAGTCAGGTTGGCAGATGAACCGGAATTCACAAGGCAGCAGTATCGCACGCCAGGTAATCGGCCAGCTTCCCCTCAAAAGAGCTTGTGTATCTGCCGGAGGTAAGCCAGAACTCCAGTGAACTGTCCACCAGATTCACCATTTCCTCATGGTCATAGACCCGGGAGGCGTAGGAAATCCTGTCCCCTTCCCTGAATCCTTTCTTCTGGTTGTGTAGGTGTCACAGTACTCCGCCACCAGCTCCAGAATCTCCTTTCTGGCCTCCGCTTCTGTTTTACGCTCAAAATTCATGTATTTATTCTCCTTTAATTCTATATTTCAGTCCATCCTGCCTGTGCAGAGGGCGGGAATGGATTTTCAGGCAGACCCTGGGATACAAAAAATTCCTGTATCTGCCGGTCCGTCACCTCCAGCATATCCTCGCCCTCCAGATAGGCCCTGGACCATTCCACAGTCTTTTCAACGGCCTCCTCCACCCCATACCTGGCTTCCAGCCAAAGACTGTTTTGATTCTGGAGCAGTCCAGCTTCAGGAAATTAGCTTCGTGGGGGCCTCCGTCATACCGGTTCACCCACTTTGCCTCCCGCCCCCATATGCGGCAGAACATATCCACCAGCGCTCCTGTGGCGACACAATCCTTATCCTCAGGCCCCACATTGTAGCAGCCTGATAATTCCTGTCCTGATACTGCTTCATGGCAATTGTGAGATATACGGCCAGGGGCTCCAGAACCAGCTGGTAGGGCCGGGTGGAATGAGGGTTGCGCACAATAATATCTTTCCCCAAAGCTGCGGCTTTGACACAGTCCGGAATAATCCTGTCATTGGCAAAATCTCCGCCGCCGATTACATTTCCGGCGCGTGAGGTGGATATGGCACAGTTCCGTTCCCGGAAAAATGACTTTTGGTAGCTGTGGGTCACCAGCTCGGAACAGGATTTGCTGTTGGAGTACGGGTCGTAGCCGTCCAGGGTATCACATTCCCTGTAACCGTACTCCCACTCACGGTTTTCATATACCTTATCTGTGGTCACATTCAGAAATGAACGGACGCTGTCCGTCAGGCGGACGCACTCCAGGACATTGACGGTTCCCATAACATTTGTCTCATAGGTGTATACCGGATCTTTGTAGGAATCCCGCACAATAGGCTGGGCGGCCAGGTGAAAGACAATCTCCGGCCCCACCTTCTCAAAGACCTCCAGTAAATGCCTGCGGTCCCGGATATCCCCGGTTACGCTGTCCATGGTATCCTCCAGCCCCGCTATCTCAAACAGGCTCGGGTCTGTGGGAGGCGTGAGAGCGTACCCTGTGACCCTGGCGCCTGCCAGCGTCAGGATGCGGCAGAGCCAGGAGCCCTTAAAACCGGTGTGTCCGGTCACCAGGACCTTTTTATTTTTATAGAAATGTTCCAGTTCGTTCATTGTCATTTTGCTCTAATCCTCCCATACCTTCCACGGCGCTTCTCCCGACTGCCACAGATTCTCCAGCTTGTTCATCTCCCGCTGCGTGTCCATACACTGCCAGAAACCGCCGTGGTAGAAGGATTTTAGCTGTCCCTCCGCCGCCAGACGCTGCATAGGCTCCTTTTCAAAGACCGTGGCGTCGTCCTCCAGATAGTTGAATATTTCGGGGTTCATCACCATAAAGCCCCCGTTTATAAGGGCGCCGTCATTGTCCTCCTTCTCCCGGAAGGAAAGAATAGTATCATTTTCATCTATGTCCAGTACGCCTTTCATCTGTCCGATATTGACCGTGGTGATGGTGGCTGTCTTTCCGTGGGACTGGTGGAATTTCAGCAGCGCTTCCAGATCTACGGTGGATACCCCGTCGCCGTAGGTCAGCATGAAGGGCTCGCCGCCGATAAAGGGCTGTATCCTCTTTACCCTTCCCCCGGTCATGGTGTGAAGGCCGGTGTCCACCAGGGTCACCTTCCAGGGTTCTGAGTAGTTGTTATGAACCTCCATCCGGTTGTTGGCCAGATCGAAGGTTACGTCTGACGTGTGGAGGAAGTAATCTGCGAAAAATTCCTTTACCACATATTGTTTATATCCAAGGCAGATGACGAAATCGTGGAAACCGAACTGGGAGTAGTATTTCATGATATGCCAGAGTATGGGCCTGCCTCCGATCTCGATCATTGGCTTGGGCTTCAAGTGGCTTTCCTCGCTGATTCTGGTTCCAAGTCCTCCTGCTAAAATTACAACTTTCATTGTTTCTCCTCCATTGTAGACCGGGCCGTCCCGTTTACAGTCTTTTTATTGTCTGAATACATTCAGGTTATTCTCCTGCAATATGCGGAAGGCGTTCTGTATCTTTTCAACGCCCTTCCTGTATTCAAATTTGTCCTCCAGAGCTCCGGCATTGGCTTTCAGTTCCTCCTCCGTCATCCCCGGAATTTCCAGGGCCAGGGCCGCCTTTTCTTCAAAAAGAGCTTCCCGGTTAGGCGCCTTCTTCAGTTCACGATAAGTAGTATAACCATTTCCAAGGAGGATTGCAAGGCAGAATACACCCATAAGCCCCCTGACCGCCTTTCTTCCCCTGTCCTCCAGCCGCCATACCAGGGCAAAGGTGAGGATAATTCCCAGGATTCCCACCTGAAACTGGAGGGCGTAACGGGAGCTTAAGGCATAGTTTTCCTTCTCAAATATATAGCGGGAGAAAAAGATGAGCACATGGTTTAAGCCTCCGCCCACCAAAAGCATAAGCGGCATCAGGGTAGTCTCATACAGGCGGCGGCGCAGATTGAGCCACAAGGCCAGGAGATAGCCGCAGACCACAAATAGCCCTATGAGGTAACACGCCCGGTTGCTGATGGCTCCTGCTTTCAGCCAATCATTCAGATCTTCGCCCCCCACAATCATTCCCGCAAAGGATTTCAGGAGAAAACGCACAGGAAAGGTTGGATTCTCCGCCAGGATAGTTCCCAGGGAACGCCCGGTGGCCCCTGCATGTTCTTCCACAGCCATGGAATTGCTCCATATATATAGAAGGAGAGGAATCAGGTACATGCCGCGTAGGCGGCGTAACGTATATCCCAGAGGGAAGCGCCGTACTGTCTTCTGTAATAGTCCCGGATAAAGCAAAAGCCATAGGAGAGCAGAATTGTCACTGCATAGATAGCGCAGTACGGTCCTGCCGTTCCCAGTATAATAAGCCACGGAAGGGTCAGAAGCCTGGCCCTGTCCCCTTTCTTCTCCTCCCCCGCCCAGACTCTGTCCAAAACAAGCTCATGGTAGTAAAAGCAGGCGAAGGCAAAGAAATGGGACCAGCCGCTGCCGTTGGTGAGCATCTCCCATTTGTTGAGACTGAACATAACCGCCATCAGAAGGGCAAACCAGCCCAGACCTGTGTTCCGGCTTCTGCAATAGATACCGAACACCCCTCCTGCCAGTCCCAGGCTTATAACTCCCAGGACACGCTCCAGAGTGATGGAGTATCCCAGGAATTCCACATTGATAATCCGGCACAGATAGTTGATTGGAATTCTGGTGAGAACATCCGGCACAAAGAATTTCTCCGGGTTGTACACGTCCGGCAGATAGCTGTTCACCAGACGGATGTAGTCGGAATACACCACGTCGCAGGTGGCATTTTTCACATACCACAGGCAGAAGGCCACTCCCAGAAGAGGAATCGCCCAATATGCAATTATCCCTTTGCGTTCCGTATTCATGGTTTTCTCTCCTTAGAGCGTATTTGTGAAAGGGCGGACTTCTCTATACCGCCCCATTTACCGTGTGCTGATATGCACAATCGCCGCCAGCCGTTCATCCCCCGCTGCTCCCGGGCGTCCTGCATATAAAAGTTACAGGCAAATTCCAGATGCACCATCTGCCAGGGCTCCCCTTCAATGGTGGTGTCCACCACGCTGGAACGGATGGGAATCCTCCGGGTATCGTTTTTGTCCACAGTAATCTCCACGGCCTCTCCCCCTTCCATTACTCCGGGAAACACGATCTCCAAATCAATGAACCCCTCTTTCCCCGCCATCACCGTGAGGGCCCCATGCTCGTCCATCCATCCGTCGTCATAATAGCCGTACTCCACCTGGAGTTTTAAGTTCTGAACAAAATCAGTCACGTCCTGGAAACCGTCGTGCTCCGGATCCTCTCTCAGCACCAGCATGGAATCGTCCACCAGGCCGATGTCCCTGATGCTGTCTATAAATACAACGCTGGTTCCCTCTGCTTTCCTCTCTTTGTCATAGACTTTGAAGAAAGTTTCCGCCGTGAAATCACTCATCTCATAGCTGTTGCCCATGATATAGATGGTCTTTCCAAGATTCCGCCGCCGTACTTCCCGTAGGTTTCCTCAGCCAGAGAATTGTAACGCATCTGATTGGGCCACAGATACAGGTTTGGATAATAGCCCCGGTAAAACAGCTCCACTGGAAGCATGAGAACCACATAGACCGCAAATATCGCGCCCCAGGGCCAGAGCCGCTTCAGATACAGCTCCGCCTTCACTCCCCGCGTCAGCTCTCCATACATATAGGACAAAAACAGGAGGGCTGCTGCAAGAGAGATATAAACCCAGCGCATTTCCACACGTATCGTGACGCTGGAGGAAGCAATACACAGTCCGGTAAAGAGGATAAACAGAAGGGAATTCCATAGAACCGCCCTTCTGTGGGCCTTGTCCTTCTCCCTGGCCAGCTTCCACACAAATCCGGCTGAAAGAACCGCCGCGGCCCCGTCCGCCAGAAGGACGAGAAGCTTTATAGACAGCGGGCTTTCCCCCCAGGGAAGGCCGTTGAGATGCTCCGGCCCTGCGTTGACGCCGAACACATAGGCAACCTGGCTCAGGCATAGCCCACGGCTTCTTTTATGCTGAAGGTATCCGCTACCTGGGTGCCCCCTGTTCCTGCCGGAAGGACGCTTCCTATTGTCAGGGCGCGGATCCCCTGAACCAGCAGAAAGGAACCTGCCGCCGCCGCCCACTCCGTAAGCTTTCTGCTTTTCTTTGCCGCCAGAATCAGAAGAATCAGCGGAAACAGAACCATATAGCGCTCATGGACAAAGCATACGCCAAAATACAGGCCGCTGACCAGATAGATGAAAGTACTTCTCTCCTCCTGTTCTCCTCATTGAGATAGCGGTACAGATACCAGAGAATTCCCAGCCCCATCCACAAGGCCATGGTTTCCATAAGGCCCAGCACCTGGCCGATCTGATAGTACGCCATTCGGCTGGACAAAAACATAAAGCCGCAGAGAAAGCCAATAGCCTTGGAACCGGCAAGACGGCGCCCCAGAAAGTAAATGGTCCAGGACAGGCCGGCGTTCAGGAGTATATTTACAGGCACAAACCAGCTTACATGATTTCCCACAACCGCCATCTCCAGCCAGGCAGCCAGATAATACAGAAAGCGGAACCGGGTGCTGCCCACGGGAAAGACATACTGGAGGAAACTCTGCTCACCGTAACAGGACCAAAAATACAGATCGTCCATATACAGTCCCTTTATCTCTATGCCTCTGTTAACCCACACAGCAAAGCCCAGCAGAAGGCCCAGAAAAATCACATGGTCCTTCCACTGATACTCTTTTTCCATTCTGGAAAATCCGATTCTGGTTCTTGCCCTGTCTTTTGTCTCCACTTAATCTGCCTCCTTTAGGCTGTTTTCCAACATACTGTAATGTTCCCGGAACTGGGCCACCGCCAGCAGGGGATCGGCTGGCGCAGGCTCTCCCAGGGTGACTCTGGCAGCCATATTGCCCCATTCGTACCGGATATCCCTCAGGCTTCCCTCTGCAATCATATCCTCGATAATCTGCAGCGCCCTTGGCTGGCCGGCCAGATAGCCCGCCTCCACAAAGAAGTATTCCGTACCTGCATACCTGAGAAATTCTTCAAAGTATGCCAGTTTTTTCACCAGATACACATTGCCGCCGCTTCCTGTCACGTCGTAATAGCTCTGAACGCTGCAGGGCAGGTCCAGCGCCTGGGGATGTTTCCCAAAGGCCAGCACCCGGGTCCGCGGGGAAAAGCTGAGGGCCAGCTGGGAGCTGCCCTGGAGGATTCTCCTCCGGGCCGCCTCGGCCCTGTGGTCGTAATATCCCTTATGTTTAATCTTAATCTGAGTGAATCCGGGATTGCCGGCCCAGCATGTGGCGCAGGTGAGGGGAACGCTGCATATGAGAAAGGGCGCCAGCAGAATATACAGCTTCCGTCTCAGGAGGGAGGCTCTCATCCCGGAGCCGGAGCCGCCTGTCTCCCCACCCCCAAAATCCAGCATTCGCAAAGCGCTTACTATGAGAAGCGCATAGAACAGTATAAAATAGTTCCCGTCCACCTGGGACAAGGTATAGATGCTTGCCACGCACCCCAGGGCCAGCGCCGGAATCAGCATCCGGTCGAAGAAATTCAGCGCCCTTTCCGTCTCTGTTCCCACTGCCTTCCAGGCCGCCGCCGCCCAGACAAAGAGCAGAAAAGTGATCAATCCGCTGCCCCAGGCAATGATCACATGGTCCATGTCCTCCGACACGGGAGCCAGAAGCATTTCCCACAGGCGGCTCCCCAGGCGGGACAGCTTCTGTCCTGTATCCAGGGCAGAGGGGTCGCCGATTACATGGGTAAAGGTATAGGGATATTTAACCGCAAATCCCACCCGCTCAAAAAATCCGGCAAAGATGGAAGTGACAGGAACCCCCGTCAGCAGAAAGGTACGATACCAGAGTCCCGTCACTGCGCCTGCCGGAAGAAGAAGCATGAGCATCCCCTGGGATGTCCAAGGGTAAACCTTCGGGTTATTATCAGGCATACCAGGGCCACGCCTCCCAGAGCAGTTGAAAACACCAGCGCCGTGGCTTGTATACCATAGTCAGCAGATAGGTGGCCGCCGCCATGAGAAGCCAGGGAGTCCTGTCCTTCCTTTTGTCCTGTATAAACGCCAGGGATAGAAAATTATATATAATCAGCTGGTGGAGCAATGTAATAATATCGCTTTTGGCCGTAGCCGTCATATTCATAATCCCGGGGACGGCCGCAGCCAGTGCAGCAGCCAATATTCCCTTCTCCCGTCCCCCAAAACGCCTTACTATGTGGTAAACCAGCAGCAGAACCCCAATCCCAACCCACAGGGAAAAGGCCAGCACAAAGCCGTAGGTGGGGGTTCCGCTTAAGGGAAGCAGAAGCACCTCCAGACCCTTGCTGTAGGTGTACACCAGATTGATCATCCCCAGATTCTCATAGATCCCTCTGCCGTTATCCAGCACAAAAGCGGAGCGCAGTCCATAATGAAGGGAATCGTAATCCAGTTCAATGTTCATCCGTCCTGCCTGTATGAGCGCCATTGTGATGATAAAGGCCAGAAGCCAGGCTTCATGGGTTCTCCGGGGAAGCCACACCCTTTGGAATATGCTGTTGCAGAAGCCCCTGAGGCCCCCGCTCCCCCTCTGCCTTCCGCCGTCCTTCTTCCTCCAAAACCACACTTCCCCCGCAGCCGCCGTCACTGCAAATCCCACAGCCGCCAGACGCCAAAGGTTCAGCCCCCGCGTCCCGTAAGGGATACCAGACAGACCACGGCCATCCAAAACGCGCTTCCCAGCACCAGAGCCATGGAAACTTCCTCCGCAAAGGGGAGGGGATGTCCCCGGAAAAACAGGCGGAGTATCCACCTTCCCATAGCCACAAGAAGGGCCATATAGAGCCCGGACAGTATCACAGGCAGGAATATCTGATGACACCAAGTAAAAATAAAAAGCCCGGACAGCACGCCTGCGGCCTGGAGCTTTTTCCTGCCTGTTTTGGAAAGCCACAGCAGGTTCCAGAGGAACACCAGGATCACCTCGCTATCATATACACTGTATACCGGTCCCTGAGAACAGGCGCCAGAGGCCCCGCTATCATGACGCTGTAACAGGATATGGCCAATATGCCCCCCGACAGCGCCCCTGACCATACCGGAACTATTTTCTTTAACCTGTTCCTACCTTCCATGTATCCTTATCCAATCCTTAAATCTTATTTCACTTCAGTTGCGGGAACAGCCTAAGGAGCACAGCTCAGTCGTACTCTTCATAGGCCCTCCTGTAAAATCCCATCAGCCAGCGGGCCACCGGAGCCGGCCAGAACCTGGAGAACATCGCCTCCTCCTCCAGCTCCCGGCGGTTGTCCCTGATGCAGGCCTTTGTGGTGGCCTCCTCATGAATCCGGTAAAACAAAAGAGGCCGCTCTGCACAGATGAACCGTCCCGGCTCCTCAGCCAGACGGAGCATGGTATCCCAGTCCAGGGCAAAGCTGTAATGGGACTGAATCAGCGGTTCCCCCAGCTTCAGCTTCCGGTAAGCCACAGAGGGACAGCAGATGGGATTGCCCAGCATCAATACGGACCTTTTCACCCACGTCCTGTCATTGAGGGCCGGTATTCTGAGGGGAAGGCGCAGCATTCTCTTAATCCAGAGCATTTTATCTCCCGTGATCAGCTTTCCCTTCTTTACAATCACATAATCGGTGGTAAATACGGTCATATCCGGGTAGCGCCTGCAGGCAGCCAGCAATTCCTTTGTGTAATCCCTGTGATACATGTCATCCTGATGGGCTATCGTCACCAGCTCCCCCTCCGCCGAAGCGTAGGCAAAGTTCCAGTCATCCCTGATATTGCTCTCCCCCTGGCGCACAAACACCCGGATCCCGTACTTCCAGGCCAGACCGTCGATAAACCGGCTGGGGGTGGAGGTGCAGATAATAATATGGGATGGGGCGGTCTGGGCCTTCAGGGATCGGATACACCGTTCCAGATAGGGAGAATCCTTGTAGGCGCAAATAGAAAAAACGTGTTTATACCTCATAGAAATGCTCCTCCAGCATCAGACAAAGCGTATGGTACACAGGAAGGTGGAGCTCCTGAATCTTATAGGTTTCCGTCTCCGGCACGACCACAGCCACATCGCAGGCCCTGCCCAGGGCTCCGCCATCTTTTCCCGCAAGGCCGATGGTTTTGATCCCTCCGGCTTTTGCAACCGTTACGGCGTACATGATATTCCTGGCATTTCCCGAAGTGGAAATACCCAGGAACACGTCCCCCTCCACCCCGTAGCCCAAAAGCTGCTGGGCCACGCTCATCTCGCCGTTTACATCGTTTAAAAATGCAGTGGAAAGGGCCGTATGGCCTGTGAGGGCTATGGCAGGCAGGCCCTGCTGGAGACCGGCTGCCAGGGCCTGTCCCCGCTCCGGATCCGCCGCCTTTAAAGCCCGGGCAAATTCTTCAGACACCGGCCGGCGCTTTAAGAAGCCCTTCATCAGTTCTCCCACAATATGTTCGCTGTCGGCGCTGCTCCCCCCATTACCTGCTATGAGAACTTTGTTTCCGCGTTCATAACAATCCCTTAAAAGCTCATACGCTTCAAGGATGTCCTCTTTTACTTTCTCCAAAACCGGATACCGCCCGGTCAGCTCCTCAAGATATTCCATCTCTCTCATGTTTTTTCCGCCTGTCCTTTCTCTAGAGCGCGTCTGAACATTGCTTTCCGTCAGATGTGCGTCCCTCTTTGTGGGAGATTTGGCCCAAATGAGCGCAGCGTAGCGGGCTACGTTAAGTGAATTTGGGTCAAATATACCGCGATGTGGGGCGTGCAGATGGCGGGAATGAATGTTCAGATACGCGCCAGGATCCACTGCGCCGCTTCCAGAAGGGTGTCTGCATAGAAATCGTAGATACGGCGCCCTCCCATTATACAGTCCTGCCTGTAAATCTCCCTGCCATAGCCCGTTCCCACCAAAATGGAGGTGAGTCCGTACTTTTTGCCCGCCTCTATATCCAGAAGCTTATCCCCTATCATAAAGGAACGGGCCTTGTCCACTGGAAATTCCCCCTCAGCCATCTGAAACATTCCTGTTTCCGGCTTGCGGCATTGGCAGTTCTTCTTATAAACGCCCACACCGTGAACCGGATGGTGGGGACAGTAATAAAAACCGTCAATTGCCGCCCCCCGCGGTTCCAGAAGGCTGTTCATATAAGAGTGGAGATTTCTCACATCCTCCTCCGTATAATAGCCTCTGGCCACCCCTGCCTGGTTGGTCACCACCAGCAGCCGGTATCCGGCCTTTTTCAGCAGGGCCAGCGCCTGGGGGACTCCCGGCAGGATGTGCAAATCTTCCTTCCTGTGAAGGTAATTAACCTCCTCATTGAGCGTACCGTCCCTGTCCAAAAATACAATCCGATCCATGATTTTTATCCCGTCCTGTTTCATCTGTCCTTCGTTCATATGCCGCTGTTTTCCGTCCTGAACCATTCCCTATATATCAAACTTATATTCCCCGTTGCATATAAACCTTCACCTGGCCGTACTGCCACCGCTGGTCGTCCGCTACCCAGCTCTGGGCTCCTCTGAGTTCAAAGTTCCAGTCTGCAAGCTGTCCGCCCGCCTGCTCCATACGGGCCGCCACCTTGTGGCGTACATTGTACGGGCAGTACATAAGCAGGTATCCGCCGCCGCCGGCGCCCAGAAGCTTCCCCCCAGGCCCCCGGCTTTGACAGCCTCATCGTAGAGCATATCAATCTGGGGTTGGTAATCTTGTCGCTCATGCGCTTCTTGCTCTGCCAGCCGTAGTCCAGAAGCTTCCCAAAACTGTGAAGATTCCCCTTTAACAGTTCGTCCTTCAAAGCGTAGGCCAGGGCTTTTACCTCACACATTGCCTCAAAGGCGTCCCTTTTCTCGTAGTTCTGAACCTGATCCTTTATAATATTTGCCGAAACATGAATCTTGCCCGTATAGCAGAGCAGCAAATTATACTGAAGCTCATGGATTATATCCTTCTTGATCCGCAGAGGGTTCACCACCACATCGTTGCGGCCGTGAAACTCGATAAAATTAAAACCTCCGAAGGACGCTGCATACTGATCCTGATAGCCTCCGTCAATCTTTAAGTCCAGACGCTCCACCTGGTAAGCCAGATCCGCCATGGCATAGGCGTCCATCATCGTACCCTTCCAGCGGGCCATGGCTGTTAGCATCGCCACCATCACAGTTGAGGAGGTGCCCAGTCCTGAGCCCGGAGGCGCATCGCACTGGAGGTACACCTCGCAGCCCTGTTTGATATCCATGGCATTGAGCGCCGCCGTCACCAGATCCAGCTTTCCGTCATAGACATAATTCTCGCTGGTGTTGTATTTTACCGTCATATCAAAATCCAGGGAATTGACAATTATCTGATCATCCTCCCTTGGAACAATAGAGCAATACGCATATTTATTAATCGTGCTCCCAATGATGCTCCGCCCTGCTCCTCACAGAAGGGCGCCACATCAGTGCCCCCTCCGCCAAAGCTGACCCGCAAGGGGGCCCTTCCTCTGATTACCATGTGATTCTCCTCTCCCTCCGCCCTGACTTTTCCAGCAAAACGCTCCCCATTCCTCCGGGAATGCTAAATGCGCCCGGCTTTCACATCTTCCTGAAACTGGAAATAAGCCTCTGGAATACCGATGTCAATAAAATAGCCGTCATTTACAAATCCTCCCAGGCGCTTTCCCTCCGAAAGCCATCTGGGTATCATATGGTTTTCCAGGGAAACCTTCCCCTCCGGTATCTCTTCCAAAAGACTGGCCTTCATCAGGTAAACCCCCCCGTTGATGGTGCCGGGACCGGCCTCCGTCACCTTCTCGTTAAATCCGGTGAGAATACCCTCCTGATTCAGCACAGCACGTCCGTACCTGGATACGTCCGGCGCCTTTCTGAGAACAAGGGCCATGTCCAGAGACTTGCTGTCCATCCGGGACGCCAGACGGCTGTAATCCATCTGGTAAAACGTGTCTGCATTCAGAACATAGAACCGGTCCTCCGTCACAAAGGCTCCCGCATTTTTAATGGCTCCCGCTGTGCCCAGAAGGGTTTCCTCATAGGCATAGAATGCGCGGAAACCAAAGGCCGAGCCGTCTCCAAAATGCTCCTCCACCATAGTGCCCTTGTAGCCCACGGCGAAGATAATCTCCGTAACGCCGCGGCCCGCCAGCTGGCCCGTTACATATTCCATAAACGGCTTTCCCTCAATTAAAGCCATGGGCTTGGGCCGGTCGCTTACTACGCTGCGCAGCCGCGTGCCCAGGCCTCCCGCCAGGAGTATTGCCTGCATATATGAATCCTCCTTTTTAAACGCAACTGAAAATCACTTCACTCCGCCCTGTCCGTTCCCCTTCAGGAAAATCTTCCTCTATTACCTTCCACGCGCCGTCCATACTGTAATTGCGCCTGATATATTCCTGGGTCTGGCGGCACATGGTCCGACACCGCTGGTTGTCACAATATAGCCGAACCACCTTATCCGCAAAATCCCTCGGCTCGTCCTCAATCTCCATCACTGTGCCTGCAAAAGGAATCCCTTCCGCCCCTGTGGATGTTGTCACAATGGGAGCGCCATTGTAAATGGCCTCCACCACCTTTCCTTTAACCCCTGCTCCGTAGCGCAGCGGAACTACCACCACCTTGCAGGTTCCGTACAGCCGGGCCAGCTCTTCCTCGCTGACAAAGCCCTTAATCACAATCCCGTTTCCCGGCTGTTCCAGAGCCTTTATCTCATCCGTCACCTTAGAGCCCGCCACATAGAACAGAACCTCAGGAAGGCGGCGGCGGATATGGGGGAAAATCTCCTTTGCAAACCACAGCACTGCATCTGCATTGGGCGGATGGGCAAAGCCTCCCACAAAGAGCAGACCTTCCCTCACGGCAAAATCATCCTGTATGTTCTCCAGGAACCGGTCGTACACATAGGCGGTAATGGCCTTGACCGGAATGCTGCCGTCCAGCTGGTGAATGGCCTTCACCTCCACATCGGAAGGATAATAGGAAACTGCCGCCTTCTGCATCATGGTTATCTCAACCGACTTCCAGTAATCCGCCTCACGTTTGATATTGAGATCCCCCGTCAGCTGATATTCCCTTCCCAGCCTCAGAAAATGGAGATCATGGCCGTAATAAATCACTTTTATGCCGGTGTAGTCCCTGATATAATCCACATACTTTGTGGCAATATGAGGACGGTTCAGATAGGCAAAGGATATGGCGTCTCCGTTGCGTTTGAGCCAGTCCCAGATACCTGCCGCGTACTCGTCCCCATAGAGAACCTCTATCCCCATCTGGGTAAGGGCCGTGGTGTAGGGCTCCTCGTGCAAAAAATTGTCTCCCAGGAACTTCACAACGTACCCCTTTTTCAGGAACATTTTCAGATACTGCCAGGTGGTCTTGGAGCCTGCGTCCTTGTCAAAGGTAGGCACATAGTGATCCACCACCAGTATAATCTTCTTCCCCTGGCTCCTCTCCCTTGCCAGGAAGGGATTGGGATTGCCTGTGTTAACACACTGGTTTTTAAACTCCCCGGCCCACTTCTCCTTCAGCTTCCTGCTGTTTTCCACCTGATACCGCTTCAGTCCCGCGCCGTTAACGTCGGTCCCGTTGGAGACGCCCTCAAAATGAATCACTTTGGACAGCGGCTGGTAGACCACGCGAAAGCCTGCTTTTCTAACCTCAAAGGCCAGATCCGAATCCTCACAGTAAGCAGGCGCAAAACGCTGGTCAAAGCCGCCTATCTGCTTCCATAACCAGACAGGCAGCAAAATAGCCGCGCCCGATATATAGTCTACATCCTTTACATAGTTGTATTCTGCCTTGTCAGGATTGTCCAGGCGTCCGTAATTCCACCCGGAACCGTCGCTCCATATGATGCCTCCGGCCTCCTGGAGACGCCCGTCCGGGTACACCAGCTTGGAGCCCACCATACCGATAGAGGGATCGGATTCAATGAGATTGACAAGGGAGGAAAGCCATCCGGCCGTCACCCTGGTGTCATTATTCAGGAACATAATATACTTGCCCCTGGCGGCTTTGGCCGCCTGGTTGCAGTTGCGCAGAAAGCCTGATTGGTTTCATTGCGGCAGATAACCAGTCCGTCCACAAATCGGTCCAGCTGTGCAGTTGCGTCCGTGGACACGTCGTCTGCGATTATTACTTCATAGGTCACATCTGTGGTAAATTCCAATATGGACTGAAGGCAGGCATAGGTATAGTGAATCTGGTTATAGCAGGGAATCACAATGGAAACCATGGGGCCGTCCCAGCCTCCGGGAACCGCCTTTCCTTCCCCCTCCGCCTTGGGAAATACCAGCCTTCCGTACTTTAAATAATCCCCGCCGATCTTAAAATCACCCTCAATCTGGCTGCGGCCTTCCTTTGTGGCGTAGAGCTTTCCGTACCGCACCGGATGTCTGATGGTCTCAACTGCGTAATTCAGTATCTTCCGTTTCCTGGTACCCTTTGGGAACGCCTTGTTAACCTGGTTTCCCAGTTTTCTTCTGGCCTTGAACACCAGCGCCTCATGGCCGTTAAGATAGGCAGCCAGCTTGCCCAGCTCGTCTGTCTCCCTGCGCAGATCCTTAATCATTACCTCCAGGTTTGCCACATGGTTATTGGTCAGGCGCTGTACCTCCTGCTCCCTGCGGATTTGAAAATTCTTCTCCTCCACCTCTGTCTGAAGCTGGACGATGCGTTCCCGGGCCCTGTGAAGATCCTGGTCACGCCCTTTAAGTTCCTGCAGTGTTGTAACCTTCTGCTGATAGCGGTCCAGATAATCCCGGTTGCCCCCGTCATGGACGTAGGACTGGAAAGCGGCCTCCATCAGATTGTAAACAGCCGCCATATCGCCGCTGATTCCAAACTCTTTCAAAAACCCTTCCAGGGAATCGAAATCCAGCCTTTTCCCGTATTGTTTATAGAAATAAGCCAGATTCCGGTACTGTACATAGCGGGAAGGCACAGGGAAATCAAACACCCACTCGTAGTCCAGGCAGTATATGCGGCTTTGGCCGTCCCCGTCAGGCGCCTCCATCAGGTTCTCAAACAATCCGTCGATATTGCTGACCCGGTAGGAGACGTCCCCTATAGGCGGAATTTCACCGAAAACCTCTGTAAATTCCGGCGTCACCTCAAAGGGGCACATCATATCTTCACCCACTCCGAACACAGTCTCCATGGCGGCCTTTACCGTCTCCACAGGAGGTTTTCCGGCTTCAATCTCCGCTCCCAGCTTTTCTGCCAGAGTCACACCCTTCAAGTAAGGGAAGCGCACCCTCATGCCATCCTCCGAAACATCCGGCGAAAGCACCTGGATTGCGGGGTTAAAATGCTGCAGCTGCCCAAACTTCTTGGGGAAGGAAAGAATATGCCAGCTGCCGGAGCCGTTGAGCGCCTCCTTCTCCACATACCTCTCCCCGTTTTCTTCCAGAATGCTGGTGCGGATCTGAAATTCCGCCTTTCTGGCTCTGTTGTATTTGACAAAGACCGTTTTTTCCGATCCTTCTCTCAATGTTCCGATGATGAGGAAGCTGTCTGCAAACCGCCCGAAATCCCCCTCCTCCATCAGCATACCCGCCACCGACTCCTGGTCAAAACAGGCATATCTGGGCTTGTCAAACACCCAGGATGTATTGACTGAATCGCCTTTGCCCGGCAGACAGCGATCCGAATAGATCGTCAGGGGAATTCTGTAATCCGGCATCGGATAATAAAACTGTATTCCTGCAAAACCTGCCTCTGCCAACGCCGCCTCCGCCTCTCCACGGGTAAAGGCCCATTCCTCACCGTCCGGCTCGTCCCCCGCCAAAAACCGCAGCCCCAGAGGGTTCTGACAGGCAAAAACAAGGCGCCCCCCGGCCTTAAGCCGCTTCCTGGCAGAAGCCAGCGCCACAGCCAGCCCCCGACTTTCTGCCGCCTTATCTGCGCCAAGAAGAACCACCAGGTCGAACGTCTCCCCTTCCGCGGGCTGTCCGTAGGTAATATTGGCCCGTTCCTTATTGCGCTCCCGGTTCACCGCCAGGTTTTCCTCCCTGCAGTCCGTCACCGTCACATGGGCGCATTTCTCCGCAAGCACTCCCGTTAGAGCGCCATATCCGGATCCCATCTCCAGAACTGACTCTTCTCCGGTGCATTCCAGCCACTCCAGAAGATCCCCCTCATGGGAGATAACGCATAGAGAACCTCCGGCCTGCTCCCGCCGGCCAGAATCTTTCCCACGCCTTCCCTGCCGCTTCCGTATTCTTTCAATAAATCTAAAAGTTCATAACTGATATCTTTCATGGAACTCCTCTTTCCACTGCGGCCCGCCCAAGGCAGATCCGGCCCTTCTCACTTGGGCCTGTGCCGCCGCTTAGGTCCTGTACTTATAGTTTACCCATTATTCCTGATATTCCCTGCTTACCTTCCGGGTATCTTTTCCGCCTTCACCCGAGACTCCATATCATAGACCCCCACTGTGTTTTTATTGGAAATAACTGTAATATTAGTCACGTCATACAGCCTGTGATAAACCACATGCTCCCCCTGCTCAAAACCGGTACAGCTCATGCTGAGCAGATATTCTCCGCCCTGAAGGGTCATTTTCTGGGAAAACTCCACCAGATACTCGTCCCCCGCTTTTACAGGCTTAATATCCGCCCCCTCAAACATGGTGTTGGTGCCTGTAAGCTCCGTCCCTTTTTTATCTTTAATCGTATAGGTGAAGATAGGCGCCTGTATCTCCGTATGAAAACGGATCCGCTCCTTGATAGTAAAGGTTTCCCCCTTCAGCAGAAGGTTGGTAATGCTTCCCTTCTCATCAAAAAGGCCCAAATCGACGATCTCCGCCCTGCCGTCCCCGTACTCCGTCCGGTCAAAGTTGATGGTCAGCTTATCCTTCATAAGACTGCCCCTTTCAGGCTTTGGCGCCTTCCGGTCCAGATTCATGCCCCCTGAGAAATCCGGCATTTCCCACCTGCCCCCGGTCTTCCCGGGATCCCTCCAGCTCCTCCATCAGGGCGTCCATCTGTCCGGCCAGTATTTTTTTATACATATCCACCATGCGCCCCGGCTCTCCCTCAGACACAAACTCCCCTTTGTTCAGAAGGACCACCTTGTCGCAATACTTGATAATACTGCCCATATCGTGGGTCACCATGAGTATGGTCGTCCCCTTCCGGCGGATTTCCTCCATACGCCGGTAGCATTTGGCCTGGAAAAACACGTCTCCCACAGACAGGGCCTCATCCACAATCAGGATCTCAGGATCCACGTTGATGGCTAATGCAAAAGCCAGCCGTACAAACATACCGCTGGAATAGGTCTTAACCGGCTGATACACAAAATCCCCGATTTCCGCGAAGTCCAGAATGTCCTGGAGCTTGGCGTCCATCTCCTTTTTTGTGTAGCCCATCATGGTGCCGTTCATATATATATTCTCAATTCCCGTATAATCCATATTAAATCCTGCCCCAAGCTCCAGAAGGCGGATATCTTGCCGTCCACCCTCACCTCACCTGTGGAAGGGGTCAGCACCCCTGTGATGATTTTCAGGATGGTGGACTTGCCGGAGCCGTTGGTACCGATGATTCCCACAGACTCGCCCTTTTTTACCTTAAAAGAGAGCCGGTTCAGCGCATAAAAATCCCGGTGGTAATTTTTATGGGAAATACTCATGGACTCTTTCAGACGGTCAATGGGTTTCTCATATAATTTGTATACCTTAGTCACATTTGCGACATCTATGGCATATTCTCTATCTCTATCTTTTACTGACATAACATTCTCCATCTCCTGAGCGTGTTTTAGAATACAGGTGGGATTTTATCACATACTTATCCACTTTAGGCATAAGTATAGCATAGAATGCCGGATTTTTATACCTCATAATATATTTTTAAAAAACTGTAACAGTTCTTACGGCGCATCTTCCTGACCGAAAAAAACGGTCAGGAAGCATCGGATGTCCATCCGGTGTGAAAAGTGGTGGAGAACCGGTCTTATTAAGCCAACTTAACGCCCCCTTTTCTACCGCTTTTCCCGCCGTCTGAACTGTTACATAAAATTAAGGAAGTAGTTAATATATTAGAATCGCTTGCCAGTTATGACATATATATTAGAATATTGAATAAATTCTCGGTGACTTTTGTCACATAACATAGAGGCAAAATGTGGTATCCTATTACCAGATAGAAAATATGGAATCAGGAATACAAATTCAGGAGGTTTATAATTATGGCTATAACACATTTAAAGACAAGTGAATTCGATCAGGCGGTAAATGCAGGCGATGATTTGGTAGTGGTGGATTTCTTTGCAACCTGGTGCGGTCCCTGCAAGATGCTGGGCCCGGTGGTGGAGCGTATGGCTGAAAAATATACAGACGTGCATTTTTATAAAGTAGACATTGACGAGGAGCCGGATCTTGCAGAGCGTTTCCGCGTCATGAGCGTTCCCACCCTCATGTACATCAAGAGGGGGCAGGCCCTGGATAAGAGCGTGGGAGTGGTATCTCCTGCGGAGATGGAGAACACCATCAGCAAGTTAAAATAACCGCCGGACAAGAAGATGGGCTCCGGGGCTGCAGAAGGGCGCTGCAGAACAGCTTTTTACAGGTTGTTCTGCAGCGCCTTTTCAGTTTTCCTAAAATGCGGCTCCGGGATATAACCGCCCCACTGTGACTCCGGTCACCGAAACCCTTCCCTCCTTGTGGTATTCTTACACCATAAAAAATTTCCGGAGGTATTGACCTTGAATATGAAAATCTTATCAAAATCCGTGGCCCGGGTGCAGCAAAGCTCCTGCGTGGCCTGCGGCTGCTGCCTGAAGGTATGTCCCCGCCAGGCCCTGAATATCTGGAAGGGCTCTTATGCGGTTGTGGACCAGGGGCTCTGCGTAGGCTGCGGCAAATGTGCAAATGAATGCCCCGCATCTGTCATCGATATCCTGCCAGGGCCTCGGCTCAGGCCGCCGTAGCTGTCTCAGATACAGAGAGGAGGGCTTTATTATGAAATCATCCACTGTAAAAACAGGTTCCCGAAAACACTGGTACGACTATCTGTGGGCTGTATCTCTCACCTATCTGGCGCTGGGCTTTTTCAATATTATGTTTGCCTGGCTGGGACTTATATGTTTTATCGTTCCCCTTATGATATCGATTGTCACAGGTTCCAAGGTTTACTGCAACCGATACTGTGGCAGAGGCCAGCTTTTTGCTGTCCTCGGAAAAAATTCCATCTCTCCGGCAACCGCCCTGTGCCCCGCTGGCTTAAATCCAAGGGGTTCCGCTACGGTTTTCTGGCCTTTTTTATGATTATGTTCTTCCAGATGCTCTTTAACACCTGGCTTGTCTTTCGGGGAACCACAGATTTAAAGCAGGCGGTGACTCTGTTGTGGACCTTCCGCCTTCCATGGCGTCAGGCTTACCACGTAACAGGCCTTCCTCTTTGGACGGCTCAGTTTGCCTTCGGCTTTTACAGCGTTATGCTCACTTCCACTATCCTTGGACTGATCACCATGGTTCTGTTTAAGCCACGCTCCTGGTGCGTATACTGCCCTATGGGCACTATGACCCAGCTTATCTGCCAGGCCAGGGCAGGGGGAGCTTGCCCTGCTGCGGCTCCGGCAGGGACGCCTCCTCCCATCCCCTGTCCTGAAAGGCGCCTCACAGACGCCCGGATTCCGGATACCTCCGCCTGTGGGTACACGCCAACGCCGCCAGCCACAAACCTGTGACTGGCGGTGTTGAATGAATGTATATGATTACCGGAATTGATAAATTTAGAAGCCC
>BBZN01000042.1 GCA_001304855.1 Clostridia bacterium UC5.1-1D2
CGTCGCTGCCTTTGTGCCGCCGGAGCCGCCAGCGCTGCAGCCTGCCAGCGCAGATGCCATCATACCTAAAGCCAAGGATACCGCCGCAATTTTTTTCACAGATTTTTTCTTCATAATTCCCCTTCTCCTTTTCATATTTTATGTATATTTCGTATATTATTCCGATGTGTTCTTATTATACTTTGTCAAACTTAACCACCAACATGGGTTTTCTTAAATTTCTGTAAGGTAAATAAAACGGGGTGATAACAAAGTAAAATTATGTTATAATGTTGTTAAGTTACTGATAATATTGTTTCAGTTAATCATAGCAGGGGGGATTCTTGTGAACCGTGATACCATATTAGTGGTAGACGACGATCCGTCTATCCGCAGAATTATATGCCGTATTCTGAACAGCGAGGGTTTTGCCACCGAGGAGGCCGGAGGCGGCCTGGATGCAGTCTCCATGGCCCAGACCCGCTCCTATTCTTTAATCATATTGGATCTGGTCATGGATGATATGGATGGTTTCCAGGTGATACATCATCTGAGAACCAGCAGTATCCTGACGCCGCTTTTTGTATTAAGCGGACGGCAGGCGGAAGTGGATAAAGTACTGGCTCTGGGCATCGGAGCAGACGACTACATAACCAAGCCCTTCAGCACGATGGTGTTATCGGCCAAGGTCAAGGCCTGTCTCCGCCGCCAGAATCTATCCTCCTCTTCCCATGCCAACGAGCTGGCAGCCGGACCGTTCCGCTATATCTGCGATGAGATGCGCCTCTTTAAAAATGGCGGGGAGATTCTGCTGTCCAGCAAAGAATGTCTGCTCATGAAGTATTTCCTGAGCAATCAGAACAAGATTCTGACAAAAGAGCAGATATACCGTCAGGTATGGAATGAGACGTTCATAGACGACAATACCATAATGGTCCACATCCGCCGCCTGCGGATGAAGATAGAGGACGACCCCAACCATCCCGTATTTTTGAAAAACATCCGCGGCATCGGATATCAATTTATAGCGGAAGAAACCCAATGCGCAGAAAAAACCCTGGTGAGCTGACAGGCAGCTCACCAGGGTTTTAATCTTTTATCCTGTACGTTCCGGTTCCGGCCGTCAGGCCTGCTATTCTCCCGGATCAACCACCGGCGGCGGGAATGTTTCTGCCGCCTGTTACCCCTCCTCCTGATTCGCAAGAACAGGATCCCTGCTGACGGCTTTCATATAAATTCCGCAAAGCAGAATCTGAAGCAATGTGGAGCATGGCGTGGCCAGCCCGATCCCAAAGAGAGAAACCGGCACTGCCCGGCTCATCAGATAGGATACAGGAATTCTTACGCCAAAGGCCCCTGCGATTCCCTGAAACATCACAAAGGCGGTCTTTCCGCAGCCGTTAAAAAATCCCGTCATACAGAACATGAAAGACACCAGCAGGCAGTCGATCCCATAGGCTTTCAAATAATCTGCAGCCGCTTCCACAACCTCCCTGTCTCCTGAGAATATACCTGCCAGTATATCTCCGTGGAAAAATGTAAAAAAGGCCAGGAATACTCCTACTCCAAGGGAGGTGAGAATCCCGCAGGCCAGCGCCTTCTTCGCCCTCCGGGGTTTCCCGGCTCCTATATTCTGGGCCGTAAAAGCAGACATGGCCTGCCCGTAGGCAGAAGGCACAAGGAGTACGAATCCGCACAACTTCTCTGCTACGCCCACACCGGCGGAAGGTATAACCCCCAATGTATTCACAATAGCAGAGATAGCCAGAAATGAGATGGAAACCAGCACATCCTGAAATGCGATGGGGAATCCCAGCTTCACAATATGTCCTGTGAGCTCCCTGTGAAAACACAGGTTCTTTTTCTCCAGGGCAAAGGGAAGTTTCTGCCTCCTTATAATCACCAGAGAAAGGACAACACTTACTGCCTGTGCAAACACCGTGGCTATGGCGGCTCCTGGGGCGGCCATGCCAAAAACTCCCACCAGCAGAAGATCGCCTGCGATATTCACCAGACAGGCAATGGCAACGGACACAAGAGGCAGTCTGGAGTCTCCCAATCCTCTGAAAATACTTCCCAGCACATTGTATGCCACTATAAAGACAGAACCTGCAGAGCAGATTTTCACATACAGGGCCGTACTGTCAAAGGCTTCCCTGGGCGCCTGCATCAACGCCGTACAGGGCACTGCAGCCAGCTGCATAACAACGGTTACAGCCGCTCCAATCACAGCAAAAAGCCAGATACTGGCTCCCACCACGCGCCCGGCCTCCTCCGGCTGCCCCTCCCCAATCTTCCGCCCCAGAAGAATGGTTGTTCCCATGGCAAGTCCCACGATGGCAGTGGTGATGGTCTGCATAATCCAGCTTCCCGTTGAAACAGCCGATACCTGGGCAGCATGGCTGAACCGCCCCACAATCATCATATCTGCAGCGCCGTACATGGTCTGCAAAAAAGCGCAGCCAGCACAGGCATTGCAAACCCCATCAATGTAGACAGGATATTCCCCTCTGTCAGATTCTGTACCCGTTTCATATGTACCCCCTGTGGCAGCAGTGTAAATGCCCGCCTTCTCGTCCGTCTACGCATTTTTCCAAGAAAAAAGCTCCTGAAAAGCCTAAACTTTCCAGGAGCCATAAATGCTTGGACATAATACCTGTTCAGGTATATCTGTAATTACTCGATGATGCTTACAACTCTGCCGGAACCAACTGTTCTTCCGCCCTCACGGATAGCGAAGCGAAGGCCCTGCTCCATAGCTACGGGATGAATCAGCTCTACGGTCATCTCTACGTTGTCGCCAGGCATACACATCTCTGTACCTGCAGGCAGTTCGCAAACACCGGTAACGTCTGTAGTTCTGAAATAGAACTGAGGACGATAGTTGTTGAAGAAAGGAGTATGACGGCCACCCTCGTCCTTGGTCAGAACGTAAACCTGAGCGGTAAACTTCTTATGGCACTTTACGGAACCCGGCTTAACCAGACACTGTCCTCTTTCGATCTCTGTTCTCTGAACGCCACGAAGCAGGGCGCCAATGTTATCACCAGCCTGAGCCTCATCCAGAAGCTTACGGAACATCTCGATACCGGTTACAACAACCTTGCGGGTCTCCTCGCTGATACCAACGATTTCAACCTCATCAGATACATGAAGAGTACCACGCTCTACTCTACCTGTAGCAACCGTACCACGGCCTGTGATAGAGAATACATCCTCTACAGGCATCAGGAATGGCTTGTCGGTCTCACGAACAGGATCCGGAACCCACTCGTCAACAGCATTCATGAGTTCAAGAATCTTGTCGCCCCACTCGCACTTGGGATCCTCAAGAGCCTTCAGGGCAGAACCTGGATGATAGGTGTATCATCGCCTGGGAACTCGTACTCATTTAACAGTTCACGGATCTCCATGTCTACTAACTCAAGGAGCTCAGGATCGTCAACCATATCACACTTGTTCATAAATACTACGATATAAGGAACGCCTACCTGACGGGAAAGCAGGATGTGCTCTCTTGTCTGAGCCATAACGCCATCTGTAGCAGCTACAACCAGGATAGCGCCGTCCATCTGGCAGCACCGGTGATCATGTTCTTAACGTAATCGGCATGTCCTGGGCAGTCAACGTGAGCATAGTGTCTCTTCTCTGTCTCATACTCAACGTGTGCTGTAGAGATTGTGATTCCACGCTCTCTCTCCTCCGGAGCCTTATCGATGTTCTCGAAAGCAACTGCTTCACCAGTACCTAATCTCTCATGCAGTGTCTTTGTAATAGCTGCGGTTAAAGTGGTTTTACCATGGTCAACGTGTCCGATGGTACCAATGTTACAATGCGGTTTAGTTCTCTCAAACTTAGCTTTAGCCATTTTATAACGTCCTCCTTAATTTGCGCCCTGTATCTCGGGCTATTATAGTTAATGTCAGGCTATCAATCATTATATTCTATTTTCCCTTGATTTACAAGCCTTTTATAAAGAATCAACTCTTATTTTTTGTGCTCTGACAGCACCTTTTCCTGTACATTCTTCGGAACCGGCTCATACTTCTCAAAGAACATGGAATAGTTTCCACGGCCCTGGGTTCTGGAACGCAAATCCGTTGAATATCCGAACATTTCCGACAGCGGAACAAAGGCTCTTACAATCTTGCCGCCGCCGATATCATCCATACCCTCGATGCGGCCACGGCGGGAGTTAATATCACCGATAACATCACCCATGTAGTCCTCAGGCATAGTTACTTCAACCTTCATAATAGGCTCAAGCAGAATGGGATTACCCTTGTGCATCGCATCCTTGAAAGCCATGGAACCGGCAATGTGGAATGCCATCTCAGAAGAGTCAACCTCATGGTAGGAACCGTCGTATACGTCGCATGGACGCCCAAAACAGGGAATCCGCCAAGTACGCCGGTCTTTGCAGCCTCCTCAATACCAGCGCCCACTGCCGGGATATATTCCTTGGGAATAGCGCCGCCCACAACGGAAGAAGTAAACTTGAAAGTCTCCTCTGCGTTTGCTTCCATCGGTGTGAAATGAACCTTACAGTGACCGTACTGTCCGCGTCCGCCTGACTGCTTCGCATACTTGCTGTCAACGTCAACAGCCTTGGTAAAGGTCTCCTTGTAAGCAACCTGAGGAGCGCCTACGTTGGCTTCCACGTTGAATTCACGGAGAAGACGGTCAACGATAATATCCAGATGCAGCTCGCCCATACCGGAGATGATGGTCTGTCCCGTCTCTTCGTCGGTGCGGACGCGGAAGGTTGGATCCTCCTCCGCCAGCTTAACGAGGGCGTCGCCCATCTTATCCTGGCTGGCCTTGGTTTTAGGCTCGATAGCGATATCGATAACCGGCTCAGGGAATTCCATGGACTCCAGAATTACCGGGTTTTTCTCGTCGCAGATAGTATCGCCCGTTGAAGTCATCTTAAAGCCCACGGCGGCCGCGATATCACCGGCATACACCTTATCCAGCTCGTTTCTCTTGTTGGCATGCATCTGAAGAATACGTCCTACGCGCTCCTTCTTTCCCTTTGTGGCATTCAGCACATAAGAACCGGAGTTCAGACTTCCTGAATACACACGGAAGAATGCCAGCTTGCCCACGAAGGGATCCGTCATAATCTTAAATGCAAGAGCAGCAAAGGCTCTTCATCAGAAGAATGACGCTCAACCTCATTGCCTTCCAGGTCAACACCCTTGATGGAAGGGATGTCCAGCGGAGACGGCATAAACTCTATAACTGCATCCAATAATTTCTGAACGCCTTTATTTCTGTAAGCAGTACCGCAGCAAACAGGAATGGCCTCACACTGGCAGGTTGCTTTCCGCAGGGTTGCCTTCAGCTGCTCATTGGTGGGCTCCTCGCCCTCCAGATAAGCCATCATTAAATCATCATCCAGCTCGCAGATTTTCTCTACCAGCTCGGAGCGGTATAACTCGGCGTCATCTTTCATATCTTCAGGTACATCAACGATGGATATGTCATCGCCCTTATCATCATTATAGATGTAAGCTTTCATTTCAAACAGGTCGACAATTCCTTTAAAATCGTCTTCCTTGCCGATTGGCAGCTGAATGCAGATTGCATTCTTGCCAAGTCTGGTCTTAATCTGATCTACAGCGCC
Source organism: Clostridia bacterium UC5.1-1D2 (assembly GCA_001304855.1). Classification (GTDB taxonomy): domain Bacteria; phylum Bacillota; class Clostridia; order Lachnospirales; family Lachnospiraceae; genus Enterocloster. Next base: position 5,609 of record BBZN01000042.1, read on the forward strand.
GTAGAAATTCGCACCCAGAATGTCCATCTTGTTGATGAAGGCCATACGTGGTACATTGTAGGTATCTGCCTGACGCCATACATTCTCAGACTGGGGCTCTACACCGCCCTTTGCACAGAAAACGCCTACAGCGCCGTCCAGCACACGCAGGGAACGCTCAACCTCAACCGTAAAGTCAACGTGCCCTGGAGTATCGATAATATTGATACGATGCTCTAATGCACCTGGCTTCGGCTTGCAGTTCTCCTGCAGGGTCCAGTGACACGTGGTAGCAGCGGAAGTAATGGTGATACCTCTCTCCTGCTCCTGAGCCATCCAGTCCATGGTAGCAGTACCTCGTGGGTATCGCCAATTTTATAGTTTACACCAGTATAATACAGAATACGCTCAGTCGTGGTGGTTTTACCAGCATCGATATGAGCCATGATTCCGATATTCCTGGTTCTCTCCAATGGATATTCTCTTCCAGCCAAGGGATTTTCCTCCTTAAATAATCAAACAGGTCTGACACGATCCGGCAATTAGAAGCGGAAGTGTGAAAACGCCTTGTTTGCTTCTGCCATCTTGTGCATATCTTCTTTCTTCTTTACAGATGCACCGGTATTGTTGGCGGCATCCATAATCTCATTTGCCAGTCTGTCCTTCTGAGTTTTCTCGCCTCTCTTACGGGAGTAGAGGGTAATCCAGCGCAGAGCCAGAGTCTGCCTTCTTTCAGGTCTAACCTCGATAGGCACCTGATAGGTAGCTCCACCGATACGTTTTGCCTTAACTTCCAGAACAGGCATGATGTTGTTCATTGCTTCTTCAAATACTTCCATAGCGTCCTTGCCGGTCGTCTCAGCAACACGGTCGAAAGCGCCATATACGATTTTCTGTGCAACACCCTTCTTGCCATCTAACATAATGTTGTTAATTAACTTGGTAACAACCTTGTTATTGTAAATCGGGTCTGCCAGAACGTCTCTTTTTTGAGTATGTCCTTTACGTGGCACGTTACTTCCCTCCTTAATATGGTACAGAGATAAATTCCCTGTATGCAATTAGATCGTAGGTACTCGCATTAATCCCTTAGTGAGGTCTTTCACGAACTTAGGGATTAAGCGCACCTGCGAAGCGAGCGCGTCTTTCAGCGCGACACTGAGCATGGTGCTTCCTTCCAAAGCCTCACCAAATAATAATACGTTCATGCACGGCACTACAATATATAACCCTGCAACCTACAGGCCAATATCATCATTCCGGCACTATCCTAAAATCAAACATGCGGTTTTACTGATTATTTCTTGTCTTTTGGTCTCTTTGCGCCGTACTTGGAACGGGCCTGCCTTCTGTTTGCAACACCTGCGGTATCCAGCGTACCTCTCACGATATGGTATCTGGTACCAGGAAGATCCTTTACTCTACCGCCGCGGATCAGAACAACGCTATGCTCCTGAAGGTTGTGACCTTCGCCTGGAATGTAGCTTGTTACCTCGATACCGTTAGACAGACGAACTCTGGCAATCTTTCTAAGCGCTGAGTTAGGCTTCTTAGGGGTAGCAGTCTTAACTGCGGTACAAACTCCACGCTTCTGTGGTGCAGAGATATCGGTCGCTCTCTTCTGTAAAGAGTTGTAACCCTTCTGCAGAGCAGGAGCTGTAGACTTCTTAACGCTTGTCTGTCTTCCCTTTCTCACTAACTGGTTAAATGTTGGCATTCTTTTCACCTCCTGTGATATTGTCTGTGGTTGCTGTATGTCAGCTTTTTGCGCACAAAAACATTACGCGTTTTAGCACGCCATATTATTATATACATGTAAAAATGTTCTGTCAAGGAATTTCTTTTTATTTTATGCAAATTTGCTTTTCATCACCATAGCCGCCATTCCGCCGCATTCCCAAAAGCATAGAAACAGTGGGCTTTCCAGCCGGGGATATACGGGACGGGCGGCAAAACGGCATAGCCAAAATGACTATGCCGCTGGCAGTAACAAATCTTCTTTATTGGGGCCGCCTGACTGCCGTCCCCTTTTCTTTATCTCTTACGTTCAGCCGGCGGACTAAACTTCCCCGTCCTCAGGCTCCTTTTCATCATCCTCGATATCCGCAGTGTCGTCCAAAGCCAGCACTTCCTCCGCAACGTTATCCTCCGTCAGGTTCAGTTCATCATCCTCCGGGGACAGGAGAATCTCGTCGTCCTCAGACAGCATAATCTCATCTTCAGCTGCCAAATCCGTATCCAGCTTTACCTTGCGGTAGCGCTTCATACCTGTACCTGCCGGAATCGGCTTGCCGATGATAACATTTTCCTTCAGGCCGATGAGATGATCCACCTTACCGTTGATGGCAGCCTCCGTCAGAACCTTTGTTGTCTCCTGGAACGACGCCGCCGACAGGAAGGAATCTGTAGCCAGAGAGGCCTTGGTGATGCCCAGCATAACCTGCCTGCCGTCCGCAGGGGTCTTGCCCTCAGCAATCAGAGCCTCGTTCATCTCGTTGTAGTCAAGCACATCCATCGATACGCCGGGCAGAACATCGCTGTCTCCGCTCTCCTCGATCTTAATCTTCTTCAGCATCTGATGAACAATCATCTCAATATGCTTATCGTTGATCTCAACACCCTGAAGCCGGTAAACACGCTGCACTTCCTGAATCATATAATCCTGAACTGCCCGGACTCCCTTAATCTTAAGGATGTCATGGGGATTCACACTACCTTCGGTCAGCTCGTCGCCGGCGCCCAGCACCTGTCCGTCCACCACCTTGATTCTGGAACCGTAAGGGATCAGATAGGTCTTGGTATTGCCTGTTTCATTGTCCGTTACTGTGATCTCACGCTTCTTCTTAGTATCCTTTATGGTTACCACTCCGCCAAACTCAGTGATAATAGCAAGGCCCTTTGGCTTACGCGCCTCAAAAAGCTCCTCCACACGGGGAAGACCCTGTGTGATGTCGCCGCCTGCCACACCGCCTGTATGGAAGGTACGCATGGTCAGCTGTGTACCGGGCTCGCCGATGGACTGAGCTGCGATAATACCTACGGCCTCGCCCACCTGTACAGGCTGGCCTGTGGCCATGTTGGCCCCGTAGCACTTGGCGCATACGCCGATATGGGATTTACAGCTTAGTACGGTACGGATCTTCACAGTCTTGCGGTCTGTTTTGTTCAGCACCTTCATAACTGCCGCCGCACGCTGGGGCGTACACATATGGTTAGCCTTGACCACCACCTCGCCCGTGTCCGGGTCAGTGATGGTTTCAGCAATATAGCGTCCCGTAATTCTCTCCTGAAGGTCCTCGATAACCTCGTTCCCGTCCATAAAGGCTTTGATCTCCATATACGGAATATCCCTGCCCTCACAGCAGTCCACCTCGCGGATAATCAGATCCTGGGAAACGTCAACCAGACGTCTTGTAAGGTATCCCGAGTCAGCCGTACGCAGAGCCGTATCGGACAGACCCTTCCGGGCGCCGTGGGCGGAGATGAAGTACTCCAGTACGTCAAGACCTTCACGGAAGTTGGACTTGATAGGAAGCTCAATGGTATGGCCTGTGGTATCCGCCATCAGGCCGCGCATGCCTGCAAGCTGCTTAATCTGCTTATCGGAACCGCGGGCTCCTGAGTCGGCCATCATATAGATGTTATTATACTTATCCAGACCGGAAAGCAGGTCATGGGTCAGCTGGTCGTCGGTGGTCTTCCATGTTTCAATCACCTCTTTGTAGCGCTCCTCCTCGGTGATCAGACCGCGTCGGTAGTTCTTTGCAATCCGATCTACCGTAGCCTGGGCCTCCTCAATAAGCCTGGGCTTGCTCTCAGGCACAGTCATATCGGAGATGGATACGGTCATTGCGGCCTGGTGGAATACTTGTAACCGATGGCCTTGATATCATCCAGGGTAACGGCCGTCTGGGTAGCTCCATGGACATTGATTACCTTTTCCAATATCTGCTTCAGCTGCTTCTTCGCTACGTGGAAATCCACCTCCAGCTTTAATTCATTGCCCTCTATGGTTCTGTCCACAAAGCCCAAATCCTGAGGAATGATTTCATTGAAGATAAAACGGCCGATGGTGGAATCGATAATGGACGCCTTTACGCTTCCGTCCGCCATGGTCTTGCTGACTCTCACCTTTACGCGTGAATGAAGGGTCGCCTCCTGGTTCTCATAAGCCAGAATCGCCTCGTTCACGTTCTTGAACACCATTCCTTCTCCCTTTGCACCCGGGCGCTCCTGCGTCAGGTAGTAGATGCCCAGAACCATATCCTGGGACGGCACCGCCACAGGCCCTCCGTCTGAAGGCTTCAAGAGGTTGTTAGGGCTTAAAAGCAGGAAACGGCACTCCGCCTGGGCCTCCACAGACAACGGAAGATGAACCGCCATCTGGTCGCCGTCAAAGTCTGCGTTAAACGCGGTACAAACAAGGGGATGAAGCTTAATAGCCTTACCCTCAACCAGAATTGGCTCAAATGCCTGGATACCCAGTCTGTGAAGGGTAGGGGCCCGGTTTAACATAACAGGATGCTCCTTGATAACATCCTCCAGCACATCCCAAACCTCTGGCTGAAGCCTCTCCACCATCTTCTTTGCATTTTTTATATTGTGAGCCGTCCCGTTGGAAACCAGCTCCTTCATAACAAAGGGCTTAAACAGCTCAATCGCCATCTCCTTGGGAAGTCCGCACTGGTAAATCTTAAGCTCCGGCCCAACTACGATAACGGAACGCCCGGAGTAATCCACCCGCTTGCCCAGAAGGTTCTGGCGGAAACGTCCCTGCTTACCCTTCAGCATATCGGAGAGGGACTTGAGGGCGCGGTTTCCGGGACCGGTAACCGGTCTGCCCCGGCGGCCGTTGTCAATGAGCGCATCCACCGCCTCCTGGAGCATGCGCTTTTCGTTGCGCACAATAATATCAGGGGCTCCCAGCTCCAGCAGTCTTGCCAGACGGTTGTTCCTGTTGATAATTCTTCTGTATAAATCGTTTAGGTCGGAGGTGGCAAAACGGCCGCCGTCCAGCTGTACCATAGGCCGGATGTCCGGCGGAATAACGGGTATTACATCCATAATCATCCACTCAGGACGATTGCCGGAGTTGAGGAACGCCTCCACTACTTCCAGCCTCTTGATAACCCTTGCGCGCTTCTGTCCCGTGGCGTCTACCAGGCCTTTCTCAGATCCTGGGAATCCTTCTCAAGATTGATGGAACGAAGGAGCTCCTGGATCGCCTCGGCGCCCATTCCCACGCGGAAACCGCCGGAACCGCCGTACTTCTCCACTTCCTCCCTGTACTCCTTCTCGGACAAAACCTGCTTATACTGCAGGGAAGTGGAGCCCGGATCCAGAACCACGTAGGAGGCAAAATACAATACCTTCTCCAAGGTTCTGGGAGAGATGTCCAGAATCAGGCCCATACGGCTGGGTATTCCCTTAAAATACCAGATATGGGATACGGGAGCGGCCAGCTGTATATGGCCCATGCGCTCTCTGCGGACACTGGCTTTTGTTACCTCTACGCCGCACCGGTCGCAGATAACGCCTTTATAACGAATCTTTTTGTATTTACCACAATGACACTCCCAGTCCTTACTCGGTCCGAAAATCTTCTCACAGAACAGTCCGTCCTTTTCAGGCTTTAAGGTTCTGTAGTTGATGGTCTCAGGCTTTTTAACCTCGCCGTGGGACCACTCCAGAATCTTGTCAGGGGAAGCCAGGCCAATCTTGATGGCATCAAATGTCATTGGATGATAGGTTTCATTCACTTCTGGCATGAGCATTTACTCCCTTCTATTCTTCATCATCACTGTCGATGGATTCCTCGATGAACAAGTCGTCGTCATCCTCGTCTACGTCATCGGCAAAATCATCAGCTTCTGCCGCATCTTCTTCCTCTTCCTCTTCCACGCTCACAAGCTCGTTGTTCTTGAACTCCTGCTCCTGGTAGCCGAAATCGGCATAGGATTCGTTGTCGTTAAAGCGGCGGTCGCCCTCCAGCATAGCGCGGAGCTCCGTATCGCCGTAGTCGATATTTTCGTTCATCTCAACTTCAGTGCCGTCGTCCCGAAGCACCTGGACATCCAGTCCAAGAGACTGCATTTCCTTCAGAAGAACCTTGAAGGATTCAGGAACGCCGGGCTCAGGGATATTCTCACCCTTGATAATGGCCTCATAGGTCTTTACGCGGCCCACCACGTCGTCGGATTTCACAGTCATGATCTCCTGGAGCGTGTAGGAAGCGCCGTATGCCTCCAGGGCCCAAACCTCCATCTCTCCGAAACGCTGTCCGCCGAACTGGGCTTTACCGCCCAGCGGCTGCTGCGTCACCAGGGAGTATGGCCCCGTGGAACGGGCATGGATTTTATCGTCTACCAGATGGTGAAGCTTCAGGTAATGCATGTGGCCTATGGTAACCGCACCGTCAAAAAATTCTCCCGTACGGCCGTCCCGGAGTCTCACCTTACCGTCGCGGCTGATGGGAACTCCCTTCCAGAGCGCTCTGTGCTCCAGATGGCTGCCCAGGTATTCCAGGACAGAAGGCTTCAGGGTATCGCTGTACTTGGCTTCAAAATCCTCCCAGGACAGGTTCACATAATCGTTGGCCACATCCAGGGTATCCATAATATCATTCTCATTGGCGCCGTCAAAGATAGGCGTGGAAACATTGAAGCCCAGAGCCTTGGCTGCAAGGCTCAGATGGATCTCCAGCACCTGTCCGATATTCATACGGGAAGGCACGCCCAGGGGATTCAGCACGATATCCAGAGGCCGTCCGTTGGGGAGGAACGGCATATCCTCCACAGGAAGCACGCGGGAAACCACACCCTTGTTGCCGTGGCGTCCGGCCATCTTATCGCCTACGGAAATTTTACGTTTCTGGGCAATATAGATGCGGACCGTCTCATTCACGCCGGGAGACAGCTCGTCTCCATTCTCTCTTGTAAACACCTTGGCATCCACGATGATGCCGTATGCGCCGTGGGGCACCTTCAAGGAGGTGTCGCGGACCTCCCTTGCCTTCTCGCCAAAGATGGCGCGCAAAAGCCGCTCCTCGGCCGTCAGCTCAGTCTCGCCCTTTGGCGTAACCTTGCCCACCAGGATATCTCCGGCACGAACCTCAGCGCCGATACGGATAATTCCGCGCTCATCCAGATCCTTTAATGCATCCTCGCCTACGCCCGGAACATCACGGGTAATCTCCTCCGGTCCCAGCTTGGTATCTCTGGCCTCAGCCTCGTACTCTTCAATATGAACAGATGTGTATACATCCTCCTGAACCAGACGCTCGGAAAGAAGTACCGCATCCTCGTAGTTGTAACCTTCCCAGGTCATGAATCCGATGAGCGGGTTCTTGCCCAGAGCAATTTCGCCGTTGGATGTGGAAGGGCCGTCAGCGATTACCTCGCCCGCCTCCACGTGGTCGTTCTTGTACACAATCGGCTTCTGGTTGTAACAGTTGCTCTGGTTGCTCCTCTTGAATTTGGTCAGATGGTATACATCCCTGTTTCCGTCGGAATCCCGCTTAATGATAATCTCATTGGAGGCGGAGCGCAGAACCACGCCTGCATTTTTAGCCACCACGCACACGCCGGAGTCCACGGCCGCCTTCGCCTCGATTCCTGTTCCCACAGCCGGAGCCTCCGTCGTCAGAAGAGGCACAGCCTGGCGCTGCATGTTGGAGCCCATAAGGGCGCGGTTTGCATCGTCGTTCTCAAGGAAGGGGATCATGGCCGTAGCTACTGAGAACACCATCTTGGGAGATACGTCCATCAGGTCAATGGTCTTTTTTAAAAACTCGGAAGTCTCTGTGCGGAAACGTCCGGATACGTTATTGTGGACAAAATGTCCGTCTTCATCCAGGGACTCGTTGGCCTGGGCTACCACAAAGTTATCTTCCTCGTCTGCAGTAAGGTACACAACCTCATCCGTTACCCTGGGATTCTCCGGGTCTGTGGTCTTATCCACCACGCGGTAAGGCGCCTCGATAAAGCCGTACTGGTTCACCCTTGCATAAGTGGCCAGGGAGTTGATAAGACCGATGTTAGGGCCTTCAGGGGTCTCAATGGGGCACATACGCCCGTAATGGGTATAGTGTACGTCCCGCACCTCGAATCCGGCGCGGTCTCTTGACAGACCGCCGGGGCCCAGCGCTGAGAGACGGCGCTTGTGAGTCAGCTCCGCCAGAGGATTATTCTGATCCATGAACTGGGACAGCTGGGAGCTTCCGAAGAACTCCTTCACTGCCGCAGTCACCGGTTTGATGTTAATTAAGGACTGGGGCGTAATTCCATCCATATCCTGGGTGGTCATACGTTCTCTGACCACGCGCTCCATACGCGACAGACCAATGCGGTACTGGTTCTGCAGGAGCTCGCCCACGGCGCGTATACGGCGGTTGCCCAGATGATCGATATCGTCGGAGGTTCCCACCTCCTGCTCCAGATGCATATTATAATTGATGGAAGCAATGATATCTTCCTTTGTTATATGCTTTGGAATCAGATCATGAATATTTCTGCGGATGCTCTCCCTGAGAGCCTCCTGGTCGTCCCCAGCTTCTTCCAGAATAGAAGCCAGCGCAGGATAGTATACTAATTCCGTAACCCCGACCTCCGCCGGATCAAAGGAAACATAGGAGCACAGCTCCACCATCATATTGGAAAGAACCTTCTGCTTTCTCTCAGGTCCGTCAACCCATACGAAGGGAACGGCGCTGTTCTGGATCTTCATAGCCGAATCCTTGTTCAGCTTGGTCCCTGCCTCAGCCAGGATCTCGCCTGTGGAGGTATCCACAACATCCTCGGCCAGAGTCTGGCCGTTTAAGCGGTATTTGAAGGAAAGCTTTTTGTTGAATTTATAGCGGCCAACCTTTGCAAGGTCGTATCTTCTGGGGTCGAAGAACATGCTGTTCAGCAGGCTCTCTGCACTGTCAACAGATAAAGGCTCACCGGGACGGATTTTCTTATATAACTCCAATAAGCCATCCTGGTAATTGTCGGAGGTATCCTTACCAAAGCTGGCTAATAATTTAGCTCTTCGCCGAACAGGTCAAGAATCTCCGCATTGGTTCCAAAACCCAGGGCACGAATCAGGACAGTGACCGGCACCTTGCGGGTTCTGTCCACGCGGACATAGAATACGTCATTGGAATCAGTCTCATACTCCAGCCATGCACCACGGTTGGGGATGACGGTGCAGGTATACAGCTCCTTGCCTACCTTGTCATGGCCAATGCCGTAGTAGATACCAGGGGAACGTACCAGCTGGCTGACGATAACACGCTCGGCACCGTTAATCACAAAAGAACCGGTATCTGTCATCAAAGGCAGGTCGCCCATGAATATCTCGTGTTCGTTCATTTCATCTTTATCTTTATTGTACAGTCTTACCTTTACCTTTAGTGGTGCGGCGTAAGTTGCATCCCTTTCTTTACACTCCTCGATGGTATACTTGATATCATCCTTGCAAAGTGTAAAGTCAACGAATTCCAGACTTAAGTGTCCTGCAAAGTCTGCGATGGGAGAGATATCATCAAATGCTTCCTTCAGTCCTTCATCCAAGAACCACTGGTAGGAGTCTTTTTGAATCTCAATCAGGTTTGGCATCTCAAGAACTTCTTTCTGTCTTGAGTAGCTCATTCTTACGCTTTTCCCGGCCGTACCGGACGTATTCTGCTTTTCTCCATTGACGTTTCACCCCTGTTTTCTTATTTGGTTCGCGATGGTCCGGCCCCCCGGCCTGGACCGGAAAAAGACGGAACATCACTGTCGTTCTCTGTAATTGGGCGCAATAGGGCGCAAAAAGCCCACCTCGCCACAATAGTGCACACTCCATAATAACACAGTCATGTCAAGGTGTCAAGCATTTTTTGCTTGCATTTTATCCGTGTAAATGTTATACTATTATAGAATGTCTCCTGAGGTCGTTGATTATTTAACAGGTGTACCAACAAGGGGGAACCGGAACGCGGCGTGCATCTGAACAAGGCATTTTCAACACGCTCCGGACAATCAAATAATTACAGGTTGGAGGTATGCCTATATGGGACAAACCATTTTTAACGTAGTGCTTATCATCCTGGTCATCGCGGTGGTGGTTCTGGCGGTTCTTTATTTTCTGGGAACCAAGCTTCAGAAACGTCAGGTGGAGCAGCAGCAGATGCTGGATGCAGCGGCACAGACCGTTTCCATTCTGGTCATTGACAAAAAGAAGATGAAGCTGACACAGGCCGGACTTCCCAAGGTAGTCACTGACCAGACGCCCAAGTACATGCGCTGGACCAAGGTCCCGGTGGTAAAAGCCAAAATCGGTCCAAAGGTCATGACGCTCATTGCAGACGGCCGTGTATTCGAGTCCCTGCCGGTCAAAACTGAGGCGAAAGTAGTTGTCAGCGGCATCTACATAACTCAGATAAAGAGCGTACGCGGAGGCGCAGTTCCTGCACCGCCTAAGAAAAAGGGCTTTTTCGCAAGATTTAAAAAGAAATAAAAAAGAGCTGCTGTAAAATGAGCATTTATTTTACAGCAGCTCTTTTCTCATTCTCTTACATATGCGCCTTTGCACTTCAGCAAGGCCCCTGCTGATACAGGGTTCTGACATTCTCATACAGGCTCTTATACACCCGGAACTGCCTCTCATATACATCCCGGTTGGCCCGATTGGGCTCCAGGACGCAGCCTTCCCCGGAAAGCAGCTTTCCAAAGTCTTTTGTTATCCCCTTTTCTTGTATGCTCAGACCTGCCAGAATCATATCTCCCAGGGTTTCCGTCTCATTGTGCTTCAGTTGAATAACCGGATGCTGAAGCACATCCGCAACGATCTGGCACCAGATCCGGCTGTTAGCGATTCCTCCTCCTATGGGTATAGCTCCCGGATCCGGCTTTCCACATTCAGGGTTCTCATGCAGTCCTTAAGAGAAAAAGCCACCCCCTCCATAACCGCCCGGACAAAGCTGCCGTAATCACTTTCCAGCCCGATTCCAAAAAACATCCCCCTGGCCCCCGGAATCCCATATAGGCGCTTTCTCACCGGTCAGATAGGGGTGGTATATGATCCCTCCCGCCCCGGGTCTTGCCCCTTCCGCCAGGCCGTTGAAGTATTCGTATATATTTTCCCCCTTTTTCTTGCCTTCTCCTCCACTGCGCCGCCAAATATATCTCTGAACCATCTCATGGAAATACCCGCGTTATCCGTCGACAGGATGACGGTGTACAGACCGTCAAAGGGACTGAAGCAGTTCAGGGCCCGGGTATCGCAGATAGGCTCGCGGCTTATATAGCATATGCGGCCGCAGCTTCCCAGGGTAATGGCCGCATCGCCGGCATTTATGGCCCCTGACCCCGCTGTGGCCGCCACCGTATCCAGGCACCCGGCTGTCACCGGTGTTCCCTCCTTAAGCCCTGTAATCCCGGCGGCTTCTTTCGTCACATATCCCACCACATCCGTGGACGAATATATGTTTGGAAGCAGGTCCGGGGGTATTTGTGATTTTTGTATAATGGTATCCGACCATTGGCCTGTCTTAATATCCGCCATCAGAGTCAGGCCGGCCCTGGGACGGTTGATGGAAAAGACGCCTGTAAGCCTGTGGATTATAAATCCGCTGGGCATGAGAAATTTGTGGGCCCTTCTCACAAGCTCAGGATGGTTGTCAATCAGCCACCTGAGATTGGAAAGGGAAAAGGTTCCCTTGGCCAGCCGGTTGGCAGTGACCGAGAAGATCAGTTCCTCCCCCACATGTTCCATAAGCCACCGGATCTGCTCACCGGCCCGCAGGTCATGATGTCCGATGGCGTTGTAGAGCGGTTCTCCCTTCTCATCAACCAGAGTTACCGCATTGGTGCAGCTGACGCTGATCGCGGCAATCCGGGAGGCGTCTATTTTCTGAGGTCCGAAACAGGTTTTCAGATTTCTTACAACTGCGTCCCACCACCTCAGCGGATTCTGTTCTGTGCGTCCCTCCCGGGGATGTATCATGGGATATTCCTGGTATGCGTGCCCCACCATCCTCCCCCCCGTGTCGTAAACCGCACATTTTGCGCCTGTGGTTCCTATATCGATGCCTAATAAAAGTCTGCTGGATTCTACACTCATTGTAAATCCTTTCCGTACCGGAATAAGTCTGTAATTTGCTTTTCTCCGCCTGGGGGCCCATATTGTGAAAACGGCCCCCAATGACGGGCCCGCCGCCACGTTCCCGGGAAGCCCGCGGCTCTTGGGCCCAGGGCCCGGGAGTGAATGTTCAAACAGGCGCCTGGACGTGCCCGGGGCCTCTGCTCCGTCCCATACTGTAGTTTGCTAACTGCTCTCCGGAAAGAGCCTTACCGCGGCTGCCTAAAATGAAATGAACTCTGGCATTTTCTTCTATCTCCTCAATAATATTCAGGGCCTGCTCCAGATCCTTTCCCACCGCCAAAACGCCGTGGTTTTCCAAAAGGACCGAATCCCTCTCCCCTATAACCTGAGAAACTGCTTCCGCCAGCTCTCTGGAGCCTGAAGGCAGGTAAGGTATAACCGGTAGCGCGCCTACCCGTACCGCGCAGCCTGCCGTGTAGATAGGCATGGAACATTGAAAATCCAGCTCTTTCATACATGACAGGGCTACGGCGTTGGGGCTGTGAACGTGAACCACCGCCTGAATCCCTTCATATTGATAGCAGCACAGATGCATTCTCCACTCCTTGGAAGGTACGGCGCCTATGGCCCCCTGATAATTGCCCTGAAGGTCAAGCTCCAGGATATCCTCCTCCCCTATCTGCTGCAGGCTTCTGCCTGAAGGGGTTATATAGATATGGTCCCCTATGCGTATGCTCACGTTTCCCCCGGAACTGCTGACCAGCCCTTTTCCATGAATCAGGCGGCAATACCGTATCAGCTCCGAGAGCTGTTCTTTCCTATTCATAAATTGTCCCCTTCCTGTTCATCAGACAGGGAATTCCAGCAGCTGCCGCCCTGTCTGAACAATATATCCTGTTTTCTCATCGCAATGCAATCCGCGGAAGGAATAATACAAGCTCCGGAATATAGGTTACCATCAGAAGCACAATCAACAGTGGGATATAAAAAGGTATAACCTCCCTGATCATTTTATCCAGAGTTATGTTTGCAACCCTTGCCGTTGTAAACAGGCACATGCCGATGGGAGGGGTGAGAAGCCCTATCATAAGATTCAGAACCATAATTACCCCAAGATGAACGGAATCAATTCCAACAGCCTGGCACATGGGAACCAGCATAGGCGTTAATATCATGATGGCGGCATTACATTCCATAAAGCAGCCGATTACCAGCAGGAACAGATTGATTAAGAACAAAATCAAAACGGGGTTCTGGCTGAAAGCAAACACCTTATCCATCAGGTATGTAGGAATCTGGCTTTTTATCAACAGATAACCATAGAGGGAGGAAGCGCTACAATAATCAGAATCATGGAGCTCTCCTTGACCGTATCCCTGCAAATCCGGAGGAAGCTTTTCATGTCCAGACTTTTATAAAAAACAGACGTCAGCACCAGCGCATAAACGGCTGCCACTACGGCTGCCTCCGTTGGGGTAAATATTCCCGACAGCATGCCTCCGATGAGAATAACCGGTGTGAGCAGCGGCCAGAACGCCTCCCTGAAGGAACGCCAGACTCTTTTGACATCCAGGCTTTTGTTTCTGGGGTACTTCCTCTTGGAGGCTATGAGTATCACCAGCAGCGACATGGAAAGCCCCATAAGGACTCCGGGTATTATTCCTGCAATGAGAAGGGCCGCAATGGACGTGCCTCCCATGACTCCGAACATGATAAGCGGCACGCTGGGCGGTATTACCGGCCCCACGGTGGAGGACGCGGCAGTTACTGCCGCGGAAAAAGGAGTGTCAAATCCCGCGTCCTCCATGGCTTTTATCTCTATGGTCCCCAGGCCGGCGGCGTCTGCCACGGCAGAGCCGCTCATGCCTGCGAAAATGATGCTTGCAAATATGTTGGCGATTCCCAGACCGCCCGGTATCCAGCCAACCAGCTCATTGGCGAAGTTGAATATTTTTGAAGTGATTCCCCCGTGTTCATCAATTTCCCAGCCAGAAGAAAGAAGGGAATTGCAAGCAGCGTAAAGTTATTCGTTCCCTGCACAAACCGCTGGGTTACAATCTCATAGGGAATTCCCGTAAGCCCTTTATCCATGATGATAATAATAACAGAGGTTATCCCAATGGCATACGGTACGGAGAAGCCCAAAATAAACAGGATAATCAAAAAGTCCTAAAAAGACGGCAACTTCCATAATCAGTCATCTCCTCCTTTCAAAGGGCGGTACTTCATGAATCCCTTCAGCTGCTTCATAAGTATGTAAATTACCATTGGAGCCGCCAGAACAACGGGCACATAGAAGGTTGCACTGCTCATAAAGGGAAGGGAAGCCATTGTATACAGAGACATTTTTCTGATGAGGATAATCCCTCCTGCAAAAAGCATGATAAAAAGGATAACAGCCAGTATATTGGACACAATCAATATACCTCTGCACAGTTTCAGGGGCAGCTTGTCAATAAAATAGGTGGTTCTGATATTGATGTTATCTCTCTCAACTAAAACAAGGCCCAAAAAGATAACCCCCATATACAGCAGCCGCGCCACCTCTTCCGTCCAGGGCACCGATATTTTCAGGACATATCTGAAAATAACCTGCAAAAATACGATAACCACCATTGTAAAAAAACAGGCCAGGGAAGCTATCTCATATAATTTGTAAATCCATTTTCCCTTCTCTTTCATACCTATCTCCCATTCACTTGAGGGTTTACGCGTATCACTTCATATATTTTTGTACTTCCTCCCATACTTCCGGCTGCCATGTACCGGCCACCTCTTCAATGGCAGGCATAACCGCGTCTTTGTAGGACTGTTTATCCACCTCCACAATGGTCATGCCGTTTTCCTGCAGTTTTTCTGCCATCTCCGTCTCGTAATCTGCGGCCTCCTCGTCTCCCCACCGGCAGGCTTCGGCGCCTTCCTCTATGATGACGGCTCTCACGTCCTCAGGCAGTTCCTGAAGCCAGCTCTCAGCTATCCCAAAATGGAACAGTCCGTAGAGGTGCTCTGTTTTCATGGCATATTTCTGCACTTCGTAGTATTTGCCTGTATATACCAGCTCCAGGGTGCTTTCAAAGCTGTCGCATACCCCTGTCTGAAGGGCGCTGTACACCTCGCTGAAGGCAATGGGTGTGGGAAGCGCTCCCGCTGATTTCCATATGGACACCCAGGAATCAATCTCAGGAAGCCTCAATTTTACGCCTTTTACATCTGCCGCTGTGGTCATCTCTTTGTTCCCAAGAAGATACCGGGCCCCACGCCTGCCGATTCCCACTACGCGTATATTGCCCTTCTCCATGCAAGCCTCTTTGATCTTTTCACCGACGGGGCCGTTCCAGGTGGAAAATACATCGTCCACATTCTCGTAAATAAAGGGAATGACTGTGGGATCCAGATCAGGAGCAAGCTGTGAAGTCATAACGTCTCCGAATATACTGCCCTGTATTTCCCCTACCATAATCTGTTCCATGTTTTCCTTTTCTGCTCCCAGCTGGCGCCGGGAAAATACTTACGGTTACCTGCCCCTCAGTTCTCTCCTCCACCTTCTCCTTAAACCGCTCAATGGCCTGATTTTCAATGGTTCCGGGGGCTGTGTGCAGGGCGATTACCATCTCATATTCCCCTTTACTGGTCTCTGTCTTTGCCTCCGTCCCTGCCTCCGCCTGAGTCTCTGTCTGAGACGTCTCCCCGGCTTTCTGTCCGGCCGCCGTTGTCTCAGGACCTGCCTGCTTGCTGCCGCATCCTGCCACTACCAGCGCTGCAATCCCCATTACCGCTATCAGCTTAACTCGTTTCATTTTACCCTCCTCAACACTTGCCTTGCCATCAGTTTCGTCAGTTACCCAATACTTCTGTCTGCTTCTGCACCTCCTTAAATATTGTTTGCAGGCTTCCAGCCTGTCTCCTGAAGATTGCAGTCCTCGATTTCATTAAGAGCTGCAAGGACAGGCCCCAGATTCTCCCTGAATCTCGTGTCAAGCCATGTATTAACTGTATCCTCCAGTTCAAACTGCCCTATGATTTTTCCCCCGATACATAAAATATTGGAATCCAGGTGTTCTCTTGCATAGCGGGCGCCGGATTCTCCGGTGCACAGCGCAGCCCTGACGCCCTTAAACTTATTCGCCGCAATGGACATGCCTATGCCTGTTCCGCAGATGAGCACCGCCCCACAGCCGGGGGATTCTTTTACCTTTTGCGCAGCCCTTGCGGCGTAATACGGATACCGCACTATCTCTGTGGACTCCGTCCCCAGATCCACAACGTCTATCTTTCGTTCTCTGAGGATTCCCGTCACCCTTCCCTTGGCTTCAAAACCTGCATGATCGTTGGCAATATAGACTCTCTCTATATGTCCTCTCAAAGCCCGGACGTTTCCGCTTTCCCCTAAAGAAGACAGGATATCCGCTCCTTTAAACTGATGCTCCTCACCGCTGCGTATAAGATTAACCGATATTGCATGGCGCCCGCCCTCAAATTCACTGTTAACCCAGGCCTTTACTATATCCAGGCACAGGTATGCACCCAGCGGCTTATAACCCAGGCACAGAATGTTGGAGTCATTATGGCGTCTTGTATACCTGGCAGTGGTGGCGCTTGTACAGCGTGATCCCCGCACCCCCTGAATTTATTGACCGTGACGGAACCGCCGATTCCCCAGCTGTCGATGATAATCCCGCCGTCGGCAGCTCCCCCTGCCACCTTTTCTGCAACTGCCGCCGGAATCATTATCTCATCTGTTCCTCCATCCTCCCCCTTCCCGTCATCCACTGTGATGCATTGAATATTCTGCCTCTGCAAATAATCCAGCACGAGAGCCATAAGGCCCTCCCCTCCTTTAACCGTACCCACCGCCAGACGGTAAAACATAGAAACACCCCCCTTGTTTTCAAATCATTCACGCACTTTCTGTTAAGTCCATATTACCACCAATCATTTTCTAAGTCAATATTTTTACCTTTAGATTTTTAGGTAAAATTTTTTAAAAAAATATTATGGCAAAGTGGCCAGGAATTTTTCTGCATTTTTTATCAGCTGCTGAAATCTTTTTTTGGAACACTCGTCAATGGTGTAATCACCGCAGGCGCGGATGAGATGATTAGAAACCACCTGGCAGAATGTTTTGGGCTCTCCATTCCTTATAGCTTCAACAATTGCCGCATGTTCCTGGCAGTTAGTGTGGATAATATCCAGGCTCAGGGGCAGGCTGTTATTATTCATATATGTAAAATAGCTCTGCCGGTTGGTATCCAGCTGGCAATAAAGCTCGTATACCTTTTTGTTGCTGCACTCCTTCATATAACGCTGGTGAAAACTTGTTTCAAAACTGACCCATGTCTCGTAGGATATATTCTCATTGTTTTTAATGATATCTTCCATCGCTGCCTTTAAGGCTTCCAAATCTGCCAGAACCCTCTCATCCCTCCTGGCGTTCTCCAGAATCTCATCGGCATAATACAGCTCAAACATCAGTCTGGTTTCAAAATTATCAATAAACTCAATATTGGAATATTCCCGCACCACCATACTTTTTCTCGGAAGCGCCACCACATACCCTTCGGAAACCAGGCGGTTCAGCGCGTCCTTTATGGGAGTGTGGCTGACTCCCAGTTCTTCCGAGAGCTCTCTCACCACCAGGCGCTTTCCGGGGAGGTAGCGGCCGTTGTATATATTGGAACGGATTTTATCTGTCACCATATCAACAAGAGACAGATTAACGTATTCTTCCAAATTTACATTTTTAGTCTGATTCATCTTTCCTTCCATAGCAATGCCTGACCTCCATATGCATAATCCAATTTCGTAATTATATGTAACTGTTCGGGACGGCGCATCTTCTTGCCCGGTTAATGGCCGGACAAGAAGCATCGGATGTCCATCCGATGAGAAAAATGGTACAAAATCATGCTTATAAGCAAGCTTAACGCCTGTTCTTGTACCATTTTTCCCGCCGTCCTGAACTGTTGCAATTATATTAACATATTATTTTTAATGACGCAAGAATAGGCCCCAAAACTCCCCCCGTATTTTTACATGCAGGCTGGGAATCTCGCAAAATCAGGCGCAGGAGAGGTTCCCGGTCTACATTTACAAACAGGAAGGGCTCCTGCAGGCGCTTCCAACGGCGTCGAAAAATCCGGCCTGACTCGTATCTGGACCGTCAGGCCGGATTTAATGCATTCATATAAACAGTTTGTCATTGACCGGACCATTTTCCGGATTCATATGTGCTAAAACCTTACATCTAAGGGCAGGACTGCACATCCACCCGGATGCTGCACTCTGATAAATGCTCATAATTGATATCCAGAGAATAATCGATATCCACTTTCAGACTGTCAGGCTCCTCGTCTATCCGTATCTTGTTAGCCTGTATCCCGACCACCATATCTCCCAGAGGGTGGTATAGCAGGACAGATTCTTTTTGTTCTTCTCGAACTGCATGTGGGTGTTGGCTATGCCTTTCTTGATAATGTCCATACTGCGGCCGGACACTTTGATGACATTTTTCACTTTGCCCTCAAAGCCTTCCATTATCTCCTCATAGAGGATGTAGTGTTTACCGTTCTTCTGGTAATAATCTCCGCGCACCACCATCTCCACATCGGAATCTTCCTCGTCTATCATCTGGACACCGCTGATGGTTATCAGCACGTCTTTTGTCATATTTCTTCCTCTTTCCCTTATGCATAGCGTTCCATGCCATGGGCCAGCAGCATTTCCACCAGCTGGTCCTTCTGGATTCCCCGGGCCTCCCACAGCATGGGGTACATGCTGATAGCCGTAAAACCGGGCATGGTGTTAATCTCGTTAAAAACTACTTCTCCGTCATCCTTTACAAAGAAATCCACGCGTGCAAGGCCGTATCCATCCACAGCCCGGAACACCTCCATGGCCGTCTGACGGATCTGCTCCGCCGCCCCTTCGGGCAGGTCCGGATCCACTACCGTTCTGGATTCCTCATTAAAATACTTGGCGTCAAAATCGTAAAATTCCGCAGCAGCCAGAATCTCTCCCACTCCGGAAGCCATAACCTGCTGCCTGCCGCCGCCAAATACGGCGCATTCAACCTCCCGTCCGAAGATGGTTTCCTCCACCAGAATCTTGCGGTCATGATTTGCAGCCTCCAGAAGCCCTTCTATAAGCGCTCCCCGGTTCTCGGCTTTGCTGACCCCTCTGGAGGATCCCGCATTGGACGGCTTGATAAACACCGGATAAGAAAAATGTTTCTCCACCCGTGAAACCACAGACTCCATATCTCCCAGCTGTTCTCTGTACACCGCCTCGTATGCCGCCTGACACACGCCCAAATCATCGGCTATAATCTTGGTATAAAGTTTATCCATAGCCAATGCCGAGGACAGAACACCACAGCCACATAGGGAATTTGGCCATCTCCAGCAGGCCTGAATGGTACCGTCCTCTCCCAAAAGGCCGTGAAGCACAGGGAACACCACGTCCGCCTTTACCTCCGTGATCTGGTTCCCGTCCCTTACCAGCACACACTTTTTCGTAGCGTCCGGCAATATAACTGCAGAAACTGATCCCTCCTTCCATGCTCCACTCTTTACATCTTCAACAGAATCAGCCTTGATCCAGCGGCCGTCCTCCGTAATTCCTATAAGTAATAAATCATACCGTTCCCTGTCTATGTGGTTAATTACATTCACCGCAGACATGCAGGATACAATGTGCTCTGATGACTGTCCGCCGAATATAACAACTGCCTGTAGCTTACTCATGTTGTCTCCTTTTATTCGCAAAATATGCGCCTTGATTATGATTATAGTATAACATATGTGGCAATAATTACAAACAGAAATTAAATTTGCTTCACTACAAGGAGGTTTCCACCGATGAAATATAAAGTCAGCCTGTGCGCATCCGCACTCTGTTTTTTACTGCATTTCTTATTATCCTGTCATCCAGAACTGCCGGGGAGGAGGCTCTGGCCTCGCGCATTGCTCCGGAAATTCTCCGTTTCCATATACTGGCGGAGAGCAACAGCAGCCGGGATCAGAACCTGAAGCTGGGAGTTAAAGGTCTGGTGCTGGATTATGTCCACAGCCAGGCGCCTGAAGATAGTTCCAAGGACGAACTGATTTTGTGGCTGAATCATAACAGGGCCGGCATTGAATCCATGTCTGAGGACTGGCTTTCCCAACAGGGAGCCGACTACCCTGTAAAGCTGGAAGTAACCAGAGACTACTTTCCTACCAAGTCCTACGGAGATATGGTTTTTCCCTGCGGTACATATGATGCCCTGCGGATCACCATCGGACAAGGGAAAGGGCGCAACTGGTGGTGTGTTCTCTACCCTGCCCTCTGCTATACGGATCCGGTCCATGCAGTTGTGCCGGAGCCTTCCAAAAAGACCCTCTCCTCCCTTTTGGCGGAGGAGGACTATGACGCCCTTCTCCCCCAGGAAAGCCGGCCGGACAAAAAGCCGGAGGTACGCGTCAAGTTCCGTTTTTTAGAGGCGCTGGGTATCCAGTAGCTCCTTAAGAGCCTCGTCGCTGACATCGATCCATACATCCTCTTCCTCCCCGCTCAGGCCCAGATACCGGGCCAGAGTCCGGGGATCGTCACTGTTATTCCAGCGGCTTATGTAGCGGTCGATCTCCTCAATTCTATCTCCCTGCAAGATACCTCTCTTTAAATGTGCCCTCTTCCATCATCTTCTCCCCCGGCTGCCGCCTGTATTATCCTGTTCCTGCTCTTTTATATTGCGGGAAACCGTGATTTCCTGGTTATCGATGTGCTCTCTGGCTGCATTCTTTGCCTCTGCAATATTGCGGCTTTTAAGAGCAGCCAGGATGTGCTCATGCTCCACTAACAGCACCTGGCGTTTATCCTCGTCTTTAATGTATTCCAAGCGGTAACGGTACATCTGCTCTCTCAGGTTATTTAACATCTGCACCAGCTTGTCGTTGCCAGTTCCCTGGTAAATAAGGTCATGGTAATGTTCATCCGACTCAGCTATGGCCATGGCTTCTCCCCGGGAGATCGCCTCCCGAAAACGGCCCTGGACCTGCTCCAGCTCTCTCATATCGTCCTCGCTCATTCTCTGACAGGCCAGCTCAATCGCCAGTTCCTCCAAAGAGCGGCGCACCTCCAGAACATCCCTCAAGCTCTTCTCCGATATCTTGGCAACTTCAGCTCCCTTTCTGGGTATCATCAGAACCAGTCCCTCCAGTTCCAGTTTGCGGATAGCCTCCCGGATGGGGGTGCGGCTTACGCCCAGCTTCTCAGCCAGCTGTATCTCCATCAGCCGCTCTCCCGGCGCCAGTTCGCCTTTCAGAATAGCCTGACGGAGGGTATTGAATACCACGTCCCTGAGCGGCAGATACTCATTCATGTTTACCTTGAAATTATTTTCCATTGAATAATGGCCCCCTTCTTATAGATATATCTTATTGTCCCTATGGCTTTTATATTTGAAACTATTTTCTTACAGGCTTTGGACCGTGTTGAAATCTGATTTCCGCCGGCTGTGGGCCGAACACAGCGGAGCTTGGGCTCTCATCCAGGCAGGCGCAGCAGCTGCGCCAAATGAATTGGGCCCAATAACCGCAATGAGGGGCGCGCATATAACAGGAATAACGATTCAAACACACTCAGCGCACGTTAAAAAAGTTTGTAAGGTATACCTGCTTCGCCAGTTCGGACTCTTTTCCGAACCGCAGCGCTTCATAGGCCTCCTGGGCTGCCTTGGGACTGATAAACAATCCGAATACCGTAGGGCCGCTTCCGCTCATCATGGCGTTGACTGCCCCGTAGTCTTTCATCACCTGCTCTATCTGGGCAATTACCGGGTATTTCTCCCCCGTTACCAGCTCCAGCACATTGCCGAACTTCCCTGCCACATCCATCAGATCTCTGCGCTTGATAGCGGCCACCATACCGTCAATATCCGGGTGAGCCCCACGGCTTATTTCCATGGCGTCCAGGCTTTCATACACTGCCTTGGTGGACACGCTGATCCCCGGCTTGGCAATAAGCACCTGGCACTGGGGCATGGGCGGCAAAGGCGAAAGCTCCTCCCCGATTCCCTCAGACAGGGCTGTCCCCCTCATGAGGCAGTAGGGTATATCCGCTCCCAACGTCACCCCCCGCTTCATCAGCTCTTTGTTGGAAAGCCCCAGGCCGAACATCTTGTTGACGCCAAAGAGCACAGAGGCCGCATCTGTGCTTCCCCCTGCCATACCGGCAGATACAGGATGAACTTTCTCAGATTGATAGAAACTCCCTGCTGAATCCCAAACTCTTCCATCAAAAGCTTTGCCGCCTTGCAGGCCAGGTTCTGCTCGTTGTTTGGAAGATAAAACAGGTTTGTCTCTATCCGTATCCCCGGCTCCCTGGTTCTGTAAAGATCGATGCTGTCATGAAGCCCTACGGTCTGCATAATCATCCGCACTTCATGATAGCCGTCCGCCCTTTTACCCAGCACATCCAGAGCCAGGTTAATTTTACCGTATGCTTTTAACCGCAAATGTGTTATCATACCTATAGCTCCCCTTTTATGTATATTGTTTGTATTTCTGTTTTTATAATACATTATATTGTATACATACATTGGCAGATTAATCAAGTGAAATTTTTATAAAGCCGGCAGATTTTTTTCTGCCGGCTTTTATTTTTCCAATTATTTACTTTTAACTCTTGTTTTTCAGGCTCTCGATGGCCTCTTTCAGCGCCTGATCCTCCTGGCCCAAAAGCGGGGAAGCTTCAGATGAATCGTGTTCATCCTCAGGCGGCATATAATGCTTAAAAACAGCATTTAAAAAGAAGGAATTTACAAAAGCCACCAAAGGTATGCCAAAAAGAGTGAGGAGGGCAGTCAGCTGGGGCATGTAAAAAAGGCTGAAGCAGAATACCGTCCCAAGCAGCAAGTCTGCGGCCAGTAAGCCTAATGTAAAGGGCAGGTGGCGGACCGACATAAAAAAGGCGTTTAAAAGGGTTTTTTCACCGGATTGTAAAACCGGGACTGTAGCGGAAACACATAAACTGCAATAAAAAGATAGAAAATAAACAGGACGCCGGTAAGGGCTGTAAGCATCAGCTTCAGATACTCCGCCATCGGCATCTGGCCTGTGAAAAAGAACCAGCAGTCCACTGCCAGCACAGCCCCCGCCCCAAGGACAATAAACCATAGCGCGGTCGCCTGCCTGAAATTGCCTTTGAATGAGCGGAAGTAGGAGGCAAACACGGAGTTTCCCTCGTCTTTTGCCAGTTTAAGAGTCACATAGTACAGGGCTGTGGTGGAAGCTCCTATGGTAAATATGGGAATGGAACAAATCGTCCATAACAAGTTTAAAATCATAAGGTCTGCCAGCTTGCCGATAAATCTCCACAGGGATTATCGTAGTTAAATATACCTTGCAGCATGTTATATCCTCTTCTTTCTGTATACAGGTAATGGGACGGTATCGTGTTATGCAATATTGTACCATGGTATCCCTCCGGGGAGATGCACACGGTCCGGCCCGGTGTTTTTCCGCCCTGCGGGCGGAACCGGTCCGGCGCAGCATAATGTCTGTCCACATTATACCATACTAATACCCCCCTGGTAAAGGCGGTTCAATGTAGAGCAGCCGTTCATTTCCGGCTTCATTGGCAGCGCTGCTTTTCACGGCTGCTTTCATCCCCAGGCTTTCCGCCAGCCTGCGGGATGCCCGGTTTTCACTGTAAACCAAAGCGCACAGGCGTGCTTCCAATACCTCATGACAGTAGCGCATCACAGCTGCCACAGCCTCCCTTCCGTATCCCTGTCCCCTCCAGGGCCTGAAAATATGATAGCCAAGTTCCAGCCAGAGGTCTTCTGTCCCCCGGCCCCCCGGCCCGGACAGTCCGCTCATATACTTGTAAATCCGCTCCACACACGGCCCGGCCCGCCATGGCCTCTGTCCGGCCCGCCATCCCGGCATGGGTTAAGAATATCTCCATATCTTCCGGCAGCCTTGGGTTGGAAACTCCGGCCATCCCTATGAGTTCTCCTGTCTCCCTGTGCACAACGGCCCATGTACCGTACTCATAAAAGCCATACTGGTTTTTAATATAGAGCGCCAGCAACTCCGGGCTGCGGAAGATTTCTTCCTCTCTGCCGTACTCCTCCTGAGGTATGGCCGGGGCGTCCTCCCTGACAAATTCGCGTATAACAAGCCGTCCGGTTCTCTCAATGAACCAGGGCAGCCCCAGGTGGCGGCGCAATACCAGTTCCAGGAGCTCCTCTGTGGCATCCTCAGGTGCAGGAACCACGTAGGGAATCCCTCCCATGTCCCGCCTGCTTCCTTCTGTAACGCCCACAACGGCCCTCCCGGCAGCTTTGGCTGCCAGAAGGGCCTGAATCTCGTCCGATACAACTACCATATAAGATTTATTATCTATAAGAACCTTCCGTTCCCATACCATCTTTTCTCACCTGTTGTCTCCCGGCTGCCGAAACAATCAGCAAGTCTCAGGCCCGGGATACTCCTGCCCAAAAGTCTCCACCGTCATGGACTTAATCTTCTGCTCACTGAGAGGACGGTCGCTGTAATCAGTCTGCACATCCGCAATCTTGTTCACAATGTCCATGCCTTCCGTTACTTTTCCAAAGGCTGCATAAGATCCGTCCAGATGAGGAGAATTCTTGTGCATAATAAAGAACTGGGAACCTGCAGAATCAGGATGCATGGCTCGCGCCATGGAAAGCACACCCTCCGTGTGAGCCAGGTCATTCTTCACGCCGTTCTGTGAAAACTCGCCTTTAATCGAATAACCCGGGCCTCCCATGCCGGTTCCGTCCGGGCATCCGCCTGAATCATAAAACCGTTTATAACTCTGTGAAAGATGAGGCCGTCATAATACCCCTTCTTAACAAGGCTGATAAAATTATTAACCGTATTTGGCGCGATTTCCGGATACAACTCCGCTTTCATCACATCTCCGTTTTCCATGGTTATGGTAACTACTGGATTTGACATATTGCTATTCTCCTTTTCCAAATTAGAATCTTTATCCACTATAGCAAATAATCCATGTTTTGTCCAGCTTTCAGACAGTTTCAGCCATTGCCGTCTCCGCACTGCTCCACGCTGTTTTCCTGAGCCACAAAAGCGGCGCCTATCATGCTGTTGTATTTTTCCATAACACACTTTAACCGCAGATTGCTGTATAAATTAGAGTGCATCAAATCCTTCAGTTTCCCCTTGGCCAGAGTAAACATCTCCGGGAAATCTGAAATAATCGCTCCTCCTACCAGCAGATATCTGGTATCATACATGTAAACCAGGTTGCGCATCAGCACAGCCAGATGGTCCACTGTTTTATCAACAAAGGCAGCCGCCCAGGGACTGCCTTTTCTGTAGGCTTCATAAATCTCCTGCACGTCCTCCACCGGATGGCCCTTTTCCCCGCATATCTCAATCAGGCTGTTTTTCGTCAGATAGGTCTGGACGCATCCCCTCTGGCCGCAGTCGCAGGCCCTGCCCTCGGCCTCCACAATAATGTGCCCCACCTCGCCGGCCGCGTTGTTGCTTCCTCTCATGATAACGCCGTCGTACATCACCGCAGCGCCCACGCCCATTCCGATGGAAAGATATGTAATATTTTCGTGCTTCAAATCCTGGTCCCGCCGGGACAGGCCCACAATGGAGGATTTCATATCGTTTTCCACATAAACCTGCTGTGTAAAATACATTTTGGCCAGCTTTCCCAGCTCCACCTGATTCCACTGGAACTGAGGGGCAAAGAAAATAGTGCCTGTCTTGTAATCAATATTTCCGATACAGGATATTCCCACAGCCGATACCATTTCCGGCACAAAGCCCAGGTCGCTGCACAGCCCGTCAAACAGTTTCCTTGCAATCTTAAGAATCTCCTCCGGTGTGTAGGGACGCTTTGCCAGCGTCTCCTTCCTCTGTCCCATGACCTCATCCCAAAAATCCAGCAGGCAGACATCTATATAGTCAGAGTCAATTGAGATACCTGCCGTCACAATGGAATCCCTTATTACCTGAAGGCCGATGCCATTGCGGCCTACGGTTCCCTTTCCAACTGTATCCACCTGCTCCACAAGTCCCGAATGAATCAGGTAGTCTGTGATCCTGGTAATGCTGGTGGCGCTCATCTGGGTAATTTTGGCGATATCTGCTCTTGACAGAGGAACCTCCTTCCGATCCCGTATGATATCCAACACCAGCTTCAGATTATTTGTCTTTTAAATTTTTTTGATTCTGAACCGTACGCATCAACAATTACTGTTCCTCCAATCCTGCAATGAACACTTTTGGCAACTATGGATATTTTTCCCAAGGTCCCCGTACCGAAAAGAGAGGGGGCAATATATCTTACCACATTATAGTAATTTTCTCAATCGTTTAATTCTGTACGCGGCTCTGCCATCTGTATGCTTGTAACCGCTCAGACGGCTTTTGCACCACTTTTCACATGGATGGACATTCGATGCTTCTTGGCCGGTTTTTTCGGTCAAGAAGATGCGCCGTCTGAACGGTTACGTATGCCTAAACACAGTCCTCAAAAGGAAAAATCGTCCATGGCAGCTTTGTATACGCAAATTTGAGGGACTTTAAATCCTGGTATGTATAGCCCGGAGTCAGGGCAATGATCTGCTTGTCCGCCAGGGCCACAATATCCGGGAACTGATAGGCCTGCTTGACTACAATGATATCGTACTGATCCGGTTCAAACTTTCCAAACCTGCACTGTTCCAGATCTGTAAAGGAATCCGCCGCCTGGCACACGGTGATATCTATGTCACCCACAGACAGGGTAATAACTCCTGCCACAGTCCGCAGATCAAACCGCATAGGCAGATATACCAGAGTCTCTCCCCTGGATCTAATCACTCCCTTTACAGTTACAGGCTGGGAATAGCTGTCCACGCCGGTTCCCAGGGCGATCTCCACCTGGCGGCCTATGTCATGAGCCGCCAGCTTTTGGTATGCCTCAGGATCATAGATGGTGGAAATGAGCACTTTCTTCCCCCCGAAATCTCCCCGTTCAAGAAATTTTCTGAGCATTACCGTATTCATTCCTGTGGCCCCCGCAGTTGTGTTGTCACCGGAGTCCGAGATAACTACCCTGCCGCCCTCAAAGGCGCAGGCCATGCGGATGGCTTCATCGGGATCCACAAGCTGGCCCTCAAACTTAAATTCATGGCGCCTGCTATATATTTCCATAGCAAATGCCTGCTGTCTCCATAGCCTGATCATAATCCTGGGGATTTCTGGGAACCAACACTACCATGGGGTAGGTATTTTCCGTGTTGGCGGAGTGCATGGATATAAAGAAGGAAGCCGAAGCATAAGCGCCGGACGCTTCCATCTCCTTAAATCTTGCAATTACCGACCGAAGGGGTTCGTCCCTTGTGAGGGCCGTATCTCCGCACAGCAGCATAGGAAGCCTTACCATAGCAGGTTTATCTTCACGTTCCGCAGGGCGAAATCCACCAGAGCCTCTGCCGTCACCCTGTAGGTATCCTGCTGATCGGTGTGGGGAGCCGTGTGATAGGCTCTGATAATGTTGGCATACAAAGCCAGGTCCGGGGACAGGTTACCATGTGGATCCATGCCGATTGCGATGGGAATATCATAGCCGACTGCCTTTCTGATCGTTCTGAGAAGGAACAGTTCTCCACAGCCGATATGTTCCGCATAGATGGCGCCGTGGAGCTGAAGCCAGATACCGTCCAAAGGCCCTGCCTCCACAATCTGCTTTACAATCCGGTCTGTAAAGTACCGGTAAGCCTCCTCCTCGATAACGCCGGAGGACATCCAGCCTGCAAAGAGCCCTCCTACAACTTCTGCGCCTGCCTCCCGGAACACGTCCGCAGCCCCCGGAAAGCAGTTCAGAACCTCCTCCCCCTCTACAACGATAAAATCTTCCTTTTTGTCAGCAGCGGACTGAAGGTATTTGATTCATGGTAAAATCCGGCCATTAAGAATTTCATATGCGTACCTCTTCTTTCTGTTCTATTCCTATGCTATGTTTGTCCTTTATCTTTCCGTCCCGTTCTTTTCTGTCCCATAACTTCCTGCATTATGCCCTTCCCTATCCGCGCCTGTCTCCTGTCCTCACGCTCCTGTCCCTTCCCCTACCCTCTCCTGTCCTCACGCTCCTGTCTCTTCCCCCTATATCTTCCTGTCCTTATTTTCCAAATATTTATCGGCAACCACGATAATCAGCAGAATACTCCCCTTTATAAGATTCTGTATATTAACATAAATATTGAACATGCTCATAATATTGAAAATCAGATTAATCAACAGAATTCCTGAGAGGGTTCTCACCATGCCGCCTTTTCCGCCCGATATGGATGTACCCCCGATTACGATCATCGGCAGCACAGAGGGCATTGCATCCTCCCCCACGGAGGGAGAGCCTGAATTCATCCGGGCCACCAGGGCTATTCCGCCCAGACCGGCCATGAAGGAGCTGAAGGTCAGCGCCCAGAATTTATATTTCTCCACATTCAGTCCATAGGCTGAAGCCACATCCCCTGCTCCCCCTACCGCATACATGTTTCTTCCTGTCTGCGTTCTTTTTAAGAAGAACTCCAGAAGAAACACCAGGGCCAGGAGAAGGACAAAAAGCACAGGGACCGGACCGGCCTTCATCAGATTCAGCTGGGCTATAAGGGGATTGGTCACCTGTACGGGTTTAGATCCGCAGACAGCCAGAGCCAGCCCCCTGACTCCCGTCATAACGGCCACAGAAACCAGAAACGCAGGCAGCTTCTTGTAAGCCACAAAAAATCCGTCCACCATCCCCACCAGAGCGCAGGCCAAAAGCGCTGCAGCCATAGCAGGCAGAAAGGTAAATCTGGGCAGAAGGGTTGTAAAGATCACACCTGAAAAAGCCATCACAGCGCCGATGGAAATATTGATCTCTCCTGTTATAAGGGTCATAGCCAGCCCCAGAGCTACGATTCCATAGGGTACCATACCGGTCATGATTCCCTGCATATTATTAGCTGATAAAAAGGCCGGCTTCACAAAGGGCATCACAGCGAAGGTGAGGATACACAGCAGCCATATTCTGTGCCTGGACAGCATTGTTTTAAACAGATTCATATTCTCCCCTCCTACATCTTCTTAAAGCGGTTGGTATACAGGGCCAGCAGAAGAATGGCTCCCTTCACCACAGTCTGAACCACAGAGTCGATATTCAGCAGATTCATAATATTGGATATGAGTCCCAGTATGATAACCCCCGTAAAGGTTTTTATCATGCTTCCCCTCATGCCGCCCTCCCGGTTTCCGCCGATAATGGCTGCAATGGCCGCATCCACCTCATAGCCGTACCCGGTGGACGGGGAGGCCACGCCGGTTCTGGCAGTTATCATCACAGCTGCGATTCCCGCGCAGAGCCCTGTCATTACAAAGGAAAATGTCTTTATATTGTGAGCGTTGATCCCGGACATAAACGCCGCCACTTTGTTGCTTCCCACCAGGTAAATCTTTCTTCCCAGCCTGGTTTTTTCAGCATAAACTGGTACAGGGCCATCATCGCCACCATAATCAGAACCAGAATGGGAACCCCTGCTATGGCCCCCTTTCCTATATTTCTATAGGCAGTCATGCTGTTGTCACAGTAGATGTTAAAACCTCCGCTGTATGTATAGGCGCTGCTCTGGGCCAGCAGCATCGTTCCCAGAGTAATGAGAAACGAATCGCTGTTGTTGCCTTGATCAGACGAATCAGCAGCCCGTTGAACATTCCGAATAAACAGCCCACGGCCAGGGCCGTCACTATGGCAAGGGCTGCATTTTGGCTTTTGTTCAGCGTACCCACTGCCATTACAGAGCAGATGGAGATGATGGTTCCTATAGACAAATCAAATCCGTCCGCCAGAATCACTATGGTAAATCCTGCAGCCAAAACTCCGTTGATACTGACCTGTACAAGAACATTGGTAAGATTGGAAACCGTAAAGAAATGCCGGCTGAGAGCCGATCCGGCGGCGATCATCAGAAACAGCAGGACCCAGTTTAAGTTTTCCGCCAGCAGCAGTAAAAACGCCTTTATATTGGATTTAGTATCCATTGTATTCTCATGCATAGTCTCTCTCCTATATCAAATAGCCTTTTCCAGAATCCCTTTGGCGTTGATCTCCTGCCCCACCAGAGTTCCTGATATCCGCCCTTCTTTCACCACCAGCACCCGGTCGCTCATCCCAACTACCTCCGGCATTTCCGAGGATATAAGAATTACGCTTTTTCCGTCTTTAACCAGCTCATTGATCAGCAGATAAATCTCATATTTGGCTCCCACATCGATCCCCCTTGTGGGCTCGTCAAAGATAAATATTCTGGCGTCCGTATTCAGCCATTTTCCAATTACAATCTTCTGCTGGTTGCCGCCGCTAAGCTTCACTACCTGCTGATCCAGGCCGGGGGTTTTAATACGCATGGCCTCCACCATCTTATTGGAGACGGCGGTTTCTTTCGTTCCGCTGATCATCCCCCCGGAAAGTATCCGTTTCATCCCCGCCATGGTAAGATTCCATTTTACGGAGGACTTCACCACCAGGCCCTCCTGCTTTCTGTCCTCAGACAGATAAGCCAGACCGTTCTTTAAGGCCTCCTCCGGGCTGTTTACCGTTACCTTCCTTCCGTCCACCCACACAGTTCCTGCGTCCCTGTAGTCGATTCCGCATATGGCCCTGGCAATCTCCGTCCGGCCTGCTCCTACCAGCCCGGCTACCCCCAGCACCTCCCCCTCGTACAATGAGAAGCCCACCTGATTTATGTATCCCTTTCTGGACAGCCCTTCCACTTTCAGCACTTCCCTGGTTCCGGGCCTGGTATCCCTTTTCGGAAATTTGTTGGTAATCTCCCGCCCTATCATCTTCGTGATCATTTCATCTCTTGTAAACAGGCCGATTTCCTTGCTGTCAATAATCTGCCCGTCCCTCAAAACCGTCACCCACTGGCAGAGCTGGTCAATCTCCTCCAGCTTGTGGGATATGTAAATAACCGATACCCCCTGGGACTTTAATTCTCTTACCACTGAGAACATATTTCTGCACTCTTTATCCGTCAGCGTGGCGGAGGCTCATCCATCAGTATCAGCTTTGTATTCTCGTAGGAAAGGGCCTTTGCAATCTCCACCATCTGCTTTTGGGCCACACTGAGCCTTCTACCAGGATCCTGGAATCCATGGGATAGCCGATCCGCTTCAGCAGCTGGTCCGCCCGGCTGTACACGCTGTTCCAGTCCACAAACCCAAACTTGTTTTTTATGAGACGGCCCATAAACATGTTCTCGGCAACGGAAAGAGCCGGAACCAGGTTCAGCTCCTGAAAAATGATGCTGATTCCCAGTTCCCTGGCCTCCACAGGGGATTTGATATCCACTTCCTTTCCGTCAAAAAGAATGCTTCCCCCGTCCTTTTTATAATTTCCATTGAGAATCTTCATCAGCGTGGACTTGCCCGCTCCGTTCTCGCCCACAAACGCGTGGATCTCCCCTTTTTTCACCTTCAAAGATACATGATCCAGGGCCTTCACCCCGGGAAATTCCTTGGATACGTCCTTCACTTCCAATATATATTCGCTCAAATTATCCACCTCCGCCTGCTCCGTGAAAATGGGGCTTTTGTCTATCCGCTCACAGACAAAAACCCCAAAAACAACTTAATAGTCTGCCTGGTCGAGGGAAGCCGTTTCTTTCGTCATATAGGTTGGCTCCACACCGTAAACCTGGTCAACCTTCTCGCCTGCCAGCACCTTGTTTAAAATAGTCACCGCCTCAGCAGAGAACGCCTTGGGCGGACAGCCGATACACGCGTACATTTTTCCGTCCATCACCATCTGTACGGTCTGGGAGGAAGCGTCAATGGTTACCACCTTGATATCCTTGCCCGAATTCTCTACCGCCTCCAGAACGCCCCAGGCCATCTCCTCGCCCATACAGTAGAATGCGCCCAAATCCGGGTTTCCGGTAATCATGTCCTCCGCGGCAGCCATGGCCACTGCACGATCCCAGTCACAGGAAATCTCATTTACAATCTCCAGCTCCGGAAATGCCTCGGAAACCTTTGTGCGGAATCCCTCGGAACGCTGGTTGGTGTTGTCCGCCCCTGCCAGACCGGCTATAATTCCCACCTTGCCCTTGCCCTCCAGCGCCTCTCCGATGGCCTCCGCCGCCTTGGCTCCTGCCGCCTTGTGGTCATAGTTTGCAAAGAAAGCATTGTCATACTCCTCCAGCCCCGGCTGTAAGTCGGTCATGCCAAAAACGTAGATTCCTGCGTCCGCCGCCTGCTTTAAAATCGGCCGTATAGCCGTACTGTCAACCGCCTGGATAAAAAAGCCTGTAACGCCCTGGGTTATGCAGCTCTGCACCAGATCGATCTGCTTTTGAATGTCGTTCTCAGGATTCATGGTAATGTGCTTGTAGCCATAAGTATTGCAGGTTTCCTCCGCCGACTTGGCCAGTGTCATAGCCCAGTCGTTGTTCGTTACCATAATTGTGGCAAAGGTAACCTCCCCCTCAGCCGGAGCTTCACTTTTCTCAGGACTTTCCTTCTCCTCACTCTGCGCCGTCTCCGCCGCAGATGCAGGCGCCGCCCCGGAGGTGGTCCCTCCCCCGCCTGACTGGGCTTTGCACCCCGCCAGGGTAACTGCCATTGCCGCCGCACAAATCACTGCCATCCATTTTCTTTTCATAAATTGCCT
>BBZN01000043.1 GCA_001304855.1 Clostridia bacterium UC5.1-1D2
CCTCGCGGAGCGTTTTTTATTTCATAGGACGAACTTTCCTATGAAGTAAAAGGCTGCCCCGGCAGCAGCCGGGGCAGCCCCCTCCCGGAAGTCCCTCTGTATCCATAAATCAATGGGCCGCAGACCGCGGCTCCACGGATATACGGCCACCGCGCCAAAAGGCAAATCCCCCGCCGCTTACAGTCCGGGGGAAGGGGGAGCCGGTTTCTCAATAGACAGCCCGCTCCCGCACCAATACGGTGGGATATCCCAGCCTGCGCAGAGTGCGTTCCATTTCAATGCCGTTCTGCATATCCAGGAACGCTCCCACCCTCACCTTATAGAGGCCGTCGTCATAGACGATAAAAGCAGGCAGTCCCCTGGCCTGAAGGTCATTCAACAGACGGTTGGCGGACATCCTGCTGCGGAAGGCTCCTGCCTGCACCTGATAATACTCCGGGCGCTGTTCCTCCTGCTGACGGATGGTCGTGAGAACTCCGTCTGCAATCGCCTGGGCGATAGCTGGAAATTCTGGTCGAAAAACCGGTTGTCTTGCGGATTGTCGATAAAGCCCGCTTCCACCAGCACTGCAGGCATCTGGGTCCGCCTCAGGACAATCAGTCCCGGCCGCTCCTGTATCCCCAAATCTGCAAAGCCCAGATCCACCAGGTTTCGCTGTATATTTCCGGCCAGCATAGCAGGAACCCTGTATTTTGGTACACCAGGGTCGTTGCACCGCTTCCTGTGCCTGGTACGGGCATGGCGTTCCGGTGGATGGACACAAAGTAATCCGCCCCGGACTGGTTGGCTATCTGCGCCTTTTCCAGAGGCGTGTCAAATACGTCCGTGGTTCTGGTATAAACCACATCCACCCCGTTATTTTCCAATATCTGTCCCACTGCAAGGGCCAGCCGCAGGGTATCGTCCTTCTCCCGGCGCCCGTTAAACATGGCTCCAGGTTCGTCGCCGCCGTGGCCGGCATCTATAATTACTCTTTTAAGGTCTGCCATATCAGACTCTCCTTCACATATGTCTCTACCTTATACCATATGTGAAAGAAAGGCGAAAGTTGCCATTTCAAATCCTTAAATTTCGTCCACATTCACGCCTCTTGGCCCCACGTGGGTGGAAAATACAATCTGTGTGCTGGTTTTTCCAAACTTCTGAAGCTGTCCGATAAACATATCCAGCTCCATAGTGCTCTGGAAGGCCACCTTTAAAAGCATGGAGTACTCTCCTGTGACACAGCTGCATTCCACACATTTGGCACATCCTCCGCATAGGCATAGAACTTGGCTTATCTTCAGGAACCACATCCAGATTGATAAACGCCAGAATATGATACCCCAGTTTCATCGGATCCACCCGGGCGTGATAGCCTGCAATAATTCCGTCCTTCTCCAGCTTGTCGATTCTGCCGACACGGCGGGGGAAGAGAGAAAGGTATTCTCAGCTATGGTCTTTAGGGACATTCTCCCATTGGATTGCAGCAGCTTTAATATTTTGCGGTCAATTTCATCCATTATTCATTTCCTCCCTGAGCGCGTCGCCTCCACATTACTCCCGGCCGCAGCAAAAACTGCATCTGCGGCTATTTCTTTCATTTCAGCCTTTTCATCCGCTCCACAGCCTTCACAGTATTCTCATAGGTTCCGAATCCTGTAAGGCGGAAATAGCCCTCGCCGCTGGGGCCGAAGCCGCTGCCCGGAGTTCCCACAACATGGGCCTTCTCCAGCAGATAATCAAAAAACTCCCAGCTGTCCATCCCATCCGTTTTCAGCCATACATAAGGGGAATTCACCCCTCCGAACACAGAGTAGCCGGCTTCCTTCAGCCCGTCATAGATGACCCTTGCATTTTTCTTATAGTAAGCCACCTGTTCCATCACCTGCTTATGGCCTTCCTCAGAGTACACCGCCTCCCCGGCCCTCTGCTCAATATAGGGAGCGCCGTTAAACTTGGTTCCGTGGCGGCGGGCCCACAGGGAATGAAGCGCCACATCCCCGCATTTTAAATCCTTCGGAACTACGGTAAAACCTAAGCGGACGCCGGTAAATCCTGCCTTCTTGGAGAACGAGCGGAATTCGATGGCGCAGGTTCTGGCCCCCTCAATCTCATAGATGCTGTGAGGCACTTCCTCCTGGGTAATGTAGGCCTCGTAAGCCGCATCATAGAGGATTACGGCCCCTATGCGGTTTGCATAATCCACCCACACCTTCAGCTGTTCTCTGGTGAGGGTAGTTCCCGTAGGATTGTTGGGGATACAGAGATAGATCAAATCCGGCTGCTCAGAGGGAAGCTCAGGGACAAAATCATTCTCTGCCGTACAGGCATATAAATCACATTGCTCCACACGCCTGCCGCCCCGTCATACTCCCCTGTACGCCCTGCCATAACATTGGAATCCACATAGACCGGATATACGGGATCACACACTGCAATCCGGCAGTCCCCGCTGAATATCTCCTGGATATTCCCGCAGTCGCTCTTGGCTCCGTCTGACACGAATATCTCATCCGCCTCTACCGGGCAGCCCCTGTCTTTGTAATCCTTCTGTGCGATAACCTCCCTCAGAAATGCATAACCCAGATCCGGGGCATAGCCGTGGAAGGTTTCCGCCCGTCCCATATCCTCCGCCGCCCTGTGTATAGCTTCCACAATAGCCGGGGCGATGGGAAGCGTCACATCCCCGATGCCCAAACGGATTATGTCTCCTGCCTTGTCCGGATAGGACTCCTGGTAGGCGGCCACCTTCTTCGCTATCGTTGAAAAAAGATAGCTGCCGGGGAGTTTTAAATAGTTCTCATTAATTTTAAACATACGCTGTTCCTCCTCTTTTCCTGCGGCCCATAAAGTTCCAAACCGCTTAAAACGTAAACGCTCCCAGGGAACCCTGCACTTCTTCGTGCTTCCTGCTCCCTGAGAGTGTATATATTTCCTTTATTTACGTAAACCATATGTATATTTATGCAGTATTTTTGACGTGTCAATCATAATATATTTCTTCCGGGATGTCAATAGTTCCCTGAAAGACTTCCACCGCAGGCCCGGTCATAAACAGATGGCCTGTGGAGCGGTCCAGGCGGATGAGAAGCTTTCCGCCTCTGAGAGACACCTCCGTCTCATCCTCCACATACCCCATGAGAATAGAGGCCATAACACTGGCTGTGGCGCCTGTGCCGCAGGCCCAGGTTTCCCCGCTGCCCCTCTCCCAAACCCGCATTTTGATATGGCTCCTGTCCACTACCTGGATAAATTCCGTGTTTACCCGCTCAGGCTGGAACCGCTGGTGGTGTTCAAAGCCCGGGCCTATGGCATTCAAATCCAGGCTGTCAATCTCGTCCATAAAGCAGACTGCATGGGGGTTTCCCACACTGATGCCCACAAACCGGCAGTCCTCCTCATTGACCCGGATCGCCTCGGGAAGCCCGGAGGTGAGCTTTGCCTCCCCCATGTCCACTGTAACGGACCTTGCCTTACCGCCCCGGATCTCCAGATCCAGAACTTTTATCCCTCCCGGAGTGTCCACCGTAATCCGGTGTCTGTCCGCCGGCACCAGGCCGTGATCATATGCATATTTTCCCACGCAGCGGATACCGTTGCCGCACATAATGGCCTGGGACCCGTCTGCATTGTACATCTCCATCCGGCAGTCCGCCTCATGGGAAGGGCATATCAGAATCAGCCCGTCGGATCCGATTCCAAAATGGCGGTCGCTGATGAAACGGGACACTTTTGCCGGCTCCCTCACCTGTTCTTTAAAACAGTTTACATATACATAATCGTTTCCGATTCCCTGCATTTTTGTAAATTCCATATTCACCTCACACATGTATCAAACTGATTACCATCTGGGCCGTCTCCACCAGGTTGGTTCCGCTGTCCATACTGCATTTCTGCATGTACCTGTGGGCTTCCGACTCCGTCATATTGTTGCGCTCCATCAAAAGCGACTTAGCCTGCGCGATGAGATCCCGCTCCTGGGAGCTCCGCTCCCTGGGCCTGCTGCGCAGTTTTTTGCGGATGCGAAGCTGGGACTGGACCATCATCTCCATGGTGCTTACGAGGTCGTGTACCTTCAGAGGCATGGGCAGGCAGATCACATTGTTCATAGGCTGGCCTCCCCAACGGCTGGGAGAGGAAATCAAGAGCATGCCGAAGGCCCGGCAGATACTGGCGGAGCTCGTCATAAAGCATATCCTCAAACCGGTAGCCGCTGACCACAATGCCGTTTGTCAGGCTCTCTGCAGCAGTGATGGTCTGGGCGCCGGACGTGCAGACAGCGACTACCTGAAAACCATTTCTCACCAGTATCCCCTTTATGTTCCTGCCATCCTCAGGCTTGGAAAACGCTACGATAATATTAGTCACATGTCTCACCTCCAAGTAAGCAGTTGTACCCGAACCCCCGGCTAATACTTATACAGATACTCGCTCACTTCCCAATCCGTTATCTGGGCCATGAAATCCTGCCATTCTTTTTTCTTGGCCTCCAGATACTTGGTGTATATATGTTCCCCTAATACCTCTTTTATAAATTCGCTTCCCTCATAGGCCTCGATGGCTTCCCCCAGAGTCTCAGGTATGCGCTCCACATTTCTCCGCCTTAAATCCTCCGGCTTCATGGCAAACATATTGCCCTCCACACACTGGGGCAGCTCCATCTTTTTCCGGATTCCGTCCAGCCCTGCACTGAGACAGGCGGCCAGGGCCAGATAAGGGTTCATGGCAGAGTCCGGGCAGCGCAGCTCGATTCTCGTATTCCCGCCTCTGGGAGAGGGAATGCGGATAAGCGAGCTGCGGTTGGAGGTGGAGGACCATGCGATGTAGATAGGCGCGTCATAGCCCGGCACCAGCCGCTTATAAGAGTTAACCAGAGGATTGGTCAATATGGTCATGGCTTTCATGTGATGAAGGATGCCCGCCATAAACCAGTAGGCCTCCCGGCTGAGTTTTAAGGGATCCTTCTCATCCGCAAACAGATTTCTCCCTGTGCCGTCGGACAGGGACATGTTGATATGCATGCCGGAGCCGTTGACTCCCTCCTTGGGCTTTGGCATAAACGTGGCGTGGAGGCCGTGGCGTTTTGCAATGGTCTTGGCCGCCATCTTAAAGGTCATAATATTGTCGGCCGCCCTGAGGGCCTCCGTATACTGAAAATCGATCTCATGCTGGGCGGGGCTATCTCATGGTGGCTGGCCTCCACCTCAAACCCCATGTCCTCCAGATTCAGCACAATATCCCTGCGCACATTCTCCGCCAGGTCAATGGGCGACACGTCAAAATATCCGGCCATCTCATGGGTGCTGGTAGTGGGTCTGCCCTCCTCGTCCGTGTGGAAAAGGAAAAACTCGCACTCCGGCCCAACATGAAAGACATACCCCATATCCGCAGCCTTTTTCACCGCGCGCTT
This sequence comes from Clostridia bacterium UC5.1-1D2, assembly GCA_001304855.1. Classification (GTDB taxonomy): domain Bacteria; phylum Bacillota; class Clostridia; order Lachnospirales; family Lachnospiraceae; genus Enterocloster. The sequence continues at coordinate 5,393 of BBZN01000043.1, forward strand.
TAAAACATTTCTGGGATCCCCCAGGAATTCTGTGCCGTCAGGATTGTGAACGTCGCAGATGAGTCTGACCACCTTCCCTGCTGGGGCCTCCACGGAAAAATCTCAAAGGTATCCAAATCCGGAAACAGGTACATATCGGACTCGTCAATTCTCACAAAGCCTTCTATGGCGGAGCCGTCAAACATACAGCGGTTCTCCAGCGCCCTGGCAAGCTGGCTGGAAGTGATGGCCACGTTCTTAAGCATGCCGAAGATATCGGTGAACTGAAGGCGTATGAATTCTACGTCCTCCTCCTCCGCTATGCGGATAATATCATCTTTACTGTATTTGCTCATGTTCAATCTTCCTCTCTTGGAAATAGGTTTGTTTCCCCGGGTAAATATCAAAAGGCGGGGACGCACTGCGACGCTCCCGCCTCACTATAAAAAATATAGCACAAAGATTTTTCCTTTGTCAATGTATAACGCTGATTTTATGAATTTATCTGATATCACTTTAACGCGCGAAGCTGTTCGGTAAAATGGGCGCCCAGCTTTATGGTTCCCACATAGCCCACGTCACCTGTCATGTGGACGACGCCGTCCTCTGCAATCTCCACCTCCAGCGTGCCTCCCGGCATCTGCACCTCCATCTTGGGATCGGTCAGACCCAGGCGGTATGCCGCAGCCCCCGCCGCACAGCAGCCGCTTCCGGACGCCAGGGTATAGCCTGCGCCCCGCTCATAGACCTCGGTCTGAATATGGGTCCGGTCCAGCACTTTAATAATCTGGGTATTGATCTTTTCAGGGAACTGTCTGGCGCTCTCGGAGTATTTTCCGATGCGGCACACCAGATCCTTTGAAATCTCATCCATGAGAATAACGCAGTGGGGGTTTCCCACCGAGAGGCAGGTTACAGGGTAGGGAATCCGCCCGAATACCATGGTTTCATTGATAATCTCACGGCGGGGCCCCTCAACAGGCACCTCATCGCTCCAGAACGTGGCCTTTCCCATAGACGCTTTCAGTCTGGTTCCCTCCTCATTGAGATAGTGGATTACAGACTCCTCGCCGTGGCAGGAGATGGTAAAGTCCTTTTTCTGCACATAACCTGCATCCTTTAAATATTTGGCAAAAATGCGGACGCCGTTGCCGCTTTTTTCTGCGATGCTCCCGTCCGGATTCCAGACGATCATGGAGATGCGGTCCTCTTTAGTCACAGGGCCTTCCAGAACGCCGTCCGCTCCAATGCCGAAATTGCGGTTGCACATCAGCTGCACATTGGAAGGGTTCAGTTTCATTTTATTTTTGTTTGGATCGTATACCAGATAATCGTTGCCCAGTCCGTGATATTTTTCCGTTACCAGTCTCATATTAAATACCTCCATCCCCTTTGGGTTGCTTTATATATTATTTTATCAGGCATTATTTTGAAATAAAATTAATATTATGCTATTTTTTATTGCAAATAATGCTACTATATTTTATAATATACAGGCAAACGAAATGATTGCAATGCAGGAGGAACGATTATGAAAAAACACCGGTCCACCGACGGCTTTTCCCTAAATCAGCCTCCAGGCCTAAACAATGCCCAGGTTATAGATAGAAAAAATAAAAAGAGCCGGAACCTTCCGGCGGGAGGAGGGGGAGCCCAAACCTGTCTGCGAAAAGCAGGGTTATCTGAAGGAGGATTTCCGCCTCTTTCATTTGAAGGACAGGGAACAGCGTGTGTATGAATCCCACTACCATGATTTTCTCAAAATCACCATTCTTCTGGAAGGAAATGTAAACTATGTGGTGGAAGGCCGCTCTTATTCCCTCTGTCCTTACGATATGGTCCTGGTAAACCGTGGACAGATTCACCGCCCGGAGGTAGGCGGCGATCTCCCTTACGAGCGGATTCTGCTGTATTTATCACCCGATTTTATTCACAGCTTCAGCGGGGACGGGGCGGCTCTGGACCGCTGCTTTAGCGCCGCCGCCTACCACCACTCCCAGGTGCTGCGGCTGAAGGAGGAGTCCCGGAGCGTTCTTCTGTCCCTTCTGCGGAGGCTGGAGCGCTCCCAGAACTGGCAGGACGGGGAATTCGCCGGCCCTCTCTACAGCCGCCTTCTGTGCCTGGAATTTCTGGTGCTTTTAAACCGTTTCTCCTCAGATTCCAACGCCCAGTACCTGCCTACGGGAACCCTGGATTACCGGGTGTCAGGCTGATCTCCTATATCAATGAACATCTGGAGGAGGATCTGAAGATAGAGCGGCTCTCCGCCCTCATCTCCATGAGCCCTATCATATGATGCGCACTTTTAAGGAGGAGACGGGGCGTACCATCGGAAGCTATATCACAGAAAAACGCCTGATACGCGCCAGGGATCTGATGGAAAACGGCGCTAAAGCTACGGAAGCCTGCTATGCCTGCGGTTTTAATAATTATTCTACTTTCCTCAGAGCCTACAAGCAGCATTTTGGAAGTCTTCCCAAGCGCAAAAAAGAAGGGGCTTGCGGGCGCCGTGAGTAACGCCTGTGAGCACAGGCATGACTCCTGCATGGCTGCCCTCAGGGATATTGCATTTATCAAAATCATTCAGGACGGCGTCTTCCAGTTTCCGACAACGGTTTCTGTGGAGGAACAGACGCCTGAATTATGCCGCATATATTACATAATCGGAGGAACCTTTATGATGAAAGAACGGAAACGCTTTAAAATCTGCTGTATTATTATCGCAGTCACCTTGGCTGTGGACATTTTTGGAAGTATCCTGACCGGGGGAATGGGAAGTATTATCCTCTATGGAACCATCATTATGAAATCCGCCCTTCTGTGGTACGGCAAGGATGCCTTCAAGGGAGAAAAGCAGCTGAAAGCCGCAGTGGACTGCAGCCGCCTGGCCTTTCCTATTTTCACAATGCTCTGCATCTATCAGGCAGTCCTGCTCATTGCCTATCTTGGACGCAGGGATATTATCGTGGGCGTTCTGGGGGAGCTGCTTCTGCTTGTGTCCGACGGCGCTATCCTGCTGTACCAGAGAACCCTTAAGCTCATTGCAGAGGAGCAGCGGAAAGAGAGGATGAGAAAGACGGTAAAACAGCTGAAAAAATAAACAGTTTTTTTCTGCAGCTTTGTATGATACAGGCCGCCGCAGCAGATAGCGTCTGCTGCGGGGCCCGGCCTGTATACAGTATAATTTACGTTCCGATCGCCTGTGATACCGCCTGAAACTATTTGGTTCCTTTGATTGTGCGGACTGCGGCCCAAAAGACTCCCTGTCAGTCTCCGCTCCTCTACAGCTGGGTATATCCGTACGCATTCACCAGGCATCCAGCTTTCTCCCCTCCCTGCAGAGGGGGCAGGTTCTGTAGTCAAAATACGCATAATCCGGCAAATCCTTCTTTCCAAAAATCGAGGCCACACGGAAACCGTTCACTTCCTCCACAGCGCTGAATATGGCTGATATGCCTCTTAAAATTCCCCCGTAATACTGAATGGATTCGATGCCCTTGTTGAGGGCCAGTCCGGTAGTCACAGATGCCGTGAGAATGATCACGTTTTTCCGCGAATCATAGGAAGGATGTTCTCCTTAAAAATCATCTGGCTGTTGCTGTTATATTCCGGGGTTACGATGTACATGGTTTTATGGGCATTCATGGAAAGAACCCCGGCGCCAGTCAGCTCCTCAGCCAAAAAACTTCCGATAACCTGTGTGCCCTCCAGGCACACAATGGTGTCCACAATGGTATCATAGAGAAACATTCCCACCAGGCTCCTGGCTATCTCCTGAGCCTCGCTGAGCCTTGTCTTTAAGGTGGCCATATCAATATAGTAATTGATATGGGCATGATTCGTGGCAAAATGGCCGGGTGTAATCTTCAAAGGTGCACTGCATCCCGCCGCTTGGATCTTGGTATACTTAATATCCATAAAAACGCCCCCTTTTCCCTGAACTGCCTCCAATTGTTCTCATGTATATTATACCAATAAATCCCATATGATACAAGACATTCGTGCCCCTTTGCACCCCCGCGTGCACTCCGGATTACAGCTTTTTGGCAATCTCAAGCATTCTTGCAGACATGCCTGGAAAAAGGCCCGGAAACCAGGGCAAAAATAATTTCTCCCCCGGCTCCAATGCCGTCTGCAGCCTCCGCGGCAAAGTCTGTAGCAGGGGCAGCCCAGGCAGGCTTCCTGCCCGGCTCTCTCCCTTCCGTCAAATCCAAGCTCTTCCCCTTTGCGCCTCATCTCCTCCAGGGAATTTTCTCCAAACCGTCCCAGATAAAATTCATCCGTCACATAGAAGTCACAGGCATAAACCGAGCCGTCCGCTTCCGTCACATACTGGACGCTGCAGCACCCTCTCTGATCACAGGCTTCCGCCTCATATCCCATAAGAATCGCGATATAATTTTCAAACAGGCGGATATAGGGCTGCTTCCCCTTCTTAAGATCCTCATACCAAAGATCAAACAGCCTGCACAGAAATTCCCCGTACATCTTGGGAGTCAGAGAATACTCCCTTTCTCCCGGCTCCTCCCCCATAGGATCCAGACAGGGAATGAACTGGAGATACCTCCACCCATGTTTCTGATAAAAAGAATATAGTTTGGACACGGCCTGGGCAGTCCTCCGGTTCACCACAGTGAGAATATTAAACTCTGCATGGTGCTTTTCCAACAGGGCGATTCCGTCCATAATTCGGGCAAACGTGCCCTCCCCCTGGGGAGTCCTGCGGTATGCGTCATGTGTATATTTCGTCCCATCCAGGGATACCCCCACAAGAAAATGATTCTCAGCCAGGAACTGGGCCCACTCCCGGGTAATGCCGTATCCGTTAGTCTGGATAGCGTTGGTAACGGAAACCTTGTTTGTATTATATTTCTCCTGAAACTCCAATAATTTCCTGTAAAAGGGCAGTCCGGCCAGAGTGGGCTCACCTCCCTGAAACGCAAACCCGCAGCGGCCCCGGGCATATCTCAGCGTCTCCTTTACCGCCGTCTCCAGCATCCCTTCCGACATAAAGCCGTAGTTGGCCTTCTCCCGTTTTTCCATCTCGTCACAATAAAAACAATAACTGCATTTCAAATTACATGTGCCGGAAACAGGCTTTATCAGCAGTTGAATCGGGGGCATCTTCCAATCTCCTTTTCTCACCTCAAATTCTTGACAGAGCGTCCTTCATAAATCTTTGCTTCAAACATATAGGAATAACCGTTATCCATATATTCATTATTCTCAATCATTTGAAGGAGCCGTCTCCCCACCTGCCTGCCCATCTCATATCCGGGATGGATGGAACAGGTGATTCCTGTCTGTTCCCAGTCGCTCTTTGAATAGTCAAAACATACCAGGGAATAATCCTCAGGAACCCTCTTCCCCTCGATCATCATATACCGGAGAACTGCCTGGAGAATCATATAATTGCAGCAGACAATAGCTGTGCACTTGGGCAGGGTTTTCAGAAATTTTCCGATCTCCTTGTGGTAACCCGGAACATGGGCCTCATTGGAGACGCACCATTTGACATAGTCATCGTCAAACTCCACCCCAAATTTCCTGAGCCCCCTACGTAACCCCGGAATTTCTCTATGCTCTGATAATTGTCATAGACAAATATTCCCACAATATGTTTATGTCCGGCCTGTATCAGAAGGCTCAGAAGTTCCTTCGCACATTTGTAATCGTTATTGATTACTTTCGGATATTTTAATTCCTTATAATAATTGTTGTAAAAAATCACCGGTATCTTTTTTGCAAATATATTGCGGTAACAGTCCAGATTTGGGTTCAGAAGGCTGGCCTTGACGCCATCCACAATAAATCCGGAAAAGTCCTGGTGGGCCACCACATTCAGGCAATTCCGTTCACCGGAAAATTTGTTGTCGGTAAAAAATATATGCAGGTCGGCGTCTCTCTCCGCCAGAACGGTCTTTATACCGCTGATCAATCCCGAATTGGCGTTGGCGTCCTGTCCCTGCAGAATAAGCCCGATTTTGACGGAAGCCGTCTGATTCCCCACATCCTTAGACAATGCCACTGCTTTGTTAATGTAGGTTCCGCTGCCCCTCACTTTGTAAATCAGGCCCTCCTGTTCAAGCCGTCCTGAAGCGCCTCTCACCGTTTCCCTGCTCACTCCCAGACGCATACACAGCACATTCTCGGAAGGCAGCTTTAAGTTGGCGGAGAACTTATTTTCATCAACATAAGCCCGGAGCCAATTATATACTTTATCTGACTTTTTATCTGGTTTGCGCATATACTTACCTCTCGGTTTCAGTAATCATGCCTCATCCACGATTTCCGGCTCTTCTCCCTCTGTTTCCTTAATCCGCCTCAGCAGCTTTTCTCTCAGTATCAGCTTTATCTCCCTGTAATTCTCGTCCTTTATCAGATTATTCAGTTCATGGGGATCCACACTCAAATCATAGAGGAAATCATCTGCATATAAATCCGCAGATGCTGCCGCGCCTCCATTGACGCCGGGAGCATATACAGCATATTTATAATCGGCAGTTCTCACTGTACGTCCAACCCTGCTCTCGGAAATCTGGGCATAAATTTCATTAGGTCTATTATCAGTCTTTCCCAGGGCCACGTCAAGAAGATTCTCTCCAACCATGGCATTCCCCACATCCACGCCTGCCAGGGCAAGAATGGTTTTGGGAAGGCTTTCTGTGCTCACCAGCTCCTCCACTGCTTTCCCACCCTTAAATGGGCCTCCTGCAATTACAAGAGGGACTCTCAGGCAGGCGTCATGGCAGGAACGTTTATAATCGTCATATCCCTTCAGGTGGCTGTCCCTGTTCCTGGTTCGGAAATGGGAGCCGTGGTCTGAGGCAAATAAAATCACTGTGTTCTCATACAGCCCTTCAGCCTTCAGCCGCTGTATAAGGCGTCCCAGATTTTCGTCCAGATTGGCGCAGCAGCCCAGATAGTCGGGATATTCCATCCTGTAATCTCCGTCGAGGGCAGCCAAATCGGCAGGCAGAACATAGTCCTTATATTTTTCTTTTGAGCCTTCCGGTCCTTCATAGTGTTTACGGTCGTTTTGGTGGTGAGGCTCAATATGGGAGATTGTCATGAAAAAGGGCTTCGTTTTATCCCTCACCCGGAAGAAGTCCAACGCCAAATCCGTGATGCAGTCGGCCCTGTACCCTTTAAAATCGATTCTGTTGTCATTTTCATCAAAAACGTAACCGTCATATCCGTGGGAGGTAAACTCCAGAACGTCCGCAGTGCGCCAGAATCCGGTATATCCTCCTCTCAGCTCTCTGGGAATGGCTGTCACCGTGTGGTTGACGGCAGGCGGTTTCTCCAGTTCACCGTCACTGGCCAGGTGCCACTTTCCAATATAGGCAGTCTCGTAGCCTGCCTCCTCAATGTAGTTGGCCAGGGTCTTTACATTTTTAGGAAGAATAATATTGTTCCTGAAACAGCCCGTCTCTGTAGGATACTTTCCTGTCTGAAACAGAGCGCGGCATGGGCCGCAGACCGGCTGGGGTGAAAATGCCCTGTCAAACTTCACGCCCTCCTCTGCCAGTCTGTCCAGATTGGGAGTTATATCTAAAGGCTGCCCGAAACATCCGCAGGTATCTGCCGCTGTTGATCTGTAAAATAAAATACAATATTATAAGCCATGGTGTCACTCCCCTTTCGCCTCTCTGCTTTCTTTCAGCTTACTCTTAACAATCATCGTTACCGCGCTGGCAATAAGAATCAAAAACACAATACAGTAAATGCTGCTCACAAAAATAACAGGACTTCCTTTGGAGATCAGCAGGGCGCGCCGGAAATTAGTCTCCGTCATATTTCCAAGAACCAATCCCAGAAGGATTGGCACTGTGGGGAAATCCAATTTATACAGCAGCCAGGCAATCACAGCAAAAGCCAGCGTCACCCCTATGTCAAAATACGATTTGTTGATAGAATAGGCTCCTGCAAAGCAAAAAATAACAATAACAGGTGTCAGGATTTCCTGGGGAATGGAAACTACTTTTGCAAACAATCTGGTCAGGTATTTTCCCTGAAGCAGCATAAACAGGTTCACAAATAGAAGGCCTATCATAATCGCATACATAATATCTCCCTGGGTTGTAAATAAACTAAGGCCCGGATTTAAACCATTAATCATCAAAGCAGACAGCATAATTGCAACACAGCCGTCGCCGGGGATTCCCAGCGTAAGAAGAGGTATCAACGTGGCGCCTGTAACCGCATTGTTGGCGCTTTCCGCAGCGGCGATCCCTTCCACTGAACCATTTCCAAATTCTTCTTTATGTTTTGAAATGGCTTTGGCCCTGTCATAACTGAACCAGGAAGCCATGGAAGCTCCCGTCCCCGGAATAATGCCGATGACGGTCCCTATAAAAGAGGACATCAGGACAGGCAGAAGCATTCTCTTATATTCACCCTTTGTGATCCTTCCGTCGTCTTTTATTTTACTTGCATCCAGCTTCATCCGTTCCAGCTTCGTCTCAGCCTTCTTAAGAATTTCCACCAAAGCAAAAAGCCCTATGAGACAGATTGCCAGATCCAGCCCCATGTAGAGGCGCGGTATTCCAAAGGTATAACGGTCATAGCTGGTAAGGGGATCGGAGCCGATGCAGGAGATAAAAAGTCCGATACAGGCCGATATAACCCCCTTCACCATGCTCTTTCCCGAAATTCCCGCAATAATCGTAAGGCCAAAGAGGCAGATTAAAAAATATTCCGCAGTTCCCAGCTGAGCCGACACCTTCGCTACCTGCGGCGCCAAAAACAAAAGCATAAGGCCGGAAAAGATCCCTCCAAATACAGAGGCGTATAAAGCGATTTTAAGGGCCGCCTTTGTACGGCCCATCTGGGAAAGAGGGTGTCCGTCCAGCATAGTGGCAGCCGCATGAGGCGTGCCCGGGGTATTAATTAAAATAGCAGACACGCTTCCTCCATACCCGCCGGCACAGTAAATACCCAGCAGGAACATCATACCCGGAACAGCCGTCATCCTGTAGGTTACAGGAAGAAAAAGAATAATGCACAGGATAACCGTCAAACCTGGTATAGCTGCAAATACAGAGCCGATGAATACACCGCAGTTAATCCAGAAAAAATTCTCCGGTGTAAACAAAAGTTTCAGCGCAGGGGCAATAAATTCCAACATAATCATCTCTCCTTTACGGTAGTGCCGGAGCGTGTCTGAACGTTCAGACACGCCCTAGAATCTGACGCCCAGGCCAAAGCGGAACGCAGCCCAGATTAAGACGGCAAGGCTGACTGTAATTCCATAGTAAGCCTTTTTTCTGCAGCGGAAATACACCAGGAAACCCAGAGCGCAGAATACAGTTCCCACTGCAAACAGGTTCGTCCACCTGCAGAGAATGTACGTGACAAAAAGGATAGCCAGGATAATCAGGCTTTTACCTCTGTGAGAAGATTGAGGGTACAGGTGTTCATAGGCTCCTTCTTCAGAATCTTATATATATTCTGAAGAATCAGAATTCCGCTGCAGAACATAATCAGAATCATCAGCATCGTTGGAAAAACCCGGCCATTTACCACGTCTGTCTCAGATACCATCACCTGCTTTGGCATAATCGAAAACAAAATCACGGCAATAACAAAAACAGGCATGCACCCACCAGATCCGCAGGCAGTTTTATCTCCCTGGCCTGCAGCCCGGCTGCTATGCGATCCAGTTTTTTATCCAGGCGGCAAATTAAGGATGTTTCTTTTTTCATGGCAATTTTCCTCCTAACAGACAGACGGCGCAAAGAACAATGTGCCTTGCGCCATCGGGGCCTCAGAGACTGAAATGTGTCTTTAAAGCCGCTGCGTCCTCAGGCGCAGACAATTTTCAAACACACCTTAGTGAACAACAATATCCTTATATTCATTTACAATATTTTTCACATTCTCAATATGCTCCACCACCTGGTCATTTGTCATGGTGTCCACCTCCAGAAGCATGGTGTCCTTCAGCCACTCAGCCGTTTCATCTCCGGCCAGTATCTTGTCGTAAAGCCCTTTCAATTCAGCCACCTTCTTCTCGTCTGTCCCTTGCGGGCCAGAATCAGACAGCGGTTTCTGAAGTAAGGATATCCGTATTTTCCTACTCCCTCCACTCCGGCAAAGGGGCCCTGGGCAATATCTTCGCCGTCAAAGGCACATACAATATCAACGCCTCCCTGCTGGAAGGTTTCCAGGATCTGGGACTGATGGGAAACTGCAAAATTAGTCTCTCCCTTTGCAACTGCCTGTGCAGCTTCCGCCGCAGAGCTGTAGGCTACCAGTTTAATCTGGTCTCCATAGCCCATGGCCCCGAACAGTGAAGCCGCCAAAAACGCCTCGGATCCGGTTGCGCCGTTGACTGCGATTGTAATTTCTTCGCCTGAATCCATAAAGGTCTTTAAGGTTTCAATATCTTTAATATTCAGCTTTGAATCGGCGGACATGACAAATACGGAGGAATACAAATTCTCTACAAACACAAAATCATCATAGGTAAACTGCATCTTTGCCGGGTCCAGGATGGAAGTGATAGAGAAAAGCCCCTCCCCTGCAAATACTAATTCAGGGTCGTTTGCCTTTGTCTCCGCCACCCACGTGTTTACAGTAGCCGCGTCTCCCTTTACAGCATCCGCCACCAGTATAATTTTGTCCGAATTGTCAACCGACAGGGCGGCCGCCTTCTGGCTGACCATAGCGGCTACGCCTGAGGGCGCCCAGGGACATGTAACGGTCCATGTTTCCTTTTTTTCACTGCATCCCATCAGTGAAACAATTGCCATAGCAGCGATCAGACCTAATGCCAATAATTTTTTTCTCATCATGCTCTCTCCTTTTTAGTGTAAATTGTATCAATATTTTCCATTCCTACCGTTAATATATGAAAAGATTACCATAAAAAAGGAGGCGCTTCAATAACTTTTCAGCATTTCTTCATAAAGTTGTATGTTTATAGTCCAATTACACAAAAGTTGTATTATCAAAAGCAAAAACAAGTAATATATAACAAAAATCTCCCTGGAAAGCAAAAAACCCGGAACATTCTATTGATAGAAAGTTCCAGGTTTTTACATTCCACAGGGAACACCTGTTATCTCATATTACCGGTTCCGGTCCTGGCCGCTCTCATTCCAGCCGGTCTCCCCGGAAGCCCGGACAGATTCCTCAGCGCCTTCCCTATCCGGCGTCCCAGGCCCGCCTGCCGGATCTCCCGAACCCGAAGGCGATGGCTGCTCTGCCGGGCTTCCCGAATCCAGAGGCGCGGGCCGCTCTGCCGGGCTTCCCGAATCCGAAGGCGACGGCTGCTCTGCCGGGCTTATCGAACCCGAAGGCGCGGGCCGCTCTGCCGGGTTCCCGTCTCCTTTATCCTGGTTGGGCTGTGCCTTTCCGTCCTGAGACTCCGGCGTCTCCTCCGCAGGCTCAGGCAGCCCTTTGACCTTGCGGAAAATCTTCATGAATTCCTTGCCTGTAATAGTCTCCTTCTCGATGAGGAAATCTGCAATCTGATCCATAACATCCCGGTTATCCTTCAGAAGGCGAATGGCCTCCTCATAGGACGCCTTCAGTATCTTCATAACCTCCTGATCGATCTCAGCTGCAGTTGCATCGCCGCAGTTCAGCACAGACCGCCCGGTGAGATATTGGTTCTCCTGGGACTCCAGGCCCATGAGGCCGAACTTCTCAGACATGCCGTACTGGGTTACCATGCTCTTGCCAGATTGGTAGCCTGCTGGATATCATTGGCTGCGCCTGTGGTTACAGTGTCAAAGACAATCTCCTCGGCAGCCCGTCCTCCCATCATCTCTACCAGCCTTGCCTCCAGTTCCTTCTTGGTATTTAAATACTTCTCCTCCTCGGGAACATTCATGACGTAGCCAGAGCGCCCATGGTCCTGGGTACTATGGTGATTTTCTGCACAGGTTCGGAATGCTTCTGGAGGGCGCTGACCAGCGCATGGCCCACCTCATGGTAGGACACAATGCGGCGCTCCTCCTTGCTCATAATCCGATCCTTTTTCTCCTTACCGACCAGAACCACTTCCACCGCCTCAAACAGATCCTTCTGGGACACAGCCCCACGCCCGTGTTTTACTGCAGTTATGGCGGCCTCATTCATCATATTGGCAAGATCCGCTCCCACCGCTCCCGAAGTGGCCAGGGCAATCTCCTTAAAGTCCACGGACTCATCCAGCAGAACATCTTTGGAGTGGACTTTCAAAATATTGATACGTCCGTTTAAATCAGGCTTATCCACAATCACGCGCCTGTCAAACCGCCCCGGGCGGAGCAGGGCCGGATCCAGAATCTCAGGCCGGTTGGTAGCGCCCAGAACCAGAAGCCCCTTTGCGGAGTCAAAACCATCCATCTCGCTCAGGAGCTGGTTTAAGGTCTGTTCCCTCTCGTCATTGCCGCCCATACGGCTGTCGCGGCTGCGGCCGATAGCGTCGATCTCGTCAATAAAAATGATACAGGGAGCGTTTTCAGTGGCATTCTTGAACAGATCGCGCACACGGGACGCTCCCACGCCCACAAACATTTCCACAAAGTCAGATCCTGACAGGGAATAGAAGGGCACGTGGGCCTCCCCTGCAACCGCCTTTGCGAGAAGTGTTTTACCCGTTCCCGGCGGGCCTACGAGAAGAGCGCCTTTGGGCAGCTTGGCGCCTATCTTTGTATACTTGCCGGGATTGTGAAGGAAATCTACAATCTCCGTCAGGGACTCCTTGGCCTCGTCCTCCCCGGCCACATCCTTGAAGGTGACTCCCGTCTCCTTCTGGACATACATCTTGGCGTTGCTCTTGCCTACCCCCATGATTCCGCCGCCGCCCATGCGCTTCATAGTGAAGTTCATCAGAAACAGCAGGAACAGGAAAGGAAGGGCATAGTTTGCAAGTATCAGCAGTATAGTGCTGGGATCTTTGTTCTCACGGTTGGTCACCACCTCATTTTCCAGCACCCGGTCCACAAACTTGTAGTCGCCTTCCAGGCGCACCACATAGTAATCCAAATCCTGGGAATATTTGGTATTTCCTTTTTTGGGAGTAACCTTGATCTCTGTATTTCCTATGCTGATGGTTTCCACCTCGCCGGTGTCTATCATCTTCACGAATTCATTGTAGGACAGTTCCTGGCGCCGTTTGGAATTCAGATAGGAATTCATGCCGCTGACTACGCTGAATGTAAGTATGGCCGCTATCACCAGCATGGTGACGGTCTGCCAATTACTTCTGCTGTTTGGGTCTTGTTTGTTATTATTATCCATGTTGTACAAATTCTCCCTCTGAACAGGTCATTTATAAAATTCCAGCAAAAACCCATTCTCTACCATTATAGTGTCAGTCTCCCCATAAATCAAGAAAAGAACAGTTAATTTTCTTAAATTTTGCAAAAAACCTGGATTTATTTTTATGAGGATGTATAATGTATCAGTTATTTTTGGATACTATATACATCATGTCACGCATCTAAGAAAAGGAGGTTATCCCCACTATGCCAGTGAAATACGTATTTGTAACCGGAGGAGTTGTATCCGGCCTTGGCAAAGGAATTACTGCGGCAAGCCTGGGACGGCTCTTAAAAGCCAGAGGCTACAAGGTAACCATGCAGAAATTCGACCCCTACATCAACATCGACCCGGGCACCATGAACCCGGTTCAGCATGGAGAGGTCTTTGTCACCGACGACGGGGCCGAGACGGATCTGGATCTGGGCCACTACGAGCGCTTCATCGACGAAAGCCTCACCCGCAATTCCAACGTCACCACCGGTAAGGTCTATTGGACCGTCCTTCAGAAGGAACGCCGGGGCGACTTCGGCGGCGGCACCGTTCAGGTAATCCCCCACATTACCAACGAAATCAAAAGCCGTTTTCACCGTAATTTCTCAGAATCTGAAACTGAAATCGCCATCATCGAAGTAGGCGGTACGGTTGGCGACATCGAAAGCCAGCCCTTCTTAGAGGCCATCCGCCAATTCCAGCACGATGCAGGGCCAGGAAACACCTGCATTATCCATGTCACTCTCATTCCTTACCTGAAAGCTTCCCAGGAGCTAAAGACAAAACCCACTCAGGCCAGCGTAAAAGATCTCCAGGGTATGGGCATCCAGCCCGATATTCTGGTATGCCGGTCCGAAAAGCCCCTGGACGAAAGCATTAAAAACAAGATCGCCCAGTTCTGCAATGTTCCCCCCATCATGTGCTGCAGAATCTGGATGTTGAAGTCCTCTACGAAGTCCCTCTGGTAATGGAAGAAGAACATCTGGCCCAGTCCGCCTGCGAATGTCTCAGGCTGCCCTGTCCGGAACCGGATCTCACAGACTGGAACCATATGATCGAGGCCTGGAAGCATCCCAGGGAGGAGGTAACCGTAGCCCTTGTAGGCAAATATATCCAGCTCCACGACGCCTATATCTCCGTGGTGGAAGCATTAAAACACGGAGGCGTGGCAAATCACGCCCGAGTGCACATCAAGTGGGTGGACTCCGAGACGGTTACCCCTGAAAGTGCCGCCCAAAACTTCTCAGATGTGACAGGCATACTGGTGCCCGGCGGCTTCGGCGACCGGGGAATCGACGGAAAAGTATACGCCATCCAGTATGCCCGGGAACACAAAATTCCATTCCTTGGCCTCTGTCTGGGAATGCAGCTTTCTATCGTGGAATTTGCCAGAAATGTAGTGGGCTATGCAGACGCCCACAGCGTGGAATTAAATCCTGCCACCCCGCATCCTGTTATACACCTGATGCCTGAGCAGGACGGCATTGAAGATATAGGCGGCACCCTGAGGCTGGGCTCCTATCCCTGTGTGCTGGACAAGTCCTCCAAAGCTTACAGCGTCTACGGGGAAGAAACAATCTATGAGCGCCACAGGCACCGCTATGAAGTTAACAACGACTACCGTAGCATCCTGTCCAAACACGGCATGAAGCTCTCCGGCCTTTCCCCCGACGGACGGATTGTAGAGATGGCAGAGCTGCCTGACCACCCATGGTTTATAGCCACACAGGCCCACCCGGAGCTGAAATCCCGGCCCAACCGCCCCCACCCTCTGTTCCGGGGATTTATAGAGGCGGCCATAAAAGCAAAATAAGTATAAAAACTTCACCTTCACACACACTAACAGAGATACCAAACAGCAGATGGAGGTGAATTTATAATGGAAAAAGAGAAAGACCCCTATGACATTGATATCCAGTCCTGTTCCGCCACAGACTGTACCGGCCTGATTCCCTCTCTCCCTCAGTCCGAGGCAGAGCTGGAATCCTATGAGGACATATATCCTTATATCACCAAAGCTAATACCGGCGATCAACACAAAGGATAAAGCCCGGCGGCCCTTGGGACAGATACTTTTCCACGGGCGCAGGCGGCAGATGCCTGAAGGGCGCAAAAAGAGCAGAGACTTCAAATCCCTGCTCTTTTTATACCCCCCGGTATCCCTTCATTCTCATAACGAAGGGTTCCGGGCTCCTGATAAAGCTTCCGTCAGCCATGCATAAATCTGCTGAGGAACTCCTGGGTCTGCCGTTCTTTCGGTGAGCCGAAAATATCTTCCGGCGTCCCCTCCTCCACGATAACCCCTCCTGCCATAAATGCCACATGGCTGGACACATCCCTGGCAAAGGCCATCTCATGGGTAACGATAATCATGGTCAGGCCTTCCTCGGCCAGCTTTCTCATGACTTCCAAAACCTCGCCCACCATCTGGGGATCCAGGGCCGACGTAGGCTCGTCGAACAGCAGCACCTCTGGTTCCATTGCAAGCGCCCTTGCAATCGCCACTCTCTGCTTCTGTCCGCCCGAAAGCTGTCTGGGCTTTGCATTGATATATGGGGCCATTCCCACCTTTTCCAGATAGTACATGGCGTTCTTCTGGGCCTCCCCCTTGTTCTTCTTAAGAACCCGGTTCTGGCCGATTATGCAGTTTTCCAGGACGGTCATATTGTTAAACAGGTTGAAGCTCTGAAATACCATCCCCACCCTGGAGCGGTACTGAGGGGCGTTCACCTTTTTGTCCGCTATATCGGTTCCGTGGTACATAATCTCTCCGGTAGTAGGAGTCTCCAAAAGGTTCAGGCACCTGAGAAGGGTGGATTTTCCCGACCCGGACGCTCCGATAATACAGGTCACATCCCCGCTGCTCACCGAGAAATCAATGTCCTTAAGGACAAGGTTTGTACCGAAGGTTTTGCTCAAATGACGGATCTCTAATATCTTGTCTCCCTTCATCTTCCTTCCTCCTTCTTAGACTTGTCGGCCGGATAGCGGTACATTCCGCTGGTATAGGCCAGGGTGTCTGTGGTGGCCAGATCAAAATTGTCGGCCCCGTCCATACGGTCCTCCCACCAGCGCAGAATCCGGGAGCAGGCAAAGGTCATGATGAAGTACATAATCATAGTGATGGTATAAGTCTCAAAGTTCATATACAGCGCCCCTGCCGCCGCCTTGGTCTTATAGAGCAGCTCTACCACGCCGATTACGGAAAGGACACAGCTGTCCTTAATATTGATAATCAGGTTGTTGCCAATCTGAGGCATGAGGTTTCTCAGAGCCTGGGGCAAAATGACATACATCATAGTCTGGACATGGGTCATACCGATGGACTTGGCGCCCTCGGTCTGACCGGAATCGATTGAGAGGATGCCGCCCCGGACCGTCTCCGCCATGTATGCCCCCGTATTGATAGACAGAATAAAATAAGCCGCCTGGGCGCTGGTCATATTAATCTTTAAAAGAGGCAGAAGCCCGTAGTAGATAAACATGGCCTGAGCCATCATGGGGGTTCCTCTGAAGAACTCCACATAAACGTTCAAAACCGCCTTTACCGCCCAAAGCATTCCCCTCTTTGCAGGATTGTCTCCCCGCTCTGCAGGTATGGTCTGTACGATACCTACGGCAAAGCCGATGATACACCCCACCAAAGTACCCACCAGGGCAATCTTAAGGCTGGTGCCTGCGCCCTGCAGCATTGACATACCGTATCGGTTAAATACGAGCATTACACGGCCGAAAAAATCTGTTGGCATATCCCTTCTCCTTACTTTTCCTTACGTACTTAATTCCCCGGAACAGCCGGACGGACATGGAATCCACTCCATCCGGCTGCGCTCCGGGAGTTTTCATAACCCGCTAGTTTGCCAGAGGCTGAACCGAGATTGCTTCATCCATCATAGCAGAGAAATCATCCTTTGTCATGGTGGTAAGCACACTGTCAATAGCGTCCTTCAGTTCTGTATTGCCCTTCTTTAAAGAAATTCCGATGTTGATATCCTCGTCTGTTACCTGGAATGCGCCCTCAACCCTCAAACTCAAGCATTTTGAAGTTAGGATAAGCTACCAGAGCGCCCTTGCCTGTGGGCTGGTCTGTAACAACCAGATCACACTTGTCTGCGTTGAGAGACATCAGCATGTCCGGTGCGCTTGCAGTAGCTGCCAGAATATTGGCCCCCTCAATCTGCGGCAGGCAGGTGTTGTACCAGATAGTGCTCTGCTGGGATGTGCAGGTGGCCCCTGCAAGATCTGCAACGCTGGCTGCATTCTCATACTTGCTTCCTTCCTTCACCAGAGTGACGATGGTGGCATAGTAGTACGGTTCTGTAAAGTCTACCGCCTGAAGGCGCTCAGAGGTAATGGACTGTCCTGCAATTACACAATCCACCTGCTCTGTTGTAACGGCGGGAATCAGGGAATCCCAGTCCAGACGTACAATCTCCAGGTCGTATCCCAAGGTATCGGCTATTTTCTTTGCCATCATAACGTCGTATCCGTAAGCGAACTCATTGCTGTCTGCAATGGGCACCGCACCGTTGGCGTCATCCGGCTGAGTCCAGTTATACGGCGCATATGCGCACTCCATAGCAACACGGAGGGTTTTCTTCTCTCCCCCGGCAGCCTCAGTGGTATCTGCCGCTGCGCTCTCACCCTCAGCCGCCTCTGCGTTATCCGCCGCTTTTTCTGCTGTGGCAGCTTCTGTGGCCCTATTGCTTCCGCCTCCGCTGCAGGCAGTCAGAGAACCGGCTGCAAATACACCGGCTAAAACCAGGCCTAAAACTTTTTTGCGCTCATTTTCATAATAATCTCTCCTCTTAAACAAAATTGTTCCGGCCTGACCGTTTAAGAAAAAAGCCACACCCATCCACACAGGTATGACTTCATTGTCATCTGATGCCCGGCAATCTTAAACAGTTGAGCCTTGCCCTATATCCTGCGGCACACTTCATTTTCTTAATATATGTGCCTAACGTCGTAAGTATAGCATAACTTGTCCTGTTTTCCAATACCTAATTATGTTTTTTTATGCAGAAAAACAAGGTAAATCGTAACAGTTCAGACGGCCCATCTCTGTAAAAACAGCCATAAATCCACCAGTCTCGGATTTATGCTGTATATTGTTCCGGGCCTTATCGGCTCCCGCTCTCCTGCTGTCCGCCCTGCCCTCCGGAGTCCGCTCTGGCCGCAGCCCGTTCAATCATTAGCGCCTCCATCTTCTTCTGGAACGCCTCGTCGGGAGGAATCTCCCTGCCGTCCTCATCCACCTCCACAGCAAACAGGAAGGTTCTTGCATCATTTATCTCATAGCTGCAGGTAACAAATGTATACAACGTCCGTACAGGATAGGTAATCTCCTCAGCAAAGGAGCAGGGCTTTACCATCTCCTTCACAAAGGCGTCAAAGGACTCCTGCGACTTAAAACCGGTCATTCTCACAACAGGGCCGCCTCCCCGTAATAACAGGCCACGGCCTTCAGGCGGATCTCCCGTTCCGGCGTATATATGCTGAAATACTGGTGCTCCTTAAAATAGTCCTCTTCCTTATAGTAAATCACATCCCGGAACATGGAGCCGTTCTTCATATTGTGTCCGTAGAGTATCTGGTTGCGGCCCTCAAAGTCCCCCTGGCTTTCAAAATCCAGGTAAACCGAGCCTCCCACGCTTTCCTTCCCATAAAAATCATGGTGCAGGTAAAAATCATTATCCTCCCCTTTAAGAATAGGGTAATCTATATTTGTTCCCTCGATCCGCAGCCAGCCCACCGTGTCGGGGTTCTCCTCCCTGAGTTCTCCAAACTGAATGGGGGATACATAAGCCTCCGGCTGGGGTTCCGTCTCAGAAGCCCCGGAGGTTTCCGGTTCCGTCTCCGTCTCAGAAGCCATGACAGTCTCCCTTGCAAGCTCTGCCAGCCTGTCATATTCCTGTCTGGCCTTCTGCTGTTCCATCCAACCTCTTAAACTGAGTCCTCCGCTTACAACCATCACTGCCGCCAGGATCACAATAATAAGCTTTTCGGCCCGCCCCCTCTTTCTTTCTTAACCATGGGTCACACCATGTCCTTTCTGATGATTCCTCGCCGCCTCTGGGCTATGCCATCTCAGCCGCCTCCAAGGTATCCTCCGCTTTCCATCTCCCCCCGTCGTTCACGGCCTCATGCATCAGGAGAAGCATTTCCAGAAAGCTGCGGAAACTTACCTGAGTACGGTTTTCTTTCCAGCTGATGGTTCCCTGCCATGTTCCGTTGCGCCTGAACAGCACCCGCACCACAAAGGTGGCAGGCCCTATGTTGCCGGCTGTAACCTGAAGGTTCTGGGAACAACAAGCCGGCGCTCCCCGCCCTCAGGCGCAGGCGCAAACATGCTCTCTATCTCCTCTTTCAATTCAAATTCATTGATGAAGGTGAGGCGGTTCTCCACAGCCGGGTGGGATACGTCCCCTCCGATCACATACTGGTCATAGCTTCGGATAGTCACCTCACAGACCTGCTTTCCAAGGCCGGGCCCTTTCTCCCGCCCGGGCGGCCCAGTCTTTTATCCAGGTAGTCCATCAGCTCCATGAAACTTATAAAAGAAAGGCTTGTCCCGTCTTTTAGATCCGTTATGGTCCCCTGCCAGCTTGCATAGTACCTGAATTTTACCTGAAGGCGAAAATTAGCCAGGGCTCCCTCCCTGCCGTCTCCCGCCTTTCTGCTCCCGCAAAAACTTCTCCTGGTATGGCCAGCGGAGCCTTCCCGTTAAAATTCCTCTGCTGAACGCTCTTCATCGGATAGTGGATCGCTTCAAACAGCCCTTCCAGGGCCAGCACCATCTCGGACAGACAGCCGAAGGCAGCTCCATCTGCCATACTGTCATGGAAAATTCTTCCTTTTAACAGACGATTCTCAAAACTATCCACAGCTATGGTAAAATACTTGTACGAATTAACCAGAGCACCGCTTTTGGAAATCGACATTCTGCACCTGCTTTCCTGTAAATTGTAAGTAAACTCCCATATTGAGGAATTATAACACAGCCCGGTTACAATTTGGTTACAAAAATCCTGAATGGGACAAAAAAACAACGAATGGGCCTTTCACTTTATTAATAAGACGGATTTTCCGCTTTTACTGGACATTTTCCTTCAGTATTAGTATACTTATTTGTATCACTACCGCTTTGTAAAGGAGATACAGCATGAATAAATCCGCTTCGGAAGAAAAACCTGTTATTTATGTGAAAACGTTGGGGGGATTTTCTGTTAAAGCCGGGGACAAAGAAATTACAGACAGCAGCAACCAGTCCAAAAAACCCTGGTGTCTTTTGGAGTATCTTGTGGTTTTTCAGAAGAAGGATATCAGCCCCAATGAGCTGATTGAGATTATATGGGCCGACGATCCGGGCGTGAATCCCGGCGGCGCCTTAAAAACACTCATGTTCCGATCCAGAAAGCTTTTGGAGCCGCTGGGAATCCCGCCTCAGAAGCTCTTGGTCCAGAAGCGGGGCGCTTATGCCTGGACCCGGGAATTCCACACGGTTATGGACATAGACCAATTTGAGAGCATCTGCGGCAAAGTCCTGAAGGAATCCCTGGAGGACGAGGAGGCCCTTTCCCTTTGCTATGAGGGGCTTTCTATTTACAAGGGCGACTTTCTTCCCAAATCCGAATATGAATCATGGGTTATCCCTATCAGTACATATTACCACTCCCTTTACCAGAAGCTGGTATATAAGACCATTGAACTGCTGACAAAGAAGGAGGACTATGCCCGAATAACATCGGTCTGTGAATCGGCAGTGGGGATTGAACCCTTCGATGAAGAATTTCATTATCACCTGGTTTACTCACTCTATAAGGACGGGCATATCAGTCAGGCCATCGAGGAGTACAACCACACCATGGACCTGTTTTATAATGAATTCGCTATTTCCCCTTCGGACAACTTTAAAAACCTGTACCGGATGATCCGGTCCAAGGAGCAGGGCATCAACACCAATCTGGATTCCATCCAGGACGCCCTTCAGGAGGAAGGGACGGGAGGAGCGTTTTACTGCGAATACCCCGTATTCCACGACCTGTTCCAACTGGAGCGCAGAGCCATTGAGCGCACCGGAGATTCTATTTATCTGTGTCTCTTAACAATGACGGATCTGGAACAGGCTGTGCCTAAGCGCACTCTGCTCACCAAGGCTATGGAGCATCTGAACACAGCAATCAAAACCTCCCTGCGGTGCAGCGACGCCTACACCCGCTACAGTGTGAGCCAGTTTCTCATCCTGCTTCCCACAATCACATCAGAGCAGACAGAACAGGTGCTCAACCGCATACTCACCAACTTCAGGAAACTGTACAGCCGCAAGGATCTGATTGTCAGCTATTCCATACAGCCGGTGCTTCCATGGAGACGCCTCTCTTAATCTTCAAGCCTCTCTGTTCTTCCGAAAAGAACAGAGAGGTTTTTCATTACCTGTCTGTAGGCGGGAACCAGGAACAGATCCGCGGCTATCCAGGCTGCAGGACTTGCAATACACACGGCGGTATATCCGAACACAGGCACCAGGCAGAATCCCACAAAAGCCCGGGCCGCCATCTCGCAGACACCGGCTATCATGGCAAACTTGGAATACCCCAGCCCCTGTATCATAAACCGCACTCCGTTGACAAACACCAGGGGAATAAAAAACAGGCTGTTAACCGTCAGAAAGGTGCGGATATTGCGGATCAGCTCCGTCTCCCCAGGATCGGCAAACATGAGGGCAATATACTGTCCAAAAAAGAACACCGTCCCCAGCGCCAGCACAGAATAGGCGAAGCCATAATCAGGCCCGCCTTTAAGCCTGGTGGATACGGTCCAGCTTTTTAGCCCCCACATTCTGGCCGCCGTAGGTAGCATGGTAGCGCCCAGGGCGTCAAAAGGACACGCCAGAAACAGAATGACTTTTGTGCCCGCAGTTACTGCGGCCACCGCCATAGAGCCCAGGGAGTTTACGGCCACCTGGAGAATAACGCTTCCGACGGCTGTAATGGAATACTGCAGTCCCATAGGAATGCCTATGCCGCAGAGTATCTTCATATACTGTCCGTCGGGTTTCCACTCCTCCCCCTCCATCTTCAGAATGGAAAATTTCTTTTTCATATAGAGCAGGCACAGCAGGCCCGACACAGCCTGTGCGATGACAGTGGCCCAGGCGGCGCCTTCCTCCCCCATACCCAAAACCAAAATCGTAAAAAAGTCCAGGGCCACATTGATAACCGATGAAAAAATGAGAAAGACCAGGGGCGTTCTGCTGTCCCCCAGGGAACGTATGATACCGGACAGCAGGTTATAGAGATACGTAGCCGGTATGCCCAGAAAAATGACAAAGATATAATTGTAAGCCCCGTCTATAATATCCCGGGGCGTCTGCATAAGCTCCAGGATCGGGCGGCAGAAAATGCAGACAATCACCGTCATTACTGCGGAAAAATCAACGCCAGCCACCCGCTGTTGGCTGCAAACCGCCGCAATTGCTTCTCGTTTTTCTCACCGAATTTCTGCGCCACGGGAATGGCAAAGCCGCTGCACACGCCCAGACAGAAGCCGATAATCATAAAATTGATGGAGCCTGTGGAGCCAACGGCCGCAAGGGCCTTCATTCCCAAACATTTTCCCACGATAATGGTATCCGCCATATTGTAAAGCTGCTGAAACAGAAGGCCGCACAGCATGGGTATAAAGAACCCCAGTATCAGCTTTACGGGGGAGCCTTCCGTCATATCTCTGGTCGCGTTTTTTGCCATAGTATAAATCCTTTCTGATTACAGATTCGCCGGTTCATTACGACGTCCGCAGCCGCTTAGCAGGTCCGGGCGCATTTTCTTGCGCCAGCCGCAGGAATACCCCCAACGGCAGGTAAAATCCATCGCCGGTAACGATTTCTGCGGATGTCCTCCGGTCACTGTAAAGACGCCGGGCAGTTGCGAATTTTCCCACGTAATTTACCATCATTGCACCCAATTTGCAAGTAGAAAAAACGCCCCGTAAAGGGGCGTTTCACATACATATTATACAATTCCATCCGGCCTCAGGCTCCGTGGCAGATAACCGGGATTCCCTTGTAAACCAGCTCATAGAGAGCAGGCACTGAGGAAGGCGGAAGATTAACGCAGCCGTGGCTTCCGCCTGTCTGGTAGATCGTTCCTCCGAATGTCCCCCGCCAGTTGGCGTCGTGAAGGCCGATTCCTCCGTTAAAAGGCATCCAGTAGGACACAGGGCTTTCATACTCGTAGCTTCCGTCTGCCAGCTTCTTTCCCCGCAGGACTTTATCCCTCTCCTTGTAGGCCAGGCTGTAGATGCCGGCGGGCGTGGTGTAGTTCTTGGAGACATTTCCTGTTACACAGGGGGCCTCCCATACCAGGGTTCCCTCCTGGAACATATACACATGCTGTCCCGTCAGATCCACCTCCACATAGGTAGAGCCCCAGTCAGGGGCCGTACGGCTGACTGCAGCGGACGAATAGACAGGTTCGCGCTCCACAGGCTCTTTTGCAGGGCCTGCCTGAATCAGTGCGGTAAGCGCGGCGGCTTCACCTGCCACGTCTATTTTCCAGCCGTAGGCTCCGGTAAGCTCCACCTCCGTTCCCGCAGCGGTGAGAAAGGTTCTGGCTGTGCCCGCAGTGTCATACCTGGCCGCCAAATCTGTTACAAAGGCGGTCACTGCGTCAGCGTTCACCTGTACAGTCCCGTCCACTGTCCCATTGATCCAGGAGCAGATCGTCTCTCCTGTAACCGTCTCCTTTGTTTCGCCGAAGTTATAGCTGACGGTCATCTGCCTGTACTGGTTCATGGTATTGCAGAGCGCGTTCAGAGCGGGATCGCCCTCCCACACGTTAACCTGTATATAACAGCCTGCCCCGTCTGCGTCAAAGGAGGTTTGTCCCCCATTAACCGCCTCCAATATAAGGGCCGTTGTTTTCTCCACATCCACATTGTTCCCCTGAACAGCGGGAATTATGGTATAAGGCTTCCCTTCCTCATAAGGGATATGGCGGCATCCCTGGTTGTGACAATGCCGGAACCGCTTATAAGGGACAGGCCGGCTATTTTTCCAGCAGCGCTTCCCGGCTGAACGTCACAGATACGGCCATGGTATGTCCATTATCTGCGTCCGGCCCGGAGTTACGGCCTGAAGCGTTCTGCGCGTCCAGTACGGCCTTAAGGCCCTCGGGAAGTATCCCCACGCTGTAGGCGATATCCGTCCCCCTGACAGTCTCGGTGACGCCGCCCCGCTCCTTTATGGTAAATGTATATTCGCCTGCGTAAAAGCCCTCAATCTGTTCCCTGGCCTCTTCTACCGTAAGTCCTCCGATTCCCACTCCGTTCACCTTTGTGCCAGGCACGAAACGGGAGGTATCCACCGTCTGATCTGCAAGTACCGTCATAGCCCACAGGGCCGTAAAAGCCAGAGCCGTTACGGCGAGTTTCGCTATTTTACCTGTTGTCCGACCTTTCATACTGCCTATTGATAACATTTAAATCTCCTTTTAATCTACCACTGTGATGCTCTCAATTACCGGCTGATTCTCCTTTGCCACCATACCGTTGCCGTCTTCTACCTGGACCGCCTGGCAGATTGCATCCACAACCTCCATGCCCTCAGTTACATAACCGAAGCAGGCGTACTCCCCGTCCAGCTGCGTACTGTCCTCATGTACGATAAAGAACTGGGAGCTGGCGCTGTCCATAAAGGCAGATCGGGCCATGGAGATGGCTCCTCTTGTGTGGGACAAAGGATTTTCCACGCCGTTATTGGCAAATTCGCCCTTAATTTCCTCGCCGGATCCGCCGATTCCAGTGCCGAGGGGATCGCCTCCCTGAATCATAAAACCGCTGATGATCCGGTGAAACGTAAGTCCGTCATAGAAACCTTCCCCTGCAAGCTTCAGGAAATTAGCTACTGTAATGGGGGCTGCATCTCCGTCCAGCTCTGCCTGGATAGTTCCAAAGTCCTTTACATTAATAGTTACATGATGCTTTCCCGCCGCCGCCTTCAGCTCCTCTGCGTTGTCAGCCGTTGTTTCCTCTGTCGATTTTTCCGTGTCTGCGGCGCCTGCTCCATTTTCTGCCCCTGTGCCGCCGGATTGTTTATTTTCTTCTGTACCTGTCTCTGTCTGAGTCTTAGCCGCCTCAGTTTTGTTTTCTTCTGTTCTCCCGCAGCCTGCCAGCATGGTAATTGCCAGAGCCGCCGCACAAACGCACATCCATTTTTTCATCTTTATGACCCCTCTTTTTATAAATATCCCGGGCAAAACCGCCGCTTACCATTTCCTGCGGCGCCGCCGACACATATTGTAACATTGGAGGGCCGCCTGCGTAAAGCATTTTATAAAATTATTATACTCTGCTCACAATTTCGTCATATTTTCCCTCTGTTCCCTCTGCAAAGCAATCCTAAATACGATCGTAACAGTTCAGGACGACGCATTTTCTCACCGTCCTGAACTGTTATATAATATTTAAGAAAATAAAGCAGGCTTCCTTAAGATTTCTCTCTTATACTATTGTGGATAAACTTATCTGAAGGAGGCAGCCATGATAGAGGAAATTGTTAAATACAATCATAAATTTGTGGCCAACTGCGGTTACATTCCCTATGAGGCAGAGAAGTATCCCCGAAAAAAGCTTGCCATTCTGGCCTGTATGGATACAAGGCTGGTGGAGCTTCTGCCTGCCGCCCTGGGCCTTAAGAACGGGGATGTGAAAATGATTAAAAATGCCGGCGGCATGGTACTGGATCCCTATGACACAACCATCCGCAGCCTGCTGGTGGCAGTGCTGGAGCTGAACGTCAGGGAAATCATGGTAATCGCTCACACGGACTGCGGCGTCAAGGGAATGAAGCCCGGCACAATAGAGGAGCATCTGGAAGAACGGGGCGTCACCCGGGAAGCCATCCACAGGTTCCTTGAGGGAGGCCACGGGCTCAGCTTCTGGTTTAAAGGATTCTCCTCACCTGAGGCCTCTGTGCGGAAAAGCCTGAAAATATTAAGGAATCACCCTCTGATGCCGGCAGACATTGTAATTGACGGATTCGTCATGGATGTACATACCGGAAAGCTTAACCCGGTCTTATAAAAGGCCGGGTTATGTTTGCCCCTAAATCCCAACGGCCCAAAGGCGCCTGGGCATTGTCTTTTGCGATCTGTGGAATACAGCAGGACACCGCCTATGGTGATAATTCCTCCCCCAATCTGCAGAGGAGCCGGAACTTCCCCCAACAAAAGATATGCAAAGGCTGCCGCCAGCGCACCCGTCCCACAAGGTTTAGTCCAGATTATTTTTCACCGCAAAAACCGCCAGCTGGGTCCTGTCCTTCAGGCTCAGCTTTTCCAGCAGCCTGGATATGTTATTGCGCACAGTCCCCTCCGCCAGAAAAAGCTCCGCTGAGATCTCCCGGTTGTCCATGCCCCGGGCCACCAGGCGCATAATATCCCTCTCCCTGGGAGTCAGCTCCGGCACAGACCCCGTCTTTCTGCCGCCTCCTGTCAGCTGGCGGCGCATGGTTTCAAACACGCTGTCGCCGAAAACCCGGATTCCTGAGCACACCGCCTTGACCGACTGAATAACCTTCTGGTCCTCCATCTCTTTCAGAATATATCCGTCCGCCCCGCTTTCAATGGCTGCGTCCACAGTTTCCTTATCGTCAAAGGTAGTCAGAACCAGCACCTTCACGCCGGGCAGTTCCTCCTTGATGCGGCCGGTTCCATAAGCGCCGTCGTAATCCGGCATGCGCATATCCATAAGCACCACCTGTGGATTCAGCTCCCTGGCCATAAGCCAGGCCTCCCTGCCGTCTGAAGCCAGACCGCACACCTCTATCTCCGGGTCCTGCTCCAGGATAGCCTTAAGGCCCTGGCGCAGAATCAGAATATCATCGGCAATCATTACTTTTATCATGTTGGCACGCCCTGTCTATGGTTTTGTGAGAGGGAGGCTGATGTAAATCTGAAATCCTTCCTCCCGTTGGAAAGTATTCTCACCTCTCCCCCGGCCCTTCCCACACGCTCCCGGATTCCTTTAAGGCCGTTGCCGTCCTCCAGCTTTGCACATCCCACTCCGTCATCGAATATATAAAGGTTCAGATACTCCCCTGCAAACTTTAAAATCACGTCCATATGGGCTGCGCCCGCATATTTCAGGCAGTTGGTGATGGCTTCCCTGAGGCATTGGTAAACCACGGGAGACAAATAGGAGTATTCCTCCCTGTCCTCCCCCTGTATCTCCACCTCCACCTCAAATTCCTTAACGCTTCCTGCCAGCTGGCGCACACTCTGGGAGATCAGTTCACATCCGGCCTCCTGTTTTAAGTTATTGATGGAAAGCCGCAGCTGCCGGATACCGTCCCCTGTGAGCTGGCGGGCCTGTCTGAGGCAGGCGGGAATTATATCCTCCCTTCCCTCCGGCCCTTCTCCCGCTTTTGCCGTCTCTTCTCCGGCGTGTTTTTCCTCTGACTCCGCCCGAGCCTCTCTGGCGTTCCGTTCCGCAGCCTGGGCCTCTCAGATGAAAGCTCCTGGGCCTGTCTCTTTTCGTATTCAATATCCATAAGCTTTATGAGAGACTGTATCATGGTCAGAGTATGTCCGGCCGTATCGTGAACCTCCTGTGCAATCCGGTTGCGCTCCTGCTCAATGGCCAGCCTCTGATTGGACACTGCCAGCTCCCTGCCCTGCTCCAGCAGCTCATAATATTTTCCTACATCTGTAAACAGCAGCGTTCCCGCTACGATCTGTCCCTTTTTGTCTCTGTGGGTATACTGCTTTACCTCCAGCTTCCGCCCTTCCTCCAGGGTAATTACAGGGGAGGCAGGTAAAACCTGGAGGCCGGGCGATATACGTTTCCCCCTCCTACCGTCTCCGCTGTCCTCCCCCCGAATACCCACTCCATAAGTTTCCAAAATCTCAAACAGCTTCTCCGCCTGTTCCACATCTTCAAGCCCCAGCCAATGCTCTGCGGCCTGGTTGCAATAGGTAATCTTTCCCCTCTTATTGTACACCACCACGCCCTCTGCAATGGAAGCGAATATTTTTTCAAACGCCATGGTATTGACGTCCAGAAAATCATAGCGGAACACAGCCAGAAGCATCAGCACGCTGGACAGTGCAAAGGCGGGAGGCGTCAGATCAAAGCCGCTTCTCACCCACCCCGTTATATACAAAAGATTGAAACCCAGAGGAACCGCGGCCGCCAGTAGTATCACTGCGATATGTGACAAAGCCACCCTGTTTTTCCGGAAATCCTTCAGCACCACAGCCATCCCCGCCAGAACGCACAGATAGGTGAATACCATGTGTATATAAAATACAGGCCCGTAAATCACCTGATCCATCTGGAAGTCCAGATAGAAAAGATGATGATATTCATTGGTCAGCAAAACCGAATAGTGGAGGCTCCAATGCCAAACAACAGGATTTTAATCCAGGTCTCAAGCCTCCTTCTGCTGTACAAAAATGCAAATTCCAGCCAGGCCGGACCGATAAAGCTGATGCCCACATAGGAAATGCCGTAAGCCAGATATTTCATCCCCGTTGTCATGGGGAGGGCTGAAAACAGCTGGGGGATACACCATATTATAATAAGCAGTTGGCACGCCGCCAGGGCTGCCGTCGTCCGGTTCTTATCCGCTTTCATCAGAAGCCAGCCCGCTGTATAGAGAGACAGGCCGATAGCCCACAGGTAAGCGATTCTCAACAATAAATCCAACATCCCCCGTTCCTCCTTCAGGATATAGGTAAATACATTCCTGTCCATGAGACAGGCTGAGGGCGTTGTAAACTTGCTGCTGCCCCGCCACTGGGTATCTGCTTAGATTCAGCAGAGGCCTGTTCTCGTGCCGGAGCGAACATTTACAACACCCTCATTATATCGGTTATAGACCTGCATGTCAAAATGATTGTACCAAGCAAAACAATGCCTGCAAGGGGCAGCTTAATGTTTCTTCATTTCATTGAACGCCGCGAATAGAATCAGTCCCAACCCTGCCGCCAGCAGGTATACCCACCAGGATAGACTGAGCCAGAAATTCTTCGTCATATAGAGGGCTGCGGTCACAATGAGTATGCCTGAGATCCGCACCCACCTGGTATATTTTCCTATGTGGGCCCAGATAAAAATGGAGAGGCAAACCATTTCCAAAATCAGGCCGTCCGCCACCTTTCCTGTGACAAAGGCGTCCATCGTCATGGCGCAAAGGCAGAAACAATAAAGCGCTGTCTGGAGATCTTTAACCGGCCCCCTTTCCCCCCACACCGGGGACAGCAGCCATATGAATCCGGCTGCCGGTACCAGACGTATCTCCAGGCTGACAATTTCAGGCCACAGGATAAAGGCTGAGTCCAGAAAGCTGCAACTCCAATTGCCGCCGCCAGCGTAACAGCCGGTCTTTTCAGCTGTGGAACCGTCATATACTGGAGAACGTAGAAGGCCAGAAACAGTAGGTAAGCGGTTCTCCATCCACCTTCCATTTCCCCCAGCATCAGCGCCAGAGGCAGGCCTATGAGAATATGATACCAGTCAGCCTGCCAGCCGCCGGGCAGCGATGGAGCCTCCGCAAAAACCGGCCTGTACCTGCGCATCCATCCGCCTGTTATCACAACAGCGGCAGCTATTATACTGTAGGCCAAACCTTCGGAAAGGCCATAGCAGTTAATAAATTCAAAGGGAACGGGAAGAACTGCCAGCGCCGCTAACAGGTGAGGCCACAGCTTTCCCCTTCGGTAGAGGAACAGGTAAAATCCTGCAAAGGATACCATGCACAGCCCTAATTCCCAAAGTTTACCACTCCTGTTAAAGTAATATCCGGCCATGGTTGTAAGGAATACAGCCGTTCCGGTGATATCCCAGAACAGATCTCCCTGTCTTTCCCTGCGGCGGTAACAGACAAGTCCGAACTCCGCCCAATAGACAGCCGTGACGATGAGCATTTTCAAGATCTGATTCCCATCCGGCAGATTCCACAGACAGATTCCTGCCAGCAGGTATGCGCAGCTTCCTTTCCTGTACCACTCCTGTATTTCCCCGGACACACTTCCTGCCCGGATAAGCAGGTATACAGACAGAAGAACAAGGAAGGGATAATTCACGTCTCCCAAATGCACAAACTGGACTAAGCTTCCGGCAATTAACAAAAAGGGGCAGAACTTATCCTTTTTCAGCACGTCCCAGGCTGCAACTATGAGGAAAAACAGAAACTGAAACATTTCCGGCTCTAAATCCACGCCGTATCCGGTGGAAAGAATTCTCTCCGCCGTATAAATCAGGAAAGAAGGAACTACCGGGAGGATACGTCTGATAAGCAGAACCCTTCTGCTCCACCGGGCAGTAACTGCGGTGAGAAGAAGAACTACCGCCGATGCCGCTATATGCTCTCCCATCCCATGGTAAGTGAAGGCGGAAATGACACATAAAGCCAACGTGTTTATCAGCAGAAATGCCGTGTAGATGCAGTCTCCCTCCACACTGCCAAGGGGATTTGCAGGTTTTTCCGCCCCGAAGAACCAGACGCCTGTAACCATAGCGGCCGCCAGGATTTGGTATGCATAATCCATGGGAATCACATATACCCAGTACTGGAAAAATAAAACACAGGCCCCGGCAAACAACATGCGCATCACCCTGTCAGGCCGCTTCAACGCCAGAATTGCGACGCCCAGCGTCATAGTTCCCATAGCAGCCACGCTCCAGATTGTGGCTGCAAACTGACCAAAGAATGTCCCGCGGGACACTGCCTCCAGGCATCCCATCATCCACTGTCCCGCCATTAAAAAGCTGAACAGCCAGAAATGTATCACTGCAAACGTGCAAAAAACCCCATCCATCCTCAGGCCTATGAACGTGCGCCCTGCCTTCTCAGGCTCTCTCTCCAAAAAATACAAGCCCAAAACCAACAGGAATGCATAATACATCATCCCGTTAACAAAGCCGGAATACCCGAGACGGAGCGCGCCCATTAAAAAGGTCATGCTCACGGTCATTCCCCAAAGGCAGGCATGGCTGTAAATCCGATCCTCAAACTGCTTAAGTCCTGCAAACAACGCCAGCTCCGTAACTAAACTTCCCGCCCACAGAACCCTCCACCTGTTTTCACTCTTTAAGATAAACTCCGGGCCCAAAAGTTCAAAATATCCGGCGGCCAGGACAGTCAAAAACAGGAACACGCTTCCCAATATATAAAAAGCCTGGCTTGTGCGTTTAATTTTCAATCCTCTCCCGGCTATAAAACTGGCTCCGAACAGAAACAATGTAAAAGCCAGGACCAGGACTGTCTTAAGTAGGCTGGACAGCAGATGCCATGTGGTGGTAGCGAAAATCACTCCGGCCAGTATTACAAATATTACCCCGATAATCAGCGCTGCCGTCCCCTGGTAATCCGCAGATTTAAGGAATTGAACGCTTTGGGGGCGCCGCTGGGCGGTACCGGCTGCGGCGTTCTCTGTGTGCCAGGCTGTGGATGTCCCTGCATCACGGGCTGCCGCTGTTCCTGCATGCCAGGCTGTGGATGTCCCTGCATCACGGGCTGTGATTGTCCCTGCATG
>BBZN01000044.1 GCA_001304855.1 Clostridia bacterium UC5.1-1D2
GAGGCTGAAAATAATTCAGTATAAAAATTTTTAATATATATTTTATATCCGAAAGAATGGACATTATAATCAAATAGTCTTATAATTAGCATAATGTTAAGAATATTTGGAAGGAGACAGTAACATGAGTGAATGTAACCACGATTGCGGATCCTGCAGTGCAAACTGTGAGAGCCGCACACCTGATAAAAGCGAATTTTTGGAGGCCCTGAATCCGGCCAGCTCCGTGAAAAAGGTCATCGGCGTAGTCAGCGGAAAGGGAGGCGTAGGCAAATCCCTGGTCACCTCCATGATGGCGGTCAGCCTCAACCGCAAGGGCAGGAAAACAGCTGTTCTGGATGCGGATATCACAGGCCCGTCTATACCTATGGCATTTGGTATCGGCAGCGACGGAGTCGTAACCTCCCCTGACGGAAAGCTGATGATTCCCGCCAGGTCTATGGAAGGGGTTGAGATTATGTCTGCCAACCTTCTGCTGGACAAGGACACGGATCCGGTTATCTGGAGAGGCCCTGTGATTGCAGGCGCTGTGAAGCAGTTCTGGTCTGAAACCTTATGGCAGGATATTGATTATATGTTTGTGGATATGCCCCCGGGCACCGGCGATGTGCCTCTTACGGTATTCCAGTCTCTGCCTGTAGACGGTATTATCATCGTTACCTCCCCTCAGGAGCTGGTGAGCATGATTGTTTCCAAGGCAGTGAACATGGCTAAGAAAATGGATATTCCCATCGTGGGTATTGTGGAGAATATGAGCTATCTGGAATGTCCCGACTGTAAAAAGCGTATCAGCGTATTCGGAGAGGGCCATGTGGAGGAAGTGGCTGCAGAACACGGGGTGAAGGTGCTGGCTCAGATCCCCATTGACCCGAAGATTGCGCAGATGGTGGATGCAGGCCGTGTAGAGTACCTGGAGATGCCCTGGTTTGACAAGGCAGTGGAGGCAGTGGAGCAAATATAAAAAATACGATAAACCGGAGCGCGTGTGAAAACCACTCCTCCTGTCTGCCTGTCCCCCAGGGCGGTGTATTTGCCTGAATACAGGCAGTTCAGCCTGCGGCAGCCTTTATTGGGGCAAATCATCCGCAAGGATGGGAGACAGGGCAGGCAGAAAGACGTTTAAGACACGTTCCGGTGATTATGAGGTGAACCGGTGAATATGAATATTAACATGAACCCCAACAGCGAACTTCATCAGTCCATCGTCAATGTGCCGGATTTGGTGCAGGTGCCTGAGGTATGGATGAACCAGGCGAGGCAGTTTCAGCAGGCAATGATGAGGTATACCTGCGCCATCCGTGAAGTAAAGACAAAGCTGGAGGTGCTCAATGACGAGCTGTCTGTAAAAAATCAGCGCAATCCCATCGAGATGATCAAATCCAGAGTAAAAAACCTATGAGTATTGTGGAAAAGCTTCAGCGGAGGGGCTTTGAGGTTTCTTTGGAATCGATGGAAAAGAATCTGGACGATGTGGCTGGAATCCGCATTATCTGCTCCTTTGTGGATGATATCTACGAGGTGGCGGATATGCTGGTGCGCCAGGACGACATTACGGTCATTGCGGTGAAGGATTACATAAAGAATCCCAAGCCCAACGGCTACCGCAGTTACCATATGATTGTCGAGATACCCGTATTTTTCTCCGACAGCAAGAAGCCCATAAGGGTGGAGGTGCAAATACGAACCATCGCAATGGACTTCTGGGCCAGTCTGGATCATCAGCTTAAGTACAAAAAGTCTCTCATTGACGAGAACGGAGAGATCAGCAGGGAGCTGAAAATGTGCGCGGAGGTCATTTCCGATACCGACCAGAAGATGTTGGAGATACGCAAGCGGATCGAGGCCCAGGGCGTCAGGGTGAGAAAGGAATAGGGACGGAGCTGTATTCCTGAAGGCGTCAGGCCCGGGGAGCGGACAGCTTCAGGCCAAACCTAATACAAGTAATAGGACAGGGTTTCCGTGATGCGGAACCCTGTTTTTTGTACAGGCTCACCGCCGCCTCGTTGGTGCCTGAGACTTGAAGGAAGATGGCGTCGTAGGCCGCGGTTTTTGTCAGCTCTCTGGCCAGCTGAAGCAGGAACCTGCGGGCCAAACCCCGTCTGCGGCATTCCGGCCGGGTTTCAAGACAGAAGAGGTAAATTCTGCGGCCCTCAATCATGATTCGGCATGTAACTGCCGGAACCCCTGAAATGGAAGAAAAGGTATCTGCTGCGCCGGAATATCCGCAGCTGCCGGAACCGGAATCCCCGGAACCCTCCCAGGGGGAACCTGCCACAGAACCGGGGACCGGCCAACCGGCTACGGTCAGCAGTCCTTCCTCCCAGACATCTTCCTCCCGGGACTCAGGCTCCTCGCGGAATTTCAGTATCATGCCCTTCTCCTCCAAGCCTTCAGACGGCAGGGAAAGGGGCAGGCTCATCATGTATTCACTGTGGGAGTAAGTTGCCTTCAGGTGTTCAAGTATCTTCAAAGTCTGGGGGCAGCGTTCGTCTGTGACAAAGGCCAGAACCGGATCTCCGGTTTTCCGGCTGTAATCGCAGACCAGATCCAGCAGCCGTGAAAAATGCCCTTTCCCCCGGCAGTCCGGGCAGGTGAACGCATAGCATTCCCACAAGCCGTCGTCAATCATACAGGCAGCAAAATAGGCCTCTACCGTCTCCTGGTCATTTTCCAGTATCCAGTAATCGCTGCCGTCTGCAGGAAAGGAGAGGGAGAGGCCGTCGGCAAGCCTGCAGCGGTCTGTCAGGCGCCGGAGGCGTCGGTTTCTCTGGGGGATAAAGTGTGAGTGTGGGTAACGTACATAATGGGCAACCTCCCGGTGTTGTTCATGGAAAATGATTTCACTCCTGCTATTGTAGAACAGCGCCGGAGGAAATGCAATGGGAGCAGATTGTATTTCTTATGTTTTTCGCAGCCTACGCCTTGAATAAGGAAAAACCAGGTGGTAGAATAGAGGCCGTGTGCAGTAAAACAGCAGCGTAAAGGATGGAGCATAAGATGAAATACGTAAAACAGATAGGAATTATATTGGGAATTACCTGGCGGGGGAGGTGTTGTACCTGGTTCTGCCGCTGCCGGTTCCGGCAGGCGTATATGGACTGTTTCTCATGTTAGGCGCTTTGATGAGCGGATTTGTGAAACTGGAAAGCGTGGAGGGAACCGGTAATTTTCTCCTGGATACCATGGCGATGATGTTTATACCGGCTACGGTGGGCGTAGTTGAAAGCTTTCATGAAGTAAAGGCGGTTCTGCTCCCATTTCTGGCGATAACAGCAGTTTCCACAGTGTTGGTCATGGTTGTCACGGGGCATATGTCCCAGTGGGTGATGGCCAGAGGCGGACGGTCCGGGGACGCAGATAAGGCTGTGAAGGAGCATGGGGAACCGGCAGATAAAGAGGAGGGGATTTAATATGATGGAAAGTATCAGGGCTGTTCTTGAACAATCACAATATTTTGGTTTTTTCTTAAGTATAGGAGCCTATCTTTCTGCAGCTGGCTGAAAAATAAAGACGGGACTTGCGATTATAAATCCTCTGTTATTTGCCTCGGCGCTGATTATTGGCTGTATACTGGGAGTAGGAATGGATTATGAAACATATAATAAGAGTGCGTCCCACTTAAGCTGGCTTTTGACCCCGGCTACGGTCTGCCTGGCTGTGCCTCTCTATAAGCAGCTCCACCTTCTCAGAAAGCATGGGGACGCGGTGCTGGCCGGAATCGCCTCGGGGGTGGTTACCAGTGCGGTAAGCATTTTTCTCATGTGCAGGTTCCTGAAAATGAGCCACGTACATTATGTGACCCTTCTGC
Source organism: Clostridia bacterium UC5.1-1D2 (assembly GCA_001304855.1). Taxonomy (GTDB): domain Bacteria; phylum Bacillota; class Clostridia; order Lachnospirales; family Lachnospiraceae; genus Enterocloster. The sequence continues at coordinate 3,809 of BBZN01000044.1, forward strand.
AAATCCATAACAACAGCCATTGGAATGGGAGTGAGCCAGGAGGCGGGAGGAATTGTGACATTGACTGTGCTGAGCATTTGCATCACAGGCGTCATTGGAAATATGGCAGGTGAATCGATCCTTAAGTTGTTCCACATCAGCCACCCCATCGCAAAAGGCCTGGCCCTGGGCACCAGCGCCCATGCGGTAGGTACGGCAAAGGCCCTGGAGATGGGGGAGATCGAGGGGGCAATGAGCAGCCTCTCCATTGCAGTGGCAGGCCTTATGACTGTCATCGTTGTGCCCATAGCGGCGGGCTGGATGTAGGAGAGGTCTGCATAAGACAGATGATAACGGCAAATCAGCGTATGAAAGTGAGGAATTGACAATATGAAGAAACGAAGTGAAGCAGCTGTAAAGGATACCTGGAAGCTGGAAGATATGGTGGCCGGCGACGGGACCTGGGAGCGGCTTTTTAAGGAAGCCTCCCATGAAGTTACCGGCTTTGAGGCGTACAGGGGAAGACTGGGAGAATCGGCTGACGCCCTCTATGAGTGCCTTATGCTGGATGACGGGCTGTCCAGAAAGACGGAGCTTCTCTATGTATATGCCAGAATGCGTTCCGATGAGGACACAGCCAACCAGAAATATCAGGATATGTTTGCCAGGGCCCAGTCCCTTTCTTTTAAAGCAGGGGAGCTTTCCTCCTTTATTGTTCCTGAAATCCTGGCGATAGATCCGGAGGTTCTGGAGAGATACAGAAAATCAGGCAATGGAATCAGCCATTTTGACCGGGCCTTTGAAATGATTCTGGCTAAGAGGAGCCATACTCTCTCAGGGGAGATGGAGGAGCTTCTGGCCCGGTCCTGCGACGCCACCCAGGGCGCCGGACAGATTTTCAACATGTTCAACAATGCAGACGTTAAATTTCCTGTGATCACGGGGGAGAATGGGGAAGCGTCCAGATAACCCACGGCAATTACATTTCCCTGATGGAAAATCAGGACCGCCGAATCCGCAGGGACGCCTTTGAGGGACTGTACCGCGTCTATGAACAGTATTCCAACACGCTGGCAGCCGCCTTTTCCGCCAATATAAAACAGGCCGTATTCTATGCCAAAGCCAGGAAATACGACTCCAGCAGACAGTACTATCTGGCGGAAAATGAAGTGCCTGAGACGGTTTACGATAACCTTATCCGGGCTGTGAGGGACAGCCTGCCTCTCCTCCACAAATATGCGGCAGTCAGAAAGAAGGTATTGGGAGTGGATGAACTCCACATGTACGACCTGTACGTGCCCATGGTGGCTGCGGCGGACCGCGTTATACCTTTGAGGAAGCCAAAGAGATTGTGAAGGAAGGCCTGGCGCCTATGGGAGAAGAGTATCTGCAGCTTCTGCAGGAGGGGTTTGACAACCGCTGGATCGATGTGTATGAAAACCAGGGCAAACGCAGCGGAGCCTATTCCTGGGGAGCTTACGGGAGCCATCCCTATGTGCTGCTGAATTTTCATGGAACCTTGAATGATGTGTTTACTTTGGCTCACGAGATGGGACATTCGCTGCACTCCTGGTATTCCGACCACAGCCAGCCCTTCACCTACGCAGGATACAAGATTTTTGTGGCGGAGGTGGCCTCCACCTGCAACGAAGCGCTTCTGATACGCCATCTCCTCAAAAAGGCGTCCGGGAAGGAGGAGAAGGCATATCTGCTGAATCATTTTCTGGAGAGGCTTCCGGGGGACCGTATTCAGACAGACCATGTTTGCAGAGTTTGAGAATATGGCTCACAGAAAAGGCGCAGAGGGGGAGAGCCTCACAGCACAAACCCTGTGCGGGATGTACCGCAGGCTCAATGAAGATTATTTCGGGCCGGAGATGACGGTGGACAGACAGATCGATTATGAATGGGAGCGGATACCCCACTTCTATACGCCTTTCTACGTATACCAGTATGCAACGGGATTTTCAGCGGCAGTTGCAATCAGCAGCAAAATCATAAAAGGAGAGGAAGGCGCCCTTGAGGGATATAAGAAGTTTTTAAGGGGAGGATGCTCCATGAAGCCCATAGAGCTCTTAAGGCTCTGCGGCGTGGATATGTCCTCGCCTGAGCCTGTGAAGGAGGCCCTGGCGTTCTTCGGGGAGCTGTTGGATGAGTTTGAAAAATGCTGGTAGGATAAGTGTACGTCCGGGAGTGCATAGAAAGAAACAGGGGGATTTATGACACAAAATACAGTGAACCGGACTGCTCCCTGGGGGCAGGCGAAAAAACGGGTGGATTTGACGGAGGGAAGGCCTGGGAAGAGCCTTCTCCTCTTTGCGGTCCCAATGATTCTGGGGAATCTGTTCCAGCAGTTTTACAATATGGCGGATTCCATGATCGTGGGCAATTTTGTGGGCGAGGATGCGCTGGCTGCCGTTGGGGCCTCCTATGCTCTGACCAATGTGTTTATTATGATCGCCATAGGCGGAGGCAACGGAGCGTCTGTGCTGACCTCCCAGTATCTGGGAGCCAGACAGCATGGAAAGATGAAAACCTCCATCTCCACAGCCTCATAACCTTCCTCGGGGTAAGCATCCTTCTGGGAAGCCTTGGCTTTTATCTCAACGGCTGGATTCTGGAAACCCTGAAGACGCCTTCCAATGTAATGGGACAGGCCCGGCTGTATCTGGGAATCTATTTCCTGGGGCTGCCCTTCCTCTTTATGTATAATGTGCTGGCGGCCATCTTTAACGCGCTGGGGGATTCCAGGACGCCCTTGTATCTGCTGATCTTCTCCTCCCTTCTCAACGTGGTTCTGGATATAATCTCCGTTACCTGGCTGGGGATGGGCGTGGACGGCGTAGCCATCGCTACGGTCACGGCCCAGGGACTGTCGGCCCTTATCTCCTTCGCACTTCTTCTTAAAAAGCTGAAAGGGTATGAAGGGAGCAGGGAGGAGGCGTTTTGTCTCTACGATCCCGGGATGCTCCTGGGCGGCACTAAGATTGCAGTGCCTTCCATCCTTCAGCAGTCCATTGTGTCTGTGGGAATGCTTTTGGTGCAGTCTGTGGTAAACCGTTTCGGCTCGGGCGCACTGGCAGGGTATTCGGCAGGAAGCCGCATCGAATCCATCTGTGTAGTTCCTATGATTGCCACGGGAAATGCCGTGGCCACCTTCACCGCCCAAAATATCGGAGCAGGCAAGACGGAGCGGGTGAGAGAGGGCTATCGGGCAAGCTACAGGATTGTGCTGGGGTTCGCCCTGCTGATGGCAGCTACTGTGGGCCTGTTTAACGGTCCTATGATCGCCGCATTTCTGGGAGGGGACATCAGCCCCGACGCCTACGCGGCAGGTACGGGTTATCTCTCCTTTGTAGTGTGGTTTTTAACCTTTATCGGACTTAAAGCCACAACGGACGGAGTGCTGCGGGGCTCCGGGGATGTGCTGGTGTTTACCCTTGCCAACCTGGTGAATCTGGGAATCAGGGTCTTTGCCGCCTTCCATTTTGCGCCTGTCTGGGGCGTTGCGGCTGTGTGGTACGCAGTGCCTATGGGCTGGATTGCCAACTATGTGATATCATTTTCCAGATACCTTACAGGAAAGTGGAAGACAAAAAGGGTCATCTGAGGTTTTACTAAATCAGAAAGCGGAAGGGCTGCATCACAAATCCCACTACTCCCCAGGCAATCCGTTTGTACAGTGGGACAGGAGCGATGGTTATATGCTCCGGTACCAGGCAGGAGCCGTCGGACAAAAGGCGGCGGCAGTCCGCCTCATAAGAGTCCATATAGCCGGAGAGCTCCCTTGTCAGCTCCGGGCTTTGGATCACCAGCATCAATTCCGTGTCCAGGTAGGTGCTTCTCAGGTCAAAATTGTAGGACCTACGGCGCAGAGTTCGTCATCTATGACTACCGATTTCCATGGTAGGAAAGGCCGCCGTCGTACTCCAAGATACGCATGCCTGTTTCAATAAACTGCTTTTTGTGCCTGGGATAGTCGCTGGAGGCAAAAAAGTTATCTCCGTTCTCCACGGAATTGATCATCATTGTCACAGGAACCTGGCTGTAACCTGGGTCATGGTCCGGTACATGTAGCTGTTGAATACTGCGTAGGGGGTGTGGATGGTCACACCCTTTTGGCGTCCTCCATGAGACGGGAGAGAGTGTAGAAAACCACAGGCTCTTTGCCATATATGGTGATGGGGTTGGACACAAGGGTGATCCTTCCCGTGGGAACTGTATGGCTTTGGTAGTAGGAGAGTGCACTGCCTTCCAAGAGAGACTGGGCCTTGCCCCCCTCCTTCTTGCCATTGGATTCAGGAAGAACAGGGGACCGGGCTTCCTGAGCCTGGGAGGCCTGAACGCCCGGCCGGCTGCAATTGCTGCAAGCCAGCAGCAGAGGATAAGCGCAAGATAATTCCCCGTACCGTTCCTCCAGCAGCCGGGCCTGGCGGGCGACCGAATCCGTATCAGCCAGATCTGCGCTGTCATGGAACAGGGAGGAAACCTCCAGGTTCCAGACCTGGTTAAAATATGATTCAACCTGACAGAGGGAGCTTTTCCTTCCCTCCTCTGTCCCGTGTGCGGTATTGTAAACCAGGACCTCCCTATCATGGCTCCGGGAATTTGCCGGGTAGGAGCCGATAAAATAGTCAAAGGTATTGCGGCCGCCCAGGATATATCCGTAGTCGTCTACAATTACATATTTGTCGTGCATCCGCCCCTGGCTGGTCCAGGGGGTCAGAAGATTCAGTTTATTGTAGAGCTTAATCTCCACATTGGGATGGCTGGAAAGGGCGTAAAAAAGCTTGTTAGGTTCCATGCGCACCAGGCCGGAGAAGCCGTCCACCAGAATCTTCACCTGGACCCCCTCCCGGGCCTTGTGAAGGAGCACTGCCAGGATATCCCTGGAACTTTCGCCGTCCCTGAAGTCAAATGTGGACAATATAATCCGCTCTCTGGCCAGGCTCATAAGCCGCATCCGCTCGTCCCAGGCGCTCTGGTTTGTCTCCAGTATCATGGCCCGGTCGCAGCTTTCGCCTTCCTGATAGAAGTCCTCTGTGCGGACTTGTTTTTTTGTGTTCTGGGAAACAGGTTTATAATAGCAGAAGGGTGCAGCCGCCCCTATGACAAGATACAGGAAAAAGATAAGAAAGAGGAATGGAGCCCGATGTTTTTTTATCCATGATACAATCATAAGAAACTCCTTTTAGGTACATACTTTTAAAAGATAATACAGCTACTATACTAAGAAATTATCCCAAAGTCAATGATTCAGAACCGGCCCGGCGGTCGGTTCGGGAGCAGGGAAGAAGGCGGCGTTACCCTGCCATAGGTTTCTGCGGACGCGGGGAGCTGTATGCGCAAAAAGCTGTGAAAAATCATACCGGCTTTTCACAAGATTCAGGGAAGGAAGGGAGCAGACATGGCGCAGACACTTTATTATAACGGAACCATACTTACGATGGATGACAATACCCCCCAGGTGGAAGGGGTGCTGACGGAAGGCGGAAGAATTCTGGAGACGGGAAGCTTTGAACAGGTAAAGGAGAGGGCCCAAAGGAATGCGGTTATGGCGGATCTGCAGGGGTGCACGATGCTGCCTGGATTCATCGATCCTCACAGCCATTTACTGCCTGCGCCAGCCGCACCATGGAGGTGGATTTGACAGGGCGGACTCTTTGGAGATTATCGGCCGTATCCGGGTTTACATTGGAGAGAAAAAGCTTCCGGAAGGCCAGTGGGTAACTGCTGTCAATTACGATCACAATAACCTGAAAGAGGAGCGGCATCCCAAAAGGGAGGCGCTGGATGAGGCGGCGCCCAGAAATCCTCTGATTTTGAAGCACCAGTCAGGCCACATGGGCGTATTCAACACCATGGCTTTGAATCTGCTGGGCATAACAGCGGAAACCCAGGCGCCCCAGGGCGGGCTGATAGAGGTTGAGGAGGGGATACCCACAGGATATATGGAGGAAACCGCCTTTGTAAATTACCAGTACAAAGTGCCGATGCCTTCGGCGGAGGAATTTCTCAAGGCCTACGGACGGGCCCAGGAGCTGTATGCCTCCTGCGGCATTACCACTGTCCAGGAGGGAATGATGACTTCGCAGCTCCTTCCTCTGTACCGGATGCTGATTCAGTCGGGGCTTTTAAAGCTGGATTTGGTGGCATATGGGGATATTAAGGACGGCGGCACCATTATGGAAGAGATGAAAGAGCATAGAAAAAAATACAGAAACCATATCAAAATCGGCGGATATAAAATGTTTCTGGACGGCTCGCCCCAGGGCAGGACGGCCTGGCTGAAAACACCCTATGAGCCCATAAAAGGGAGAACAGGCCTTCCGGCTACAGCGGTTACGGCACTCTTTCCGACAAAGAAGTCCTGGACAATATCCTGAAAGCAGAGAGGGAGGGAATGCAGCTTCTGGCCCACTGCAACGGGGACGCAGCCTGTGAACAGTACATTGACCAGATGGAGAAAGCATATGGCGCTGCAGCGGAGGAAAAAATACCCGGTTTTACAAAGGAGATATCCGTCCTGTGATGATTCACGCCCAGCTTGTGGGAGACGTACAGCTAAAGCGGATGCGTGGACTTGGAATGATTCCCTCCTTCTTTCTGGCCCATGTGTACTACTGGGGGGACGTTCATATCCGCAATCTGGGATTTGAGCGGGCTTCTCATATCAGTCCTGCCGCTGCAGCGTTAAAGGAAAAACTCATATTTACGCTCCACCAGGACAGCCCTGTAATAAAACCGGATATGATGGAGACTCTCTGGTGCGCCGTAAACCGGAGGACAAAAGCCGGGCTTGTGCTGGGGGAGGATCAGCGGATACCGGTGCTGGAGGCATTGAAGGCTGTCACCATCAACGGCGCTTACCAGTATTTTGAGGAAAATGAAAAGGGCTCCATCGTAAGCGGAAAAACAGCGGATTTTGCCATTCTGGATAAAAATCCTTTGACGGTGGAAGCCGAAGGCCTGAGGGATATACGTGTGAGAGCCGCCGTCAAGGACGGCAGGCTGCTGTGGAAGTAACAGTTCTACAGGTGCTCCTTGCAGGCCAATTCCGTGACCACAAGCTTGATGACGGCCGTTTGTTCCACTGCAGCTTCCGGAAACTGCCAGTCTCTTTTGCTGCTGTAGTGTTCCATTATGATCTGAAGCGCTTTTCGTTTTTCATCCAGATTCTCCACAAGGCATACATGGCCCTGTCCGATAATGCTCCGAAAACGGAAGGAATAGCCGCAGGCCGTCTCAGCCTCGTTCACCTTGTGGTTGGTATCCATCTCAAATCCCACATGAGGCAGTTCCCGGATCAGCCTTATTTTCTTACCCTCCTTTGCGCCGTGAAAGTAAAGGACCCGTCTCCCCTCTTCCATCGTAAAACCAAAGTTGAGAGGAACGATATAGCTGCCGCCTCCCTCCGGAAAACCCAGGCGGCAGCAATCACAGGACCGGATAACCTGGTCGATAACCGGCCCTTCTGTAATCTCTCGGTCGTTTCGTCTCATAAACAGACTCCCCTTCTCATAAAATTTAATTGGACAGTGTCGTTTCCAACAGTAAGATAATTGCCGCAGCAATCGATGGGGTGATTATAGCATGGTGGATCGATGAAGTAAAGACAGTTTTTTATGTAAAAAATTATCAAAAAAGACAAAGAGAAATTCGATTAATTACGGCATAAAGGTAGAAATTATCTGGAAATTAAGGTATAATAACATTAATAAAGTAACATTTTAACTTCCCAGTGAGAATTTCTGGGGTGAAGGGAAGGAGGTATTATGATGTGTGATAAGATAAAACAGTTGAGGAAAATACTGGATGACAGTAAATATACCGTAGCCTCTGCGGTTCGGGAATGATGGAGGAGGGCGGCTTCATAGGTATAAAAAAGCAGGATAAGGCCTATGACATAGAGAACCGGTACGGTTACTGCGTGGAGGAAATGTACTCCAGCGCTTTCTACAATACCCGTCCCGAACAGTTTTTTGAATTTTACAAAAAAGAAATGCTGCTCCATGCTCCCGAGGATACGGCTTCGGGACCGGCCCTGGCCGCTATGGAGAAGGCGGGGAAGCTTCAGTGTGTCATTGACAGCAATATTTACGACAAGGCCCGCAGAGGAGGCTGCCGCAATGTTATCAATCTCCACGGTTCCATCTATCAGAACCAGTGCCCGAGATGCAAGAAAAAATATCCCCTTTCATATATACTCTCCGCCAGGCGGGTGCCCCTCTGCGATGAGTGCAATATTCCTGTCCGCCCCATGATATCCCTCATAGGAGAGATGGTGGACAGCCAGAACATGACTAAAACCACAGAGGAGATAACGAAGGCAGACACCCTTCTCCTTTTGGGCACGACCTTGGCTTCCGAGGTGTTCAAGCAGTATATCAGCTACTTTTCAGGGGAAAATCTGGTGATTATCCACAAGGAGGCCCACTATTCAGACAAGGACGCATCCATGGTGATACTGGATCATCCCATGAATGTGCTTCCGTTGCTGGGATATGGGGAGGAGAAGCAGGAGAACGCATAAATTTGCCGCGGTATTACATAAAAAAGCCGGTGCACTCAGGCGCCGGCAGAAGCCGGCCGCTCCCTGACGGAGCGGCCATAAATATATATAAAGGGGAGTGGGGGAAGCTGCGCATGTTCGCTGTCAGCGCCTGTGATCCGGCGTGTACCGCCTGGGATTTACAGGATTTCGATGTATTTGGGAGTATCCTCAACCTTGGGAGCGTCCTTGGGAACCTGAAGCTTCAGAATGCCGTCCTCAAATCCGGCCTTGATGTCCTCCTGCCTGGTGTGCTCTCCTACAAAGAAGGTTCTCTTGCAGGAGCTGGTGTAACGCTCCTTGCGGATTACTGTGCCCTGCTCGTCCTTGTTCTCCTTGGAAGAAGAGGACTCTGCGGAAATGGTGAGATAACCGTCCTTCAGCTCAGCCCTGATATCTTCCTTCTTAAAGCCCGGAAGCTCAATCTCCAGCAGGTAGTTGCCGTCCTTCTCTATAATATCGGTACGCATCACCGGGAGCTTCTGCTGTCCTCTGATTTCTCGGAATTTCCGGTAAAGAAGGGGTCGTTGAAAAATTCATCAAATAAATTAAGTCCATAGTTTCTTCTAGGTATTAACATCATAGTCGTATCCTCCTTAATCGATATAACTGTATCAGTTGTTTTATTTGGTATACCTGTATTATAACACGGTTGTTAGCACTGTCAAGAGGTGAGTGCTAATTTTTATATTTTTTTTAGAATCTTATTTTTTTATTCCACAGCGTTCCTTTCTTGAAACAGAAACCTTTCTATGATAGAATGGTATAGAGTTTGCGGACCTGCAGCATACTTTTTGCCGAAGTCATCCCGCAAAGTGAGATGCACAGCGTACATTACAAACCAAGGAGGATGCGCTATGATTAGCCGATTAATTGAGAAAATAAAGATCACACACGCCCCTGTCTGTGTAGGACTGGATCCCATGTTGTCTTATGTGCCGGAGCATATATTAAAGAAGTCCTATGAAACCTTCGGAGAAACCTGGAGGGGGCTTCCGATGCCATCTGGCAGTTTAATAAGGAAATTATTGACTGCACCTGGGATTTGATTCCCGCTGTAAAGCCCCAGATTGCCATGTATGAACAGTTTGGAATCCCGGGGCTGACTGCATATAAAAAGACGGTTGATTATTGCCGCGGGAAAGGCTCGTAGTAATCGGCGATGCAAAAAGAGGCGATATCGGTTCCACATCCGCAGCCTACGCCACAGGCCATCTGGGCCAGGTCCAGGTGGGCGGCAGATCCCACAGGGGCTTTGATGTGGACATGCTTACCGTAAACCCATACCTGGCACTGACGGCGTAAAGCCTTTGTGGATGTGTGCGACCGTGAGGACAAAGGACTTTTTGTGCTGGTTAAGACCTCCAACCCATCCAGCGGGGAGTTCCAGGACCGCCTTGTAGACGGAAGGCCGCTGTACGAGTGGGTGGCGGAAAAGGTGGTGGAGTGGGGAAACCGGTCTATGGACGGAACCTACAGCAACGTGGGAGCCGTGGTGGGAGCAACCTATCCTGAGATGAGCAGAATTTTGAGAAAGCTGATGCCGAACACCTATTTCCTGGTTCCCGGATACGGCGCACAGGGCGGTACGGCCGGGGATCTGAAGTACTGTTTTAACGAGGACGGCCTGGGAGCCATAGTCAATTCCTCCAGGGGCATCATTGCCGCTTACAGACAGGAAACGTATAAGAGCTTCGGCGCGGAGAATTTCCCGCAGGCTTCCAGACAGGCGGTTCTGGATATGATCGCTGATATAAACAGCGTGTTGTAGTTTCAAAGACGCACAGGCTGCAGCACCGGCGATTTCATGCCGGTGCTGTAAGAACATAAAGATGGAGAATAACTCTATGGCAAAATTGAAAATGACGGCGGAAATAACAGCGCAGAACCAGCTGGCAGCCGGTATATTTGATATGAAAATCAAGGCCCCCAGATAGCGGCCCAGGCTGTGCCGGGCCAGTTTGTATCCCTGTACCCGAAGGATGGATCCAGGCTTCTTCCACGGCCTATCAGCCTCTGCGGCATTGACAGGGATAAGGGAGAGCTGCGCCTGGTGTACCGGGTGGCAGGCGCAGGCACAAAGGAATTTTCCGGGCTCCGATCCAAAGACGCCATTGACGTGCTGGGCCCTCTGGGCAACGGTTTTCCTGTTGAGCCGGGGAAGAAGGCGTTACTGATGGGGGGAGGCATCGGAATACCGCCCATGCTTGAACTGGCGAAAGCGCTTCACAAGGCAAATTCTGCCGGCAGTGACAAGGCGGCGGCAGGACTGATTCAGACGGTTTTGGGCTACAGGGACAGCGGGATGTTCCTGAGAGAAGAATTTGCCCCCTGGGGACCTGTCTATTGGGCAACGGAGGACGGAAGCGCAGGGACGAAAGGAAACGTGCTGGACGCTGTCCGGGAGCATAAGCTGGATGCCGAGGTTATCTATGCCTGCGGCCCCGCTCCCATGCTCCGGGCCCTGAAGGCTTACGCGGCAGAAAAAGGAATCCGGTGCTGGATCTCCCTGGAGGAGAAGATGGCCTGCGGAGTGGGCGCCTGTCTGGCCTGCGTATGCAAATCCACGGAGATTGACGGGCATTCCCAGGTACACAACAAGCGCATCTGCAAGGACGGACCCGTATTCCCGGCAGATGAGATTGAACTTTAAGGAGGCGCCGGTTATGAATATGAGCGTAAAGATTGCAGGGGTGGAATTTAAAAATCCGGTGATGGAAGCTTCCGGCACATTCGGATCCGGGGCGGAGTACTGCGAGTTTGTGGACTTAAACCGCCTGGGAGCGGTGGTGACAAAAGGCGTGGCCAATGTACCCTGGCCGGGGAATCCTGTCCCAAGGATCGCGGAAACCTACGGCGGCATGCTCAATGCCATCGGTTTACAGAATCCCGGAATTGATGTGTTTGTAAAGAGAGACATCCCCTTCTTAAAGCAGTATGATACCAGGATAGTGGTGAATGTATGCGGAAGGACGAAGGAAGATTACATTGAAGTAGTGGAGCGCCTGGGGGATGAGCCTGTGGATATGCTGGAAATCAACATTTCCTGCCCCAATGTAAAGGAAGGCGGCATCGCCTTCGGCCAGGACCCAAGGGCGGTGGAGGAGATAACCAGGGCTGTAAAAGCCCATGCAAGGCAGCCCGTTATCATGAAGCTGAGTCCCAATGTGACGGACATAACGGTTATGGCCAAAGCAGCCGAGGCAGGAGGGGCGGACGCCCTTTCCCTGATAAACACGCTGACGGGCATGAAGATTGATATTCACAAAAGGGCCTTTGCGCTGGCCAACAAGACGGGAGGCCTTTCAGGCCCTGCCGTGAAGCCGGTGGCGGTCCGCATGGTCTACCAGGCCGCGCAGGCTGTGAAGATTCCCATCATCGGTATGGGCGGAATCCAGAATGGGGAGGACGCCCTGGAATTCATACTGGCAGGCGCAACGGCCGTAGCCGTGGGAACGGCAAATTTCCACAATCCCTATGCGACGGTGGAGACAATCGAGGGCATCGCGGCCTACATGGAGCAGTACGGGATAGAGGAGTTCAGCAGTCTGGTGGGCGCGGTGGGAGGCGGCCCTAACAGGCGGTGAGCAAAATTCCCTTTCGCCCCGGGATAAAACAGGAAAGCGAGGATACAATATAATGGAACATTATAAACAGGAATTTATTGAATTTATGGTAAAAAGCGATGTGCTCAAATTTGGAGACTTCACATTAAAAAGCGGGCGCAAGTCCCCCTTCTTTATGAATGCAGGGAGCTATGTAACGGGGACCCAGCTTAAAAAACTGGGGGAATATTATGCAAAGGCCATTCATGACAACTTTGGGCTGGACTTTGACGTGCTTTTCGGGCCTGCCTATAAGGGGATTCCTTTAAGCGTGGCCACCACTATGGCTATCAGTGATTTGTACGGAAAGGATATCCGCTACTGCTCCAACCGCAAGGAGGCCAAGGACCACGGAGACGCCGGGATTCTGCTGGGGAGCCCTGTAAAAGACGGCGACAGAGTTATGATTATCGAGGATGTGACCACCTCGGGAAAATCCATTGAAGAGACATTTCCAATCCTGAAGGCCCAGGGCGATGTGGAGATCAAGGGCCTTATCGTGTCCCTGAACCGTATGGAGAGAGGCAAAGGCGATAAGAGCGCATTAGATGAAATCAGAGAAGTGTACGGCTTCCCCACCGCCGCCATCGTATCCATGGCAGATGTGGTGGAGCACCTTTACAATAAGGAAGTGGACGGCCGGGTTGTGATCGGAGACGGGGTAAAAGCGGCCATCGACGCATACTACCAGCAGTACGGAGCCCAGGCATAAGCTGTCCGGGATGACGTGCACACAGAGCGAAGCTTAGGAAGGGTGGAAATTTATGGAACGAATATACAAAACCATGCGGAATACAGGGGCAGGCTGCATTGCAGTTGGCGTTATCATGGTACTCACAGGACTGACAGTGGGGATTATTTCCATTGTCAACGGTTCCCTGCTGCTTAAGCGCAAGTCGGAAATTGAATTCTAATGAACGGGGCTGCCGATGATAAAAAATACAACGAACCGCCAGAAGCTGGGCTGGGTGCTGTTTATTCTTTATCTGTGCCTGCTGTCCCACCTGATGTTTTTTCAGAGAGCTTCGGGCGTACAGATACCAGCAGAGGGTATCGGTATAATCTGATACCCTTCAATGAAATCACACGATACTTCCGCCACTCCGACGTGGTAGGCCCACTCCTTTTTCTGATAAATATTGTTGGAAATGTTGTGGCATTTGTCCCCTTCGGATTCTTCCTTCCAATCATCAGCAGACGGAGCAAGAAGTGGTACAATACAGTTATGCTGGGGTTTGGCTTCAGCCTGACCCTTGAAACCCTTCAGCTTATATTCATGGTTGGCAGTTTTGATGTGGACGATATGATTCTCAACACTCTGGGGGCGGCTTGGGTTTGTGACCTACCAGGCGGTCCAGTGGGGAAGGGGGATATTGAGACAGAGGAGGCCGGGCAAGTGAAGCAGATTGGCAATAAGTATCCTATGTAAAAAACCCTTTTGCAAAGAACAGTTTTTTCTGCCTGTGGCTTGGACTGGTCAGCCTGACGCTGGCTGCAGTCACCATGTACCTGTCGGTTTCCACAGGCGGAAACGGAGCCCTGAATACCGGGGCCTATGGATTGTCCAGTATTTTGATGGCGCTTATGGGGCTTTGGTTCGGGATTCTGTCCTTCAGCGAAAAGGAACGCAATTACATACTGGCTAAAATTGGAGTTGGAATTAGTCTGGTATTGGTCATCCTTTGGGGTGTCATTATCATAACCGGATTTATGAGATAGATGGGAGTTAGTGCAGATGGATTACAGATTTTTGTTGAAGGAAGAAAATGATGCCGTAAGGGAGCGCTACGAGCTGTCCATGGAGCGAATCAAAAGCTTGGAGACAGAGGACATGAAGCTGCCTTACGGCAGTTATTTTAAGGGGGTTGCAGGATTTATACGGCAGATTGGAAATCTGGTGGAGAGCAGAAGGGATGAGGGTGTCCGTGAGAAAATGTCCCTGGAGGAGCTTCAGAGGGAAAACCACGCCCTTTATGAGGACATTTTACCGGAGAATTATGATAAAAGCTGGGCGAACCCCGACTATGCCGCCGGGATTCTGGGAGAGGCCATGGGACAGCTTATGGCTTTTCTCTATACGGAAATCCGGTCGGATATCGTGTACGCCTTTGAGATGAGACTGACCCATATTACCATTCTCAACGAGGTGTTTCTGGAGGTTTACAATCTGTTTTCCCTGGCCTGGGAGGAGGGCAGGGAGAAGCCGGATAAGCAGGCTGTAAAGGACGCCCTCTACTGGTTTGTCAGCGATTATACGGATTTGACAGTGACGTGGAGAGTGAGAGAGGGGCTGGATCCCGGGCTTTCCTTTGCAGCTCACATTATAATGGACAGCGATTTGAATGATCTGCGCTATCTGTACCGGTACGGCGATTATATTTCCGGATCCGAGCTCAGGCTGGCGGCCTTCATGAACAGCCTGCCCCAGGAAACCATTGACAAAATGGCGGACACCTACACGGAGGGATTTTGCAAAGGCTTCGAGGTTATGGGCAGGGATTTAAAGAAAAAGAGAACCGTTGCGGTAGAGTACCGTCTGGGCTTTGAGCGGATGATCCGAAAGGCAGTGGAGAATTTCCGGGCTATGGGCCTGGAGGTTATCTTCTGCCGGTCCGCCGTGGAGTCCGTGAACCGCAGGTCCAATGGCCGCAGGGGCTATTACGGTGCCTTTGCCAACCGCCAGTATGACTACGACCACCGCTATGACAGCGCCCTCTATATGGGAAATGGATTTAAGGAGCGGAAGCTGTCTGTGCTGAAGGCGGCGTACGAGAAATACAGGAAGGAGGCGGCCTGGTACGCAGGGCCCGCCCTTGTGGAAACCTTCGGCGAGGACGGATTTACCCCTGTTAACAAAGCCGCGGCCCTGAAGCTCAATGCCCATCAGGAGGAGCTGACCGTCGCCTATGCCAATGAATCCAGGCAGATTGTAAACCGGTATATGCCCGGAGATGAAACCAGCTTTACAATCATCGCTTTTCCAAGGCCGGAGATAGGGCCGGACTTTGAGGCGGTATTTAAAGAGACGATCCGGATTAACACCCTGGATTACGAAAAATACCGGCGGATACAGCAGCGCATCATCGACGCTCTGGACAAAGCCCGGCATGTAATCATCACAGGCCGGGGCGGGAATGAGACATCGATGAAAGTCATGCTTCACCGGCTGGAGGATGGGGCAAAAGAGACTAACTTTGAAAACTGCGTCTCGGATGTGAACATCCCTTTGGGGGAAGTATTTACCTCTCCTCTGCTTACAGGGACGGAAGGACTTCTCCATGTGAGCAGCGTATATGTTGAGGATTATCTGTTTAAAAATCTGCGCATAAAGTTTGAAAACGGAAGGGTGGCGGATTACTCCTGCGGCAATTTTGAAGGCGGCGGAAGCGGGGAAGAAGGGCTCAGCCAGGGCAGAGCCCTTGTAAAGCAGGTGATTATGCGCAGCCACGACTGGCTGCCTCTCGGAGAATTTGCTATCGGCACAAACACCACGGCCTATGCCATGGCCCGCAGGTTTGGCATCGGGCAGAAGCTTCCTATCCTTATTGCGGAGAAGATGGGCCCTCACTTTGCAGTGGGCGATACCTGCTACAGCTTTGCGGAGGATTCTCCCATGTATAATCCTGACGGCAAGGAGATGATCGCAAGGGACAACGAGATCTCCCTTCTGCGCAGGGAGGATCCGTCCAGAGCCTATTTCAGCTGTCACACGGATATCACCATCCCCTATTCTGAGCTGGGGGATATAAAGGCGGTTGATGAGGAGGGCGGAGAAATCTATATTATTCGTCAGGGCAGATTTGTGCTTAAGGGCACAGAGGAGCTCAATGACGCGCTTGCAGAGATGTGACGCCGGGGGGCCTGAGGGCCCCTTTATTTTTTATACATTGCCTATTGACTCCTCAAATATTTCCTAGTATTATAATTATAAGTAATATTGAGCTATAAAAAGATATTTATAAGTAATACTGATAAATATTATCCATAAGGATTATGACCACCAGAAAAGGAGAATGAACAATGGCAAAAGTAGGAATTGTAATGGGAAGCGACTCAGATATGCCTGTTATGGCAAAAGCAGCAGAAATTCTGGATCAGCTGGGAATCGATTATGAGATGACTATTATATCCGCACACAGGGAGCCGGACATATTTTTCAACTGGGCGAAAGCAGCCGAGGGCAAGGGCTTCAAAGTGATTATCGCAGGAGCAGGCAAAGCAGCCCACCTTCCGGGCATGTGCGCCGCCATCTTCCCAATGCCCGTTATCGGCATTCCCATGAAAACCTCTGATCTGGGGGGCGTGGATTCTCTCTATTCCATTGTTCAGATGCCAAGCGGAATTCCGGTGGCAACGGTTGCCATTAACGGCGGAGCCAACGCAGGCATCCTGGCAGCCAAGATTCTGGCGGCTTCCGACGACGGGCTTTTATCCAAACTGAAAGGGTATTCGGAGAGTCTTAAAAACGACGTGGTAAAGAAAGCTGAAAAGCTGGAGCATTTAGGTTACAGGGAATATATGGCCCAGATGAAATAAGATTCCCAGCGTATATAAAGATGAAGCGGAGGCGGCCGGTCAGGGGCGGGGATTTGGAACCCTTCACAGACGGCGCTGAAAACGGAGGATAAGAAAATGGATTATAAAAATGCCGGAGTTGATATTGAAGCGGGCTATAAATCAGTGGAATTGATGAAAAAGCATGTGCAGGAGACGATGAGAGCCGAGGTGATGGGCGGAATCGGCGGATTCTCGGGGGCATTTTCCCTGGAGGCAGTCAAAGGATGGAGCACCCTGTGCTTTTGTCAGGTACGGACGGAGTGGGAACAAAGCTAAAGCTGGCTTTTCTCATGGATAAGCACGACACGGTGGGAATTGACTGTGTAGCTATGTGCGTCAATGATGTGGCCTGCGCAGGGGGAGAGCCCCTGTTTTTCCTGGATTACATTGCCTGCGGTAAGAATGTGCCGGAGAAGATCACCGCCATCGTAAGCGGCGTGGCGGAAGGCTGCAAGCAGTCGGGGGCCGCGCTGGTAGGCGGAGAGACGGCGGAGATGCCGGGGTTTTATCCCACAGACGAGTATGATCTGGCTGGTTTTGCCGTGGGAGTGGCCGACAGGAAAGACTTAATAGACGGATCTGATTTGAAGGCGGGGGATATTCTCATCGGTATGGCTTCCTCCGGTGTCCACAGCAACGGATTTTCCCTGGTGCGCAAAGTATTTGAACATGAACTGACGGCAGAGGGCTTAACA
Organism: Clostridia bacterium UC5.1-1D2; assembly: GCA_001304855.1. Taxonomy (GTDB): domain Bacteria; phylum Bacillota; class Clostridia; order Lachnospirales; family Lachnospiraceae; genus Enterocloster. The sequence continues at coordinate 21,196 of BBZN01000044.1, forward strand.
CTTACTATGAGGAGCTGGGGGGAACCCTTGGGGAAACGTTGATTGCGCCCACCAAAATTTATGTAAAGGCGCTGAAAAGCATCAAGGCCGCAGGGGTAAAGGTAAAAGCATGCAGCCATATCACAGGCGGCGGCTTCTATGAGAATATCCCGCGTATGCTGAGAGAGGGAACGCGGGCGGTGGTGAAGAAGGACAGCTATAAGATTCCGCCTATCTTCGGCCTGCTGGCAAAGAAGGGAAACATCGAAGAAACGATGATGTACAATACATACAATATGGGCCTGGGCATGATTCTGGCGGTGGATCCGGCCGATGTCCATAACACTGTGGAAGCGGTAAAGGCTGCCGGAGAGATTCCCTATGTGGTGGGCTCCATCGAAGAGGGAGAGAAGGGTGTGACCTTATGCTGAGAGTGGGCGTGATGGTGTCCGGCGGGGGCACAAACCTTCAGGCTATACTGGACGCTGTGGATAAGGGACAGATCTCCAATGCCGTAATAGCGGTGGTCATCAGCAACAACCCCGGAGCTTACGCCCTGGAGCGGGCCAGAAACCACGGCATAGACGCTGTGGCCATGTCTCCAAAAAGCTACGAGACAAGGGAGGCGTTTAACGAGGCGTTTCTGGCAAAGGTGGACGCCTATGAACTGGATCTGATCGTGCTGGCCGGGTTTCTCGTAACCATACCGGAGGCCATGACGAAAAAGTACCAAGGACGGATCATCAATATCCATCCTTCCCTGATCCCTTCCTTCTGCGGAGTGGGCTACTATGGACTAAAGGTGCATGAGGCGGCTCTGGCAAGGGGGGTGAAGGTGACGGGGGCTACGGTCCACTATGTGGACAGCGGTATGGATACAGGCCCCATTATCCTTCAGAAGGCCGTGGAGGTCCGGGAAGGAGATACGCCCGAGAGGCTTCAGCGGCGTGTGATGGAGGAGGCGGAGTGGGTGATTCTGCCAAAAGCGATCAATATGATAGCCAATGCAAAGGTGCGGGAGGTACAGGAATGAAGGTGCTGGTGATAGGCGGCGGCGGCCGCGAGCATGCAATTTGTTGGAAAATAGCCCAGAGCCCCAGAGTGGAGCAGCTATACTGCGCGCCTGGAAATGCGGGAATTGCAGAATATGCGTCCTGTGTGGATATTGGGGTGATGGAATTTGATAAAATGGCTGATTTTGCCAGAAGGAAGCCTTTGATCTGGTGGTTGTGGGACCTGACGATCCCCTGGCCGGCGGAATTGTAGACGTGCTGGAGGCCAGAGGCCTTAAGGTGTTTGGGCCAAGGAAGAATGCTGCGATCCTGGAAGGCTCCAAAGCATTTTCCAAGGATCTGATGAAAAAATATAACATTCCCACAGCCGGATATGAAACCTTTGATTCACCGGAGGCTGCGCTGCAGTATCTGGAGACGGCTCCCGTACCCATTGTTCTGAAGGCGGACGGCCTGGCCCTGGGCAAGGGAGTCCTTATCTGCAATACCAGGGAGGAGGCCAGAGAAGGCGTTAAAACCCTGATGCTGGACAAGCAGTTCGGAGCTGCCGGGGACAGGATCGTGGCGGAGGAATTTATGACAGGCCGCGAGGTGTCTGTGCTCTCCTTTGTGGACGGGGATACCATCAGGATTATGACCTCCGCCCAGGACCACAAGCGGGCCAGGGACGGAGATGAGGGACTGAATACCGGCGGCATGGGAACCTTTTCCCCGAGTCCCTTCTACACGGAGGAGGTGGATGCATTCTGCCGCAGGCACATCTACCAGGCTACCGTAGACGCATGAAGGCGGAGGGACGCGGTTCAAGGGGATTATCTTTTTTGGGCTGATGCTTACAGAGAAGGGCCCCCGGGTCTTGGAATACAATGCCAGATTCGGAGATCCGGAGACGCAGGTGGTTCTGCCCAGGATGAAAAATGATATTGTGGATGTTTTTGAAGCCTGTGTGGACGGAACGCTGGACAAAATAGAGCTGGAATTTGAGGACAATGCGGCTGTATGCGTAGTGCTGGCCTCCGCAGGTTACCCGGAGCATTATGAGAAGGGGTATAAGATAACCGGATTTGAGAATTTTAAGGACAAGGACGGTTTTTATGCATTCCACGCAGGAAGCAGGTTTGACCAAGAGGGCAATATCGTCACCAACGGTGGCCGGGTGCTGGGAGTGACGGCCAAGGGAAAGACGCTGAAGGAAGCCAGGGAGAACGCTTATAAGGCAACTCAGTGGATCCGGTTTGGGAATAAATATATGAGAAACGATATTGGGAAGGCCATCGACGAGATATAGAGGTCCAATGGACATCCGATGCTTCTTGACCGTTTTTTTGGCCAGGCAGATGCGCCGTCTTCCGATGGCTTTTTTAAGGACTGACCGCCAGGGCGCGTCTGGAAACGTGAAGGGCAGGAAAATTGTAGAAAAAGTATATTTATATGGAGATATTTTCCCGATAATATGGTAGAATCAACATATCAGGCAAAGCTGCCACTACATCTGGAGGGGAAAAAATGTCAAAGAGTACAGAGGTTTTACGTATTTGCAAAGAAAAAGGAATCAAGATGATTGATTTCAAAATGACGGATTTAGATGGCCGGTGGAGACACATTACCATTCCGGTCGAGCGGTTTGACGAGGCGGTTTTTACACAGGGCATTGGGTTTGACGGCTCCAATTATGGCTATGCCCCGGTGGAAAAGAGCGATATGGTATTTGTGCCGGATCCGGAAACTGCTGTGGTGGATCCTTTTACGGAGATTCCCACACTGACTATGTGCGGAGACGCATGCGTCATAGGAAAGGAGAACCGGCCCTTTGACCAATATCCCAGGAATGTAAGCCTGAGAGCCATTCAGTACATGAAGGACCAGGGCGTTGCCGATCGAATGCTGATTGGGCCTGAATTTGAGTTCCATCTTTTTGACAATGTGAGCTACGCGGTGGAGCCCCGGCGCATGGCGTTTACGGTGGACACCAGGCAGGCGGCCTGGAACAGCGGGAGGGAGACTGCCGACAACAAGGGCTTTCAGGTTCCGGGGAGCGGGGGATACCATATTGCGGCGCCTCAGGACGTTGCCTACAGCCTGAGAAGCAAGATGTGTATGATGCTCCAGGACTGGGGCGTGGATGTAAAATACCACCACCATGAGGTGGGCGGCTCAGGACAGATGGAAATTGAGGTGGAGCTGGGCGATATGGTGGACATGGCTGACAAAACCATGATTATCAAATACGTTATCCATAACGCTGCCGTCCAGGACGGAAGAACCGCTACCTTTATGCCTAAACCTATTTATAAAGAGGCGGGCAATGGAATGCATGTGCATATGCTGCTGATGAAAGACGGGAAGCCGGTGTTCTATGATGAGAACGGATATTCCGGTTTGAGCAAAACGGCCCATTATTTTATGGGAGGACTGTTAAAGCATGTGCCGTCCTTATGTGCGTTTACCAATCCCTCCACCAACTCCTTCAAACGTCTGGTGCCTGGATATGAGGCGCCGGTGACCATCGGATACGCCACCTCCAACAGGAGCGCCGTAATCAGAATTCCGGCTTATGCAAAGACGCCGGAAGCAAAGCGGTTTGAATTGAGAAATCCGGATGCCACTGCCAATCCTTATTATGCATATGCGGCCATACTGATGGCCGGGCTGGACGGGATTAAAAACCAGATTGACCCTGAGCAACACGGATGGGGGCCCTTTGACTGCAATCTCTATGATCTTTCTGAGAAAGAAAAAGCAAAAATACAATCTCTGCCAAAGACATTGGACGAGGCGCTGGATGCGCTGGAAGCAGATCATGGATACCTGACGGCAGGGGGAGTGTTCCCAGAACGCCTGATTGAAATATGGCTTAAGAAGAAAAGAGAGGAAAGCCGGGAACTGTCGCAGATACCCCATCCGGCAGAATTCCAAAGGTATTATGATTTATAATAAAAGTGTCTGTTGCGCTCTGCAGGCTGATGAGGGATAACAAAAAAGCATTTGCAAAGATTTTTTTGCAGATGCTTTTTTGCGCTGATTTTTAAATGCTTTTCCGATTTGGAGGCAGAGAGGAGGCTTCCTGACCGGTTTTTTCGGTCAAGAAGATACGCCGTCTGAACTGTTACGAATATAGTCCTTAAGCTGGGGATGTTCCTGGGAAAACAGGCAGTTCACGTTGCTGAGATGCACATAAATTGCTTTTTCAAAGGCGCTCTCATCCTGCTCTTTGACAGCATTTATAATTGCAAAATGCTGCTGGGCCATCAAACCCGGAGGCTCGATCTGGAGGGAGAGAAGCCGGGCTCTCAGATAGTGTATGTTTTTTCACCGGTGTGCTCCAAGACAAATTCTTTTCCCGTCAGCGTAGAACAGATTGTGAAATTCTATGTCGAGCTGGAAAGCGGATTCGTAATCCTGCTTAAGGAGCGCATCCTTTTGCTGGGAAACCAAATATTCCATCAAAGGCACCACGGAGTTCAGAGATCCGGCGCGAAACCCATCCATCATAACTTTGTATTCCAGGGCTTCTCTGAGATAACGAATTTGGGCAAGCTGTTCCAGATTGATAAGCGTGACAAAACTGCCCCGCTGGGGACGGACTTCCAACGCATCTTCTGCAACCAGAAGATGAATGGCTTCCCGCACCGGAATTCTGCTGCACTGAAACTCCTGGGCCAGCTTTACCTCGCTCAATTTTTTCCCCGGCATCAGATGGAGATAGGAAACTTCGTGCCACAGGTGCTGGTATATACTCTGGGTCAGATTGGATGCAGCTTGTTTTGAATTTATCATAATGAGAAAGCTCCTGTCTATTGTTTGTCGTATGGGTTGAGTAAATGTATATCACTTTGAATTCTACAATAGGTTGGCCTTTTTTTCAATTCTTTTTTGGTTTGGAACTTGGTAAATAATTTAAATTCAGGAAATAACACAAAAAATGTATACTAGTTTTGACGAATAAGACAGATGACAGGGAGGGGCAAAATAAAAAATATACAAAAAAATGCACAAATAAAACCACATAAATATAGAAAAAATGGAGAAAAATATACATAGTATTGACTTTGTTATGGCTTGGTGTTATCCTGAAAAAGTGAATACTAGTATAAAACAATATTGTACAAAAGAGAGGAATTGCCGGTGAACAAAAGAAGAAAAATTTTATGCCCATCGATTCTGAACCTGCCGGTTGACCGGCTGCGGGAAGAGATAGTTGAGCTGAATCAATCCGATGTGGATATTTTCCATGTGGATATTATGGACGGCAGTTTTGTGCCCAGCTTCGGAATGTCTCTGCGGGAACTGGAACTGATTCGTGAGAATACGGATAAGCTTATTGACTGCCATCTGATGGCGTGGAACCCCCATCTCCATGTGGAAACGGCAGCGCGCTGCGGAGCAGATATTATCTATATCCATCCGGAGAGCGAGAACTGTCCCAGCGAGACGCTGGATTTAATCCATGGATTTGGCAGAAAGGCAGGATTGGTTCTGAATCCCTGCACGTCCCTTGATTCTGTGAAGGACATGCTGCCGATTGTGGATTATGTGATGATGATGGGGGTGAATCCGGGGTATGCAGGACGTTCTTATCTGGAGTATCTGGATGGAAAATTCGCCAGAATGGCGGAAATCCGCAGGCAATATGACTTTAAGCTGATACTGGATGGAGGCGCCACCTGCCGGGTCATAAAGAAATTATACCACCAATACGGCGTGGAAGGATTCGTCCTGGGCAGGCAGGAATTGTTTTCCAAACGCGTACATATAAGGAATCAATCGCTTTATTGCGCAGTCTCTGATGGTAAAATGCAGAGGGATAGCTCTGTAAAAATAAAGGAGGACATAAGATGAAGAAACTTGTTGCTGCTATGCTGATACTGGCTGTGACTATGAGCGCTGCCGGGTGTAAAGGGTCAGATGCGGATAAGGAAAATTCCACCCAGGCTGCCGGAGCGCAATCTGACGGGACAGAGGCCCAGGAAGGGCAAAGTTCAGGGACAAAGGCAGAATATACCTTGAAAATAGGGAGTTCCGTTGCGGAAAATGACCCTGTAACCAGAGGCCTGTGGAGATTTGAGGAGATTGTGGAAGAAAAGACAGGCGGCAGTCTGCAGGTTGAAATATACCCTGCATCCCAGCTGGGGGCGGACGAGGACCTGATCGAGCAGGCTACAATGGGAACCGGAGTGGGACTGATAACAGATGCAGGACGCCTTGGGACCTACGTGAATGAGTACGGAATTTTGGGAGCTCCGTATTTGGTTGACAATTATGAGGAAGCGCTGAAGTTGCTGGAGACTACGGTGTATGACGGCATGATAGAAGATCTTGCCTCCCACGGCCTGCGTGTTCTTTCGGGAAACTGGTATGCAGGTACGCGCCAGCTGTTTATGAAGCAGGAAGTGAAAGCTCCGGCGGATTTAAAAGGCCTGCGTGTCCGCAGCTCCGGCTCAGCCATTGTCAGCAGCACCATAGGGGCTATGGGCGCGGATCCTACGGTTTTGCCCTGGTCGGAATCCTATTCCGGTCTGCAGCAAAAGGTCATTGACGGACTGGAGGCGCACTATTCGGCAGCGGTAGGCTCCAGTATTTATGAAGTGTCCTCCTATCTTTGCAAAACAGGACATTTCCAGCATATTTTGAATCTGGTTATCTCCGAGTCGTGGTTCAGAAGCCTGCCGGAAGAATACAGGCAGATTTTGCTTGATGCAGCTTACGAGGGCGGGACGGCAGCTTCCGAAGAAACGCTGGAGAAGGACGCTGAGTATGAAAAAACGCTGACGGAGAACGGAATGACCATTGTGGAGGTGGATGTGGAAGCGTTTAAGGCGGCTACAGACCAGGTATACGACGAACTGAACCTGAGGGATTTGAAGGACCAGATTGATAAAGAGCTTGGAAAAAATTAGAAGGCACAGACCTCCAATCTGCAGAAAGGAGCAGTTATGAATTCAATTTCTAAAACACGTTTCAAGATAGAAGAGTACGTTACAGCAGTTTTACTTGGCCTGTTGGTATTTCTGGTTTTTATAGCGGCCATGCTGCGCTGGGTGGGGATATCCATTGTCTGGTCCGTAGATCTTGCACAGTTTCTGCTGACCTGGCTGTGTTTTGTAGGCGCGGATATAGCATACGCCAAAAATAAACATATGGGCGTGGATCTGTTTAAGAATTTGCTGCCGGAACATACACGGATTATTGTCAACATACTGATCGATCTTCTGTTTGTTGTTTTTATGTCCAGCATTCTGTACTTTGGGGTGCGCCTCAGCCTGAGCAACTGGGTGCGGAAATTCAATGCCCTCCCTGTCAGCTATTCCTTTGCAACACTCAGCGCTCCTGTGGGAGCATTTCTGATGATTTTAACCGGAGTGGGAAAAATGGCCGGAAATCTGCGCCTGCTCCGGGGCAGGAGAGGCTGTCCGTCCGGTTCCGGAGAAGCGGGAGGTCCATATGATTTGGCTTGGAAGTGTGTTTTTAATTCTTTTGCTCCTGGGAGCTCCCGTAGCTATCGCCATTGGATGTTCCAGCGCGGCGTACTTTGCCAGCGCCGGGATGCCGCTGCAGATTGTAACCCAGAAAATGGTCAGCGGCGCCCAGTCCTTTACGATGCTGGCAATTCCGTTTTTCGTGCTCGCGGGCAATATGATGAATGAGACAGGCATTACAAAGCGCCTGATAAAATTTGCCAATGTCCTGACCGGACATATGCTGGGGGGCCTGGCCCAGGTATCGGTGGTTCTGAGCGCCTTATGGAGGAATTTCCGGTTCGGCCACCTCCGACGCTGCAATGGAATGCCGGATACTGGGACCTGATATGCTGAGAAAGGGATACGGACGTGGATTTATCACAGGGATTCTTTCCATGGGAGGGATGATAACGGCTACGATTCCGCCCAGCATACCTTTGGTTATGTACGGCGTCACAGGGGAGGTTTCCATAGGCAGGCTGTTTATGGGGGCTTCATTCCGGGAATACTCATGACTCTGTTTTTCATGATTGTAACCCACTATATTTCCAAAAGACGGGGGTATGTGCCGGAACGTGAAAAACCGCCCACATTTAATGAGGTCATTCATCAGATGAAGGAAAGCATCTGGGCTTTGATTTTTCCGCTGATCCTGATTGTGGGAATTCGCTTCGGTCTGTTTACTGCCTCGGAGGCAGGCGCATTTGCCACAGTCTATGCCTTTTTTGTAGGGCTCTTTATCTATAAAGAGCTGACCTGGAAAAAAGTTGTCAAGATATTGAAATCCACGGCAGTTGACATCAGTATGATTATGCTGATTATACTGGCCGCCGCTCCCTTTGGTTATGCCACTGTCATTGGCCGACTGCCGCAAATGCTGTCGGAAGCGGTTATGGGATTTTCGGAGAATCGCCTGCTGGTCATGCTTTTAATTTTGTTGGTTGTTTTGATCTGCGGAATGTTTATGGAATGCATCGCAAATATTTTGATTTTAACCCCCATTTTTCTTCCCATTGTTACCGGCCTGGGAATCGATCCGGTGGTGTTCGGCCTTTGTTTTATTACTATAAATTCTCTGGGCTCTATGACGCCGCCGGTGGGCGTTACCATGTATACAGCCTGTTCGCTGATGGAATGTCCTCTGGGGACCTATACCAGAGAGGCGATGCCCTATTTTATATCTGTTATTCTGGTAGCGGTCATTTGTCTGGTTTGCCCGTCAATTGTCACATTTTTGCCCAATATGGTATTTGGGAGATAACGAGAGGAGAAAAGGTAAATGCGCCTGACATTTGAGGAAATATATTCTGAGATTAAACGAGTGTTTTTGAAATATGGAATGGATGAGGAGCGGGCAGAGCTCTGCGCGCGGATTCATGCGGAGGCCAACAACGACGGTATTTTTTCCCACGGAACAAACCGTGTGGCCAGGTTTGCCAGCTATCTGAAGGAGGGGTTTGTGGATCCGAAGGCGGTTCCTGTTGTGGAAAAAGAGATGGGAGCCATTAGGATTGTCAATGGAAACCTGGGCCCTGGAATTTCCAACGCCATTGCAGCTACAGATATGGCCATAGAGCTGGCCCTTCAGTACGGCATTGGTATGGTGGGCCTTAAAAATACCACACACTGGATGAGGGGAGGCGCCTACGGTTTATATGCCGCCCGCAGAGGATACATTGCCGTGATGTGGACCAACACGGAATCCTGTATGCCGCCTTGGGGAGGAAAAACCTGTAAAATAGGCAATAATCCCTTTGTGATGGCAATGCCGGGCCGGCCGGAACCGGTGGTTCTGGATATGGCCATGTCCCAGTATGCGTACGGGAAACTGGAGGTTACGCGCCAGGCGGGGAAAAAGCTTCCTTTTCCGGGAGGATTTAACAAAGAAGGAAAGCTGACGGATATTCCGGGAGAAATAGAGGAGTCGCTCCGTATTCTTCCTATGGGATACTGGAAGGGCTCCAGCTTTGCCGTTATGCTGGATATTCTGGGGGCGGTGCTTTCTGATGGAATCGGCGCTTCCGACATTGACCGCACAGGCAAAGGCAGCTGCGGCCGGGCTTCCCAGATTTTTATTGTCATCGACCCATCTAAGATTCTGGATGAAGAGAGGATGTATGAATTGACAGGAAGGGAGCTGGCCCATATTAAGAGCTCTGAGCCCGATGAACATTCCCGGGGAATACTGGCTCCGGGTGAGGATTACGCTGCATTTCGGATGGAACATGAGAATAAGGGCATTTTTGTCGATGATGCCGTATGGAGCGAGATAAAGGCGCTGTAGGTGAAGTTATTATAAAATAAAAAAGGCGGGAAAGATATGAGGGCATTAACGGTTGTGGAGCCGGGAAAGATGAGCCTGCTTCAGTCTGAAAAGCCGGTGATCCGTAATCCGAATCAGGTGCTGGTGCGGGTTAAGGCTGCGGGGATCTGCGGCTCTGATATACACATTCTGCATGGGACAAATCCCTATGCAGCCTATCCAAGAATCATGGGGCACGAGGCTTCCGGCGAGGTTGTGGCTGCAGGTGAAGCTGTTACGGATCTGCAGCCCGGAGAAGGAGTTGTGTTTGAACCTATCACTTACTGCGGAACCTGTTATGCATGCCGCACCGGACACCACAATGTGTGCAGGGAACTGAAGGTGCTGGGGTGCGTTGTTGACGGAGTATTCTGTGATTACGTGGCAGTTGACCGTTCCCAGATCCATCCCTTTGATTCCGGTAAAATGAGCTATATCCAGGCGGCGCTGTGTGAGCCCTATACAATTGGGGCCCAGGCAAACTGGCGGGGCAATGTGCTGAAGGGCGATGTGGTTTTGATACATGGAGCAGGCCCTATCGGTCTGATTGTGGCAGATATAGCCAAATCCAGAGGAGCGGCAGTGATCCTTTCAGAACCGGATGAAGGCAGGTTGGAAATGGCGAGGGAATTTGGGGTGGATTATGCGGTGAATCCTCTGGAAACAGATTTGGATCTCCTGATTGACGATTTAACCGGCCATGAAGGGGTCAATGTGGTTTTTGACGCCGCGGGCGTACCCGCATTGATGGAGCATGCGGTAAAAGTTTTATCTCCTGCAGGACGGTTTGTCCCGCTGACCTTCACAAACAAACCGGTGCCTGTGGACTTTAAGCTGGTAAATGCAAAAGAGCTCACAATTCTGGGAACCAGGCATCAATACAGGAAGTTTCCTGAAATTGCCTCCTCACTGTGGAAGCGGCTGGACCGGGTGGATAAGCTGATCACCCATGTTTTTGCAGCCGAGGAATATGAGAAGGCCTTCAAGGTGTTGGAAGATAAGAAGGTAAGGACAGGGAAGGTAATCCTGACATTTAATTGAAGCCTTAATTGCAGTATAACGAAAAATCCGGAAGAACTCCCAACTCGGAGAACTGCCGGATTTTTGTATTTTAGAGTTCGTCTGTTCGTATGAGAAGACGGATAGACGGGGTCAGCCTCAGCTCCTCCGGCCGGAATCCGTTGGAGGCCAGATAGCCTTCGGTTGCGGGAAAGTACAGTGTGACAAATTCTTTCATGGCTTCGGCGCAGCCCCTGAAATCATTTCCTTTCAGACTTCGGATCATGGATTCTGTAAAACAGAGGATAGACTGTTCCAGCAGCGGTTTTTGCGGGCCGGAGGCTTTTAAGGGATAACCCCAGAGAAACAGGCTGTAGATTTGCCCGTAAATTTCTCTGATTCCCTGAAGGCGGCTGTACCTGGCAATGGACAAAAGACAGAGCCAGAACGAGCTGTCGCAGCGCCCGGAGGCCAGATTGTCCTCCAGCCCTTTCAGCAGCCCCTTCCGCTCCGTGGGAGAGCTTGCCGCCAGGAAGTCCTTCATTACAGGCTCGCAGGAGTAGACCAGCAGTTCGTAGGACTGGACGAAGAAAGACAAATTGCGGCGTACCACAGAGCTCTCAAAATCAGGAGTTTCGCAGGGATCGCCCAGTCTGAAACCCGGGTCCCCTTCCCGTTAATAGAACGGACTGCTCCAAGCTGATTCAGAACCTTGATTGTGCGGCGCACAGTGCTCATGGAAACACCATATGTTCGGGCCATTTTTTCGTAGGACGGAAGCCAGTCTGCCTCCTGATAGCTTCCCATATAAATCTCGTGTAGAAGATGGGAGGCCAGACTGTAACAGACCTGGGGCCGTTCCCTGTAGATCCTCCACTGAAAGGGAATTTGATCCTCATCCTTTGCAGGCGGCACAGACTGTATTAATATGTCCACTGCTGTTCCGACTGAATGCTGGCGGAATGTCTGGAGTTCTTCAAACAGCCGATCCCATTCCCGGCATGCAGCATGCTGCATGCATCGCTGCATCTCTTGGTGCATCAGCCTTACATCGCTTAAATCCTGTTCCCCGTTCTGCTTCAAAAACAGCATGCCCCAGAAAATAGAAGTTTCCCAGTAAAGGTTCATCAACAGCGGGTTGTCCAGCTTTTGCAGGACAAAACAGAAAAAATGAAGTATGTCATCTGCGGTTTCACCTTCTGCAAGACGGGCAAGATAATCCAGATCCTTCTGATCCGCCCGGCGGAAGCCCTCGGACAGCAGCGGCATTATGACTAATCTGCTGGATTGATAGAGATCATGAAAGCTTTTGACCCTGTGGGAAAAATAATCAAGGGTAAACTGCCGGGCCTGTTCCGGGGTTTTCTCCGCAATCACCTTCGTAGATCGGCCGTTATGCATATCAATATAGCCCTCCCCGCGCAGGCGCTGCAAGGCGGCCTTTACCGTTTGGGCGGAAACGATGAGTTCCCGGCAAAGTACGTCAATAGAGGGAAGGAGATCCCCGCATTTATAGTATCCAAATTGAATTCTCTTTAGAAAGAATTCGTATACCAAATTTGAATATTGCTGTTCGCTCTGCAATTTTTCTCTGCCTCCAAACAAAAATAGTTTTATTGTACTATTTTATCATTTTACCGGTAATTTTCCAGAAGTGATTAAGTTTTATTCAGCCCTCTGCCGACCGTTCCTGTAATGCCTCAGAGCTTCCAGGAAAGCCAGGATATCCGGGGACGGCTCCTTTGGATACCAGAGAACAAAGGGCGCTGTGTAGCTCCAATTTACCGGTATGGTCACCAGCGAAGGATGCACCTCAGACCAGACCTCCAGCGTTAAGAGGACGCTGCCCTGCTGCTCACAAGCATTAAAGACAGAGATATCATAAAAATATGGGGCGTCCGTAAGGTGAATCCTGGGATGCTCTTTTTCCAACAAGTCGCGGATTCTGTCTATGTGTGCGGAATCCCCCCGCTTGATTGTCATGAGATTTTCACCGTATAAGTCGGTTATTTCCAGGGTTTTCTTCTGTGCTAAAGGATGCTGGCGCGAGACGGCGCAGCAGATTTTGTATTCTCCAAGGGGATAGAAATTCATTCGCTGTTCCCACTCTTTTGAGCCTCCGCTTCCGATAATTAAATCAAAATCCCTCCCCAGGGAGGAGAGTGTGGACAAAATGGTGGTGCGGTCATCCTGAAACGGTATGATTTCAAGCTGAAAATTCGGATGTTCGTCTGTGATTTGTCCCCACAAGTCGATTAATGTTTTGCATGGATTCAGAAGGGAGGTGCCGACCGGATGATGTATTGCCGTGACCCTGCCGCCTTCCTGGCCCTCCGGACGGCCTCTTCCGACTCTGCGATGATGCGTTTGCCGTCGCTGTAGATGGATTGGCCGGCTTTAGTGAGGAGAATGCCGCGGTTTGTCCGCTCCAGCAGCTTGACGCCGACGCGGTTCTCCAGCGCGTTCATTTGCTTCATGACGGAGGCAGGTGTTACGAACATTTTCTCGGCAGCTTTGGAAAAGCTGCCGCAGTCTGCCACCTGGATAAAGGTGGCGAGATATGGACTGTACATAGATGGTCCTCCTGCGTTTACTTTTGGTTAAAACAAGTATATCCTTTTTGGTAATTCACTGTCAATCTATACTGCGGTAATATTTTAGATGAGGAAAATGCTTTTACATAAGGGTTTCCGGCCGTATGGCGGAGAGGGCCGGATTTGTAAGTAGAAGAATGCAGGAGGTAAGGATGGCATATTTAGGTGAAGAAATCAGGAAACTTGGATTTGGACTTATGAGACTGCCGCAGAAAGACGGAGGAATTGACATTGAGCAGACAAAGCAGATGACGGATCTGTTTCTGGAGGCGGGTTTTACTTATTTTGATACGGCATGGGCTTATGCGGGAAGCGAGGATGCGATCCGGCAGGCGCTGGTGGAACGGTATCCCAGGGATCGCTTCCAGCTGGCTACCAAGAACGCTGCGTGGATCAACTGCAGCGCCAGGGAGGAGGCGGCCGCGCAGTTTGACACGTCCCTGAAACAGACAGGGGCCGGGTATTTCGACTTTTACCTGCTTCACAATCTGGGAGAAAGCCGCACCAGTTTTTTTGACCGGTTCCGTATGTGGGATTTTGTGCAGGAGAAGAAGGCGCAGGGGTTGATTAAGCATGTGGGATTCTCGTTCCACTCTACGCCGGAGGAGCTGGAGGAGCTGCTGGAGCGTCACCCTGAGATGGAATTTGTCCAGCTTCAGATTAACTATGCAGACTGGGATTATCCGGCAATCCAGGCCCGCCGCTGTTATGAGACGGCGCGGAGATATGGAAAACCGGTGATTGTCATGGAACCTGTAAAAGGCGGTATGCTGGCCAATCCTCCTGAGTCCGTAAAGAAGATTTTAAAGGAGGAGGAGCCGGATCAGTCGGCCGCATCCTGGGCCATTCGTTTTGCTGCAAATCTGGAGGGGGTTATCACGGTGCTCTCAGGAATGAGCAGTCTGGAACAGATGAAAGATAATCTTTCTTTTATGAAGAATTTTACAGGCCTGACCTGCAAAGAACAGGAGACTTTGAGGGCCGCACAGGAAGAAATCAGCAGGATACCCCTGATTCCCTGTACTACCTGCAATTACTGTTCCAAGGTTTGCCCCAACAATATCGGGATTTCCGGTTCCTTTACTGCTATGAATTATCTGACTCTCTATAACGATAAGGCGGCCGCGGCCCATCAGGAGGACTGGCTGGTTGCCGGCCATGGGAAAAAGAAGGCCAAAGAGTGCATCAAGTGCGGCAAGTGTGAGCAGGTCTGTCCGCAGCATATTTCCATCCGCCGGGAGCTTGACAGGGCGGCGGAGTGTTTTTAAGGGTAGGGAAAGCTGCCGGTTTCTTCTATCTGAACCGGCTTTTGACAAACCTATGCTGGAAAGCTCTTTGGGCCTGATTTTGCGAGATGATTTTTTGTCAGCTGTGCATAAATTTATGAGGCCTGCGCGGCAGCCGCAGATATGGAGTTAACTCATATCTGCGGCTGCTTTTAATACTGCGCCTTAAGGACATATGAATCACTTCTCTGTAACCCGGACTGCGCCGTTTTAAAGGACTTACGGAGTATTTAAAACCTATTTTTGATGCTCAATACAAAGAGCGAGCCTTGTAATAATAAAGACATACGAAAGGCATTGGCCTATGCTTTTCCGTATGAAGAGGCAGTCGATGATATTTTGAAAGGAAACGGCGTACAGTCTCACGGCATGGCGCCCGCAGGTCTTTTGGAGGCGTCTGCTGCATTAAAAATGGGAAAAATAAATAAAACTCTTGACTTGGAGTTAACTCCAAAGGCTATAATGGCCTTATTAAAGGAGGCAGAGCCATGAAGATACAGAATAAAACGGAATTTGAACAACAGAATCTCTTTGGAACAGGGACTCCCAACACAGCTTACGCCCGGTATTTTACAGGGGATTCCTTCCTGAATCCACTGACGAAACTGGGGGAATGCCCTGTGTTTCTGGCAAATGTGACATTTGAGCCGGGATGCCGGAACAACTGGCATATCCATCACGCATCCGAAGGCGGCGGACAGATATTAATATGTACGGCGGGAAGCGGCTGGTATCAGGAGGAGGGAAAGGCAGCGGTAAGTCTTGAACCTGGGATGGTGATTACAATCCCCCCGGAGGTGAAACACTGGCATGGGGCGAAAGCGGATTCCTGGTTCAGCCACATTGCCGTTGAAGTGCCGGGAACCAACACCGGCAACCAGTGGTGCGAGCCTGTGACGGATGGAGAATACGGCAGGCTGCAGTAAAAGCAGAACGCTGAAACAGGAGTCAGGCAACGGATGTAACATTCACGGATTTAG
>BBZN01000045.1 GCA_001304855.1 Clostridia bacterium UC5.1-1D2
CAGGAGGCGGCGCGACGGCAGGGACAGGCGCTGCAACTGCCGGAAAAACAGGACTTTCGATTCTGGGAAAGACAATTACGGTTAAGACGGCTGCCATAGCCGCTGCACTGTGCCTGGGAGCCGGTGCGGGTGCGGCCGGTTTGTATTTCTTAGGAGAAAAGGACTGGGAGGTTTCCGTAGAGAAGGATGAGGGCGATTCTGACGAACAGGGGGACAGGGAGGTCGAAGCAGGGGAAGAGGATGAGGCCGTGGATTTGACGGATGAGGAGCTGGCTATACTGCGCCGTGTTTATGAAGCCTACGAGACAAAGAAATCTACAGGCTTTGCAATCGAGGTGAATTCCACTCAGGTAAACGGAGGATACGCCGCTCTTGCAGAAACCACCGGTTCTCTGTACAGGGAACTTTATCAGATTGCCAGTGATAAATTTGACAATCAGTATGTGCTGTTTGATGGGAACGGCCTCAGTGAGACGGTGGAAGGAGAGGGACTCCTTCTCAAAGCCTCCAGCAGAATTATAAAAGGAGGTATTTATGAGGGGGAAACATCCTATCATGTAACAGGATATTTAGGGAACTTTGAAAATGGAAAGCCTGAGGGATATCTGACCGGCTTCCGGGCCAAATTCCGTCAGGATACCTCCGGTTCTCTGGAGCGTATCCATATAAGCGTAGCTGATTATGATCAGGGTGAAATAAGGAGCAGAGTTCACACGGAGGAGTGGGTAGATAATGGAGAGTGGAACTGGTCCTATTCCGTCAGCGGAATCTATAACCAGGAGGGAACCAGCGCCTATATCGGCACGTTCGATATTCTGGTGGGACCTGCAAGAGATATAAGCGTATTCGACAGAAACGGGAATGAGATAGAAGGCAGCCTCCCAGATAATCTTGTCTTTGACATGGAAATAACAGAGGGAGACGCTCCGTCCCTTCCGGGAAGCCCAATTGTATCAGAGGGGAGCCTTTATATGGGAAGTGATTTCCTGATATCCGGCGTGGTTCAGGGACCTCCGGGGGAGGGAAGGTCACATTATATGCTGGCTGATGATCTGGCTTCTTTAGTGGATAACGTGGTTCTCTGGAGCGCTGCTGCCGGAGCCGATGAAGGAACCGGTCTGCCGCCTGAGGGAAATCCGGGGGAAGAGGATGATTCCGGAAATCCGGAGGATGGAGCGGAAACCGGAGGGGAGGACATGGCAGATTCTGCGCTCATGGGGCCTTACCGGGCAGCTATGAATTACCCGGAGTTTAAATTTGGCAATTCATCGGATCATTATCTTGGCTGGAAAGCATGGGCTTATACGGATGACATGCCCCAATGGGCCTCGGGTCCATCCCAAATTCTTCTCCGCGACGGTTATTATGAGGTTACAAACGGCGCTGTCTATGTTCCGTATGTGGTTCCTAAAGAGATTGTGGAGGATATAAAGTCCGGCCGCATAAAACTGGGAGATACACTTTCTCTTTCCCTGACCGATCAGAATGGAGAGGTATCTTCCATTGAACCGCGGCTTACGTCCTATGACAGCGCAAACGATCTTTACAATATGAGCCTGGAAGAGGAGGATTATGAAGACGCCTGCCTCTATATAAGGAGCGACGGAACCGGTTATATACAGAGCAATCTTTATGAACATACATTTGAAAGCGAGATTTACAAGGGTAGCCTATTCTTTTCTAAAGATTGTAAGATCTACGTCATTTGATGATACAGGGGAGTTCATTACATTTGAGGAGTACGTAACCAAGGAGGAGGCCGTAGAGGGAACCTTTGACAGCAGAGGCTATGAACACGGTATGCGAAACGGCTCCGTTCTGCTCTATGGTTATCCCGTATTTGACCTGAAACGGGCCTGATTGTGGAATATAAAGAACAGTATACTCCCTGACAGAGCGCCTGATCCATATACTGCCAGGCAAAATAGCCACAGGGGATTGATAATGGGCAGTACCTCCTTATAATTTGTTCTGACATAGATATGTATTGAAAAAATATTTTGATTCGTAAAACCTTCTCCCTGTTTCAATCGTCCTATTATCAGGAGGTGAATTTTATGGATGTGAGAAACCGTCAATGTTTTACAAATCATATACTGCTCAGCATTATCACAATTCTTACTGCAGCAGTACTGTATCTGCTCTATCAGAATTCCATAGCGGAGGATATGATCCGCGAGATGAACCGGGACTACCGGGAACTGGCAAGGGAATATGAAGTGATGCAGTCAAAAACTGGACAAAAAGGAGAGGAGAGGCAATGAAGAAGCACAGAAATGTATCCGGGATTATTCTGGCGGCGGTCTTTCTGGCCCTGTTGTCAGGCTGCGGCCAAAGGACAGAGGCGACTGACGGCTCCCGGGTATCTATGGCCGCCGATGGGATAAAATCCTGTCCGGAAATCAATGAGGCGGAGGCCTCAGAAGATACCTCTCCGGAGCCGGAAAGGCAACCGCCCTCCCAACCGTCAGGACTCCGGGAACCCCCGTCCCTGGAGGCGGAAGAGAACCCGTCAGGACTCCGGGAACCCCCGTCCCTGGAGGCGGAAGAGAACCCGTCAGGACTCCGGGAACCCTCGTCCCTGGAGGCGGAAGGGGGCCCCGCCCCGGCGGCAGCTGGTAAAGCCCTGCCAGGGGAGGATGGGGAAGACGAAGTAAATCGTTTCAAGAAATATCAATACCTGAATGACCAGGGATACTGCGGCATTGACATACATGAGATCTACAAGGATACCCAACCTGTTATCTGGGGGAACAATGCCCTGGACAGGGGGGATTATTATGAGATGGAGGCCTGTGTGGACGAATACCTGACGGACGACGGCAGCGCCACAGAATGCTTTTTCACCCTTATACGCATAAGAAAAGACGCGGTAGTTTCTTACATGGGAAATGAGATAGGCCTGGAAGAATATGGAAATTATGGCAGGGAGCCGGAGGAGCGGAGCGGCTTTGTACATGCCAGAATGCTGTATTTTGAACAGGATGAAAAGGGATATATCCGTTATTTTACAGATATTAACGGCGGCTGACAGTAACCGGGACGCCTGGATTTTCCATGAACAGGAGGCGCTTATGGATTTAAAAAGATGGATGGAAGTGCTGGCGGCCGGGGAACACAGGAGTGAGAACCGCATAATACAGATGCTCATCTGTATTCTGGTCAAAACAACCCATATACGGCTCACTGAAACTTCTGTTCCCCAGGCGGAAAGGGATGGGGCGGTAAAGGAATGAACAACGGAGAGGACTTATATATAAATGTGCTCTGAATCTCTCCTGTACCTGCCTTTGGGGTTGATTTTCCGCCAGCCGCACGCAAATTTAATCAGCGTACCCGCCGCGTACGTTGATTAATTTGTGCACAGCTGACAAAAAATCATCTCGCAAAATCAGGCACAAAGAGATTCCCGGCGCACATCTAAATTTAGAGGAGGATTCCTATGAAAAGTAAAACAATTGCGATATTGACTCTGGCGGCAGCGCTGATGACGCCGGGCACAGCCCTTGCAGGGACCTGGGTTGACCCTTATGAGGACGGTAAAACCTGGCAGTACCAGAGGGACGACGGAACGATGGAGGAGAACGCCTGGGTAGAGTCCGGGGGTAAGTGGTACTACATCGGAGACTACGGCTATATGTACAGGTGTATGGTTACGCCGGACGGCTATATGGTGGGAGTGGACGGCGCCTGGACAGGCCAGATGATGAGTCTGGAAAGCGGCATGGATTCAGACAGGGCGGAAGCTTATGAGAATATCCTGCTGTCCGCACAGAAGTTGGAGGATTATACGTTGTTTGATTTGGACAAAGACGCGCGCCGGAGCTTTTTGTCCGAAAGGGAACCAGCGAAGCCGACTATACATGGCACGTGTACACCTATAACGGAAGCAGGGCAGTGGCTGCGGGAAGCTTTCACGGCGGCCATGGCGGCCTTTGTGTGGACAGCGAAGGCAATCTCTATAAGGAACGGGCGCATATGGGCGTTTATGGACTGCAGGCGGTGAGCTGGAAGGACGGCCGGGCTGTATGCAGTGATGATTTCACATGTATGGAAGAAATGGCGGATGATTACGAAAGGGTTATGGCAGAGTATGGCGTATATGGAATCGGCGTTTATTTAGAAGGGGATTTTACTCCCTTTTACTGATAAACGGGCCAAAAGACAGGTTTTGAAATAAAAACAATGTAAAGGAGAATTGATTATGAAAAACTATTATAGAGAGCAATTAATAGGAATGTTAAAGAAAGCAGCCGTTGGTTTTGTGGCAGGCGGCATATTCGGAGGATTTTTTATGAGGGAACTGCCTCTGGGAAGTATTCTCACTGCAATCCTGTTGTTTGGATATGTGGGGGCCTCTATTCCCCAGGGTTACAGGCTGGCTGGCAGGATCGGGAACGCCATCTCCCCTGCCATCCTCGTGCTTCCGCTTATAGGATGGCTGATTTTATGGGTGATCAAACTGGCGGTTATCATCTACGGCGGAATGGCCGCAACTCCCATTATGCTTATCTACAATGGGGTCAAGATGGCTTCCTCCGCCGATGCCGCCTAAATGGATTCTTCAGGCAGCACCCGGGATAAATCTACATAGTAACGCTTATAGTTGCGGCTGTCTACATAGACCGGTATGTAAGTACCCGGCTGAAGCCCCTGAGGATTATACCAGATGGGGCCGCTCTGGAATATATGGGTGGCCCGTCCGGAGTCCGGCACCTGCAGTCCAGCACATAGGGGTGCCGGTGGTTGCTGGATATGTTGGGATTTACCCCGATGTTGACGATTTCTCCGTTAAGCCTGAGACCTGATTCCAGCAGCTTTTTCTGGCCAGCTTTTTGCGGATGTCGTATAGAGTCACTCCTGCGCCTGTGCAGAGGAGAAGGCCTCCGACTCCCACAAAAATCCAGTGAATGTACTGACCGGTTTTCGTCATGATACGGGAGGGATTTTCGGGATCATAGGAGATGGGAAGGGTATCCCCAACCCTCATGGAGCTGCTGTAGAAATCCAGCTCTGCCATCAGCTCCTGTCCCTTTACCTGGTAGGTGACAATGGCGGTATCGGAACCAATAAAACGGATGGTGCCTGTGGCGGGAACCGCATTTGCATTGAACGCATTGGTTCTGGAATATAAAAATGCAGAAACCCCCAGAAAGGTCACCCCTACAAACATAAATATAATTCCCACAGCTCTGTAAACATTCTTAATAAAAACCTTCTGCGTATACATATCTTGTTTTCTCCGTTTCATATGTAGTTCTATTTTTCTATTTTAACTGTCCCAAAGTCCCAAGTCAAATTATATGATGAAAAAATGTTTTTATATCGGTTATATTATTTAAAAAAAAGAACCGGTTGCTAAAAAAGTAGTCATTTGTTAAAATGAAAAGGAATGAATTCGACAAAATGCGCCGTTAATTTTCTTAACAGCGCAGGAAACCGCAGGTGAATGGGATGCCTACATTTTTGCAAGACCTGGGGATAACCAGGGAAATACTGTCTACAGCAGCTGTAGTTCTGGCAGTTTTCATTGTTTCGCTGGCTGTTTCGTGGTACAGGAGGAGAAAGAAAATCAAGGAAAAAGAGCAGCACGCTCTCAGGAGGATGAGAGAAGAGGCTCTGGACAGAGCCCTTGCCAATCCCATGGGGGAGGAGCAGGCGGAGCCCTTTGAAAAGATGCGGCGCCCCTTTAGGGTGGAATATTCCCAGGGAGACCACGGACAGGAAGGCGGCGGTTCCCAGGGAGGCATGTACCAGCTGACGGAAATCACGGAGCTTTCCCAACGGACCTACATGTTCCGGTGCCAGGAGCAGACCTTCATAGGAGAACAGTTTGGGACCGTAACCATCTTGCCGGGAACGGCGGATCCCTCCCAGGTCCAGTGTGAGATATTTTATTATAAGAAGGAAAATTATATAAAAAGTACAGGAAAGCTGGAGGTTCTGCTGAAACGGAAGGGAAAACAGGCGATTGTGGGACTGAACGGGCTGAAACTCCATTCGGGGGACCGCTTCTATGTGGGGAAGGCCAGTTTCCAGATTGATTTTTTGAAATAGACCGGTTTTGCCGCAGAACCGGAATTACATAAAAATGAAAGAAACTACGGGGGATAAAATAATGAGTGTAGTGCTTTCCGTATATAGTCAGAGCGCGTATAAGGAGTTTGTGCTTCCGGCCATTCACAATGCAGAAACCGTGTTGGTGATGGACCGGAAACTGTTTCGTCTGAGAGAAAATCTGGAGCTGCATCTGGAGGAGGTGGATCAGAAGTGGGCCTTTCTGCCTTCTTTGGGATGCAGAGTGAAGGGAGGAACGGAAGGGGCAAAGCCTCTGACTTTAAAAGACCAGGCCAACTACAGGCTGGAGTCGGACAGCGGGAGATTCTGTCTGTAATTGTCCAGATGAAGCCCACCTCCTTTTTAAATTATTCTAAATACGATCTATCTTCTGTTAAAGAAATTGTGGTAGGGAGCGAACCCGGAGCCGGGGTTTTTTATTCCTACCAGTATTCGGGACTTCAATATATCTCCAAAAAGCATGCGGTGATACGCCGGACAAGAGAGGGAACGATTCTGGAAGACAGCAGTAAAAACGGTGTCTTTATTAATGATGTCCGGGTTCAGGGCGCAGACAGCTGGAATTCGGGGACATATCCATATATGGGGCATGGACATGGTATTTCTGGGGAATGTCCTGGCAGTGCGCCAGGGAGCGAATGTGCAGGTGAAGGAGGAGCTGCTTCCTCTGTGGAGTGAGAAGGCGGCGGCCTTTGACCGTGAAAGCCGTCCGTCCCGCAAGCAGGTCTATCACAGGTCGCCCAGGAACATGGAGGTTCTGGAAACCGACACAGTGGAGATTGAGCCGCCGCCTGCTCCCAGGGAGCCAGGGGACGTGCCGCTGATGATGGCCATTGGTCCGGCTATGACTATGGCAATTCCCATGGTGATGAGCAGCGTCATAGCCATCATGGGGCCAGATCCTCGGGGGCCCATGCCAGCACTTTTATGTATACAGGCATTATCACCTCTGTCTGCTCCGCTTTTATCGGCGTTATATGGGCTCTTAACAATATCCGGTACGGAAAGAGCAAAGCGAAAAAGGAGGAGAATCACCGTTTTGAGGCATATGGGGAGTATCTGATCAAATGTGCAGACGAGATAAAAGAGAAGTACGAACACAATATCCGGGCTCTCCATAAAATGTACCCTTCCGCAGAGGACTGTGTTATGGACAGGCCCGGCACAGGCTCCGCCATGTGGGGAAGAAATTCCAGCCATAAGGATTTTCTGTCCCACAGGCTGGGAATCGGGGATATGCCCTTCCAGGCAGAGATTCAGATTCCAAAGGAGAAATTCACCTTAATCAATGATTCTCTTGCAGATAAGCCTAAGTTCATTCAGGAAAGCTATAAAACCCTTCATCAGGTTCCTGTATGCGTGGATCTGCTGGGGGAGCAGATTATCGGCATCACGGGAGGGGAAGATAAGGAAGGGGCCTATGGGGTGGTCTATGCCCTGGCTGCCCAGATCGCCTTCCAAAACTGTTACACGGACGTGAAGATGGCCTTTGCGTTCCAGGAGGAGCAGGGAGAGGGGGGCAGCAGGTGGGAGTTTGCCAGATGGCTTCCCCATGTGTGGTCCCAGGACAAAAAGGTGCGCTATGTGGCGTCTGATAAAAATGAAGCCAGCGATATTTTCTATGAGCTGACGAAGGTTCTGCGCCAGCGCAGCGAGGAGAAAAGCTTTTCCGCCAAAGAGACGCTCTATAAGCCACACTACGTTCTCTTCGTGGAGGAGCAGTCCCTTTTGGAAGGCGAGCCCCTGGCAAAATACATATTTGACAAGGAGCAGTCCCTGGGACTGACAGTGATCCTCATGGCCGAACGCTACGAGAATCTGCCCAATGTCTGCGAGTATATTATCCAGAATGACGGGGAGTTCTGCGGCAGCCTTCAGGTGAGGAACGGAGAGCGGACGCAGATTGCCTTCGACCCTATGAGCCAGGAGCTGCTGGAACAGATGGCAAGAAGGCTCTCCCATATGGAGGTAAATGAAATCGAGGTGGGAGGAGACGTTCCCGGTTCCATCACCTTCTTTGATATGTACGGAGTGTCCGGCCTGAAGGAGCTGGGCGTGGAGGAGCGGTGGAAGAAGAACCGCACCTACGAGAACATGAAGGCGCTGGTGGGACAGAAGGCAGGGGGAGCCCCCTGTTATCTGGACGTCCATGAAAAGTACCACGGGCCCCATGGACTGGTGGCAGGAACCACCGGGTCCGGTAAATCCGAGACTCTCCAGACCTATATGCTGTCCCTGGCCTTAAACTTCAGCCCGGACGACATCGGTTTCTTTATCATAGACTACAAAGGCGGCGGTATGGCCAACCTCTTTGACGGCCTGCCCCACATCCTGGGGCAGATCTCCAATTTGTCCGGCAATCAGGTCCGCAGGGCCATGGTGTCCATCAAGAGTGAGAACAAGAGACGCCAGCGGGTATTCAATGAACACGGAGTCAACAATATCAACGCCTATACCACGCTCTATAAGAACGGGGAGGCGGCTTCCCCTGTTCCCCACCTCTTTATTATCATTGATGAGTTTGCAGAGCTGAAGCGGGAAGAGGGAGACTTTATGAAGGAGCTTATCAGTGTGGCCCAGGTTGGACGAAGCCTTGGGGTTCACCTGATACTGGCCACTCAGAAGCCCAGCGGCACAGTAGATGACAATATCTGGAGCAATTCAAAGTTCCGTCTCTGCCTTCGCGTTCAGGACAGGCAGGACAGTATTGATATGCTCCACAAGCCGGATGCGGCTTACCTGACACAGGCGGGACGCTGCTATCTTCAGGTGGGAAATGATGAGTTATATGAGTTGTTCCAGTCCGGCTGGAGCGGCGCCGCCTATGACGAGAATGAGGGCAGCCGCAGGCAGGTTCTGGCAGTTATGCTTGCAGATACGGGAAAGGCCGCTCTGGTAGGCGGTCATGTGAAACGCAGGCAGAAGGAAGAGGAGAAGCTGCGGTGGCTGGAACGGCTGTGCGCTTATATAGAGGAAAGCGTGGCGGAGTGGCAGCTGGAGGAGGCTGAAGACATAAGCGGAGGGGAGTCGAAGGAGCAGTTCCTGTGGGAAACCATGTTTGAGCTGATGGCGGAGGACGGGGTGGACTTCCCGGAGAACGATTATAACAGGAGGACCCTGGAAAACGTTATCGGTTTGTGGGAGGAGGCGGAAAAAGCCGGGGAGCTTTCTGTCTGCACTTATATTCTCAGCGAGGCCGGAAAGCGGGGATTGAAGCTCCCGGAACCCAAGGGAAAAACCCAGCTGGATGCAGTGGTACAGTATCTGGCGGAGGTGGCCCGCAGAGGGCTACCGTGAGCTCAGAAGCTGTGGCTTCCTGTGCTTCCTGAGGAATTGCTTCTGGAGCAGCTGGAGGGCTGGAGCCAGGGACTATTTGACGGAAAAGACTGGCCTGCATATCCTGAGAAGTGGGAACTTACATCCATCATAGGTCTTTGCGACAATCCCATGGACCAGGCGCAGATGCCCCTGGTGCTGAACTTTACCGAGTATGGACATCACGCGGTCTGCGGAATAGCCATGAGCGGCAAGAGCACGTTTCTTCAGACGGTGGTATACGATCTGATACACAGGTATTCGCCGGAATACTTAAACGTATATATTCTGGATTTTTCCAGCAGAATGCTGGGAGCCTTTGAGGAGGCGGCCCATGTGGGAGGAGTCCTCTATGAGAGCGATCTGGATACAGTGGGCAAATTCTTCCATATGCTGGAAAAGATGGTGAAGGAGAGAAAACAGCTGTTCAGAGGCGGCAACTACAGCCAATACGTTTTGACCCACGGAGTTACCTGCCCGGTGATACTGGTGGTAATCGACAATATTGCGGGCTTCAGGGAAAAGACGGAATTCCTGTACGACGATATCCTGATGCAGCTGTCCAGGGAATGCGCTTCCTACGGCATTTACCTGCTTATATCAGGGGCAGGATTTAACACCGCTGAGATTCCGGTGCGCCTGAGGGACAATATCCACAGGACCATCTGTATGGAGATGCAGGATCGGTTCCAGTACGGCGACTGTCTGAATACGATGCAGCTTTCCGTAATTCCCGAACCGGGAGTCCACGGCAGAGGATTGGCGCTGGTTAACGGTGATGCCCTGGAATTCCAGACGGCCCTGTCCCTTGAGGCAACAGATGATTACAAGCGGAACGAGGAAATACAGAAGGAGTGCAGGCGGCTTACAGGCTGCTGGAAGGGAAAAGCGGCCCGGCCCATTCCGAAGATTCCGGAGAAGCCCATGTGGTCGGAGTTTGCGGCCCTTGAACAGGTGCGCAGCCTGGCCGAAGATGACAGAAGCCTGCCTGCAGGCTACGACGCTGAGACTGCGGATATATACTCCATCGATCTGTCCAGGAATTACTGCTATCTGATATCGGGAAAGGCCAGAACGGGCAAGACCAATTTCCTGAAAGGACTTATGGGGGCCGCCCGTCTGCGGAAGGGCCGCATCGTTGTGGTGGAACTGGGCGGACAGGAGCTTATGAAGACGGCGGCCGGGCTGGGGGCGGAGTATATCGGCGCTATCCGGAATATATGGAGTTTATGGAGAGGTTTATTCCTGTCTTTAAGGAGAGAAACCAGATTAAGAAGGAATGCCAGCGCCAGGGCATGGAGGAACAGGAGATTTACGACAGAATGGCCCGGGAGGAAGCCTACTACATATTTATTGCAGATTTGGCGGCATTTACCATGGCGGCCCACGGGGAGCAGGGAATGAAGGACAACCTCTGGGGCGGTATGTCGAATCTCTTTGAGAAGGGATTTCTCCACAACATTTATTTTGTGGCCTGCCTGAACCAGGACCAGAGAATGGATCTTATGGGCAAGGCGGTGTTTGAACAGTTTATCCGCGCCAGGAAAGGCATACATCTGGGAGGCGGCGTTACGGCTCAGAGAATTTTTGATTTTAACGGAATGCCGTTTAGCGAGCAGTCGGCTGTGGAAAAGCCGGGCGTCGGTGCGGTTCCTCCATGTGACAATGAACCTTACCACAGAATCGTGATACCATTTGTAAAGGGGCAGCCGTCGGTATGATAACATTTTTATCCTTTGCTTCCAAAAAAAATGAGAATGTACTGTTGAAGGACCAGCTTCGCATCCCGGCGGCAAGGTGGACGGAGGAGGCCTGGGTTTATGAACTTTTTGAGGAGCTGGAGCAGGTGGAAGAATACCTGTCCCAGGATCCTCTGCTGGATATTGTCAGCTGGGATGTGACGGTCCGGGGGCGGTGGAACGCCTGAAGGACATGCGCAGGCGCTATCAGCAGGCGTTTCTGCTGGTGGTTGCAGACGGAAGCGTTTCCCCTATGGTATATCTGCGCCCCGGGATTCTCCCCTCTTCCCTGCTGCTGAAACCTTTGAAAAAAGAAAATCTGGCTCAGGTTATAGGGGAGATGATGGAGGCCTTTGCCCAGAGATTTGAGGAGGAGACGGTTCCCGAGGTGTTTGTCATCGAATCCAGGGAGGGGAAGCAGTACGTCCCTCTCCAGCAAATCTGTTATGTGGAGGCCAGAGAAAAGAAAGTTTACATCCGCACTAAAAAGGAGGAGTTTGGCTTCTACGACACCATAGAGAGCATGGAGAAACAGCTGCCCGAGTCCTTCTGCCGCTGTCACAGAAGCTATATTGTAAATATGGCCAAGGTGAGAAAGGTGAAAGCCTCCCAGAATCTCATTGAGCTTCTGGACGGGCTGGAGGTGCCTTTGTCCAGAAGCTATAAAAAGACGATAAAGGAATATTACAACTATGACCCAGTGGATTGAGAGAGCGTTTTGTTTCAGCAAAAAAGAGTTTTTGGTGCTCCTGAGCCTGGGAGGCATCAGCCATATATACAGCTTTGAACTGCCCGGCAGGGAGGAGCTGGACCGTGAGGAGGCGATTTCCCTTCTCTATGGACTGGTGAAGCGGGGATTTGCAGAGGTGAGGGAGGATGAGGCCAGGCCTGTGCTGTCCCGGGATATAGGCAGCCTTTTGGAGGCGGTCCGCAGAGCCGGATACGCTCTGACCGTGATGCCGGGAAATGCAGGCGTCCAGAGGATTATCTATCTGGGCGGCAGCGGTCTTGCGCTTACTGAGCTTACAGGCAGAAGGATGAGATCCGCATCAGAGAGATTTCGGCCGGGGAGATGAAGGGGCTTCTGCTTGACAGCGAAGGGCTTCCCGGAATGCCCTTTGAGACGGAGGCGGAGGGCAGCCGCATGGTTCGGCACCATCTGGAGGCCGGGGAGGAATGGGAGACGCTAAAGGCGAAAACTTCCCCTGCTCTGGAGGAACCTCTCCTGTCCGTTATGGAGGCGGAGCAGGCGGTGTGCGCCTGGGAGCTTTCAGATCTGGGAGAACAGCGAAAGCTCAGGCGGGCCCTGTTTCTGGAGGGGAGGGTAAACCCCTGGATTCTCTGGCAGGCGGAGGGGAAGGGGGAAGTGTTTATTGACAGTCTGGAGAGAAGGGAAAATCTGGAAGAGCTAATACTGAGAGAGATACAGGAAGGGGGAGAAACGTCATGATAATGGTAGACGTGATGGTGCCGTCCATAGGCAGGCAGTATAATTTCAGCCTGGAGGAACAGAGCCCCATCTCCATGCTTATTGCGGAGATTGCGGAGGTGATCTGTCAGAAGGAAAACTGCTGCCTGGGGGGAAGCGTGGAAGAACTGACCCTCTGGAGCAGGGAGCACAAAAATATGCTTTCCGGGCAGGCCTCCCTCAGCCAGTACGGAATTGCCAACGGAAGCAGGCTGCTGTTGATTTAGAGCTAAAACTGGTTGTTGGTCTGTAAAAACAGGGCGTTCGTCAATTTTTCAGCCACCGGAAATAAAAAACTGTTATGATAAGGTCACAAGGCGAGGAGATGATAAAGTGTTTAGAGCGGACTTAGCTCCTATGGCAGCAGTCATAGAGGAAATGAGAAAGGTACCCAGACAATTAAACGGATGTATGGATGAGCTTTCCCAGGCTGCCAGAGTCTTGCGGGAACTGTCTTATCTGGACGGGCCGTTGAAACAATTGAAAAGGGCCCAGGACAGGATGGACAGAGAGGGAGCTCAGGCGCTGGAGCTGCAGCGGGCCTTAGAGACGATACGGGAACAGTACCGCCGCAGCGAGCAAGGGGTAATGGACTACTGCGAGGAAACCGGCGCCATGGTGCGCAGGGAGGCAGCCTCCTATCAAAGGCTGGACTGGGTAGGGGATTTGCTGAAGGAAACCCTGACCTGATAATTTAAAACGAATCGGGAGGAACGGTTATGAGAAACTATATGAAAAGATTTGCTGCAATAGGCATTGCGGCAGGGTTGTCTATAACAGGGAGCTTTCTGGCTTTTGGATCAGCGGCCTCTCAGCCTGATACAAACGGCAATTATCAGAGCCAGGAGAATGTAAATTATCCGGGACGGTATGTGGATGGCTTTACCCTGGGGATGGGGTCGGATCGCGGGGGCCGTCTGGAGATTGAGAAGGTAGAGGACGGCTATATATGGGCCTCCGTTTACAGCCATGATTATTCAAGCAGCGGTACCACTGTAAAAGGCAGACTGGAGGGAGTCAGGCTGGAGGGAGGAATTGCGAAGGGCACATATGTCATAGGCTGGAACGAATACAGTGATACCTCCTGCAGCGTTGTATCTGAGACAGGGACCTTTGAGGTAAGGCTGAAAGATGCCGGCGACTGTTCTGTAACCAGTTTTAATGAAGGAACCGAGTATGAGGCAAAGGCCTACAGCCCTGTTGCGGTGCGGTTTAGGGACGGCGTTTTTGAGGATTACTATTTATTTCAGGACGAGTGGCAGGGAGAGATTGCCAATTGGTTTATGAGCGCCGAGGACGATTTGTTTTAGAGCGTGTATGAAACCTGGTCATTGGTCGGAAAAAACATGACGTTCGTCAGGCTTTCAGCACAGGAGGGGAATCATCTGCTATCATAGGGGTATAAGGCAGGGAGATGAGAAAACTCCGGAAAGGATAAGATATGAAGGGATTGACAAAAAGATTCGCTGTATTGGGTATGGCGGCAGGCCTGTGGACGGCAGGAGCATTTCAGGCATTTGGAGCCGGTTGGCAGGAGGACCGCGGCAGATGGCAGTACGACGACGGAACAGGAACTCTTAAAAACCAGTGGAAAGCCATTGACGGGGTCAGTTATTATTTCGGTCAGGGCGGCTACATGATGACCGATACAATTACGCCCGATGGTTACAGGGTGGATGGAGCCGGAATGGTAACTTACGATAAGCCTGACATGACCGCAGCCTATAAAGACAAAATAAGAGAAGCAGAAGAAACACAGAGGCAGCTGGATGAAAATATGAATATTACATTTTATGTAAAAGATTTGAACGGAGACGGAGATGAGGAGTTGCTGGCATTGGGAAGCTGGTGGTATGCCCAGGCCTGGAGCTACAGGGACGGACGGCTCACAGAGATCCCTATGCCGGAAAACCTGCTGAAATATAATTTGCTCAGCGGCGTTACATTGCAGTCTGAGGAAAGCGGTTACGCCTCGCATACGGTAAGCACATTCTACAGACTCAACAGCAATTATGAATTTGAATTTATAACAGGGGTGGAATGGAATAACGGAGCCTGGAATAATGAGGGGTATGACACATTTTATCTCCTTAACAGCAAACTGGACTACGTGCGGGAAATTGACGATAATGAATACCTTTCGATTCTGGGAAGCTATTAATGCAGAAGTTTTGTACAGAGAGAGGAAAATGACAATTCAGGCTGAAAGGGAGAGCCTGGGAGGGAGGCGTCAGGATTGGCGATAAATGAGATTGAGATGAACACGTCCACGCTGGCCGGAGACATTGAAAGCCTGGAGTCCCTGGTAACGGATTTGGAGAGTCAGATGAAGAAGATGTTCGGCTCCATAACGGAGCTGGATCGGATGTGGGACGGACCTGCCAACGCTGCATTTAACCAGCAGTTTCAAATCGACTACCAGTCGTGTGAAGAGATGTGCAGGGTGCTGAGGGAGCTCATAGGGAGCCTGAAGTATGCCAGAGAAGAATATGATAAATGCGAGCAGAATATAGATACGGTTATCCGCTCGATTCATGTATAAGGAGGGATGAAAATGGCAATGGATAGCGCCGGCGTAGAGATTAAAGTCCTTCCGGAGGTCCTTAACGCCAAGGCACAGGAGGTAACTGCCGCAATCGGCCAGATGGAACGTCTTTTTGAATCCGTACAGAGAACGGTGGACAGAACCAGATATTACTGGGTGGGGGAGGCCGGGGAGCTGCACAGGAACAGCTTTAAGGAGCAGCAGGACGATATAAACCACATTCTGGAGCGTCTGAAGGAGCATCCGGTGGATCTTCAGAAGATTGCCCACACATATACGCAGACGGAAGAACAGCTGACTCAGGCTGCCAGCCAGATGTCAAGTAATCTGATAGAGTAGGAGGATAGAGATGAGCAGCAGATCAGAGATTCGGTTCAATTTCAAACAGGCACTCGCCCAGGCCGACCGTCTGGACGATGTGGCCGATAAACTGGACCGGCTGTCAAAGGACACCATGGAGAATTCCATGCAGACCCTGGCCTCTGCCTGGAGCGGTGATAACGCAACTGCTTTTCTGCGAAAGGAGGATATCTTAAAGGGAGATATAAAATCCACAGCCTCCAGTGTCCATGACATTGCGGACGATATCCGCAGAATCGCAAGGCGGGTATACGAGGCGGAGATGGAAGCTCTGCGGATTGCCAAATCCCGCAGGTCCTGATAAGGCCGGGAATAAGAAGGAGCAGTATTAAAAAAATTACATATATAATCAAGTTTAAGGAGGATAAAATCATATGGCATCAACAATCAGAGTAACAACGAAGGTATTGAGACAGAAAGCTGAGGAGCTGCGTGGGCTCAATGAAAAGTTCAAAACAGAGGTGGCCGGACTCAACGACAGTGAAGGCAGGCTGGCAACCATGTGGGAGGGCGAGGCACAGAAGGCGTTCCATCAGCAGTTCGCTATAGACAGTGAGAAATTCCAGGTATTTTACACAGGAATCAACCAGTATGTAGAGCGTCTCATTGCAACTGCAGACGCTTATGATAAGGCAGAGGCGGAAAATGTATCAACAGCACAGACCAGAAAAGCATAAATAATACTATAAAAATATAGAAAAAGAAAAGGAGAATTCATTATGGAAGGCCAATTAAGAGTAACACCTCAGGATTTAATTAATACATCAACAGATTTCGGTTCAAGAGGACAGACAGTATCCAATCTGACGCAGGAAATGTTAAGCCTGGTAGCAGGTTTGAGCGGAGGATGGGAAGGCGACGCCTCAGGGGCATACACCAGAAAGTTTTCCGAACTGTCAGGGGATATCACTCAGATCAACAATAAAATTAAGGAACATGTGGAAGATCTCCAGGAGATGGCCAGGAAATACCAGACAGCTGAGGATACCAGTACGGAAGCGCACAATGCAATGTCTTCCAATCTGATCGATTAGAACAGAATACATAACGATGAGAGGCTTTGCATCTTCGGCGGGGAAGGTGCAAAGTCTTAAATGGAATAGAGGAAATGTTTATGAAAAGAATAGCCATAGATAGCAGGCGCTTTTTAGCCGCTTTCCTTGGGGCATTGTTTCTGGCGGCCGGGACTGCCGCCGGGGCAGAGCCCGGAGCGGTTATCAACGGGGGCGCCTTCGGGGAACAGATTATACTGTATGTCCAGAGTCCCGGGGAGGTAGATGATATCAGCTGCCAGATCGGTACGGCTCTGTGCGGGGAGATTGCCTGGAAGCATATATCCCAGGAGGAAACTCCTGTAAAAACCTATCTGCTGGTGGATAATTCCCTGTCCGTATTACAGCAGTACCGGCCGATGATCAATGAGATTATGAACAATCTGGCTGCAAACCGCATGCCTGGAGAGGAGTTTACGGTTGCAACCTTTTCAGATAAAATTACATACCTTATAGAGGATTCCGGCGACTATGCCGGATTAAAGAGGCGGTTGACGGTATTTCCTATGAAGATCAGGAAACCTATCTCACAGACGTGCTCTATGAACTTCTGGAGGCCTGGAACCGGGAGCCTTCCCCTGTGCTTAAACGGATTGTCATCGTGTCCGACGGAGTGGACAATAAGACGATGGGATATACAAAGGAGGAGCTCTACGGGCTTCTAAGGAACATCCTTATCCCATCTATACCCTGGGCTGCGCCGATAAGAGCAATAGCAACAGCGAGGCGCTTAAAATATGTCGGCGCTGTCCCGGTTGACCCAGGCCGAAGCCTGGCTGCTGGATGATGTGGGTGATTCCATGGCAGTGGTTCAGGGCGTGGCCGGCAGCAATGATGTTATACGTGTGGAGATTACGGTTCCTGCCGAACTCAGAGATGGGGCGGACAAGGGAGTGAAGCTGACCCTCCAGGCGGGGGGAGAGGTGTTGGAGGCTTCCACAGTGGTATCTATGCCCTTTGGAGCCGCAGACGGGAGGGGCCCGGAGGAGACAGAGGCGCCGGTATCCCGCCAGGAGGAGGATGAGGAGGCCAGGGCTCAGGAGAGGGCCAGTCTGGAGGCGGAAAAGCTGGAAGCAGCTAAAATCCTGCGCAGGAAAAAGCTGTTTACATTGGGAGCCGCAGGATGCGCCGCATTTCTCATTGCAGCAGCCTTAACAGTTGTGATTGTGAGAGCCCTCACTCTAAAAAAGAAAGAAAATGAGTTTGAGACGGCTCCGGAGAGCGCCGCTCACGAATATGAATTCAGGCAGGGTCCTGTGAGAAGCGTAATGGATGAGACTGAGATGGCAGGGAGCGGAGGCAGAGACGGGGAGCAGACAGCCATGGTGTGGGGGAATGATGAAAGAGCCTATACCCTGGTGCTGACGGATCAGGATCATCCGGGGAAAACCTTTGAGGTGCCTTTAAACGGCTCCGTGGTAGTGGGGCGGAGCAGAAAGGACGGCTGTCAGGTAGTGTTGGATTATGAACGGTCCGTATCCCATTGCCACTGCAAGATCAGTGTGGAGAACGGACAGATGCGGGTGACGGACCTGGGTTCTAAAAACGGAACCATTGTGAACGGTAAACGGGTGGTGGGAACTGCAGCGGTGGCCGGAGGCAGTATTCTGACACTTGGAAATCTGCGGCTGAAGGTTGAGTTGCGCTGATGAAGCTTACATATGAAGGATTTAGCGAAACAGGGATGGTTCGGAGCGGAAACCAGGACGTCTTTGGCATATATGGAGACGGGGCGGCAGGGTTATTTCTGGTGGCTGACGGTATGGGCGGCCATTCCCAGGGAGAGCGGGCCAGCAAAGAGCTGAAGGACGCCTGTACCCGTTGGTGGGATGAACAGCAGGAAAGAATCCGTCTCCGGCGGCGGTATGAACCGGGAAGAGGAGGCTTTCCGGAATTGCCGGAGGTCTTGGGCTCCCTTAAAGAGATGCTGACACTGGCCAGCAGAAAGATCTGGGAGGATACGGAGCCGGACAGCGTTTGCGGGGCAGCTTACGTTCTTCTGTGGATATGGGGCCCTGCCTACGCTCTTGTATGGACAGGAGACTGCCGCTGCTACCGGGCGGAACAAAGTATGTGGAGACAGCGCATCCTGCAGCTGACTACGGACGACTGCTGGGAGAATCAGCCTGACAGCATAGCAGGGCTTTCCGAAAGCGCCGTACGGAACCATCCTAATTACGGAAAGCTGGTCCGGGCTGCTGGCGCTGAGAAAAATCTGGTATGCACAGTGCAGACAGGAACTGTAAAGGGAAGGACTCTGTTTGCCCTGTGCAGCGACGGGGTGTACAAATATGCAGGAGAAAAGGCGGTTGAGGCCTGTATGAGCCATGGGCTGAAAACGGGGAAACATAGGGGGAGCCCTTGAGAATCTGCAGCTGCAGGTATACAGAAGGGGGGCGCCTGATAACCTGACATGTATTCTGGTTCGTGCAGAGGAATAAAAACAGGTTATTCACCCCCTTTTATATGCCGTCCGTCAGTTTTCTGGAACATGGAAGGGCGGGCCTGCTATAATCAGGGCATAACAAGAGCATGATTGAAATGAGTGAGGGATTATGGATGAGTTTAAGGTAAAATTGGGACCGGTCAGGGACGCGGCTTCCCAGAACAGCCGGATGTCGGACGACTTATCCCGAATCAGGGATGAGCTTTACAGCGTAAAGAACAGCCTTCGGTTTAAAATCGCCCAGAGAGAGCGGATTGAGAGACGGCTTAGCCAGCAGGGGGAGGCCGTGGAGCAGGAACAGAGAAAGATGAAGAATCTGGCATCTTCCCTGACGGATATCGCAGATATGTATGAGCGGACGGAATCGGCCCTCTGCGGCCTGGAAATGCCTGAGCAGGAGAGCGGAGCGGCGGACATGGGAGCGGCGGACTTCCCATGGATGGAATTTATAAGCGGGCTGGTGTTTAACCCCATCATATCGGGCCTTTTCAGACCGGGGCGGCAGCCTGAAAAGTTTTTCCCTGAAGTGTGGACAGAGGTTAAAAGTGAGACTACCATCGGACTCATTGATTGCCTGGTGGCCACGGAAAAGGGCAGGGAGTTTAAGGAGAAGGCTGACGACTGGTTTGACAGTCACAGCAAAAAATACCCGGATATAAGGAGAGTACGACACAGCCACTAAGACCTGGAAGCATACGGATCTCGACGACGATGAGGCAGTTAAGAAATTTGACAAGGATCATAAGAACAAAGGGATTGATACCAGCGTTAAGATAGTCGGCATAGAAGGAACGGCAGCAAAAGCATTATGGAGGGCGGATGCCTCCGCCGGTGATGAAAAGGGAACCCACGCCAACGCAAGCGCATCCTTTTTTAAAGCAGAAGCCTGTGCCGAGGCGTATGGGGGCCTGTACCAGACGGATCCTGTTACAGGTGAGAAAAAGCTTAAGCCGTCAGTCGGGGCCAAGGTGGGCGCCAGCTTTTCTGTCTTTACCGCAGAGGAGGAGGCCCAGCTGGGAAGCGATATGCTGGGGGTCTACGCCAAGTCCACCCAGACCCTTGGACGGGTGGGAGCAGAGGGTGAAGCGACCCTGGGATTTTATGATGCAAATGGAAAGTTTAACCCCAGCGCTTACGGAGAGGTAAAGGCTGAAGCCATAGCCGGGGAGATCACCGGCGCGGTAGGCGGAAAGATACTGGGAACGGACGTAGGAGTGAAAGGCAGCCTGAATTACGGCATAGGCGCTCATGCTTCAGCCGGCTTCAAAGACGGAAAACTTTCGCTGGATGTGGGCGCAACCCTGGGAGTGGGAGGAAGCGTCAGCCTGGAAATCGACGTGTCGGGAACGGTCAATGCAGTATGCGACGGAGCGAAAGCTGCCTGGAACGGCATTAAGGGTTTGTGGCGCTGAGATATTTGTAGTATAATGGAAAACATAAATGTGTGATGAGATTACAGATTATGGTTAAAAAATAGGCGAGGAGAAGAAGCTATGGAAAATCGGTTATTGCCAATCGGCACCGTGGTGCAGCTGAAGGAGTCCACAGCGCGGGTGATGGTTGCAGGATATCTGGCCCTGGGACCTTCCAGGCCCGGCTATGTGTGGGACTATTCGGGATTTAAATATCCCCTTGGTTATGTGAAGGATGATGAGGTCTACTGCTTTGACCAGGATCAGATAGAGACAGTTCTGGCCCTGGGATATCAGGATATGGAACAGTTTGAGTTCATTGCAAGGCTGGAATCGGCAGCCGAGAAAGTGAAGTCGGAAGCAGCCCTTGAAAATGAGGAGGAATAATTATGTTTGAGAAAACCCTGCCCATCGGGTCAGTTGTGTTGTTAAAAGGCGCGGCAAAGCGCCTGATGATTCTGGGATACTGCCGTTACAAAGCCGAAGACCAGACAAAGGTTTATGATTACTGCGGCTGCACCTATCCGGAAGGCTTTGTCAGTCCGGATCAGACAGCTGTTTTTGACCACGATCAGATTGATCAGATATTTGCCCTGGGCTTCCAGAATGATGAGCAGATTGCTTTCAGGGGACGGCTGAAGGATTTATTGGAGAAACGGGAGCAGAGCCAGTAAGAGCAAAGGGGAGGAATGAGCATGCATTGTCCAAAATGTGGAACAGAGCTGAGAGACGGCTCTAAGTTCTGCAGTAAATGCGGAAGCAGCATAGGTGTTTCCCAAGAGAAGGAAAGAGAGAGCCGGGGGAAAAATGGCCCTGCCGCCCGCCCGG
Source organism: Clostridia bacterium UC5.1-1D2 (assembly GCA_001304855.1). Taxonomy (GTDB): domain Bacteria; phylum Bacillota; class Clostridia; order Lachnospirales; family Lachnospiraceae; genus Enterocloster. The sequence goes on from BBZN01000045.1 coordinate 21,244, forward strand.
CTGCTGCAGTGAAAAAGCAGGGGACGGTTCCTGCGGCCGCCCCCACCCCCAGAAAAAGGGGCACAGGACTTATAATTGCCCTGCTGGCGCTGCTTCTGGCGCTGGCGCTGGCAGGAGGAGCAGGCGCATATTTTTACTTCGGAAGCAGGAATGACGAGGCGGCGCTGGAGTCGGTAAGGAACGAGTTTTCGGGAACGGAGGACGAGGAAGAGAGGGACGCCTCCCTGGAATCGGAACTGCCCTCAGATGTGACGGAAGGATTAAGGGAAACTGAGACGGCAGCCATGCCCACGGAAGCAGCCACCGTATCTGGGACAGCCGCCATGCCCACGGAAGCAGCCACCGTACCTGAGACGGCAGCCATGCCCACGGAAGCGGTTCCCACCACGGTATACGCCGGTGAGGGCGCCTCCCAAAGTGAAAAGATACAGTATATCAGGGACGCATATAACCGTATCGTTGCAAATCTGGGCGCTGCCGCCAGGATGGAGGAAATTACTACGACGGAAACGGCATGCTGGTAAAGAAAGCGGTTTCTAACGGAAATACAGTAATAGACAGCGCCATGAGAAGCAACGGCTACGCTGCATACAGCCTGGAATATTATTACGACGATCAGTATCCGTCGCCCTACCCCATATTTATTTTTGCGGTCATCGACGGGAAGGAATACAGGTATTATTTTAACAATGGCAATTTTATCCGCAGGGTGGGACCTGAAGGAAGCGTAAACGACAGTCCGGAGATGAACTCCTTTATAACCACATTGAGGGATGAAGGATATTCGGACAGATAAAAGACTTGCAAAGGAGAATTAAGAGTATGAAATGCTGGAAATGCGGAATGGAATTGGAAGAGGACAGTATGTTCTGTGACAACTGCGGAGCAAAGGTAACTGCAGAGGGGAGAGAAGAATCCAATGAGACAGTCGTGGTAAATGCTTTCCCGGATGAGGCCGGGAAGGATCCGGGCGCGGAGATAGCCGGGGAGGCGTCCAGGCCGGGAGCAGGAGGCTCCGGTCCAGGAGCGGCAGACAGCCCCGGTACAGACGGCGGATCCGACACAGAAGGAGCCATCGGCCGAAACCCGGAGCCAGGCGGCGCAGGAATCATCCGGCACGTCACAGACGGCTGCGGAGGGCCAGGGGCCATGGGTTTACTGCCCCAACTGCGGCGCCAGGTTCGCAGAGGGAGAGGCGTTCTGCGATGAATGCGGCACCAGCTTATTGGAGGACAAGCCTGTGGGCGCTGCAGTCCAGGAAGGAAAAGAGAAAAAACCATTTAATAAAGCGCTTCTGGCAATTCCGGCCGTGGTTTGGTAGTAGGAGCAGGCGTCCTTGGAATGCGTCTTATGGGCGGCGGAAGCTCCGGCGATAAAGTGCCTGCCAAACTGGCATATTTTCAGGAGGAATCCCTGATGCTTATCGATCTGAAGAAAAAGAAAGCGGAGCCGGTGGAGATTACAGATTCGTATATGAGATCCGGGGGCTATTATGAGGGGGAGGATATTCTCAGCCCGGACGGAACTTATCTGTTCTACAAGGAGAACTACGACGGCGACAATTACAAGCTGTTCAGAGCCAAGGTATCCAAGCCCGAGGCAGGGGAGGAAATAGACACCAGAGTCACCAGCCATAAGGTTCTTAAGGACAATACGGTTCTGTATGTAAAGAAGAATAAGCTGTACTGGTTCAACGGAAAGACGTCTCTTGATTTTGGGAAAAATGTGGGGTTCTACAAGGCCGACGAGGATGCAAAGCATGTGGTATGGTCGGAACATGACGATAACGCAGGCTCAACCTACTATTACCAGGATCTTTCCCAGAAGACAGATAAGGTGCAGCTTGAGAAGAATGTCATAGAGATCCGTATGAGCAAGGATATGACGAAATTCTATGTGATAAAAGAAAACAATAAAATGTACCAGGTGGATAATAAGGGCAACAGCGAGAGCATTGATAAGGATATTGCGGAAATTAAGTCCTTTAATTCCGAAACAGGGGAGATGTATTTTATTAAATACGAGCCCCGGGAAGTTAAGTACTCGGAAGTGGTGTACGACGATACCAATATGATGAGCGCCGGCGAACGGGAGCGGCTGGGAAATGAAATCTTTGAGATTCCTTCCAATGAGCTGTACTACTGTGGCGGCTGGGGCAAAGAGGCGCAGATGATTTCCGAGAACTACGGAGGAAGATTTGCCTCCAACGGAACCTACTGCCTGTATTCCGAGTACCCGTCTGCAAACGAGATGAAGGTAAAATGGTCTGATATGGACAGCCACGGATGGTCCTATGCGGTTCAGACGGCTCTCGATGAGAATTCACTGTTAAAGCTGGCGGTGGGCGCGACAGCTGTTGCAGAGTACGACGACATCAATTACAGAGGAAGCCGTTACAATAAGGATTCGGAAACGCTCTACATCTACAGTGAGGACGATGAGAACGAGGAAGGGGTTATCTATGTTACCTCCCTGAAGGGAAAAGGAGCGGGCGAGCTGGCCGAATATGACGATGACGCATACGACGTCTCTCTGTTATTTGCTTCTGCGCAGGGACTTTACTATCTGAAGGATTATGAGAACAACAGCGGTGATTTATATTTTAACGGAGATCGGATTAAATCCGATGTGAGCTGGGCTGCCAATGCAGACAAGGAAAACCTGATTGCCTGCGCCTCCGATTATTACGAGGGCACTTATGAGCTTTCTCTCTATAACGGCAAAAAGGATATTCCGGTTGCAAAGGACGTAAGTGCGGCTGAGTGCGCCTCCGACGGTACGGTAGTGCTCATGGCGGACTACGATGATGATTTGGGCGAGGGCGACCTGATGTATTTTGACGGAAAAGAATTGAGAGAACTGGACAAAGAGGTTACTAATTTTGCTATAAGAAGAGGAAGCACCCTGGTAAGGTAAAGAAACAGCGCAGGAGGATCAGGGGCTGAAGGACTAGGGAGGAAAAGAGTATGTTTTGTCCTAAGTGCGGAGCACAGTTAAAAGACGGAGCAAAATTCTGCAGCAAATGCGGAAGCGGCATCGGAGCCTCTCCGGCTCCGGAGCCGAAAGAGCAGCAAAAAACCAAGAGACAGGAAGCGCAGGCAGTACGCCCGGCAGCTTCCGTGAAAAACAGGAGGCGGCAACCCAGACGCCGCCTCCGCCAAAGAAGAACGCACACACGGGTCTCATTATCGCTTTGCTGGTGATATTGCTGGCCCTGGTTTTGGCTGGCGGCGCCGGAGCATATTATTTTTTAAACAGTAACAAGGATGAAGCGCTGCTGGAGTCGGTCCGGTCTGAATTTGCCGAGGAAGACGAAGAGGAGGAGAACCCGGAAGAAAAGGGGGCGGCCCGTGAGGAGGAGGCTTCCACAGAAGCCGCCCTTGCAGTTCAGGCTCCAACCACTGCGGAAACTACGGCTGCGGCCACTCTGCCTGTCATGGAGCCGGTTACGGCTTCGGTACAGTATGCCGGGCAGACAAGCCTGGCAGGCCTTGTAAGGGCGGGCGTGGTCCAGAGTACGGTGGTGGAATCCTCCCATATATTTCAGGCCGAGACTACCATCGATAATTCCGGCTGGAGCGCCTTTGACGGACAGAGCGCTACCAGCTGGCAGGAGGGAGTGGACGGGGATGGTATCGGAGAATATGTAGGTATCGGATTTGACCGGGAGTATCAGGTTCAGGTGATTACCCTCCTGCTGGGAAACCACAGATCCGACAGCTGGTATATAAAAACAACACGCCCCAGACGCTCTCCATTAATTTAAGCGGCCAGATTTTCCAGGTGACCTTCCCCAAGGAGAAAGTGGAGTTTGCGGTGGTTCTATCCAGACCGGTGCCTGCCTCTGATATAAGGCTCACCATCGACGCGGTATATCCGGGAACGGAGTATTCAGATACAATTATTTCAGAAGTGGGAGTGTACGGAAATTAAATGGATAACAAAAACCAAAGACGAAACGGCAGAGGAAAAGAGAACAATAAAGTGATTCTCCTGCTGGCTATTCTGTGCGGTGTTCTGGCGGCGGCGCTGGCGCTTGCCTCTGTGGCTCTCTGCCGGAAACAGATGCAGGTGAATCAGCTGCTTGGGATGCTTACAGAGCAGCAGGAAAAGGCGGAGGAGGAGCCGGAACCGGAAGAATCCCTGCCGTCCCCGGCCACGGAAGCGGTGACGGAAGCGGCCACAGAACCGGCTGTGGAGGCTCCCACGGAACCGGAGACAGAGCCGCCCTATCTGGAAAGCCTCTCGGGTCTGGCGCCCGGGACTGTCATAGAGGCGGCCAGGCTGGATTTTTCAGACATTGACAAGTATTTTATGTCCTGGGAGATTGAGGAAGGGGATAATCTCTATGAGCGGATTAACGGAAAATCCTACCGCGCAAACGATTATGTACCCTTAAGCACGCTCCGCTATCTGAAGATGCCTCACTACAATTTTAAGGGAGAAATTCAGGTGGGGGAAATGATTGTCAATAAGGATGTGACGGAGGATGTACAGGCAATTTTTAAGGAACTGTTTGAAGCGCAGTACCAGATAGAGTCTATGTATCTTGTAGACAATTACTGGACCGGCGATCCGGATACCACAGATTCCGCATCCATTGACAAGAACAATACCTCGGCTTTCTGTTTCCGCCAGGTAACAGGAGGCAGCAAGCTGTCAAATCATGCCTATGGAAAAGCCATTGATATCAATCCGCAGCAGAATCCCTATGTATCCTACAGCAGCGGTTCGCCCAGATGGTCCCACAGCAATGCAGATGATTACATCAAGAGGGATACCGGATTGCCTCATGTGATTACCCATGAAGATTTGGCGTTTAAGGTCTTTAAGAAATATGGTTTCCAGTGGGGCGGAGACTGGAACAATCCCAAGGATTACCAACATTTTGACAAAAATTGACCCATAAGAAGGATAGATAAGGGGGAGTGAGTATGTTTTGCAGAAAATGCGGAACGCAGCTGCCGGACGACGCCCGGGTATGCAGCAATTGCAAACGCCGGTGAGACGTAAAAATACCGAAGGCCAGGAGATTAGGCCTGTACAGCCGCAGATACCGGAGACAGCCGCGGATTACGAAACGGAGTCGGCAGGCGGCGGACAGCGGGAGCCGGGAGCAGAGGCGGATTACGAAACGGAACTGGTGGGCGGCGGACAGCGGGAGCCGGGAGCAGCCGCGGAATACGAGCGGGAGGAGCCGGCCTATAGCGGACAGCGGGAGCCGAAAGGGGACCCCGGGATGGAACCGGCCCATGAGGGAGCGGCGGAACCAGATTACCGGCAGGCGCCCGGCGCTTGGGCGGAGGAGAGCTATCAGGCTGAGCCGGAATCAGGAGGAGGCCGCAAAGCCGTTATAGCCCTTCTGATTGCAGCCATTGTCATCGTCCTTTTGGGCGGCGGCGGTTTTCTGGTCTGGATGCTCTTTTTGGGGCCGGATAAAGAAACGGGAAGCCAAAAGTCCGGCGAGGTGCGGATTGAGGAAACCCTTGAAACCCGGGAGGAGCCGGAGGAGACGCAGGAGACTCTGGCGGAGGAGGATATGACGGAGGCGGAGGAGCAGGTAGTACCTGAGGGAATGCTTTCCGACAGCGAGCTGGCTAAAACCATTGCCAGATATAATACAGGGGAGGATGCGACTGTATCCATCGACGTGTACCAGGAGAATTACACGCCCGGCGCCCGCAATACAAGCCTTGCCTGGGATAAAACGCTCTTTTACACCCTGGAGGATGTAAATCCTGACAGCGCGGCGGACGGCATGATTAACGGCTACAACATTTCCAGAAAAATGCTGCGCAACGCTTCCACAGGAAATAAAATGGAGTACGAGATCTACGCCAATCCTGCCACTGGGAAGGTCAACAAGATTGTCAGCATCGAGTATTACCAGAATTATCTGGAGATAACTGACTACTACTATGATGATAACGGAATGGTCAGCTTTATATTCGTGAGAAATGATGTGAACTATATTCCTTCCTATGCTGTACCCACAAAGGATGGGCAGAGGTTCTACTTTAATTCCGACTGCATGACTAAGTGGCGGGTAGTGAACGGGGGAGTGCAGACCAACTATGTAATCGGCTCAGCCTCGGCGGGGGAGGGATACAACCCTTCAGGAACCGTATTCCAGTACAGTTCCCTGGAGGCCGGAGCACAGACGAATTATGATTTGACGGAAAAGCGCATGATCAACGCAGCCTACAATACCTACAATATCGTTCTGTCTGCCGAGGGGCTCAGTGAGATTACCGGCTATGTGTACAACGAGGCGGGAGGGCCTCTCCCAGATGCAAGCGTTATCCTGGTTTCCGACGATATGAACGAAAGCCTTTACGAGGTAAAGACAGACGGAGAAGGGAAATACAGAATTGTGGTTCCCTCCGAGAACCGGAGTTACCGTCTGGTTGTGGCAAATGAAGGGTGTGTGGATACTACGGTTTACGGCGTGGGAGTCAGCGGCCAGATGCTCTCCGACTACCAGAATGTGGTCTATATGGTGAGGGAAGCCTCCCAGCCATATGATGTAAATGTCCAGATGTACGACGCCTTAAACTACGCTTCGGACGGCAACGGCATGGAGCGGCTCAGCAACGCAGCCATCTATATCCGGGACGGTGTAAACCACAGGGACGGCGGCGTGGTGGCCCAGGGAACGGCTGACGCCCAGGGACAGATCAGCATGCAGCTTCCTCCGGGTATGTACACGGCTGAGGTTGTAAAGCAGGGCTATGACAGTACCTTCTATAACTTTGCATCCAAGGAGGATATGAACACGGTTCAGATTAACGCCTCTCCCAAGCTCGCCGAGGGCGAGGTCCGCATTGTACTCACCTGGGGAGAACGGCCCTGGGATCTGGATTCCCACCTCTTTACTCCTTACGACAATGCATTCGGGGATACTACCTACCATATCTGGTACGGCAACAAATACGATGCAGTGGGTAATAACCTGGACGTGGACGATACGGACGGATACGGGCCTGAGACAATGACCATACCTGTGCTTAAGAACGGCCTGTACAAGTACTATGTGGCTGATTTTACCAACTGCAGCGGAGGCAATCCCACTTCCTACGATATGTCCAATTCCGGAGCTATGGTCAACGTCTATACGTCCAACGGCCTGACCTCCACTTTCATGGTGCCCACCAACGCATCAGGGGTAATCTGGGAGGTATTTGAAATCCGCAACGGAGCCATAGTACCGATTCAGCGATATTATTCCAATATAGATGACAAATCGTGGTGGCATAATGATAAATAAAGGAATGAAACTGGCCGGCCGCTATGTGATTGACAGCGTCATAGGAGAGGGCGGCGGCGGTATTGTCTATAAGGCATATGACAGCAATCTTCAGAGTTATGTGGTGGTAAAGCAGATTAAAGAGGCGGCGGCTTCCTTTCTGGAATGCAGGACGGAAGCGGATATCTTAAAGGGGCTGAAGCATGAAAATCTGCCTAAGGTGCTGGATTTCTTTGAGAACGAGGGAAAGATTTACACAGTTATCGATTTCATCGAGGGGGTAAGCCTGTCCCAGGCGCTAAAGACGGAGGGGAGGTTTCTGCAAAAGCAGGTTCTGCCCTGGGCCAGACAGCTGGCCCGGGCATTAGCCTGCCTTCACAGCCAGAGGCCCCCCATTATTCACAGCGATATCAAGCCTGCCAATATTATGTGGAACAGGAAGACCGGCAAGGTATGCCTCATTGACTTCAACATTTCCCTGGTATTTAACAGAGGACAGAAAAATATCACCTGGCTCAGCGGAGGTTATTCTCCGCCGGAGCAGTATCAGACCATGGACAAGTACTGCAGCTATCTGGAGCACGCCATAGGGGGAGCTACCAGAAACCAGCAGGGAAACAGCAGAGCTGCCGGCGGAGGAGAGAGGACGGACGGAGACGGCGACAGCGTCCCACCCGTATTTTGACCGCCGGGCGCTGGCGGCGCTGGAGCCTGTGGTCAGGGGCCCTATTGACGAGCGGTCGGATATCTACAGCTTTGGGGCGGCTATGTATCATCTCCTGGTGGGAAGAAAGCCGGATCTTCATTTTCAGAATATTATTCCCATCTCGGCCTATGACATTGAATTGAGCGAGGGTTTCTGCCACATCATTGAAAAATGTATGGAGCTGGATCCTGCCAGGAGATATCAGAATGGCATGGAGCTGGAGGCGGCCCTGGATAACATATATGAGCTAGACTCGGAATACCGGGCATTCAGGAAACGCCGGCTCTGTTCCCGGATTGTCACTGCCGCAATGATAGCAGGAGGGGCGGCTCTCCTGGCAGGCGGTTTTTTGTAAGAGACAGGGAACAGGAGGCCAGTTACCGCACCTATGTCCAGGAGGCCCAGCTTTGCCTGGAGGAAGGGGAGTATGGGGAGGCGGAGGACTTTCTTGCCAAAGCCAGGAAAATCGATGAAAACAGGGTGGATGCAGATGAATTGGAACTGCTCAGGCTCTACCGGATGGGCGACTATGCCTTTGTTCCGAGACAGGTATTCGGATGCTGAGCCAGAGACAGTACCGTCTAAAGAGCGCCCAGGACAGAGCCAGGATGGCAACCTGTATTATCTCATAGGCAGCGGTTATCTGGAGAACGGGCAGGAGAAGGAGGCCCTTCCCTATATGGAGGAGGCTCTCAGGTATGTGGAGGATAACGCACTTTTTACCGTGACTACGCCATAGCTCTGGCCAGAAGCGGAAAGGTGAAGGAGGCGGAGGGCGTTTTGAAGGAAGCCGCAGCCGCAGCTCTGGACCAGGATTCCATGGGCTTTGCCCAGGGGGAGATAAGCTTTGCGAAGCAGGACTATTTTACAGCCCAGAGCACCCTTCAGGATGTAATACGAAATACGGGAGATATCCGGTTAAAGGAACGGGCGTTGCTGCTCTTGAACAGGATGTATCTGAAATGCGGACCGGAATATCTGGATACCGCCATTACAATGCTGGAGCAGGAGAAGGAAGGCTGGAATCCGGCGGCCCTTTTGAATCTGTCGGAGGCGCTGGCCAAGGATTATCTTCTGAGGGCCAGGGAGAAGGCCGATCCGGGGGATACCCTCCGGGCTTTAAACGAATACATTGAGCTCTACAACAGCGGCCATAAAACCATGCGCATTATGGAAAATATCGGAATTATTTACAGGGAGCTGGGAAAAGGAGAGCAGGCGGAGCAGATGGCGCAGCAGATGCTGGCTCAGTATCCGGGAGACTACCGGGGACACAAACTGCTGGCATTTCTGGAGCTGGACAGACAGCAGACCCTGCCCAATGAAAGACGGAATTACCAGAATTTCCAAATCTGCTATCAGAATGCGGACAAGCTCTATCAAAAGGCGGAGGGCGCTTCCGATCCGGAGATGGAGCTGCTGGGACAGATGTACGAGGATCTCCGCAGCGGAGGCTGGTATTAGTGTGTGTTGGAAGGAGGCATTTCCATGAGCGTGGGATTGATAATGATGGGAATCGGCGGCCTTCTGCTGTTTATCGGAATTCTCCGGTGGATCATCTTTCTGGCCAGGGGGAAGAAGGAGAAGCGGCAGATGGAACTGCGGATGCGCGAAAAATACTGAGAGGTGTCAGGGAGTATGAAAAAAAGCTTTGTACCATTTTAGTGCTGATATGCTGCCTGCTGACAGGCTGTGCAGCCATCGATGATTTCCGGGTAAACCGGCAGATGGATCTGGGAGATAAATATTTACTGGAGTTTGAGTATGACAAGGCTATGCTGGCCTATTCCAAAGCCCTGCAGATCGAACCGAAGCAGGTGGCCGCCTACAAAGGACTCTCGGATGTGTTTACTGCACAGAAGGATATAGACGGCTCTATCAATGCGCTGAAAAAAGGTATTGCAGTGGCAGAGGGCATGTCCTCGGCAGAGAAAGATGCAGATATAAACCGGGATATCCGGGGACTGAGCCGTAAGATTGTAAGCCAGCTGACTGAGATGGGCGACAAGGCTTATGACAAGGCCAACTATGACAAGGCGGTGAAATACTATAAGGATCTGGTTATCTACGATCCGGAGGAGGAGGACAGTTATCTGAAGCTGTCCGGCGCCTATGAGGTTATGGGCGATCTGGAGAAGGCCCTGGAGGTTTTGCAGAAAGCGGAAATCACCACCACAGACCTGCAGGAGGAGAGAGATCGCCTGACGATACGGTATGAGGTGAAGAAAGAGTATGAGGAACTTCTGGGACGGCTTTCGGATATGATCAATGCCAACGACGGCCAGCTGGCAAAGGAAGTGCTTTTAACCCAGGATTTTCTGGATCTGGTAGCCAAGCTTCAGGAACCATTGGCGCTGCAGCAGAGCGGGGACCGGTATATTGTGGTCTATCCCAATGGTTTTGTCTATGTAGGACAGATGGAGGACAACATGCGCAGCGGTTCCGGCAGCTTTTATACCAACAATTCCGACCGGTACGTCATGTATTCAGGCAGCTGGATGAATGATAAACCCAATGGCAGCGGCAAAATTGACACGGTTGTGTACACCAATGCCTCGACTTTGTCTCCCAATTTTTATGGGGAGGGATATTTTACAGACGGAATCTCAGAGGGTCAGCTGAATTTCTCCCTCTATTACCAGAACGGCAGGCGTTTTGATTACATATTCAACAATACGGAGGGAATTCCTCCGGCAATCCGCCGTCAGGACGGTAAAAATCTTATCGGTTACTCCATAAACGACAGCAGTTATTATTTCCTCATGACGGACAGCAGTATTTTTTCAGTGCCGGACTTTGAACCCAGCGGGTATAAAAGCGTGTTTATGAAGGATATCACTACCAATTAACAGAAGAAACTGCGGTCAAAAGAATCAGGACTTTGCTTTTCTGCCTTTTTGCGGGGCAGGGCAGCAGAGTCCTTTTTGAACGAGAGAAATTAAGCGCACCCATTTTGGATATTATGACTAAAATTATAAAAATATTTGAAAAAAGTTGTTGATTTACGACTAATAATATGGTATATTAATAACACCATAGGAGAAATTAATAAAATCACTTGTCAATACAGAGGGCCGAGATGAGCGTTTATTATGGAATTGATATAGGAGGGACCACCGTCAAGCTGGGAATGTTCGCCGGAGAAGGAGAGCTGCTTGACAAGTGGGAGATTCCTACGAGAAAAGAGAATAATGGCTCCCTGCTGTTCAGGGACATAGCGGAGGAGGTAACAGCCAGGGGCCGCTGCCGGGGGCATTGGCAGGGAGGAAATCCAGGGCATTGGGTGCGGAATCCCCGGTCCGGTGGAGGAGAACGGGTTTGTGGAGTCCTGTGTTAATCTGGGCATCCGCCACATTACACCGGCGCTTCTGCTGAGAAAGTATGTGGGGGTATTCCCGTTGTATTTGCCAACGACGCCAATGTGGCGGCTCTTGGAGAGATGTGGAAGGGCGGCGGAAGGGGGTATAAAAGCATTGTATTTGTAACTCTGGGAACAGGGGTAGGCAGCGGCGTGATTATCAACCGTCAGATGGTATACGGAGCAAAAGGACTGGCGGGAGAGATAGGGCATATTATGATTAATCCCAACGAGACGGAGCGGTGTAACTGCGGAGGCATGGGCTGCCTGGATCAGATGGCGTCGGCCAGAGGCATTGTGCGGTGTGCAAAGAAATTTTTGGAGGAGGATTTTAGACCCTCTCTTCTCAGAGATATGGGGGAGCTGACAGCCAGGAAAATACTGGATGCTGCAAAGAGGGGAGATGAGACTGCCTCCAGGACGGTAAGCCACTGTATGTTCTATCTGGGGAAATGCCTGGCTGAGGTAAGCTACATCGTAGATCCCAGGCCTTTGTAATCGGGGGAGGCGTCTCGGGGGCAGGGGAATATCTGCTGGAACACATTCGCCGGCACTATAACCAGTTCGCAATCCTCAAACAGGAGAAGGCGGATATCTGCCTGGCAAAGCTGGGGAACGATGCAGGAATCTACGGCGCAGCCAGATTGGTATATGATTTGCATGAGGAGGTTAAAGGGCAGTGACGAGCAAAACACAGATCAGATACAGACCCATTGAACAGCCTGCTCTTCAGAACATTGAGGGGCCGGTGGACTTGAGCCGTGAAACTATGGAGACGCGCAGGAAAAAGACGCTGAATGCCATGGAAAAGGAGAAACTGGATTTCCTGATAATCTATGGAGACAGGGAACACGGAGATAATTTTGAGTATCTCACCGGATTTGCGCCGAGATTTGAGGAAGGGGCGCTGGTGGTTGGCAGGGACGGCAGAGCAGCCCTGCTGCTGGGGAATGAGTCCCTGAGGATGTCCGGGTACAGCCGCATTGAGGCAGAGGCTGTCCAGGTGCCCTGTTTCTCACTTCCAAATCAGCCTATGGAGAATGAACGGGATTTGCGGGAGATATTCAGAGAGCTGGGAATACAGGAGAATTCCCGGGTGGGAATGGCGGGATGGAAGATGTTTACCTCAAAAATAAACCATAACCCGGATACGCTGGAGGTTCCCTGTTTTATAGCAGAGGCGGTAAAAGGAATCACCAGCCATGTGAGAAATGCCACAGGCCTTTTTATCCACCCCCTCACAGGAATCCGAATCCGCAAAAATGCCAATGAGATAGCTCACTATGAATTTGGGGCGGCTTTAGCCTCCCAGTGCGTCAAGCGTCTTATGGACAAAATTCAGGTGGGAATTACGGAGATGGAGCTGGCCGGAGAGCTGGCCGTTTACGGGCAGCCTCCCACGGTTCAGGCTATCTGCGCCACCGGGGAGAGATTTACAAAGGGCATTGTGGCGCCCAGAATGAAAGGGACTGCCCTGGGGGACCGGTTTACAACAACTATGGGTCTTAAAGGGGGACTGACCTGCAGGGCCGGTTATATTGCCCGAAGTGAGGAGGACCTTCCGGAAGGGGAGAAGGATTACATAGACAGGATCGTAAAACCTTATGTATGGACCATGGCAAAATGGTATTCCTCCATGGGCGTCGGAGTCAGGGCGGCGGATCTCTATCACCTTATTGAGCAGGAGGCGCCCAGGGATAAATACGGCTGGAGGCTGAATCCGGGGCACTACACAGCCGGGGGAGGAGTGGGTATCCTCACCTATGTCTCCAGACTCCCAGGTGGTGTTTGAGGACGGAATGATGCTCCAGATGGACATTATATTCAGCGTGCCCGGCTACGGAGGCGTCAACGGGGAGGACGGAATTGCACTGGCAGGGCCGGACACCAGAGAACAGCTGAAAGGGGAGTATCCCCTGGTTTGGAACAGAATGCAGGAGAGAAGAAGGTATGTGGAGCAGGTGATAGGAATTCCCCTGAAGGAGGAGGTATTGCCTCTGTCGGATATACAAGCATATGTGAGGCCCCTTCTTCTGAACAAGGATATGGCTATGACTTTATCTTAAAATATTTTTAACATCTGTGGAGAAATAAAAGAAAAGGAATAAAACCTAACTAT
>BBZN01000046.1 GCA_001304855.1 Clostridia bacterium UC5.1-1D2
TACAAAAGCACATTTTCAGCTGGAGCTTTTTATAGGGCGAAAGCCCGTGAGACCGGTACAAGGGGGTAAAATCGGATCTCACTGGTTCTCACGGGCGCCAATAAGAGCGCAGCAAAATCAGTACTGCGCCGCAGATAGATATATTCCCAAATGAGAGGTGTAACATATGAAAAGAGAAAGAGCTTCGTGGAAAGCCGCAGAAACCGGATTGTGGAGATGATGCAGGAGAATCCGGAAGTCCGCGTAGATGAGCTTTCGCAAATACTGGGAGTGTCTCTGATTACCATCAGAAGAGATCTTCAGTATCTGGAGGAACAGAAGCTCCTTGTTCGTACTTATGGAGGGGCCGTGTCAACCATGGCCCCCAAAAATATGAAGGACGAGGTGCAGCTGTACCGCAGGCTTATCGCCAGGTATGCAGCCGCCTTTGTGGCGGAGAACGACACAATCTTCATCAACACCAGCAGCAATGCTCTCCAGATACTGGAGTACATGGAGTGCGATAACGTGACTGTTATCACCAACAACGGCAAGGCCATCGGCCGGGAATACCGCCCGGGCGTGAACGTGGTGCTTACAGGAGGCGAGCTGCGCCATCCCAAGGATGCCATGGTGGGGATTTTACCCTGAGGAATCTGCAGAACGTGTATGCAAAGAAAGCGTTTGTGGGCTGTTCCGGCATCAGCGCAGAGGCGGGAATGACCACAGAGATATTCAATGAGGTCAGTATCAATGAGATGATGATCGACCATGCCAACCAGGATGTTTACGTGCTGGCAGACCATACGAAGATAGGCAGCAACAGCAGCTTTACCAGCTGCCCCATAGAGAAAATTCAGTATCTTATAACGGATGAGAAGGCGCCCGAGGAGGCCCTGAACGCCATAAGAGAAAAAGGCGTCCGGGTATATCAGGTGCACAAATCTGATTTTTAGGACGGCGCGCCGCACCGGATTCAAAGACGGCGATTGGAAGAAGAGACAGATAATGGGAGGCAAGTGATGGAACGACCGTATACCCTTGGATTATATGAAAAATCCATGCCCTCGCAGCTTGGGTGGAAAGAAAAGCTGGAAGCGGCAAAAGAAGCCGGTTTTGATTTTGTGGAGATCAGCATTGACGAGACTGAGGAGAAGTTGGGACGTTTGGACATGTCAGGAGAGGAACGCCTGGCTGGTAAGTCTGATGAAGGAAGCCGGGCTTCCCATACGCACCATGTGCCTCAGCGGCCACCGCAAGTTTCCGCTGGGAAGCAGCGATCCTGCTGTCCGCAGCCGTGGAATGGAGATTATGGAGAAGGCAATCCGGCTGGCTGATGATTTGGGAATTCGGATTATTCAGCTGGCAGGTTATGACGTATACTATGACGAGTCTACAGATGAGACAAAAAGACAATTCGCTGAAAATCTCGTAAAAGCAACTGAGATGGCAGCTAAAGCAGGCGTCGTCATGGGGTTTGAAACCATGGAGACGGAGTTTATGAACACAGTGGGCAAGGCCATGAAGTATGTGGATCTTGTTTCCTCCATGTATCTGGGCGTCTATCCTGATATTGGAAATATTACCAATGCGGCAAAGACTTATGGCACAGATGTGCTGGCAGACCTCCGCCTTGGAAAAGGGCATCTGGCGGCCATGCATCTGAAGGAGACTACTCCCGGCGTATTCCGTGAAGTACCCTTCGGCCAGGGCCATGTGGACTTTAAGGGCGCCATAGAGACGGCCTGGGAGCTGGGTGTGAGAAAATATGTGACGGAATTCTGGTATACGGGGAATCCTCAGTGGAAAAAGGATTTGGCCCAGGCCAATGAGATGATGACCGGTATTCTGGATGCGCAGTGGAAATAAGGATGGGTGAATTATGAAAGTTGAGAAAAAAGTAATAGGAAATCTGGCTAAATGTTATTCCATAGCCCCCCTTCATTATCAGGGGGCGGATCATCTTCTTGTGGCGGCTGAGAAGGTAGACCGCTGTATCCTCTTTGATCTGGACGGCAACGAGGAGGACACGGTGTGGGCTGAACCGGGGGGAGCCATGTCCATGGTCCAGGTGCCGGGTACAGACGGGCAGTTTCTGTCCACCTATAAATGCTACTCTCCAAATGACTCCATGGAGGCCAGGATCGTATACGTGACTCCAAGGGGCAAGGGAGACTGGGAGGTAACCACACTGGTGGATCTTCCCCACGTACACAGGTTTGACATCCTGGAGAGGGGCGGCGTGCGGTATCTCATCGCCTGCACCCTTAAATCAGGCCATGAGTTTAAGGAGGACTGGTCAAAGCCCGGTAAAGTGTACGCTGCGGTTCTGCCGGATGATTTAAGTGTTTTCAACCAGGAGAACCAGCTCCATATGGAGGTTGTTAAGGACGGACTGACGAAGAACCACGGATATTACAGAGTCGATTTGGACGGGACTCCCGGCAGCGTAGTGTCCGCCGAGGACGGCGTGTTCCTCTTTACGCCTCCCGCAGCGCCGGGCGGACAGTGGGGTGTGGAACGCCTTCTGGATACTCCTGCCAGCGACGCGCTTCTTGCGGACCTGGACGGGGACGGAGAGCAGGAGTTAGCTGTGATAGCGCCTTTCCACGGCGACAGCATCTGTATATATAAGAAGGAGGACGGCCGTTACAGGAAGGTTTACGAGTATGATAAGCCTGCGGAATTTGCCCACTCCATCTTCGGGGGTATGCTCTGTGGAAAGCCCAGGGTTGTTATCGGGCACAGAAAGGGCACACGGGATTTGCTGGCATTTACATATAATCAGGATACAAAAAGCTATGAGGTCCAGATTCTGGACAAGGACTGCGGTTCCGCCAATGTGTTCCGGTACACAAACCATGGAAAGGATGTGCTTATCTCAACCAACCGTGAGATAGATGAGATCGCCATGTATATTTTGGAACCATAAGAGCGCAGCAGCAGGAAGTAAAAAGGAGAGCCGAAGATGCTGGAAAATCTGAAGAAAATTGTCTATGAAGCGAATATGGAGCTGCCTAAATACGGGCTTGTAACCTTTACCTGGGGAAATGTCAGCGCCGTTGACCGGGAGCGTGGAATGTTTGTTATCAAACCCAGCGGCGTGGATTATGATAAGCTGTCCCCCGAAGATATGGTGGTGATGGACCTGGAGGGCAACCGTGTGGAGGGAAAACTCAATCCCTCCTCGGACACAGCCACTCACCTTGAGCTGTACAAGGCTCTGCCTCTGGTGGGGGGAATTGTTCACACCCACTCCTCATGGGCTACCAGCTGGGCGCAGTCAGGAAGAGGAATTCCCTGCTACGGAACCACCCATGCAGATTATATGTACGGTGAAATTCCCTGTCTGCGCTGCCTGACCAGGGAGGAAATTGAGGGAGCCTATGAGAAGAATACGGGGCTTCTGATTGCAGAATATTTTAAGGATAAAGAGTACATGGCAGTGCCCGCCTGTCTCTGCAAGAATCACGGGCCCTTTGCCTGGGGCAAGGACGCCATGGAGGCCGTACACAATGCGGTAGTGCTGGAGGAAGTGGCAAAGATGGCGGCTCGCTGTGAGCTGATTAATCCCAAGGTACAGCCTGCGCCTCAGGAATTGCAGGATAAGCATTATCTGAGAAAACACGGAGCAAACGCTTACTACGGTCAGCGATAAATGGAATTGTTATCGGAAACGGGGGAGTTGAAGATGATAAAGGCAGCGATATTCGATATAGATGGTACAATGTATGACTACGAGAGCAATAATAAGATAGCGATAGAAGGGCTGTGGGAATATTGCAGGGAGCATCTGGGCCTGTCCCGTGAAGTGTTTCAGGAGGCCTTGAGGGAGGCCGGAAAAACGGCCGCTAAACGGATAGGCCGGGACTGCTCCGCGCGCCACAACCGCTTGATCCGCTACCAGTGCATGCTGGAACTGCTGGGAAAGCCGCTGTTCCCTCATGCTCTGGCGATGTACCACAGATATTGGGATACGATGCTGGACAATATGGAAGCTATCCGGGCCTTGTGGAGTTTATGGAATCGCTGAAGTCCAGAGGTATTCTGGTGGGGGTGGGCAGCAATATGACTGCCTACATCCAGTACAAAAAGCTGGTAAAGCTGGGGGCGGCGCCCCTTACGGACTGGATACTCACCAGCGAGGAGGCGGGGGAGCAAAAGCCGTCGGAGAAGTTTTCAGGCTCTGCGCCGAAAATGCAGGTGCAGCGCCGAGGAATGCCTGTTCATAGGCGACAGCTTCAGGCTGATGTCAGGGGAGCATTGAACATCGGAATGAAAGCGGCGCTGGCCGCAATTGAAGGGAAGAAGGGAGCGGAAGGGAATGTCCCGGGAGAGGGAGCAGGGACATGGGTTTCGGAGGATGGCGGATATTATGTTATAAAGTCCTTTCTGGAGTGCACAGCGCCAGGGGTTTTGGACTGGTTTTGAGTATTGTTGGATATAAGTATGAAGGGGCTGCTGCAAAGGTAGATAAATAATCGAATCTACCGGAGCAGCAGCCCCTTTTCGTCTGGCTGAAATGGAAAGAGTCAGAGAGAAGATATAATCAATAATTAAAGTGCAGCCTTGATGGCTTCCTTCGTGATATTTCGGTAAGCACAGTATCCAGCGTTCCGTTTTTAATAAGGGCAACGCTTGGAACGGCAGTGATGCCCAGGCGGCCGGCTATGCCTGCGGATTTGTAGATATCCACCTTTGTCACTTTCACACGGCCCTTGAGTTCCTCCTCAAGCTCCTCGATTACAGGCAGAAGGCTGCGGCTCACCGTTTCCACGGCATTCCAGATATATACCAGACCCGGCAGGGAGGCGTCCATAATCTGGTTTTCAAATACTTCACTTTCAGCCAGATATTTTTCTGCCGCATAACCCGCGATGGCTCCGTCTCCCACGGCGGTGGCAACCTGTTTTAAGAATTTGTCGCGCACATCTCCGGCTGCAAATACTCCGGGTATGTTGGTTTCCATCTTCTCGTTGGTTATCACATAACCGGAAGGGGTCATGTGGATTATCCCTTTGAAAATCTCGGTGTTGGGCACATAGCCGATAAAGAGGAAACAGGTATCCACCGGAACATCCAGGATTTCTCCTGTCTTCAGGTTTTTCAGGGCTACGCTTTTTAAATGTTCCTCATCCCCTCTGAATTCTTCAGGAAGGGTGTTCCAGATAAACTCCATCTTCGGATTGGACAGGGCTTCCTCGCGTGCAATCTCGTTGCAGTCCATCTTGCCTTCCTCGTGCATGACGCTGACGATGACTTTTCCGGCAAATTTGGTCAGGAACATACCCTCCTCAATAGCAGCGTCGCCGGAGCCGATAACCATAACCGTTTTCCCGGTGTTGGCCGCCGCATCACAGGTGGCGCAGAAAGAGATACCTTTGTCATAAAGAAATGCATCCTCCCCGGCGCTCCGGTTAGCCTTGGTTTTCCGCCGCTGGCAATGATGACGCTGCGGCACTGGTAATCGGTGCGGAAGGTTTCCACTACCTTGGAGCCGCCTTCCAGCTTCACGGCCCGCACATCGGTGAGTTTGAATTTTACGCCGAACTTTTTGGCCTGCTTGTGGAACAGTTCCATCAATCCAAGACCGGTGCTTCCCTCGGGGAAACCGGGATAATTTTCGATCTCGTTGGTGTAGGTGGCGAGGCCCCCTACCAGGGCTTTTTCGATTACCAGCGTTTTTAAGCGCGCCCGCCCGCAGTAGATGGCTGCAGTGAGTCCGGCTGCGCCTCCTCCGATAATCACAACATCATATTGTTCAATCTTTTTTTCCAATGTTAAATCCTGCCTTTCAAATTACATTGACACAGTTGAGAAAACCCTGTTATTACATATTCCGCCGCCGCGGCAGCGAACCTTCAAATACGCTCCCAGGGCCGAAACAAAAACTCTTGTAAGTTACATAAAAAATTTCGCCAGAAGTTTACTTCCAATGAAGGCGCCTATAAAGAGGAATAAGGCAAATACCCAGCCGGAGACGGACATAGAGCCGATTGCCGAGAACAGGGCGCCTATGTTACAGCCGCCTGCAAGTCTTGCCCCGTATCCCATCAGCAGGCCGCCCAAGGTTGCGGCTACCACCTGCTTTAAGGACTTAATCTTCTTGAACTTAAACTGGGAGGCCAGCAGCGCAGCCACCAGAGCGCCTGCTATAATTCCAAAGTTCTGCCAGGAACCCGGATGGTTCAGGATACCGGCGTTCAGTGTACTCTGAGCCCCCTCGGAAGAAAAATAATACCATTTGTCTACATTTCCCCCCACCAGACGGTAAAGCCAGGCGCCCCAGTTGGCTAAAATCCCTGATACACCCCAGGGGGAACCGGTGGATGCAAACATGGCTATCTGAAATATCGATAACAGAACAGCACCGGTTACATATGTAAATGGATTTTTGAAAATTTGTTTGTAATATGGATTTGAGCTTAATTTATCCCAAAAAGCTTTCAAAATACCACCTGCGCCTTTCTATTTTGTCTTTTCAACAACGATCTCCCACTCGCCGTCGTCCACTTCCTCAATCTCTACATTATAGCCCTGGTTTCTTGCCCATTCGGGAACATTTTTCATTGCGCAGCTGTGGTCGATCTGAGCGATAAGCACATCGCCTGCAGCCATTTTCTCAATCTGTTTCTGAACCTTCATAAGCGGTACGGGGCAGGCCTCGCCTAAACAATCAATTGTAAATTCTGCCATAATCGTAATCTCCTTTCATAAATACAGGGACTTATTCCTCTGTAATGCCCATCCGTTTCTTTTCATATAAATCTGCTGCGATATAAAGCAGCCCAATAATAACTAACTGCAAAATTACGGCCCCTGCCCATCCAAACACATCGGGAAGAAAGATCCTGGGGGCGGTTGCGATAAAATTTTCCGTCCACCATCCCATATGGCTTGCGCCTATGAGGGAACCGATAACGAAGAACAAAAGACTTAACATCTGCATGGCAAAGCCCTCGCCCACCCGCATCAGTTCCTGACGCGCAGCCGCCGGCAATAACCATTCCGATTCCAAACATAACGCCGCCCACTGCCGTAGCCAAACTGATTGGCATGATGTAGCTCTGGCCCGGGATTTCCTGGCCATTGGCAAATGCGCCGTATTTGATAGCCGCAAAGCCGATGGTTGTAATGGCAAAGGCTATAAGCACTGCTCTGGTTATGGATGTGGAGCCGGTAATACAGGGATCCCTTAACGAGGCGGTAAAACAAAAGCGGGATTTCTGCAGGATAAAACCAAAGCTACAGCCAAATGCCCAGAAAAGTGCCAGCGTGCCGTTACGCAGCCCTAACAGGACACCGATAATAATCATAGCAAAAAGTACGCCAAACCCCACGGGAAGCTGATTCTTCTTCTTTTTTCTGGGACGGGCGCTGCCCGGACTGCGCCGGATGCTGCTGGTTTCGGTTGTCTCAGTTACACTATTCTGCATTCAATGCACCTCCTTTTTTTACATAATTGAGGATTAGAACGCTTAACTACAGGTTTTATTATAGCACATTGACAAAAATTTCACTATTTTAAATGCTTATACTGTATAAGATTTTGCTATAAGCAGACGCAATAGCAATATTGTGTTTTTTTAACAGTTAGCTATAATGGTAGATAACAGTCAATCAGGATCGGGATTTTTACAGGAGAAGGTAAAATGTTAATAGAACAGATAGTTATGTTTGACCGCATTTCAAAAGAAAAGAGCATCTCCAGAGCCGCCTCGGCCAGCCATATTTCCCAGCCTGCGCTGAGCCAGCAGATGCAGAGGCTGGAGGAAGAGCTGGGGGTCAAATTGTTCGAGCGTTCCAATCGGGGCATCACGCTGACGGATGCAGGTAAAGTGATGCAGAAGTATTCGGAACAGTTTTTGGAGACTTATTGTAATTTGAAGGAAGAACTGGACAATCTCCAGGCCTACAGCGGAACCTTTCGGATTGCCGCCACTCCCGTGGCCTGCAATTACGCCATTCCCTGCTGCCTCTATAAGGTGAACCACAGATTTCCAAACTATTCCTTCAGCCTGAATTCCGTTCCATCCAGCGAGGTGATCCACAGAATTGAGCAGAAGCAGGCGGACCTGGGCTTTATAGTGGGAAAGATAGAGAAGGAGAAAATTGTGTGCAGCCCGGCGTTCAGCGATAAGATATGCCTGGTGGCCAGCAGCGGTTTCCACATACCGGACAAAATCACACTGGATAAACTGACGCGGATCCCCATGGTGATGCTCAATGCACAGTTCAGCTCTTACCGCCTGCTGTGCCACTACCTGGAGCAGCAGAAATACCCGGCGGAGCGCTTTAAGGTTATGTTTCACCTGGACTCCACGGAGTCGGTGAAAAGCACTGTGACGGCAGGCCACGGGGTGGCCTTTCTTCCCTATATAACCATTAAAAAGGAAGTATACCAGAAGCAATTCAAGATAATCCATGTTACGGACTTTGATCTGAACTACGACGTATATTCCATCTACCGCATACATGATTCAAGTGAGAACCAGACGCTGGAGGAGATTGTAAAGTATTTTATATCCATTGTCAGCAAAAGCATCTGCTAGAGCGTGTTTGAAAATTCATTCCCGCCGGCGGCGTCCCTACTTGTTTTCGATGTAGAGCTCCCAGATTCCGTTCATGGGCTCTACTACGTCTACCAGCAGCTTTTGTTTTTTACAGTAATTGCTGATGGACTCCACCACGCAGCTGTGATCGGTGACGAGCTTCAGCTGGCCGCCCTTTTCCTTTATTTGTCTGCACTGTTTCAGCTTCATAATGGGAATGGGACACATGTCGCCCAGACAATCCAGTTCTATGTACATATGGTTCCTCCTTTGGCAGAGAGAGGGGCGCTCTGAGAGCAATTGGCCTGCGGGTGTCTGATTTTATCTTAGTTTACCATAATTTCAGGGAGTAAGAAAGGGGTGAAAGGGTGAAGGTGGATTTTTACAGGCGTTGCCGCAGTAAAACGGAAGGCAGATATGTAGATGAATGCCTGGAGTCCGGACTGGAGACGGACGGGCCCTTTACACAGCGGCTGACGGCTGCCTGGGGCAGACTCTGCCCCGGCAGCTATTCTCTCTTTACAACCAGCTGTACCACGGCTCTGGAAACGGCCCTGGGCTGTTTGGATCTCCGTCCCGGGGATGAAGTGATACTGCCCTCTTTTAATTTTCCTTCTGCCGCCAACGGGGCGCTGCTCCACGGCGGGGTCCCTGTTCTTTGCGACATTGATCCGGATACCCAGAACATATCTCTCAAGGACATGGAGGGGCGTATAGGCCCCAGAACCAGGGCGGTGGTGGTTGTCCACTATGCAGGGGTTTCCTGTCCTATGGAGGAACTGAAAAAACTGCGAATGCTGCAGATATAGCCTTGATAGAGGATGCGGCCCAGGGGGCGGGGGCTTCCTGGCGGGGGCGGGCCCTGGGTACAATCGGGGATTTCGGGGCTGTCAGTTTTCACCACACCAAAAATATAACCTGCGGGGAGGGAGGGGTTCTGACTACCGGGAGCCGAAGGCTTTGGCAGAGGGCCGGCCAGTACCGCCTTCACGGAACCAACCGGGCCATGTATCTTGCTGGGGAGGCGGACCGGTATACCTGGAATATGCCCGGCTCCTGCACCGCTATGGGCGAGCTGGCGGCCTCTGTGCTGGTTTCCCAGCTGGAGATCCTTTCGGAAGTGACTGAAAGACGGAGGAGGATTGCAGAGGGATACAGGGAAAGGCTTGGGGTTCTGGAGGAGAAGGGCCTGGCCAGACTTATGGCGGTTCCGTCCTATGCGGAGCCCAACGGCCATATCTTTTACCTGCGCTTTGAGTCGGAGGGCCAAAGGGACCGGGTTAAGGAGAAGCTGCTGGAGCTGGGTGTTGAGAGCAAAACACACTATGTTCCATTGCATATGTCGCCCCAGGGGAAGAAGCTGGGATACAAAGAGGGCGATTTAAAAGAGTCCCTCAGGTGCTATAAAACCCTTCTCAGGCTTCCCATACATGGAGGGATGAGCCTGGAGGCCATGGAGTATGCGGCCGGGGCGGTAATAAAGGCTTCCGGGCTATGAGATTAGGTATGAAGGGTAAAAGAGAAAGAAACTGAGATGAGGCGGAGCGATGGCTTATGATTTAGGAATTGTAGTACCGATCTACCGGTCCAAAAAATCGGTAAAAAGGCTGATTGATCAGCTGGAGCAGGTGTTTCTGCCAGAAATAAAAATCAGAATATGTCTGGTGGACGACAGCGACGACGGGGAAACGGAAGAATATCTCAGGGAGAACTGCTTAAGGCCGGAGGTCACATTGGTAGTGCTGGACGGCAATTATGGCCAGCAGGCTGCAATTCTTTGCGGCCTCAGGCACCTGGAGCCCTGTAAGGCATATGGGACCATTGATGACGACCTGGAGCAGCCTCCTAAGATGATGAAGATTCTGTATGACAGGGTTGTGAAGGGGTGTGATTTGGCCTGCGGCATTCCTGAGGAGGATTCCGGCCGCCCGCTTTACCGCAGGCTGGGGAGCAGAATGCGGGACCGGATGTTTTCTGCGGTTCTGGCGCGCCCAAAGGTATGAGAGTGAGCAGCCTCAGGGTTATGAAAGCCCAGGTGGTTGAGGATGCTTTGGCGCTTGAGACTGCCGGCTTCTTTTATCTGTCTGCCGCAGCTCTTAAAGGAGCCGCAGAGAAGGGGAAATGCCTGAAGGTGGAGAACCTGTATTACACCCAGGGAAGAAGGCTTCAGGGAAGGAGCGGATACGGCATATGGAAGCTGCTGCGGCTCTACGGGGCGGTGATCCGCTGCTATGGGCCGGGATTGGGGGGAAGAGCCCGGAACAGGCCGCTCTATAACGTGAGGGCCGTCCGGCGCAGTGAAAGGCTGCTGCTGCTGGGGGCTCCAACTGTCAGATCCACGGGCAAAAAGGGCAAAAGACATGGGAGTGGACACCGTACTTGCAGATTACACGGAAAATCCTCCTGCTGCCGGCCTATGCGGCATACATGAGAGAATCAGCACCTTTGACGTGGAGGCGTGCACCCGGGCCGCCCGGCGCTACGGTGTAACCGGAGTTATGACTATGGGCACTGATCAGCCGGTATATACGGCTGCCTGTATCAGCAGCCGGCTGGGACTTCCGGGATTTCTGACTGTGGAGCAGGCCTTCTCCGTGACCAATAAGAAAAAGATGAAGGAGATACTGGCGGCTGCCGGGATACCTGCGGCAAAGTACAGGCTGGCGGATCGCAGCACAAGGGCCGGAGCGCTTCGCCACATGAAACCTCCTCTGGTTATCAAGCCTCTGGATTCCCAGGGCCAGAGGGGAATTTATAAGCTCCAGACGCCGGAAGAGGCGCTGGACCATCTGGAATCCACCCTGTCCTTCTCCCGGTGCAGTGAAGCCCTGGTGGAAGAGTTTTATGACAGTGATGAGGTGACGGTCAGCGGGTGGATAAAAGAGGGCCGGCTCTTTATTCTCACTGTGACGGACCGCCTGCTGTATCCCCACAAGACCCATATCGGAGTGTGCACAGGCCACAGGTTTCCGTCTGTGCACATGGGAATGTATGAGGAGATAGAGGCCGTAAGCCGCAGGGCGGCGGAGGCCTTCGGCCTGGAGAACGGCCCCTTTTATCTCCAGTTGCTAATTGGGGAGGAAGGGATTAAGGTCAATGAACTTGCAGCCAGAATCGGGGGCGCTTTTGAAGATAGATTTATTCCCTGGATTTCAGGGTTTGACATTCTGGGGGCAGTGATGGACAGCGCCCTGGGGAGACAGGTTTTTGTAGACTGCTTAAAAGGGTACAGAGCCTGCTGCTCTGAGCGGTGTGCGGCTGTGCAGCTGCTGTTCTGCAATCCGGGGAAAATAGGGAGCGTAACGCCTTTGGAGGACATTGCCTCCCTGCCCTATGTGATGGACGCGGCGTACAATTACGGGCCCGGCCAGGAGATCCCTTCCGTGGAAAATGCCACAGCCAGGTTCGGACACGCAGTTATATGGGGAACCAGGGAGAATATAGGGGAACGGGTGGACGATTTTTACCGGAGGCTTTCCGTCCGATCGGAACGGGGGGAGGAAATGCTCCGCCGTTTTTATCCTTAGAGGCTCAGAAGGGATGAATGAGGAAAAGCCCCAGGCGCGGCCTGCGTTATGTAAACCGGAAACGGGCGGATTTTAAACCGGATGGACGGATCCGCAGAAAGGGAATGACATCATGAATGCACAGATGAAACACGTAATGAACAGGGTAAAGGAAAACAAAGCCCGGATACGCTCCCTCTGTCTGGCCGGAGTCATGATCTTTATGACAGGGTGCGCAGGCAGGGAGCAGCCCTCCATAGGAATTGCGGAGCAGTTCGGGATCGCCTATGCTCCTCTACAGATTATGAAGGAAAGGGGGATACTGGAGGAGAAGCTGCCGGGGGTAACTGTGAACTGGAAGCAGTTTGGGGGTCCTGCAGGGATCCGCGAGGGAATGCTGAACGGAGAAATTGATTTTGGATTTATGGGAGTGGCCCTGTACTTATTGGGGTTGACAATGGAATGAAATGGCGTTATGCCTCGGGTCTGAGTTCCAACGAAGTAGCTGTCGTCACAATTGGAGAGGATAGGAAAACGCTGAAGGATATGACGGATAAGGACCGCATTGCCATACTTTCCCCTGCCTGTACCCAGCATGTGCTGCTGTGCATGCTGGCCAGGGAGCAGCTGGGAGACGCCCACGGGCTGGATAACCAGCTGGTTTCCATGAGCCATCCGGATTCGGTGAACGCACTGCTGTCCGGCACAGAGATAACCGCACATGTGTCCACACCGCCCTATATTTCTCAGGAGCTGAAAGGCGGGGCCCGCGTGCTGGCAACGGGCGAGGATATTATGGGGGAGCCTTTTACCTTTATCGCCGGAGTGGCTATGGAAGAATTTTATGAGAATCACAGGGAGTACTACGATGCATTTATAGAAGCCCTGGAAGAGTCTGTGGACTATATCAATGAGAACCGCCAGGATGCGGTCCGGCTTCTGGCTCCCGTGTACGGAATAACAGAGGAAGAGCTGGAGGAACAGATGGGGTATAACGGTACTATTTATTCCACTGGTTTAAAGGGCGTCCCCCGTTTTAGCGCCGCCATGTATGAGATGGGGTTCATCAGTGAGGACAGGCCTGTGGAGGAGCTGGTATTCGGCAATGTAAACTATTACCAATGAGCGGGAGGGGACGGGAACATGGAACTGAGAAAAAGATGGCTGGAACGGCTGGGCTGGATTGTGCTGTTCCTGGCCCTGTGGGAGGGAAGCGTAAAGGCGTTCCACGTATCCCGGCTTCTGTTTCCGCCTGTGGAGGAGGTGGCAGAGACGCTTTACCAGGGAATGGTCCATGGAGATTTGATATGGCAGAGCCTGTATTCTGTGGGAATCATCGGGGCGTCCCTGGCAGTGAGCGCGGCGCTGGCAGTGGTTCTGGCCCTGCTCTCCACCTGGTCCAACATTTTTGAAAGCCTTATTGACACCCTCACATCCCTGGCTCATCCTCTGCCCGGCCTGGCGCTTCTTCCTCTTATCATTATGTGGTTTGGAACGGGCAGCGGGGCGGTGGCTGCAATTGTGGTACATTCGGCACTCTGGCCTGTGCTGGTAAATCTGCTCAGCGGCTTTAAATCGATGCCGTCTATTTACGGGGATATCGGGAGGAGCCTGTCTATGAACACGGTGGAAATCACACTGGAAATCAGGCTGCGGGCTTCCCTGGCCCACCTTATATCAGGGCTTAAAATTGGCTGGGCCAGGGGCTGGCGGGCATTTATCAGCGCTGAGATGGTATTCGGGGCTGTGGGGGCCAAGGGAGGCATAGGTGGTATATCCTGACCCAGAGGACCTTTATGAATACGGCCGGGCTTTTTGCCGGAATAATTCTGGTTATTATAATCGGCATTGCAGTTGAGGACGTGCTGTTTGCGTCTCTTGAAAGGCATACCCTGGTACGGTGGGGGATGAAGATGAATGAAAGGAGCGAAGGGCAATGCTGGAAGTCAGGCATATTTCCAAAGGGTTTCATCTATCCGAAAAGGAAAACCAGGTCATAAGAGATCTCAGCTTCAATGTGGACACAGGAGAATTTTATGTGATTCTGGGACAGAGCGGATGCGGAAAAAGTACGCTTCTGAGAATACTGGGAGGGTTTGACAATGCCGGAGAGGGCGGGATTCTGCTGGACGGCGTCCCTGCAGATAAGCCCTCCAGAGACAGGATGATGGTATTCCAGAGCTTTGATCAGCTGTTTCCCTGGTTTACCTTAAGGGGGAATCTGGTCTATGCCATGAGAAAGGCCAAGATACCGGTGCCCGGAAACGATTATGAGGGGGATGCGGATAGTTACCTTAAGATGGCGGGATTGGGGGATGCGGGGGACAGATACCCTCATCAGCTGTCAGGAGGCATGAAGCAGAGAGGGGCGCTGGCCAGGGCTTTGTGCCTCAGGCCCAGGGTGCTCCTTATGGACGAACCCTTTTCCAGCCTGGACTATACTACGAAGAAAGGGTTATACAAGAGTATCACAGGCATGAAAGAGCAGACAGGGGCTACGGTGATCATGGTGACCCATGATATAGAGGAAGCCGTGATTTTGGGAACAACGGTGGCAGTGCTGTCAAAAAGCACCGGCAGATTTTCCGGTGTGTACAAGAGAGGCCCCCGGGGATTTGAGGCGGGGGTCAGAGAAAAATTGGAATCCTGTCTGGAGGAGAGCCAGGAAAGGGAAGGCGCTTTCTGAGACGCCCTCCTGCACAGCAGTTCATTTACCGGAGGCCCTTATCCTCCACCTTGTAGACAGTGACGGCGCCGTGTTGCGGATCATTGACCAGGGAAATGATTCTGGGGCCGTACAGAGGGTTTTCAAAGCTCCCCGCCACAGTGCATGAAGACAGGCAGTAAGCCTTCAGATCCTTTATGAAGGAGGCGTTTCCGTAAATTACATTGTAATAGGGCCGGTTCCCGTAGATATAATCCAGTTCATCGCTCAGAAGGATGTACTGGATTTTATTTTCCTGAATATAGTTCTCCAGCGCGCCGGGCTCCTTCAGATAAGGCAGGTTCCTGTAATCCCTGAGCACGCCCTGGTCAAAGTAAAACTCTGTGTTCAGGTTGGCGATTACCCTTGCGCCTGAGGGAACCAGAAGCTCCAGCTGCCCGAGATAGAAGGAATAGTCAGGCAGGCGGAGCCAGGGAACTATCTGGGTATATCCGCTTACCAGAAGAAATGCCAAAGCAGCCCAGGCCGCTGTTTTCCGCCCTGCTGACTCAAAGAGAAGAAAAAGCTGGACGGCCCCTGCCCATCCGAGAAGGAGAAAGAAGAGGATGGAGGTCTGGTTGTAGCGGCCGATGACAACCATGCCCGCTCCAAGACCGGCGGCAGCCAGAAGGAGCACCTGCGTCCGCCGTCTCCAGACGCCGGCCTCCTTCTCGGCGCTGGTTTTAAGAACCAGCCACGAGAGCGCCAGCAGCAGGGCGCAGATAGCCATGAGTATTAGTTCGAGGCGGAGGTCTGGCAGATAGTAAGTGCCGCTTTCCTGTCGGAATATGCTTTGAAGGTAATAGAGGAACTGGGATATCCGGTGGGAAGCCCTGGAGCTCAGTTCAAATTCCTGTTCCCCGTATCGGAAATAGCCGGGAAAAAAGCCCGGATCAAAGTGAAAGCTGATTCCCACAAACAGGGAGGCCAGCGCTCCTGTAAGGAAGATATATAGCGCCAAAGGGGTAATGGCCTTCGGCAGCCTGAGGGGGTTGCCTGCGGGGACTCTGCTCCAAAAGCGGCGGTCCCCCCTTTGGCCTGTACAGGAAAGGGGGGAGTCTGTGGGTCGGGGCCCGCCGCCCGGACGAAGGGAGCGGATACGACTGGCCAGGGAACAGGCTGCAGGTCCGGCCATGACGCAGCCGCACAGGGAGGCGCACAGAAAGCTGTTGGGATGAATGCCTGTGGAGAGGCCCGTAATGAGAGCCAGCCCGGCAGCCTGGGAGGAAGAGGGGCGGCCCTGGCATTTTATCAGAATCAGGAGGCAGGATAACAGGCTGATGGAGAGAAGAATCTCCTGGCGTGCAAAATGGGAGGCGTATATAAACTGTGTGTCAAGACTTGTGAGAACCATAAGCGCGGCGCCGGCCCATTTTCCGCCCAATTCCTTTCCTATGCGGCAGAGCAGAAAAAGGCATATAAGGCCTGCGGTCAGGGAAAGGAGGCGGAGAGACTGTATATTGTATCCAAAGATGCGGATATATCCTATCTGAAGCACATGGAAGATCAGTTTGAGGGCGTGGGGAATCCTGGGCTTCAAATCAAAGAAGCTTTCTGTGATTCCCAGGTTTTTTGCAGCCTCCATATCCCGGGAAAGCCCCGCCAGCCAGGCCTCGTCAGAGTGGACAAAGGGAAATCGGGTTAGAAATGAGGCGGATAAAAGCCCATACAATAAGAGATAGGCGAAAACCGGCAGGTCGGCCGGAAGCTTCAGGCGACGTCTTTGTTTCATATTCTTCCTCCCTTTGAAATTGTTATTATTTTACCATAGCCCATGGACAGAAAAAAGCCACTATCAAATTTAATGATGTAATATAATAAGATCTTATGCCGAATAATTGCAGGAATCAAGTATAATAAAAGTTGAAATCTGTGGGTAAACGAGATTGAGGCCCTCATTTGCTGTGCAGATAGAATGCTTACTACACATATAACTAAAAACAATCCGCTTAGAGAGGGAGGATTTTATGGGCTTGATTGCTAAAAAATTAACAATCTTATCCTTCTTGGCAGTGCTCGCCGCCTGGTAACAGGCTGCAGTTCCCACACATTTACTCAGGGTGAATCATTGATACTGCCTGCAGAGGACCTGGCTTCCTATGCAGGACAGGAGAAGGTAGTGATTGTGGATACCCGCACCGCTGACGAGTATGCCGCGGGCCATGTGGCAGGCGCGGTAAATATTCCCACAGAGGAGATCGTCATCAATGTCCCTGTGAAAAGTATGCTCACAAGTAAGAAGAAGATGGAGAAGGTGATGGGAAGCAGCGGCATTGGCAATGATACGCTGGTGCTTGCTTATGACGCCAACAAAATGGGGGCTTCCCGTTTGCTGTGGTCCCTGTTTATGTATGGACACCAGAATGTTAAGGTGGTTGACGGGGGCTTTGACGCGATTCAGACGGCAGGGCTTGAGATGACCACAGATGTGCCTGCGCCTGAGCCAGCCGTATTTACGGCCGGGGAGCCCGGAAGGAATTGGCTGGCGTCTATGGAGGAAGTCAGAGAGCAGGCGGAGCAGCCGGATTCCGGGGTGGTCCTGCTGGATGTGCGTTCTATGGAGGAATTTGCAGAGGCAGGCAAGGTGCCCGGCTCCGTTATTATTCCCTATGAGACGAATTTTTTCTCGGACGGGACCTTCAAGACAACGCAGATTACCAGGATCAACTACCTGGAAGAAGAGATTTACCCGGAGGATGAAATTATTCTGTACTGCCAGACATCCATGCGTGCAGCGCCTGTATTTGTTCAGCTGTATGAAGCAGGCTACCGCAATATCCGCCTATATGACGGCGCTTATCTGGAGTGGTCCTCCAACAGCGACAACCCTGTGGAAATGCCCGCAGGAGGAGCGGCGCCTGTTAAGAAGAATGCGTCATAGGGGCGTCCTCATTCTTTACACACGGCGGCCTGACAGGGCCTGGGCGCCTCCAAAGCCCGCCCTGGGGGCTGACAAAAAGACTCATCGGGAGTCAGACGATAATCGTTCAGAAAGGGAGTTGTTATGAGAAAATACCTACTTGTTATACTGGGCGCTACGGCTGCTTTAAGCCTGAGCGCATGCGCTACAAAAACCGTAACCGAGACAGCCACCGCATCTTTGGCAGCCGCAACCACGGCGGCAGAGGCTGTGCCGGACCAGGGGACAGAGGAGGCGAAGCCGCAGGAGGATACCCTCAAGGCCGCGGCTATGGCTTACTTCGCTGATTTTCCCGAGGACAGGCACATGATCCTAGTGCCGGATCTCTTTGAAAAAATGGATGCAGGGGAGGATATGCTGATTATTGATATCAGAAGGCCTGAGGATTATGCCCAGGGCCACCTGAAAGGGGCCGTAAATATTCCCTACGGGCCTGATGTGGCCGAGAAGCTGGACAAAATACCGGATGACGTCCCTGTTTATGTAAACTGCTACACGGGCCAGACATCTTCCCAGACGGTGGCCCTTCTGAATGTGGCAGGGAAATATGCGACCAATATCCAGAGCGGATGGAATAACGGCATATCCCAGACCGAAGGGTACGAGGCATATGTTGACACGGAGGAGGCAGCGCTTCCTGATGATACGTACGATGTGGATCCGGCTGTAGCCCAGGCCATTGCAGCTTACTATAAAGAGGCGGCAGGCAATCCCATCGCCTCCTTTAACTTCAAGCCGGAAGCCCTTATGGAACTGGTAGATGCGGAAAGCGAGGATTACACGATCCTGTCCATACGCCAGGCGGAGGATTATGCCAAAGGCCATATTGCAGGGGCTGTCAATATTCCTTTTGCCAAGGGAATGCAGGAACGCTTTCATGAAATTCCCACAGACAAACCGGTGGTAGTGTACTGTTACACAGGCCAGACTTCCTCCCAGACAATGGCGATTCTCCGCCTTCTGGGGTATGAGGCATATTCACTTCATGGCGGCATGGGCCAGGAAGGGGGCGGAGGCTGGGCTGGGAGGCGGATATCCGGTTGTGACCGAGTAATCCGGGCTGTAACAGAGGACGCCTCTCCCAATATCCGAAACCGGAAAAGTATATGCCGGACCTTTGCAGATTCAGACTCTGCAAGGGTCCTTTTTGGTGCAATTTTAAAGCTTTGACTAATTTAGAATATTGGGTTAGTATAGTAAAGGCGGTTTATACAGAATATAAACCATCAAGAATGATTTGATAAAGGAGAAGTTATGGGCAAACAGGATAATCAGGCGTCTTCCTCAAACCAGATTCATCAGAACGGAGGATTCAAAAGCAGCTTTGGATTTGTGCTGGCCTGTGTGGGGTCGGCGGTGGGAATGGGTAATATATGGATGTTTCCCTACCGGGTGGGACAGTATGGAGGGGGAGCATTTTTGGTGCCTTATATATTGTTCATTGTGCTGTTCGGCCTGGTTGGCCTTTCTGCCGAGTTCGCCGTGGGAAGGCGGGTGGGAACGGGAACCTGGGCGCCTATGAGCATTGCTGGAACAAGGTGAATATGGGGAAACTGGGATATGGCTGGGATGGATTCCGCTTCTGGCTCCCTGGGGATCGCCATCGGCTATGCCATTATAGTGGGCTGGGTGGTGCGCGCTTTGGCAGGGTCCCTCACAGGAGCCATACTGACGGAGGATGCGGCGGCATTTTTTGGCAATGGTACAGGAAATTTTGGCAGCGTGCCCTGGCATGTGGCTGTCATTTTTACAGCAGCGGTTATTCTGATGTTCGGCGCTACCAAGGGAATTGAGAAGATTAACAAGATACTCATGCCCTCCTTTTTTGTGCTGTTTGCAATACTTGCCCTGAGGGTTGCCTTTTTGCCCGGGGCGTGGGAGGGATATAAATTTTTGTTTACGCCTCACTGGGAGGATCTGCTGAAGGTGGATACCTGGGTGATGGCTATGGGGCAGGCGTTTTTTTCGCTTTCTATCACCGGATCCGGCATGATCGTGTACGGAACCTATTTGGGCAAGTCCGAGGATATACCCAAAGCATCTATCCGCACTGCCTTTTTTGACACGGTGGCTGCCATGATGGCTGCTTTGGCAATTATGCCTGCCGTCTTTGCCTTTGGCATCGAACCCAACGCAGGGCCGCCGCTTATGTTTATCACGCTGCCCAACATCTTCCGCCAGATGCCTATGGGACGGCTTTTTGCAGTTCTTTTTTTCCTCTCGGTGTCTTTTGCAGGAATCACCAGCCTGATTAACATGTTCGAGGCTGTCAGCGAATCCTGGCAGAACCGGTTTAAACTGTCCAGGAAGGCGGCCGTAGGGCTCTGTGCGGGAAGCGCCCTTCTGGTGGGGATTTTTCTGGAGGCGGAGCCAGGGTGGGCGCCTGGATGGATTTTATCACAATCATGGTAGTTCCCTTCGGAGCGGTTTTGGGAGCTGTATCCATTTATTATATTCTTGGATATAAGGAGA
Source organism: Clostridia bacterium UC5.1-1D2 (assembly GCA_001304855.1). GTDB lineage: Bacteria > Bacillota > Clostridia > Lachnospirales > Lachnospiraceae > Enterocloster. The sequence goes on from BBZN01000046.1 coordinate 20,134, forward strand.
TACAAAAAGAATTGGAGGAGGGCAGGGACAAGCCGCTGCCCGGCGCCTTCAGGCCGCTGGCCAAATATGTGTATGTACCGCTGGCGGTGATTGTATTTATCCTGGGTATTGTGTATGGAGGGATTGGGTGAACGGCATTCATTTAATTCTGCCTGTAATCAAGTATTTCCTCAAACCACCCTCTGTTTTTGGTAATGCTTCGTTCATTTCCCACCGTGACGGCGGGCCCCTTCTCCAGAAGGGACTGGATAATCCGGGCCGCCTCCTGCTGATCCTCCAGCCGGGCATGCCGGATGTCGCCGATCATGAGATTTACGGCGGCCGAGCTGATTCCTGCTATGTCCCTGTGCATATACCGCATACGGCTTCCCAGGCTTTGGCCGGGGGAAGGGCCTGGGCGTAGGCATTGAGAATATAGCCGTCCAGATCCTTCTGAGTCAGGGACAGCCCCTCAATAGCGCTGCCGGCTTGGGCAAACACCTCCAGGGTGGATTTTATATCCGGATCCGCAGCGCTCCAGAGAGAGAAGTAACCGGCGGGAATATAGAAATCAACGCCGCTGTCATAAGCGCCTCCCTGGTAACGGATGGCAGGTTTCAAATATTTATCCCCGCAAGCCAGGAGAAAGGGCAGGTAACGGCCCTTAAACCGGCTATTCCCCCGGAAATCCCCCAGAACCCGGATCTCCTGGGAGGAGGCTTCCACGCAGACTCCCAGCCTCTGCTTTTGGGAGGGAAGAATATAGGCGCGCAGAGCGGCGGGGAGGGATGGGAGGCCCCGGCAGCGCCCTCCTGTGAACAATCAGGGGGCCCAAACTGCCTTCTCAGCTGCTTCAGGGCAGCGATTCCCTGGCGTTCCACCGCCTCCAGCGCCTCCTCGGGTCCGGAGGCGGTAAATATCGTTTTGGCGCTTCCCAGAATGGAGACGGAGATGCTTCTGAGCTTTTCCGCCACAACATCTGCAACGTTCTCATCATTTCTCATTCTGTCCAATAAATTTTTCAGAAAGCAGTAGATCTCCTGACCGTTTAACAGATTGCGGAAGCAGGATTCTCTGCGGATATAGCCTTCCGCCAGGCTGAAAGCCAGGGAGGCGGCGTTGTCTGTTTTGGACAGATCATAGTCCGGCAGGTATTTTTCCAGAACCTGGATTATGGTTGCGCTGTCCCTGTAATCGCTGTCTCCCATTATGTTGAGAAGGAAATCCAGCCCACAGGCGAAATCTTCCGTTAACCCATACCAGAAAACCGTCATCTGGGGATAGCTGTAGGGACCTGCCTCCGGCCCGGGATAGAATTCGTCAAATGTGCACTCATGGAGATATTCCTGTTCCAGGGTTTTTTGCTGCTCCACAGGATAGCGCCCGGTGTCCAATTCCGTGAGAAGCATCTGGTACAGGCACAGATAAGATAAATCCTCCTGGGGAATGGAGCCGATATTAAAATACAGCTGATAGCTTCCCACCCCTGAGACCGGGGCGGGCGCTGTATAAGTGGTGATGGAACCCCATTCTTTTTTTGTGTAGGACAAAGGCGCGGGAGGATGGGGCAGGAGATCCGGTTTTATAAGGAAATCCATGTTTCCCCACTCCCTGGCGTTCCACTGCCTGAAGGCGGCGGTAGTCTCAATGAGTTTTTCCGCTGGCTGGCTGACATGGAATTCAGGGTTTCTTCCAGATACCGGTTTCTCTCACATTCCAGTTCTTCGGCAAGGCCTGGTTTGGGAAGGGTGGCTGTGAGCGCGCTGGCGCCGGGAGACAGGGCCTTTTTCTGCCAGGAGTTTTATGATGGATTGCTCTTCGTCCGCGGAGAACTGCTCAAAGGCTGCCTCGTAAATCTGGAAGTAATCGGTTCTGCCTGTGACGCTCCAGTACCAGCCGATTTCCTCGGATATATGGTATCCCAGGTGGGCCGCCTCCCTGGTAAGGAATCCGACAGGCGGTTTTCCTTTATGGAAGCCTGATACAGCTCTGGGGAGACGCCCCGGGATTTCACCTCCTCCAGCCCGCGGCAGATAGAAGCCTTAAATGCCTCCATCTGCTCCGGCTCCCCGTTCCTCAGGCGGAATTTGAGGGAGGGAAGGGGGAGGCTCAGATCCAGGTATGCCTCCATCACGTTGTTAAGTCCCTGTTCCCTGGCATATTTGTGCCAGGGGGAGGCGTCGTGATCCATCAGACCTGCAAATAAATCCCAGTATACCAGCTCCTCCTGGGTGCTGTGGCACAGGTCTATGGCGTAGTCGATAACTGCCGCCTGTTCCGTGGGAGTATCCCTGTAGGCGGGGCTTTGGCAGATGCATTTCCTGTGTCCGGGTTCCGGCCCGGGGATGTAAAAGGCGGATCCGTCTTTGCCCGGGATCTGCCTGCCGGGCGGAAAGGTGACGCTTGTGAAGGAATTCCAGAATCCGTTTATATTCCATATTGCCATATAGTACAATCAGACAATTGGAGTATCTGTAATTTCTGTAAAATGCAGCCTGCACCTGTTCATAATTCAGTTCACGGTAATGGAGGTGGGCTCTCCCCAGAAGATTGGACGCCTCCATCCCTGGATACAGGGTCTTGGCCGTGAAACTGTCTGCATTTTCCTGAAGATCCGTAAGATGTCCCCAGTCCTCGCTGAGCACCGTACCCTGGAGTGTCAGAGGCCCCTCCGGGGACTCCAGTTCAAACCGCACGCCCTCCCTTAGAAAGAAGTTTCTCTCTCTCAGAAAATCAGGAGATTCCATGCAGCACAGAAACACATCCATAAGCTTTATAAGCTGCTCCTGGCTTTGAGTGCAGAGAGGATAGGACGTGTAAGCGTTGTCGGTAAGGCCGTTCATGAAGGTGGAATAGCTTTTGCTGTCCATGTCAAAGAAAATGTCCCTGCTGGGATATTTCCGGCAGGAGGATAGAATCAGGTGTTCCAGAACATGGTTAGCGTCGGTTTCGTCTTTCTGGGGCGTACGGAATATGATATTGCAGCCCAGTTCCTGATCGTCGTTGCGTATATGTAAAAGCCGGGCGCCGCTTGTGCCGTGGAGGAATTCCACTGTTTCAGCGCCCAGCATGCCTATGGTTCCAAGTTGTGTGGCGGTAAAACCCCAAATGGTTTCACCGATATATGGCAGAACTGCCATGGTGGTCCCCCTTTCACATGCAAAATCTTTCTATACTATAGCATTTTTTCCATGTACAGTGCAAGAAGGACAGCAAAAAGGATGAAAAAGTCCCGGGCTGCCGGAATCCGGCTGTCACAGGACTTTCAAACCTATTTTGCGGGTTAAAGGGAAACTTGCAGATCCGCCCGGCAGATTCTTCCACGGCCTGAGGCCCTCAGCAATTTTCGGATATATTCCGGGCCGTCTGCAGCGATACCTGGGAAGCCCTTACTTTCAGGCGGATACGCTCTGCTTCCAGAAAGACCAGTGATAAACACAGGGGAATAAGGCAAATCCAGACAGAAGGGATTCCCAGAAACAGGGAGGCCACAAATGCGGCCCCTACCCCCAGGTGGTAGAAAAGAAGCGTAACTCCGTAAATTTTGGCTTTTTCCAGCTGCTTCCTATCTTTATCACAGTAATATTCGCAGAGAGCAGATACAAACTGCTTCAGATTGTTAGTGGAAAATGTGGTAGAGGATGCATATCCGTTTACATTTCCGAAGGTGCACCACTGAAGGGCCATAATAAAAAATACAGGATACAGGGCGACCATGGGATTCATATCTTTGGGAAAGAAGCCAAGGGCCGTCACAACCATAAGTTCCAGAACGATGCAGCCCAAACGCAGGTTTACTTTATAAAACCTGGGGAGAAGGACTGCGGCTATGATGGCAAGAACAAATAGGAGGAGGGCCGCCAGACGCAGAAGGAGGCCCATCCAGTTTCCGCCCAGCAGATCGGTCACAGAGTGAATCAGGTTTGCCGTCTGTGCAGAGCCGAATATTTCGCTCCGGTTTATAAGGCGTATGCGCTATATACCTCCCGACAGGGACAGGCTGTAGTGAAGATATAATTCAAATCTTTCTTTTGCTTTCAAAATAAATTCCTCCAAATTCCTTCCTCCGGCCGGAACCGTACCGGCGCGGTATCAAGTCTAGACACATTATACCATATTGATTTATTATAATAAATACATATAATATATATATTATAATACTAAAAAGGTATGGTGAATAGTATGGACATAAAAAAACATGAGGTATTTTCTGGCTGTGGCGGAGGAGGGGACCATCACCAGGGCGGCCGAGCGCCTTTGCATGGCGCAGCCTCCCTTGAGCCGTCAGCTCAGGCAGCTGGAGGAGGAGCTGGGCACCGCTTTGTTTGTCAGGGGAAAGCGGCAGATACAACTGACGGAGGAGGGGATCTTTTTGAAGCAGCAGGCGGAAGAGATACTTTCCCTTGTGGAGAAAACAGAAAACCAGCTGATGCGGATTAACAGCTCCGAACGGGGGACGATCTCCATCGGTGTGACGGAAACCTGCGGCGCCAGTGTTCTGGCAGGTTTCATAAGCGGTTTCCATACAAAATATCCCAATATTCAATTCAATATCTGGTGCGGAAACGGAGATGAAGTCAATGAAAAGCTGGAGAAAGGCCTGGCAGATGTGGGACTTGTGAGAGACCCTTTCGACACGGAGAAATATGAAGCAGCTAAGATAAAGACAGAATTCTGGGTAGCCCTTTTAAGCAGCAGCCATCCGCTTGCAAAGCGGGAGGGGGAGACAATCGAGCTTTCGGAGATCGCGGAGGAGTCCCTGATTATCCCGGACAGATCTCCCGTCCAGAGAGAGATAGCCGGCTGGTTCAGCCAGATTGCCAAAAAGAGCAATGTGCTCTGTACGTACAATACCCTGTCCTGCATTGTCCCGCTGGTAGAACAGAACATGGCTCTGGCAATCTGCCCGGAGGGGGCGCGGTATTTCACAGACAGGCAGAGACTGACGCTAAAACGGATTGTCAAACCGGAACATTTCTCAAGGCTTTTGATGGTGCGCCGCAGGCACCGTCTGACGCCTGCGGCAACCGCCTGTTTCTGGGATTTTGCCCAGGAATACATACGGCTTAACTGCTCCGGTGATCCGGAGTCTGAATCGGTGCCCTTTCATCCGCTTTTTTAAACCAGAACCCCCGCAGGAGGCGCCTCTCTTAAGCGTTTGGGCTAAAACAGCAGGTATCAACCGGCCGGAACAAGGGTTACAAAACCGGATTCAACACGGTACACCACATCTCCCACATGCCTTATAAAGGTTCTGTCATGGCTCACTGCCAGGAGGGTGCCGTCGTAGCTTTCCAGAAGTTTCTCCAGCCCTTCCATCGTGTACACATCCATATGGTTGGTAGGCTCGTCCAGTATCATAAAGTTACACCCTGAAACCAGAACCTTTGCCAGGGCGGTCTTTACACGCTCTCCTCCGGACAGGACGGAGACGGGTTTAAACATGTCGTCTCCGGTCATACAGAGATTGGACAGAACAGCCCTGCATATATGCTGTGGCTGGACGGCGCCGCTCATCACATTTTCCAGGACCGTTTTATCGGGCTCCAGCGTGTCCTGATCCTGGGAGAAATAGGCCGTACGAGCCTCCGAGGTAATAAAAGTCTCAGGGGCCCCGGCCAAAATTGCCTTAATAAGAGTAGACTTTCCTGTCCCGTTGCCTCCTGTGAGAAAGGTGCGTTTACCTGACTCAACAGAAAGGCTTACATCAAAAAGAACCTGATTGTCTCCGTAGGAGACGGACAGATTTCGGACGGACGCTGCATACCGGGCCCGGATTCTGCCTGTGTCCGGCAGTTTCATGGATACCTGGGGAAGATCCTCCGGCTTATCTTTTTTATCCAGATGCTCCAGGCGGCTCATGACCGCGGCTTTATTGCTCTGGACATGGCCCTGCTGAAGGGACGCTACGCCTTTATAGAGTATCCATTCGCTGCTGCCCATGGATTTCGGCGGTTTGGACATGGATCGGCTCTTTCTCTGGAGCTCATCGGCTGCTTTTTCCAGACGCTTCTTTTCTTTCCGGTACTGCTCATACTCAAAGCGCTGAAAATTCCGCTCTCTGTTTTTTGCTCATACCATTGGGAATAGTTGCCGTCGAAAACTCGGATTGTCCCATTTTCCAGCTCCCATATACGGTTGCACACCCTGTCCAGAAGGGTTCTGTCGTGGGAGATCATCAGAACGGCCCCCCTGTATCCGGCTATCATTTTCTCCAGCATCTCCACGCCCTCCATATCCAGATTGGTAGTAGGCTCGTCGGCAAAAAGCAGAGGCGCATGCCTGGAAAATGCTGCTGCAATGGCAAGGCGGGTGCGCTCGCCGCCGCTTTTTACTGCGCTGTGGCGAAGCTGCATCTGGCTGATAAAGCGGCCTTCCGATTCCCCGTCGGTCTCGCCGGACTGGAGGATTTCAGCAATCTCACAATTTCTTTTGACGACGCCTTCATCCGGATTCAGCCTTCCTGAAAGCACGCCGAAGAGCGTGGACTTCCCGGCTCCGTTGCGGCCGATAAGGCCGATTCTGTCCCCGTCCCTCACTTCCAGTTTTTCAATGTCAAGGACGGTTTGTATTCCGTATTCTTTTTTAATATTCTGTGCATTTAACAACATAAAAAATCCCTCCTAAACGCACTTCGTCCAGAAGGGATACATACCACGACAGACCGGAACTGTGCCTGAAAACACAGTCCGGTTTACAAATATAATAATGTGGCCTTCTGAAAGGATGATACCCTGAATGACTGAACGAAATGATAAAACGTACATAAACTTATACCTGCCAATATGACGGGGCAGATTAGGTTTATAATATTCATTTGCTGCCGTTCACTCATCTGATAATCATATTTCAGTTAGCCGCCTTTCTCAATCAGAATTCTAGGTTAAATTAGTAAGCTCTTAAGCCAATTCCGATTATATAGAAAAAGGGCCGGCAAGTCAAGGAATATTTTCTGAGATTATTTACAGTTTGAAACCGATTATAAAATGTTCATTAATAATCGGTTTAGAACATTGATTTCCCGGGAAAAGTGGTTTATAGTGTTTGTCAGTAAGCGTTCAGATTACAGGCATAGCTGGCGCAAAAAGGAGACGGAGTGCAGATGAACCGATTAAGAGAAAAATTCCAGCATTTTATGATAGGCAGATACGGTATGGATCAGTTAGGACAGTTCAGCGCTTATGCAGTTCTGGCGCTTCTGCTGCTGAATGTGGTCATACGCCGCCGGCTGCCTTCCCTTGTACTGGAGGTATTGACATTTGCCGGGATTTTACTGATGTATTTCCGCATGTTTTCCAGGAACATCAACAGGCGTTACCAGGAAAACCAGGTTTTCTGCGGTATAAGTTTTACGCTGCGGAATACTGGAGAAAGACAAAATTCCGCTTCACAGAGGGACGTAAATACCGCATATTCAAATGTCCTGACTGTAAACAGAAGGTGCGGATTCCCAAAGGCCATGGAAAGGTGAGCATTCACTGCCCGAAATGCGGGACGGATTTTATAAGAAAAAGCTGAAAGAGCAGACAAAACAGGATCGGTTTCAAAACAGGATCGGGTTTGATGGTTTAGGAATAATCTTCACGCCCGGTCCTTTTACGTACCGTTTTTATCCCGGACAGAATTATTTTCGTAAATTTTGAACAATTTTCGGTGTGTCCTGTTATCCTCCATTATTTTATGATACAATAATTGAGCTGAGGAGGTAACCAAATTTTGGGTAAGCAGATATTAGAACAGGTGGAAGCGCTGGCCGGTAAAGTGTTGAGAGAATATTTTTGTAATTCTGATGTGGAGTTCCTTATATCCACATTTGCTGAGGACATAGTGTGGCTGGGGGCCGGCGAAAAACAGAAGGCTGAGGGAAAAGAGGCGGTAGCCGCCCATTTCCGTGTGGGAGCGGAGGAGATGATTCCCTGTAATATGTCGGAGGAAGAATACGAGACCAGGGAGATTGGGCCTGGCTGCTATCTCTGCGAAGGGGTGAGCTGGCTCCAGTCCAAGCCTGATATAAATATATATATGAAGGCGCAGCAGCGGTGCACCTTTGTATTCCGTGACACCGGAAATGGGCTTGAGACGGTTCATATACATAACTCTGTGCCCTTCGCAGCAGTACAGGACGACGAGCTTTTCCCTATGGAGGCGGCCAGGGAGGCTTATGCCAAGCTGGAGCAGAAGCTTCAGGAGCGTAACCAGGAATTTGAGCGGCAGGCACAATTTTTGACGCAGCTTTACAATTCGGTGCCCTGCGGAATCATCCAGTTTGGGGCGGAACCGCCTTATGAGGTCATCAACATTAACCGCATGGTGTGGGAATTCTATGGGTTCCCGTCGGAAGAAGCTTACAGGAAGCAGGTTAAGACTCCCCTCCAGATGATTCTTGAAGAGGACAGGGTCAGAATAAAAACGCTGATAGATAATCTGAAGCTCAATGGAGATGCAGCGTCCTATGTGCGGGAATCCAGACGGGACGACGGGGAGAAGATATGGATCAGCGCAGTCCTGGGAAAAATTGAAAATGCCGACGGCCGGGTTGTGATTCAGGCTGTCTTTACGGATGTGTCGGAGATCCGGCGGATAGAGATAGCCAGAGAGCAGGAGCGGCTGCTGGAGAACAGCTCCCTCAGGGCGGCCATATGCACTGCCTATCCCCTGATAATGAGCGTTAATCTTACAAGAGATACATATAACTGTATGATTGAGGAACACACAACCCATCTGTCTGCCAAACAGGGAGCGTTTACAAGTCTGATCCGGAGTTCTCTGCCTGCGGTTTATCCCTCCTACAGGGAGGATTTTGCCGCCAGCTTTGACCGTGAGGAGGCGCTGCGGCGGTTCGCGTCCGGCCAGCGGGAGATTTATATGGAACTGCAGCATATGGGGGAGGATGGAAAATATCACTGGATATCCGTTCTCCTGATTTACGTCGAGAACCCATTTAACAGCGACGTGATCGCCATTGGACTGGTTAAGATTCTGGATAACCAGAGGGCGGAACAGGCCCGCCAGGAGCAGCTTCTGAGAGATGCCCTGAGTTCGGCGAAAGCGGCGGATCAGGCTAAGTCTGACTTCCTTTCCAGAATGAGCCATGATATCCGCACGCCTATGAATGCAATTATCGGCATGAGTACCATCGGACAACTGAAGGCGGACGACACAAAGGGGGTTCAGGATTGTTTTAAAAAGATAGACGCCTCCTCGCGGTATCTGCTGTCCCTGCTTAATGATATTTTGGATATGTCCAAGATAGAGACGGGTAAAATGGAGATTGCCCATGAACATTTTGATTTTTCAGGACTGATAGAGGAGATGAACCAGATAATCTATCCCCAGACGTTGAGCAGGAATCTGAGCTATGAGGTGTACCATAGGGAGCCGCTGGAACGTCATTATATAGGGGACCCGCTGAGGCTGAAACAGATTCTTATGAATCTCTTATCCAACGCCCTGAAATTTACGCCTGAGGGGGGAGCGCTTTCCGTTGACATCAGGGAGCAGAGGAGAACCAACGGCTTCGCCTATATCCAGTTTTGCGTCAGGGATACAGGGGTGGGCATGTCCGAGGACTTTAAGAAACGTATTTTCCAGCCCTTTGAGCAGGAGCTGCCGGAGACGGGGCGCAACAATGCGGGAAGCGGGCTGGGGCTTTCCATTGTGTATAATCTGGTTCATCTAATGGGCGGGAGTATACAGGTTGAGAGTGAGAAGCACGCGGGCACTGCATTTACCGTGGTTCTGCCCTTTAAATTAATATCCGATGATGCTGAGCGGGAGGAAGAGAGAAAGCGGCAGGAGCTTATGAAGGATTTAAAGGTTCTTGTGGTGGATGACGATGCCTCATCGGACAGCAGACGGCAGAGATATTGAAGGAGATTGGGGCTGGTACGGAATGGGTGGATTCCGGTTTTAAAGCGATAGAGGCGGTGAAGAAGTCTATAGGAACAGAACGGCTTTATGATATTGCCATGATTGACTGGCGAATGCCGGATATGGACGGAATGGAAACGGCCAGACATATCCGGCGTCTGGTTGGCCCTGACACCATGATTATAATGATTACTGCTTATGACTGGGCTGATATAGAGAGCGAAGCCAGGGCTGCAGGGGTAGATATATTTATATCCAAGCCTCTGTTTAAGACAGCTATATTTGATGCATTTTCCAGAATCTATTCAAAGGAAGGAGGTTCCAAACCTGAGAGACGGAAGTTTCATCTGGAAGGAAAGCAAATCCTTTTGGTGGAGGACAACGATATGAACCGGGAAATTGCCCAGACGCTGCTGGAGATGAACGGCATGACAGTGGAGAGCGCGGAGAACGGGGCGCAGGCAGTGGATATTTTCTCAGGAAGGCCCCAGGGACATTTCCACGCGGTTCTCATGGATATCCGCATGCCTGTTATGGACGGATTGAAGGCCACGGAGAAAATCAGGGCCCTGGAGCGGCGGGATGCACAGACGGTTCCTATACTTGCTATGACGGCAAACGCCTTTGAGGAGGATAAGATACAGGCCCAGAGGGCCGGAATGTCAGGGTATCTGGTAAAGCCTCTGGATGTGGATGTTCTCATGGAGGCCCTGGAAAAGCATATTGGACAGGCGGACAAATAGAAAGAGGGCGGCGAAAGGGGTTTATGTCAAAGACCCTCTTAAATTTACAGCGGTTTTTCGGAGAGAAGCCGGATGGAGGTGGCGTACTCCGACGGGGTCATGGCTGTGAATTTCTTAAACTGCCGGGAAAATAGTGGATGGAGGTGTAGCCAGCCGGTCGGATATCTGGGTGAAATTCATCTGGTTATCCCGTATCATCTGCTTGGCCGTGTCCACCTTCATTCTGGTGAAAAACTCGATAATACCGCAGCTCTGGGCGTCCCTGAAAATTTTCTGAAGCTGGGATCGGCCCACCAGATTGTCCTTGCAGATGCGCTCGATGGTGAGCTGTTCGCTGATATGCTCTTCCATGTACCGGACAATCCGGTTAAAGGTGTCATTGCCTCCCCCGGCGCCCTGAGGCAGAATACGGCCCGTATTTACAGGCAGGGAGTAGGAGAAATACCGTCTGTACAGATGAATCATAATCTGCTCCAAATAGTGGCTGATCAGCTGCTCCGATCCGAAGGAGGCTCCGGATTCCAAAAAGATCAGCTGTTCCTGGTAGGGATCGTCCAGCCGGCCGGAAAAGGTGTTGCGGGCTTCTATGATAATCTGGGCCAGCAGTTCCTTCTCCGTATCCTGTATTTTCATAAGCTGGCCCTCAAAAAATTTCATACATTCCGAGCGGCATTCAAAGCCGATGACCACAAGGCTGGGGGAGATGCGCCCGTTGGTCAGCACATTGTGAAATTCATTGGGCTTGTGAAAAAGAATATCTCCTTTTTTAAGCGTCAGCCTCCCTTCACCGGCAATGGCGTCGATCTCTCCGCGGTCCACACAGACCAGCTCCCAGAAATCATGGCTTTCGCCGGGAAAAGAGAAATCGCTCATATATTGAAAATAATGGACGGATACAATCTTTTTAATAGAAATGCTGTCTTTTAATTCCACACTTTGATACGCCATCTGTCTGTCTCCTTTCATTTTTTTGATTATAACATGGAAATTTCCAGGTATGCAAGATAATGCAAATAAAAATAATAGAAAAGTGCAAACAAAATTCCTGCGTCTGTCTTGTAACAGATGCAGGCTTTTATTATACTGGAACTAAACGAATCAGGAAGCAGACCAGAGTGCGGTCATTCATGCTCACAGCAAGGAGGATAACTATGTCAAATACAAGGGGACGGGTAACAGTGCCCAGCGAAGCCGGTTTTTGAAAGAGACGAAGGAGATTATGGAGCGCTGGGGGGCGGACGCCATACGCGACAGCGACGGTACAAAGCTGGATAAGGAGATCAAGTCTCTGGAGGGAGAGATCTATACCACCTATTTCGTATCCAGGGCTCACAATGAATTTGCTGTGAAGCATATGGAGGAGTGCCAGCAGCTCTATCTTATGTCCAAACGGTGTATCGCCGTGGGGGACAGGCTGGAGATCGATTTTATGGAAGGCTATTTCGGATATCAGGTGGTGCCCGATTGCTGTCACGACCCTAAAAGGTGGTGGGAGGTTATAGACCGGACCACAGGGGAAAGGGTGCCTGCAGAGGATTGGGAGCTGACAGGAGGCGTTATGCCCCAGGGCTTTGGAGACGGCGGAATATATAAGGGGGCGGATGTGTTCCCCGGAAAAGGATCTGCGGGAAACAGTTCCACGGAAAGGGAAAAGATGCTGGTGATCATCAGCCGGGCCCAGCCCTTTCATGAATACACCGTGTCATTTCTGGTATATGCGGTCTGGGATCCTACCCAGATGTACAATCACATTACCAATAACTGGGGGGACAAGCCTCATGAGATTCCCTTCGACGTCCGACATGAGGCCTCGTGGAATTTTGCCAGGGAATATCTGGTTCAGTGGCTGGCAGAAAATCCTGACACAGATGTGGTGCGGTTTACCACCTTTTTCTATCACTTTACCCTGGTGTTTGGGGATGATGCAAAGGAGAAATTTGTGGACTGGTTCGGCTATGGGGCCACTGTCTCCGTGAAGGCCCTGGAGGAATTTGAAAAGGAGTACGGCTATCCGCTGCGGCCGGAAGATATTGTGGATAACGGCTATTACAATTCCACGTTCCGCGTACCCACCAGGCAGTACCGGGACTATATGGACTTCATCCAGCGTTTTGTGGCAAAAAAGGCGGGTGAGCTGGTGGAGCTGGTACATTCCGCCGGACACAAGGCCATGATGTTTCTGGGGGATAACTGGATTGGAACAGAACCTTACGGAAAATATTTTTCCGGCATCGGACTGGACGCTGTGGTGGGAAGCGTGGGAGGAGGAGCCACGCTGCGCCTTATATCTGATATTCCCGGGGTGAAGTATACAGAGCAGATTCCTCCCCTACTTCTTCCCTGATACCTTTTATGAGGGAAATGATCCGGTGCCCGAGGCAATCGAAAACTGGCTTTGCGCCCGCAGGGCTTTGATGCGCAAGCCGGTGGACCGCATCGGCTACGGCGGTTATCTGAGCCTGGCTTACAAATTTCCGGGCTTTGTGGATTACATAGAAAAGGTGACGGACGAGTTCCGGCAGATCTACGCCAACATAGGGGGGACCAGGCCATGGTGCGGCTTAAAGGCTGCAATCCTGAACTGCTGGGGAAAACTCCGCTCCTGGCAGCCCTACATGGTGGCCCATGCGCTCTGGTACAAACAGACCTACTCCTATTTCGGCATTCTGGAGGCCCTCAGCGGCGCAGGAGTGGATGTGGAATTTCTGAGCTTTGACGATATACGGGAACATGGAATCCCCGGGGATGTGGATGTAATTATCAATGGGGGAGACGGGGGAACCGCATTTTCAGGAGGGGAAGAATGGCTGGACGAGAGGCTGGTAACCGGGATCCGCAGATGGGTTTATGAAGGCGGCGGTTTTGTGGGAGTGGGAGAGCCCTCCGCAGTCCACAGGGGAGGCAGGTATTTCCAGCTGGCGGATGTGCTGGGAGTAGATAAGGAATTGGGCTACAGCCTGTCCACAGACAAGCATTTTAACAGGCAGGCAGAGAACCATTTCCTCACAGAGGACAGAACCGCCCTCTGGGACTTTGGGGAGGGGATGAAAAATGTATACGCCCTGGAAGCGGACACCGAAATAGGAGAGTACTCAAACAATGAGGTTCACCTCAGCGCCCATCCTTACGGAAGGGGAAGGGGGGTCTATATTGCAGGCCTGCCCTACAGCCATGAGAATACCCGTCTGCTTCTCCGCAGCCTGTACTACGCGGCGTCCAGAGAGAAGGAGATGAAGCGCTGGTTTGCAGATAATTTTCTCTGTGAAGTCCATGCTTATCCGGACAGGGGAACATATGCTGTGGTAAATAACTCCAGCAAACCCCAGACCACTGTGATTTTTGACGGCGGGGGAAATAGAAGAACGCTGAAGCTCAAAGCCTGCGAAATAAGGTGGTTTGAGATATAATATGGCTTTTTAGTCCTCCCTATGTTGATAGTATAAAAGTGATATAATAATTGAAAATACCTCTGATATATTTGTGTATAATTTATATAAAAACCTCATTGTATAAAATTATTAATAGATAGTGCAAAGAATTATATGTGCATATTTACTATACTAAAAACACAGATAATGTATTTGAAGCGACAAAAACACAAATATATTAAAGGAGGAAGTGTTAATGAAAAGAAGAAACGTATGGGCGCTGGCACTGGCGGCAGTTATGGCAGGTTCTCTTACGGCCTGCGGAGCGGCGGAACACAGAACGCCACAGCGGCTGCAGCCGACACCGCGGCGGCGGACGCTGCCCAGGAGGCGGATACCACGGCG
>BBZN01000047.1 GCA_001304855.1 Clostridia bacterium UC5.1-1D2
TTTTTTCGATTGGGATTTGGAAGATCCGGTAAAAGGTGTAACGCTTTTAGCACAAAAGTATAGCGCAGCCTTTGATATGATTTGAATGTAACGCCAGGGCGTATTTGAAAATGGAGGTATCAAATGCCAAATGACAAAAAGATAGTAAAACAAATACCTGATGAACAGCCTGGGCCGTCGGGAGGAGAAATTTTAAATGAAGGGCAACAGGAGTCTGTAGAACAGATTCTTAAAAAGTTTGTTCCGGACAAATATCGCAAAATGGGTAATTTAGAAGTCTTGCGGGAGCTCCAGAAATTAGAAAATAACTTAGCCGCCGAGAGCGGAAGGAAACCATACCAGGTGCGCGGGGCAGGCAGTTCTGCGGAAACCATAGGGTTGGCAGATAAAGAAAGGCAAACACTGAATGTTAAATTAAGCTATAACCCTTATGGCGTTTTGCATACGCTGTTGCATGAATCCCGTCATGCAAGCCAATACGAACTGATACAAGAAAGAAAAAGGGCTGTAGGAAACCACCAGTTAATGGGCGATTATAAGAAGAATGTAGAAAAACATGGATTGACGGATAAGGATTTGCTTGTGATGAGCTGGGAAACAGATAATTATTCTAATAATGATACAAATCAATATCATATGCAGTTTGTAGAAGCAGATGCGGAAATCAGCAGCTATAAGTTTTTGGTTAAGCATAAAGGGCTTTTGGGCGGCAATGGACAATTCGATCTGGTTATTCAGCAGCTTGAAAATAAAATGAACGATTTAAAAGATGCTTTTAACGACGATGAGATGGTAAAAAACTGGTCTAAGGACAGGCAAACCAGACATGGAAATACCGGACAGGGTGGATTAAGTCAGGAGGAACAACGCAGGCTTGGGGAAATCTATGCATCAGGAAATATAAAACAGGGTGGATTTAGTGTAATCAAGGATATAAATTCATTTGAGAGGAAAAATGGGTTACGGGAGTAACGCTGGAGGAATTGCTGGGGCTGGATACCCAGCGGCCTATTCAGCGGGAGAAAGTGAAGGAGGAAGCCCATGCAGAAACGAAATTAAAAAGGGAAATGCACAGAAACCTGTGATTTCGGAACTGAAAAGGCCTCATTTACGGGAAAGCCATATCTGCCATAAGAACGCCTGGGCCTTTTTCCGGAACGGGCGCCGTATTACGAAACACCGGCGCCCGCTGGGACGGTTATCTGCGGGATTAGTCCGCTTTTGGCAGTGAAGCGAAGGACTTAGCCAGCTCCTCATCGGTGGGAACGTAATCGCTCATATCTCCGTCATTGTATTTCTGGTAGGCCACCATATCAAAATATCCTGTTCCGGTCAGGCCGAATACGATATTTTTCGCTTCCCCTGTCTCTTTGCACTTAACGGCTTCGTCCATGGCCACTTTGATGGCATGGCTGCTCTCAGGCGCAGGAAGGATACCTTCTACTTTGGCAAAAGTCTCGGCCGCCTTAAATACCTCGGTCTGGCCTACGCTTCGGGCAGTCAGAAGCCCCTGGCTGTAGAGCTCGGATACGGTGGAACTCATGCCGTGGTAGCGAAGGCCGCCGGCATGGTTGGCGGAAGGGATAAAGCCGCTTCCCAAAGTGTACATTTTAGCCAGGGGGCATACCTTTCCTGTGTCGCAGAAATCGTATGCATAGACGCCCCTTGTAAGGCTGGGGCAGGACGCCGGCTCAACGGCGATCATCTCGTACCGGGCTTCTCCTCTCAACATTTCCCCTGCAAAGGGTGAAATAAGTCCGCCCAGATTGGAGCCGCCTCCGGCACAGCCGATAATCATATCCGCCTTGATGCCGTACTTATCCAGAGCGGCCTTTGTCTCCATGCCGATGATGGACTGGTGGAGCAGCACCTGGGCCAGAACTGAGCCCAGCACATAGCGGTAGCCTTCCTGGGAGGTAGCCGCCTCCACCGCTTCTGAGATGGCGCAGCCCAGGCTTCCGGTAGTGCCCGGAAACTCCTCATTGATCTTTCGGCCCACATTTGTATTCATAGATGGCGATGGGGTGACATTTGCGCCGTAGGTGCGCATCACTTCTCTGCGGAAGGGCTTCTGTTCATAGGAGCATTTTACCATATATACCTGACAGTCCAGATCCAGATATGCGCAGGCCATGGAAAGGGCTGTTCCCCACTGTCCCGCGCCTGTCTCTGTGGTCACACCTTTTAAGCCCTGGGCTTTGGCGTAATAGGCCTGGGCGATGGCGGAATTCAGCTTATGGCTTCCTGAGGTGTTGTTGCCCTCGAATTTGTAATAAATATGGGCGGGGGTGCCCAGCTTCTCCTCCAGACAGTAGGCGCGCACCAGGGGAGACGGACGGTACATCTTATAGAAATTCAGGATATCTTCAGGAATATCAAAATAAGGAGTTGTGTCGTCCAGCTCCTGCTTTGCAAGTTCTGTACAGAAAATACCTGAAAGCTCCTCCAGAGTGATGGGTTTTAAAGTGCCCGGATTCAAAATGGGAGCCGGTTTTTTCTTCATATCTGCCCGCACATTGTACCACTGCCTGGGCATTTCATGCTCCTCCAGATAAATTTTGTAAGGGATGTTTGCTGCCATGATTAGTTCCTCGCTTTCTTTTTCGTTTTTTGATGTGTTTTAGATTGCTCCCGCCTGAGGTGAATTACGGGACGGGAAATGAATGTACATAATATTCCCTGTGTATGCGCATACCGGCGGTGTTTTTGTGAAATAAAAAACTCCTGTCCCAATAACATTAGGACAGGAGCTGAACGCCTCTGCGGTGCCACCTAAATTCATTCTTATGAATGCACTCATACCGTGTACTGACATACACTTCCCGCTGTAACGCGCAGGCCGCGTCTTACCTACTCCTGACGGAACTGTGATTTCTCTCGCTCCGGTACGGTTTCAGTTCGCCCTCACGGGTCCATTGGCCATTCTCCCATGACTGCCGTTCCACCACAGGCAGCTCTCTGTACATGTTCCAAAGGGTTACTCGTCCCGCTCAACGGTTTGTAATTCATTAAGCTGTAATAAGAGTAACCGAAAATTGTGCAAATGTCAAGATGGTCCGGGCGGCTTTATGGATAATACGGAAGTTTTACCGGAACAGCTGGGCAGGTACTATAAGCTTTGGAGGAAAAGCGGGAAAAGGCCAGAAAGTTTATTGCCGTCACACTGTGGATGCCGGCGCTTTCCAGTCTGGCAGTGACAGTTCTTCTCTGTTTTCTGACAACGCCGGTTCCGCTTTTGCAATGTTTACAATGATTATAGGTTTTGTCACGAACCTCATACTGGATTACCAGTTTGTATGGGTGTGCAACTGGAACACAAAAGGGGCGGCGCTGGCAACCGTCAAAAGTCAAGGGATAAATTGACAAGGGAGGAATACATCAGTATAATTGGGTTAGCATAGACTAACTATTCTGATATACTCCATGCTTCAGCGGCATCCAGCCCGGACTGCTAAAGATAAAGCCTCTAAAATACACAAGAGAAAGGGAAAAGAATGGAAATTAAACAACTGGAATATTTTGTTACGGCAGTGGATCAGGGAAGCCTGAACCGGGCTGCAGAACAACTTTATACTACCCAGCCCAATGTGAGTAAAGTCATCGGCGCACTGGAGCGGGAACTGCGCGTGCCGTTGTTTGAGCGCAGCAACAGGGGAATACGCATGACTGCCCAGGGAGAACTGCTGTACAGCCATGCAGCCAGCATTTTAAAGCATTCTCACATAATACGGTCCATGATGGGGCGGCAGTGCGCCCGAAGTTCAGCGTGTCCGGATACCAAAGCAGCCTGCTGACAAAGCTGCTGGCAGAGCTTTATAATGACAGGGCCGCAGACGGGGCATTAAAATACGAGTACAGGGAAGGAACCGTTGAGGAGATCACAGACCAGGTATCCGGCCACGTTTCCGAGATAGGCGTCGTGTATCTGGCTAAGGATCAGATGCCCTGTTTTAAACATATTATCGGCCATAAAAATTTGGAATATGTTCCTTTGGACGACCGCGGTATCTGTGTCTATGTGGGAAAGAACCATCCTTCTTTAAGCGCAGCTCCATAGAATTTACAGAGCTGGCGGCTCTTAAATTTGTAGAGGGAACCGACGATTTTTATGCTATGGAGCACCACATAGAACGGGTCAGCATAGGGGCCGCGCCTGTGGAATATATGGAAAATGTATTCTTTACCAACAGCGGTTATATGATTAACAACCTTCTCCTTCACACGGATGTCTGCTGTATCGGCATTGACTTTGTGTCCTCCGAGTATGAAAAATATGATATCAGAGCGGTAAAGATTAAAGGATGCGAAAAGTTCCTGACGATCGGTTATGTAAAACTATCAAATGGGACTCTCTCGCAGGAAGGCCGGCAGTATATAAACAGGTTGAGGCAGCTGCTGGCCGAGACAGGGGAAGAGAAGGGGGGACGTAAGGCCGATATAACAGTTTGTTACAACTAACCCTATCTAAATTGATATTAGTAAGTCTTAGCTAACTGTGAAATAGTATCTCTTGCGATGAAAACTCAGGAGGTACTTATGAAAAAGAAGTTGTTGATATTGTGTATGGCCGGGGCGCTGACGGCAGTGCTGGCAGGCTGCGGCTCCGGCGCCGGAGAAGATTCCGGAGGCCGGACCTCGGGCAATACAGCCGCAGAGCAGCAGGCCGGACAGCAGACAGGAGAGAAGGAGCCGGCGGATGGCAAGGAACAGTTGGTATTTGTAAACTACCGTGATATCCGGGATCTGAATCCCCACCTCTACGCCGGGGAGATGTATGCCCAGGAAATGCTGTATGAAACCCTGGTGAATATTACGGAGACAGGATATGAAGGATGCCTGGCTGAGAGCTGGGAAATCAGTGAGGATGGGAGGGTGTACACTTTTAAGATACGCCAGGGAGTTGTTTTTCCGACGGGGAGATCTGCGACGCCCACGCCATTAAAGCGAACTTCGACGCTATAATCGAGAATAAGGACAGGCACACCTGGCTGGAGATGATGAACCTGCTGGTGGGCGTATCGGCTCCCGATGACCAGACATTTGTGATTGAACTGACGGAACCTTACTACCCCATGCTGACGGAACTGGGAGTGACCCGGCCCTTTGCGATGATTTCTCCCAAGGCCATGAAGAACGGAAGCACAAAGGATGGAGTGGACGCCTATATCGGAAGCGGGCCCTACGTTCTGACGGATTTTGTGACTGACGAATATGCGGTTTTTGAAGTTAATGAAAATTACTGGGGAGAACAGCCTTCTATAAAAAAGATTACGGTTAAGGTGATTCCCGACAACCAGACCAGGATTCTGGCGCTGGAGAAGGGGGAAATTGATCTGATATTCGGTAAGAACATGATCGATGCTGATGCGGTAAATAAATATATCGACAGCGGGGAATTTGATGTAGCTTTATCCGATCCCACGTCTACCCGCCAAATCGTACTCAACACTACCAACCCGATTCTGAAAGATACCGCTGTGCGCCGGGCAATTCAGCATGCCACCAACCGCCAGGCCATTTCAGACGGCATTTTTTATGGACTGGAGGCTCCTGCAGATACGCTGTTTGCGCCTACTGTACCCTACTGCGATATCAATCTGGAACCTTACGCCTATGACACGGCGCTGGCTGAGTCTATGCTGGAGGAGGCTGGCTGGGTGAAGGACGGCAGCGGTGTGCGGGTGAAGGATGGGCAGAAAATGGTTCTGTCTCTTCTCTACAACAGCGATAGTGTTACGGAAAAACTATTTCCGAGTTTCTTCAGTCTGAATATGGCAAACTGGGAATACAGCTGGAAATCAAGGGTGAGGAGGAGCAGTCCTACCGCGACAATATGAAGGCGGGAAATTTCGATATGGTGTTTAACATCTGCTGGGGAACCCCTTATGACCCCCAATCCTCCCTGGCGGCTATGCGCGCTCCGGTTTATGGGGATTATGCGGCCCAGCAGGGATTGTCCGATAAGGCGGACATCGACCAGGCTATCTCAGATATACTGGTATCCACAGACGAGGTACAGCGACAGGAGCTTTATACCTTTGTACTGACCAGGCTTCACGAAGATGCGGTATATATTCCGCTGACCTATGAGTGCAATAAGGCCATTAGCGCTTCATCTCTAAAGGGCGTTGGCTTTACCCAGACCCAGTATGAGGTGCCCTTTGCCCGGATGTATTTTGAATGATTATAGCCGCCAACCCTGATAGATGCAGGGCCATATTTCAGAACACAGCCTGCGCTGACGGAATGTGCCCGGGCGTATGCCGGGCCGCTGGAATCCTATGCATTTTAGGCGGCGGCGTCCTCTGCCAAAACACATTTCGGGTGAGCGGACGCTTTCCGGGGCTTGCCGCCAGGCGTGTCTTATGGGACTGGAATTATAAAGACCATGCAGGCCGGGATTTTTGGCCTGCATGGTCTTTTGAAACGGGCTAAAATAAGGCTGCTTCTTGCCCTGCGCCATTCAAACCAACGGCTGCACACAAGAACTCCCGATTTTTAGCAGAAAGGAAAAAACATGAAATCATACATAGTAAAGCGGATTCTGTCGGCTGTTCCGCTTCTCATCTGTATTTCGTTCCTATGCTTTGTGTTTATCAACCTGATACCCTCAGATCCGGCGGAGGTGGCCCTTCGCGTGCGGCAGACTCCTGTGATCACGGAGGAGGCCATTGCACAGGTAAGAGAGGAACTTGGACTGAACGATCCGTACCTGGTGCGCTATGTACGCTGGGTGGCGGACTGCCTGCGCATGGATTTTGGAGTCAGTTATACCAACCCATCCAGAACGGTGCTGGGGGAAATTCAGAGGTGTCTTCCGGCCACAGCATTGCTGGCAGCTACATCTCTGGCGTTTGTGATTGTGTTAAGCCTGCCAATCGGATTTTTCTGCGCCGTTTACAAGGATGGCTGGTTTGACCGGATTGTCAGGGGGATTGTATTTATGACTACCGCCATGCCTGCTTACTGGATCGGACTGCTTTTGATCTGGTTTATAAGCATCAAGCTGGATCTGCTTCCCACCAGCGGAAACGGTACATGGAAGCACCTGCTGCTGCCTTCATTTACCGTGTCCCTCACTTACATATCCACTTATATCCGCCTAATCCGCAACAATATGCTGGAAAACATGAAGGAGGACTATGTGCTCTATGCAAATGTAAGGGGGCTGAAGCAGAAGTCCATACTGGTAAAACACATTCTTAAAAATTCGCTTCATACCTGCATTGTGGCCATTGGTATGAGCGTCCCCCAGCTGATGGCAGGAACCATTGTGGTGGAAAATGTGTTTGCCTGGCCCGGACTGGGAAAGCTCTGTATCAATTCTATTTTTAACCGTGATTATCCTGTGATACAGACCTATGTGCTCCTCATCGGAACTTTGTTTGTGGTATTCAACCTGCTTTTTGATATTGTCCAGTGTATTGCAGACCCGCGGCTGCGAAGGGAGGTGTCCTGATATGTGGAAACGTTTATTTCAAAATAAGATGGCGGTGGTTATGATTGGGCTTTTGGTTCTGGTAGCTCTGACAGGCATTTTTGCCCCCTTTATCGCCCCCAATGACCCCTACGAAAATGATATCCTGAATAAGTTTGCAGGATACAGCCGCAGATATCCTCTTGGTACGGATCAGCTGGGAAGATGCATACTTTCCAGAATGATTTACGGAATCCGTCCGACTCTCTTTCTCTCCCTTATAACCATGCTGGGAACCATTGGTCTGGGTACTGTCATGGGACTGCTGGCAGGATATTTCAGGGGGATCGTTGAGGAGATTATTATGCGTGGGGTGGACGTGATGATGTCCTTTCCCAGTCAGATTATGGTCTTTGCTGTGGTGGCTCTGCTGGGAATCGACGTCCGCAATGTAATTATGGCGAATGTTCTGATCAAATGGGCATGGTACGCCCGTATGATCCGCACAAATGTGATGAAGTACAGGGACAGGAACTTTGTCCTCTATTCACGGTGTATCGGCAGCGGGGAACCCTTTATTTTGGCCAGGCATCTGCTTCCCAGCATCGCTTCTGAGATGGCGGTGCTGGCAACACTGGATATCGGATGGGCGATTCTTAATATTTCAACCCTCTCTTTTCTGGGCCTTGGGGTTCAGGCGCCTACGCCTGAGTGGGGAGCCATGCTTAACGAAGCCAAAAACGTAATGACAACCAACCCAATACAGATGATAGCGCCGGGGATTGCCATTGTGGCTGTGGTTGCAGCTTTTAATCTGTTGGGGGATGCGCTCAGAGACGCCCTTGACCCGAAGGAGGTGCAGGTATGACGGAGCCCCTTTTGTCTGTAAGGGATTTACATGTGGATTTTCATTACAAGAAACGGATCCAGCCCATTATCCGGGGAGTGAGCTTTGAGGTGTACCCGGGCCGCTGCCTGGGAATTCTGGGAGAATCGGGAAGCGGTAAGAGTATGAGTCTAAAAGCCGTTATGGGACTGCTGGACAGGAGCTTTTCAGTCACAGGGGAAGCATTTACCAGGGTAAGGACCTTCTGAAACAGAGCAAGGAACAGCTTCGCAGCATCAGAGGCAGAAAGCTGTGTATGATACTGCAAAATCCTATGACCTGCTTCGATCCGCTGTACCGCATAGAGTATCAGATGGCTGAAACCTACAGCGGGCATTTTAATATAGGTAAAGAGGAAATTTATAAACGCTCCCTTCGTGTTCTGGAATCCATGCAGATCCGCAATCCCCAAGAGGTTCTTAAAAAATATCCCCACCAGCTCAGCGGAGGCATGCTTCAGCGCATTATGATCGGCCTTGCTGTGTCTATGGAACCGGATATGCTGATTGCAGACGAGCCCACAACTGCCATAGACGCGATTACCCAGTTTGAGATTATGAAGGAATTTGTCAGGATTAAGAAAGAATCAAAAATGGCAATGGTGTTTATCAGCCACGATCTGGGAGTCATATCCCAGATAGCAGATGAGGTTCTGGTGATGAACCGGGGAAAGGTGGCGGACAGAGGCTCCTTCTGTGAGATAATGGAGAACGCCGCCGATCCCTATACCCGGCTTCTGGTGAAGAAAAAACGGGCGGTTATGGCCAGGTACAGGGAGGCGATGGAAGGAAAGAAGGTGGGTTCTGCATGATAAAGGCAAAAGACATATGCGTCAGCTTTCGCAAGGAAAATCAGACCAGGATTTTCGGCACAGAAAGGCAGTCAATCCTTTTTGATGTGTCGTTTACTGTGAAAGAGGGGGAATGCCTGGGAATACTGGGGGAGAGCGGAAGCGGAAAAAGCACCTTGGGCCGGGTACTGTGCGGCCTTTTAAAGCCGGATAAGGGA
Organism: Clostridia bacterium UC5.1-1D2; assembly: GCA_001304855.1. Classification (GTDB taxonomy): domain Bacteria; phylum Bacillota; class Clostridia; order Lachnospirales; family Lachnospiraceae; genus Enterocloster. The sequence continues at coordinate 9,312 of BBZN01000047.1, forward strand.
GAAGTCTTTCTCGCAGGAACAGCCCTCTATGGCAGTGCCGAAGCAGGGGAAAAAAAGGAGGCAGGCAAAAGGGCGGAGCTGTGATGAGCGTAGTTTTTCAGGATTATACGACCTCGGCCAACCCCAGATTCAGGGTGCAGGAACTAATTGGAGAGTCCCTGAGGGTAAGGGAGCGGAGAGAGGGTATCAGGATAAACCGGGAGGAGGAACTGGAGCAGCTCTTAGCCTTGTGGGCCTGGACATGGGATACAAGGACAGGTTTCCCCATGAGCTCAGTGGAGGGCAGCTTCAGAGGGTGTGCATTGCAAGAGCGATAGCAGTTAACCCAAAGGTGATTCTGTTTGACGAGGCTATCAGCTCTCTGGACGCCCACACCCAGGTGCAGGTGATGGATCTGCTGAAAGAGATACAGAAGAAGCGGCGGCTTACCTACTTGTTTATCACACACGATCTGACGTCTGTAACTTATATCTGCCAGAGAGTTCTTTTTCTGTACCAGGGAAGGGTTGCTGAGCTGGCAGACGTAAACCATATTTCAAAAGTGGCGCATCCCTATGCGAGAAAACTGCTGCAGTCCGTTGCAGAGTTTGACGGCAGCATCCATATTCCGGCGGAAGGCGGGGGGCCTAAGTTAAAGGAAGAAGATTGCTTAATAAATGAGGAAACACAAAGCAGACCGGGAGGTGAAGCGAAAAGCCCATATGGGGAGAAGGTGAGAGCCGGATATGGGAAGACGCAGTATAGATCTCTCCCACAGAGAGTACCTGGCAGTGACCCTGCCCTTTATGCTTTCCACGGTAACCCAGCCCCTCCTTGGAGCAGTGGATACGGCTGTGATCGGTATGATGGGAGAGGCGGCAGCCATTGCAGGCGTCTCTCTGGGGGCAAACCTCTTTAATACCCTGTACTGGCTTTTTGGGTTCCTGAGGGTGAGCACTACAGGGCGCAGCGCCAGCTGGGGGAGGGGGCGGGGGACGGGGGAACAAAGGCGCAGCTTTTATCTTCCCCTGTTGTTCGCTATTTCCACTGCCGCCGTTTTTCTGGCGATGTGGAAACCGGTGGAGGCCGGATATCTGTGGCTGACAGGCCCGGAACAGGCAGTTGCAGATTATGTAAGACGCTATTTCAGAATTCTTATTTGGGGCGCTCCCTTTGTGCTGTCCAATTATGTTATGCTGGGATGGCTTATGGGGCAGCGCAGGATCGGCGCCGCCCTGTTTATGCAAATTAGCGGAAACCTTATAAATATGGTCCTGGATTATCTGTTTGTGCGTATTTTGGGATGCGGGGTGGAAGGGGTGGCTGCGGCGACCCTAATATCTCAGGTGTACACCTGTATCTGTGGCATCCTGGGAATGTGCAGGTACGGAAGGTTTGGCTTGCCTGGCGGAGAGAATCAAAAGTCCCTGTGGGATCGGGAGTCTGTCGTCGGAATGATACAGGAAAACCGGGACCTTCTTTTGAGAACCATCTGCCTGGTGATGTATAATAATCTTTTTGCAGCCTTTAGCGGGAGGCTGGGAACCGCTCTTTTAGCTGTTAATGCCATAATGGTACAGATTACCTCCGTTCAAGCCTATGTCTTTGAGGGAATTGCCAACGGTTCCAGCGTGTTTGCCGGCAGGGCGGCGGGCGCAGCCAGCTATTCTCTGCTCAGAGATGTAATAAAAAAGACATGGCAGTGGGGCGCGGCGGCGGCGGTGGTGATGACAGGGATAAGTATAGGAGCGGGTGACAGGCTCATAGGGATTTTCACCGGCCTATCCCATATCCGGGAACTTGCCGGCAGGTATGAGCTATATTATTTTTTATATCCGGTAACAGCATTTGCAGGCTTATCCCTGTACGGAGTATATACAGGAAGCAGCATTACAAGGCCGGTCTTTCTTTCTACGCTGTGGGCCCTTCTGGCCTGTCTGCCTGTGAGCTGCCTTGGTGTGTTTTTTTGGGGTAATGACGGACTGTGGATGGGCTATCTGGCTTTTTACGGAGGCAGAAGTCTTGGCCTGGCAGCATACCGGGACTGTCTTTTTATGAAAATACAGGGAAGATCCCTGCCTGAGAGGAGAACTGCATGATACAGATAGGAACTGTCCCCGTTGCCCGGGGAGAAAAAAGAATGGATGGCTACAGGTGGAACAAAGTGAACAGAAGCTGCCGTTTACAGTGATTTGCGGCAGGAAGGAGGGCCCTTCTGTTCTGATTTCCGCAGGGGTCCACGGAGCAGAGTATGTGGGCATACAGACTGTGATGGAGCTGTCCAGGGAGCTGGAGGCGGAGGACATCAGCGGAAGCCTGGTATTTCTGCTTCTGGCAAACCCTTCGGCCTTCAGGAATTATACCAGATTTGTGGTTCCTGAGGACGGGAAAAATTTAAACAGGGTCTTTCCGGGGAAAAGGAATGGAACCCTCTCTGAGCGAATTGCCTATACCATTGTCCATGAGCTCCAGAGCCAGGCGGATTTTTACATTGACGTCCATGCCGGAGATACAAGCGAGGAAGCGATGCCATTTGTTTACTTTACAGGCGTGGCAAGGGAGGAGGTCTGCCGGGCCTCAGAGGCGATGGCCATGGCTGCGGATACCGCCATCCGGGCTGTGTCCACTGCAGCTGCGGGAGCCTACAGCTGCGCCTGCATACACAAGATTCCGTCTGTTCTCATGGAAAGGGGGGGCAGGGGCATGTATACCAGGGAGGAAGTAGAGCTGTATAAACGGGATATCCGTAATATACTGATCCATTTGAAGGTTCTGCCAGGGAAGGAACGGCGACGGATGAAGCAGAAACGTGTGGATCGGGCTGTTTATTTGGAGGCGGAACAGGAGGGCTTCTGGTATCCGAAACTTAAGGCAGGGGGCACCTTTTCTAAAGGCGTTCTTTTGGGAGAATTAAAGGATGTGTGGGGAAAACTTCTGTACTCCTGCCGGAGTGAATACGATGGCATTATTCTGTATCAGACTGTGGTTTTGGGGGTGAAGGAAGGGGATCCGCTGATCGCCTATGGAATGATTTCATAAAATAAAGGCTTCCTCCGGTATTCTGCCGGAGGAAACTGCTAAAAACTAAGAATATAAGGTAATACAGGCGCCGTCTCAAAATTAATTGAATCTTGCAAGCAGCCGTGATAAACTCTGAACTGGATGGTATTCGCAGGAAACCATACCGGAAAAGATGCGGCCTTTTAAAGAAGAGTATCACCTGGAAGGCAGGTGGCGGAATGGGCGTGGGATTCATCGGAGCGGGTAGTTGGGAAATTCTTCCGGAAAATGTGAGGCGGAACGCAACGTGTGCGTATCCGGCAGCAACAGCCACAGTCCGAAGGCTTCGGCAGAAGAGGCGGCATTTATAAACATAGGGTAGTATGAGACATTGTTAACGTCAGCAAAAAAATGGGATACTTTGTTCCTCGCTTTCTTAAAAGAGAAGGAGGGGGATTTTTGCTGAAATCTTTTTCGGTATTAATCTGTGGGATACCCAAGGGTATCCGATCATCCATTATCAGCTGCCGGCTGTAAGCAGGCAGACTATCGGCAATTATCCAAAGCTTATTTAACAATTGAAGAAAATCAGGCAGGGTTTGAGAACAGGAAAGCCTGTCTGTTAGGCTGCGCCAAAAGGCCTACTGAGAAAAAGTCAGGAAAAATAAGCAGGGAGAAAAGCCGCAGCAGGAAAGGTGAAATGGTATGAAACATACGGTTGTAACATTTCAGCAGGCAAAGGACAGGGGAGAGAAGCTTACAATGCTGACTGCCTACGATTATTCCACTGCAAAGCTGATGGATCAGGCGGGAATCCATGGGATTTTAGTGGGGGATTCCCTGGGAAATGTTGTGTTGGGCTATGAAAATACATTGTCTGTTACCATGGAGGATATGATTCATCACGGGGCGGCAGCAGCCAGAGGTGTGAAGAATGCGCTGGTCGTGGTGGATATGCCCTTTATGTCCTATCAGACAGGCGTCCGTGACGCTCTTGTAAATGCAGGCCGCCTGGTGAAGGAGGCCCGCGCAGAGGCAGTTAAGCTGGAGGGCGGCAGGGAAATCTGTCCTCAGATTAAGGCCATTACGGCTGCAGGAATTCCGGTTATGGCGCATTTGGGCCTTACCCCCCAGTCTGTCAACGCCCTGGGCGGCTTCCGGGTACAGGGAAAGGATGAGCGGGCGGCCAGAAATCTGATGGAGGATGCAAAGGAGGTGGAAAAGGCAGGAGCCTTTGCACTGGTTTTGGAGTGCGTTCCGGCAAAGCTGGCCGGGGTCATATCAAAAGAGATAAAAATCCCTGCCATCGGTATCGGGGCAGGGAAGGGATGCGACGGCCAGATACTGGTTTACCAGGATATGTTGGGCCTGTTTCCTGATTTTACTCCGAAGTTCGTGAGACGTTTTGCCGATGTTGGGGAAACCATGAAGGCTGCCTTTAAGGCATATATAGAGGCTGTGCAGAACCAAAGCTTTCCGGCGGAGGAAAACTCATACAAAATCAGCGGGGATATTCTGGAAAAATTATATTGAGAGACGGAGGTAAGTCTGAAGATGGAAATTGTAAAGACTGCAAAAGAGGTAAGGGACTGTGTAAAAGAGTGGAAGAAGCAGGGACTGAGCATCGGGTTTGTTCCAACCATGGGCTATCTCCATGAAGGACATGGAAGTCTGATAAAGGAGGCTGGGGCGCTCTGCCACAAGGTGGTGGTCAGCATCTTTGTGAATCCTATGCAGTTTGGCGAGAATGAAGATTTCGGAAGCTATCCAAGAGATTTGGAGAGGGACGCCGCTTTTTGCCGGGAGATGGGCGCGGACCTAATATTTGCCCCTGATGCGGAGGAGATGTATACAGAAGGCTTCTGCTCCTATGTGGATATGGAGGGACTGACAAGGGAGCTCTGTGGAAAATCAAGACCGGGTCATTTCAGGGGAGTGTGTACGGTGGTGTGTAAGCTGTTTAACATTGTAACACCGGACAAAGCGTTTTTCGGACAGAAGGACGGTCAGCAGCTGGCTGTGATCCGGAGAATGACCGTTGATTTGAATCTGGATATTGAGATCGTGGGCTGCCCGATTGTGAGGGAACCCGACGGACTGGCCAAAAGCTCCAGGAATACATATCTCAGCCGGGAGGAGAGAAAGGCGGCTCTGGCGCTGAGCCGGACCATTGAGTTTGGCAGAGAACTGGTGAGGCGGGGGATCACCGATCCGAAGGAACTTACATTTGCCATGAAGAAAAATATTGAGAAGGAGCCCCTTGCAAACATTGACTATGTGGAGGCCGTTCTTATGGACACTATTGAGAAAACGGACCGCATAAAGGAAAATGTTCTGGTGGCAATGGCTGTATATGTGGGAAAGACCCGGCTTATTGACAACTTTATTGTGGGAAAGGCAGATTTGCCCGGAGACTGGCAGGAGGAGAACAGAGAATGCTGATTCAGGCTTTGAAAAGCAAAATACACAGAGCAACCGTAGTGCAGGCGGAACTGGATTATATCGGCAGCGTTACCATAGACAGAAGGCTTTTGGAACAGGCCGGTATACAGGAATATGAAAAAGTGCAGATTGTGGATATAGACAATGGAGCAAGATTTGAGACATATGCAATCGGAGGAGACAAAGACAGCGGTATGGTCTGCCTCAATGGGGCTGCGGCCCGGCTGGCTTCCATCGGAGATAAAGTGATTATCATGTCATATGCCCTGATGCAGCCGGAGGAACTGAAGATGAATCCGCCCAGGGTCGTATTTGTGGACGGGGAGAACCATGCAGTCCGCATCACAAGATATGAGGCGCAGGGGCGTCTGGAAGATTTAAAATGGTAACAGTCCGGACGGCGCCTCTTTTTGACCGAAAAACCGGTCAAAAAGCATCGGATGTCCATCCGATGTGAAAAGTGGTGCGGAAAAATTCTTGTCATATCATCTTGCCGAGTGTATAATAAAAATAAGAGTCGGCGCCTTTCTCAGGGCGTCAGGTTTCTAAACACTCTTTGCAGTGACTGCATACGGCAAACTTCTGCCATATTTCAACAGACAAACTATATGGCAGGGGAGGACGGCTCCTGCTATAAAGAAAGGAGCCAGGAATGGAAAAAACACAGACAGCCCCAACGCTTGCTGTTCTGATGGAGACGTATGAGGAAAGGCGCAGCAAGGTACAGCAGTTTAATATGACAAGCGATGTCTTTTTTGGAAAGGTATTGGAGGATAAGGCGGCCTGCCAGGAGGTCGTCCGGATACTGTTAAATAAGCCGGATTTTATTGTGAAGGACGTAAAATCCCAGTACTCCATAAGAGATATGGAGAATCATTCTGTAATTTTAGATATTCTTGCAGAAAACGCAGATGGAAAGCTGATAAACATCGAAATGCAGCAGTCCGGCTGCCGCGACCAGCAGAGACGTGTCAGGTACTACCAGTCCAGCATTGATATGAGCAGCCTGGAAAAAGGAATGTCCTACGACGCAGTGCCGGATGTGTATCTGATTTTCATAACAGAAAAGGATTTCTTTGGGCAGGGGTCAGGGATTTATTACGTAGACCGTGTACTGAGACACGAAGGGAAAGTGGTTGATAACGGGGTTCACGAAGTATATGTGAATCTGTCCGCCTCCTGTGGCAATGAAGCGATTGATGAATTATTACATTACATGGCGCACTCGGAAAGCAGCTATAAAACCACGACATTCCCAAATGTAGTGAACCGGGTTCGTTTTTACAAGGAAAAAAAGGAGGGAGTTGATATCATGTGCAAAATATTAGAGCAAGAACGCATGGCCGGTATAGAACTGGGGATAGAGCAGGGGATAGAACAAGGGATAGAGCAAGGTATAGAACAGGGATAGCGGCCCTGATTTCAGATAATTTGGAGGAAGGGAAAACGGAACCCCAGATACTAAAAAAGCTGGAGCGTCACTTTTCTTTGACCAGAGAAAGCGCGAAAGAACATTATGAGCGGTATGCGTCGCAGGAATTGCCGGACGGATATGAGCAGGGGGGAGCAGCCGCAATCAAAGATACCGGGCGGCCGGACATAAAGGGCAGAAGCCTGTAACATAAAAGGCCGCCGCCGCCAAAAGGTAGTTGACAGATGCCCCTGCAAGCGGTATAATGCAGACAATTGAATAAAATCTTCAGGCAGGGTGTGATTCCCTACCGGTGGTAAAGCCCACGAGCCGCAAGGCAGGATTCGGTGAAATTCCGAGGCCGACAGTAAAGTCTGGATGAAAGAAGATTGGATTTTATGCGCAGGAGACTGTGTGTAGTTTGGATTTTTGCTCTGGAATGATGGTTTCATTCCAGAGTTTTTTGAATTTCAGGAAATGGTTTCCGGAAATTCATAGGAGTTCCCTTGGGAACTACATGGATAATCATCTGAACTACATGACAGCCGGGCTCCTGCTCCCAATGCCTTGAACATTTTGTTCAAGGTATTTTTGATCCGGGAGGTGCGCTGTGAAGGATGAGGAATATATGAAGCTTGCCCTGGAACTGGCAGGGCGGGGGGTGGGGAGAACTTCCCCAAATCCTATGGTGGGAGCAGTTATAGTGAAAGCAGGACGTGTCATCGGACAGGGCTGGCACCGCCGGTATGGGGGACTTCACGGGGAGCGGGAAGCTCTGGCTGATTGCAGGGAGTCTCCCAGGGGCGCTGTGCTCTATGTGACACTGGAGCCCTGCTGCCATACGGGAAAGCAGCCGCCGTGTACGGAGGCGATTCTGGAAAGCGGAATCAGCCGCGTGGTCACAGGTTCCAGGGATCCCAATCCTCTGGTGAGCGGCAAAGGGATTAAGTATCTTCGGGATCATGGAATCCAGGTAGACGAAGGCATTTTAAAAGATGAGTGCGATGGGCTGAATTATGTATTTTTTCATTACATATCCACAGGCCGCCCTTATGTAGTTATGAAATACGCCATGACCATGGACGGTAAGATCGCCACCCGGACGGGACAGTCACAGTGGATTACAGGTGAAAATGCACGCAGGAGGGTACACGAGGACAGGCACAGGTACAGTGCAATTATGGCCGGGGTGGGGACCGTCCTTCAGGATAACCCTTCCCTCACCTGCCGTATGGAACATGGGGTGAACCCGGTGAGAATTATCTGCGACAGCCGTCTGAGGACTCCTGTGGATGCAGAGGTGGTTCTTACTGCAAGGTCGGTTCCCACCATTCTGGCTACCTGCTGCAGGGAGGAAGGCCGTTATAAACCTTATGTAAATGCAGGCTGCCGCATTCTGCCGCTGCCCTCCACAGAGGGCGGAGTCGATTTGAAGGAGTTGACCAACCGGCTGGGCCGTGAGGGGATTGACAGCATTCTTCTGGAGGGAGGCGGGACCCTGAACTGGTCGTCTCTGGAATCCGGCATTGTATCCAGAGTCCAGGCGTATATTGCCCCCAAGATTTTCGGAGGAGGAGCTGCGAAATCCCCTGTGGGCGGCCTGGGGACATCCTGTCCTGACCATGGCTTCCGGCTGAAAAACAGCAGGGTGACGGCTCTTGGAGGGGATTTTTTGATAGAAAGCGAGGTAGACAACCATGTTTACGGGAATTGTTGAGGAGATTGGCAAGGTAAAACACATCCGCAGGGGCCTCCATTCTTCTGTGCTGACGGTCTGCGGCTCAGTGATTATGTCGGATCTGAAAATAGGCGACAGCGTAGCAGTCAACGGCGTGTGCCTGACGGCCTCGGGACTGGACGGCAGCGCCTTTACTGCAGATGTTATGCACGAAACTCTGAACCGATCCGATCTGGGCGCCTTCGGCCCGGGGATTCTGTGAATTTGGAGCGGGCCCTTCCGGCGGCAGGGCGTTTCGGAGGTCATATAGTGTCGGGACACATCGACGGAACCGGTGAGATTGTGAGAGCAGAGCGGGACGATAATGCAGTGTGGTATACGGTCAAAGCGGATTCGGAGCTTATGCGCTCCATCGTAGAGAAAGGTTCCGTAGCCATTGACGGCATCAGCCTCACCGTGGCGTCTGTGCACAGGGACGGCTTCCGGGTTTCCGTGATACCCCACACGGCTGCGGCCACCATTCTGGGAGGGAAGAAGGCCGGGGATATTGTGAATCTGGAAAATGATATCATCGGAAAATATGTGCGCCGTCTCCTGACCTTTGATTGGGAATACAAGGATCCCGCAGACAGCAAAATAACCAGAGAATTTTTAAACCAATATGGATTTTAGGAGGAGCTAAAAGATGTTTCAATACAGTACCATTGAGGAGGCGCTGGAGGAACTGCGCCGGGGACGTATCATACTTGTCACGGATGATCCGGATCGGGAGAACGAGGGGGATTTCATCTGTGCGGCACAATTTGCCACTACGGAAAATGTTAACTTTATGGCGGTTCACGGCAAGGGCTGATCTGTATGCCCATGTCCGGGGAGTACGTCGAAAAGCTGCAGATTCCCCAGATGGTGGCAGGCAACACCGATAATCATGAAACTGCCTTCACGGTTTCCATAGACCATAGGGATACGACCACAGGCATTTCGGCAGAAGAACGGTCTGTAACTGCCATGAAATGCGTGGAGGAGGGAGCCGCACCGGAAGATTTCCGCCGTCCGGGCCATATGTTTCCCCTTCTGGCTAAAACCAACGGCGTTTTGGAGCGGTCAGGGCATACGGAGGCTACGGTGGATCTTATGAGGCTGGCAGGCTTGAAAACCTGCGGCCTGTGCTGTGAGATAATGAGGGAGGACGGAAGGATGATGCGCACTCCCCAGCTGAAAGAACTGGCTGAAAAATGGGGGATGGCATTTATCACCATAAAGGATCTGCAGGATTACAGGAAAAAGAAGGATAAGCTGGTCCGCCGGGAGGCGGCAGCCCGTATGCCAACCAGATACGGCGATTTTACAGTCTTGGGATTTGTGAATATCCTGAACGGCGAACATCATGTGGCTCTGGTGAAGGGGGAGATTGGGGACGGAAGGGATCTGCTGTGCCGTGTCCACTCCGAGTGCCTGACGGGGGACGCCTTCGGTTCCCTGCGCTGTGACTGCGGGCAGCAGTTTGCAGCAGCCATGAAGCAGATAGAGAAAGAGGGCAGAGGCGTGCTCCTCTACATGCGGCAGGAGGGCAGGGGAATCGGACTTATCAACAAACTCAGGGCCTATGAGCTCCAGGACAGAGGTCTGGATACCCTGGAGGCCAATCTGGCCCTGGGCTTTGCTGGGGATCTGCGGGAGTATTTTATAGGCGCTCAGATACTGCGGGAGCTGGGAGTGAAAACCATGCGGCTTCTCACCAACAATCCAGATAAGGTATATCAGCTCTCGGATTACGGCATTGAGATTGCGGAGCGGGTGCCAATTCAGATGGACGCCACCGACTATGACGGATTCTATCTGAAAACCAAGCAGAAGAAGATGGGGCATATATTAAACTATTGAGAAACGCAATCCGGTGGTGTTTTTTGAGAATACCACAGGCTTTTAAGAAAGGCGGCAGTGGCCTAAGCCGAGATTCCGCCGGGAATCTTATAGCATCGGGAAACGCCGGCCGATTATATTTTACTTACGGAAACCCCGTCAAGGCTGAAGTTAACGGGCTTTCAGCCGGTTCCCGCGTAAAAGTTTAATCGCCCAAGCCAAGGAAAGGGGAGCCGGTTTTAGGCATATAAAGTTGACACTACTTATCATAAAAGGAGGATTTGAAAATGAAAATACTTGGAGGAAAGCTGGTTGCAGAGGACATAAAGGTGGGAATTGTGGCCGCCCGTTTTAATGAATTTATCACTTCCAGACTGCTGGAGGGAGCGGTGGACGGCCTGCTGCGCCACGGCGTGGAGGACGAGGACATAGCTGTGGCCTGGGTGCCGGGCGCCTTTGAGATTCCCCTTGTGGCTTCCAGGATGGCAAAGAGCGGGAACTATGATGCAGTTATATGCCTTGGGGCGGTTATCAGGGGAAGCACCAGCCATTACGACTATGTATGCAGTGAAGTGTCCAAGGGGACGGCCCAGGCGGGATTAAACAGCGGGATCCCCGTACTTTTCGGCGTTCTGACTACAGAGAATATTGAGCAGGCCATCCAGCGGGCGGGGAGCAAGGCGGGAAATAAGGGATATGAGTGTGCAGTGGGAGCCATCGAGATGGTAAATCTTCTGAAGCTGGTATGATTCCGGTAAACGCAGGAAATGTGTCCTGTTGGATTAATCTGGGCCCCCGTTGGTTACAAATGATAAAAAATCTCTTTGAGTTACGAATTTAGTTACATGCATTGATTCCTCGAAAATTTGATGTTATACTTAAAAACATCACTGGGATACTGGAATGTCAGCACATAGTGATAAAAATGGAACGTTTGCAAAAGAGGGATCAGAATGAGAATGAGAAAGAAAAAGCTGTTAGCATGTATCCTGGCAGCAGTTATGGCGCTGCCCGGGACAGGAATGACGGCGTGGGCCAAAGAGGAGCCGAAACCGTCTGTGGAGCTGTACAGAAACGGAGAGCTCCTGGAAGATGGGGATATAATCGGTGAAAATGACCTCCTCTATTGGAAAACAGCCGTGGATTTGTCGGATGAGAAGGAACTCATCGAACAGCCGGAAAAACTGGTGTATGCCGGTGAGAAACGTATTACGATGGAAATGCCCAATGGCTTTGAGAAGGAGGTAAAGGCTGAGGGCTTTGAGGATTTTTCCGTAATCATAGATAATCCCCTGTATGAGAAGAAGGAGACTGAGGCCGGAACCGGGAATGAGCCTAAGGCCACGCCCTCCGACGGCACGAAAGTGGCGGAACTGTCCATATCCCCCAGGGAGAGGGTGATGGTAAGCAGTTCCTCAAAGCCCTCCACCCCTTCCGACGCCACCCCCTCCACCCCCAAAAAGGAGGATGGCAAGGAAACGCCCGTTGGAGAATACACGGTTTGGGTTCCCTGCCGTGTGGATTCGATTCAGCTGGAGGAGGACGGTTCATTAAATATTATGGGCTTGAATTTAATGGTGGTTCAGAATGGATTGGAACTTAACGACGTTAAGTGTGAGTTATATCTGTCCGTCGATGGTGAGCCTGGAACGGATCCTCTCGGTGATGGCCTGGAAATGCCTGTGGTTAATAAGGACAGCGACCTGTTTTTGTTGATTCAAAAAAAGAATATGGAAAGAATTAGTGCCGGAATAGAATATGTTGTAAATCTTCAAAATAGTAAATTAAAAGCGCCGGACAGTGATGGAGAAGAACCTTTGATGGTGAATATTAACGAAAAGGAGATTCAATACGGAACTCTAAGCTGGGAGGCGGGAGGGACAGAACTGACGCTGGAGTTTATAAACTTTGAAGAATCCGTAGAGGGCGGCAAGATAACGCTTAAAGACCTCACAGACATCAGAATATGGTTTGGCTGCAATTTGGACGTAAAGATGGACGAGGTAGACGAGAGAGGACAGTTTAACATTAGGCTGCCCGGAGGTAAAACTTTCGACATTGCGGTAGAGGAGTGGGTGCCCAAAGCGCCGCAGCTGGAAAAATCCGATGGGGTAATTGACAAATCAACAGGTTATGTTAACTGGACTGTAACTTACACACATCCTATAGAGTCTTATGATTATGTGGGAGGTAAGCCTGCCAGGATTGCGGATGTTATGCCGGATGGTATGGAATATGTCAGTGGTAGCGGAAATGTTATAGTGGATCACCTGGAGGGGGGGGGGTCTGAACTGGGGTTATCATACGTAACACCGGCTTCCGGGGCGCAGGGTAAGCCTACGCTGTACTGGACTGTTCCGGATGACCTGGCGAGTGGAGCCAAGGTGACCATTGAATATTCTACCAGGATAACAAACGAACAAATGGGAATTATGTGGGCCTCGACCGGCGATGCCCCATTCATATTTAGCAATAAAGCGGAGGTTCAGAGGAGTGATGGCGGTTCTATAACTCCTCGCGCAGAGGCTGAGAGTAAGGTTGAGATTCCGAAAGTCTGGGAAGAGCGGCTTCCTATGGTTGGAAAGGTTGGGGCCTTCGATCCGAAAGGGACGGGAGCGCTGGTCATAGAGTGGACTGTAACGGTTCATACGGACAGCCGCAATTTTAAGAATCTGTATATTCAGGATACCATGGGGAAGGGACTTGCATATAAAGAGGGCAGTATCCAGGTCACAGGGGATGGGGTAGACTTTACGACAGATGAGCTTGCTAATGCTCTACAGGAAGAGAGCACAGGATTGAAAATTCACCTTGTTAAGGATGCTGCTCCCTCAGTGGCTGCAAAAACCTATATAATTAAATACCGAACAGACGTTAATGTTGATTATTTTGAGCAAACGGGGAACACCCAATGGCAGGCGGCGGACGTATCCAACAGCGCAACCATACACTATGAGTGGCCTGATGGTGAGGGACCGGGAGAACCGCCCACACCGCCTACAATCCAGGTAGGGCCTGGAACCATGAATATTGATAATGCTCTCATTAAAAAGGAGGCGGTGGGAAACTACGATAGAATTAACCACAAGATGACGTGGAAGATTACCGTAAATCCTAATAATGTGGATCTGACAACAGCAAAACTGGTGGAGGATATCGATTCTGTTGGGGGTCTGAGTCACACGTTTGCCCCGCCTGACGTGGCAAGCCCCAGCGAAGCTGTAAGGAGTGAGGTTGAGGATGCGCTCAAAAAAGGGCTCGATGCTGCGCGCCTGGATAAGGTTAACTGTAAGGTAACAGTAGAAAACGAGAAAAAGATTGCTATAGAATTAACTGTTGATACTGGGAATGGTGGCACGAAAATAGGCGCTTTTTCGTTTAACCTGACCACCTATGCAGACGACCCCGCCTTCTGGGCAGGGAACGCCGAGGGGATATTTAAAAATGAAGTTGTAATGAAGAAAGAGGGTACTACGGTAAGCTCTCACGCTATCTTCTCCGACATGAAAGCCAGTGCAGAGATTAAGGCTAAAAGCAACGTGCTGAGGAAAAGCCACACCGGCTACGATCCGAACACCAAGAAAATCCAATGGCAGCTGGTGGTGAACGAGAACGAAATGAACCTGGGCGATGTGGTCATAGAGGATCAGCTTCCGTCAGGACTCAGCTGTACGCCGGAGGATATCGCCGCCGCCGAAATCGATAATACTTCATTTAACGGGGGGGATAACAAGTTTGCAGTTACAGGAGACGGTAAAATTACCATTACATTAAAGACTGTAACGGCTAAGCAAACCATAACCTTTCCTACCACAGTAGACACAGACGAGACGGCGTTTCGTGAAAAGCCAGGTGACCTTTACGAATTCCGCCAGGCTCCAAAGTTATATCAACAGTCAGTGGTCGAATACCGGGGAGGTCAGCGCAGTCATAGGAAACAAGGCGCTGGACAAGACGGCAGTGACCAATGGAACTGCCAAGACCGTATCTTACAGGGTAGAATTGAATCCTACGGGAATCAATCTCCTGAAAGACCGGCCGCAGGGAAGCAAACTGTATATCACGGACAAACTGTCCGAGGGTCTTTACCTGGATTTGGATACGATCGAGCTGTACAAGGCGAACCGCACTTCAGGTAGCAAGAATAACCAATATACAGTTGCTCTGACAAAGGGCAGCCAGATACTTAACCCCAATATCAACTACAATTCTGCGGAGAATTCCTTCTCCGTGGAGATAGAGGATCCTGCGGCCAGCTATATTATGACATATGACGCCTATATCGGGCGGGCGGGAGTGGAACTGGTCAACAGCGTTAAGCTGGAGGGAAGCGTGATTTAGGGAGGCTCAGGCAATGACAGCGGCTCCGCCACTGCAAAGGTGAACGCCTTCGGCAGCGCCGGCTTCCGGCTTCCGGCAGACAAGTTCTTTTCCATACAGTTAAAAAAGGTGGACAGCAGCAGAGTGGTTTTACCCAATGCGGGGCAGACAAAGTTTGGACTCTATAGCTCCCCGGATGAAGGGGCTCTGCTGACCTCCGGGTACTGTGACGCCGCAACGGGAATCTGCACCCTGGCAGTTCCAAAGCGCGAGCTGCCTCCAGGTGATACGCTGTACTGGAAGGAGCTGGTGGCTCCTGACGGATACGGACTCAATGATGAGTGGAGAACGGTGAGTAAAGACGGAGTGGCGGATGTAATAGAGGTGGTAAACCTTCCTACAGGAGAGGCAGCTGCCGGAAAGATACAAATCATTAAGATTGATAAGGAGACGGGTCTGCCCCTGGCCGGCGTGAAATTCCAGCTGTTTAAGGATCAGGACTGCCTGATTCCAGCAGGGAATGTGATGGAAACCCCGGCGGACGGCGTCCTCGTGTTTGAAAATTTATATCCGGAACGGTGTTACTGGCTGAAAGAGATAGCTGTGCCTGAGGGATATCTGCCCCTGCAGACTCCCTTGGAAGTGACGGCCGAAAGGGAAGTGACGCTCATAAGGATTGAAAATGATAGAGCGCCTGTGATTCCCTCTCCTCCTGAGGATCCCGGTACGCCCGGCGTTCCGGGCCTTCCCTCCGGTTCCCAGGGCTCCGGCAGCTCCGGCGGAACCGCCGCAGGGGGCCATAAGGCCCAGGATCACAGCGATTCGGGCCCCGGTGTTTACCAGGAGGCGGCAGCTCCGCCTCTTTCACCCCAGGAGTTTCCTGTGCCTTCAGCTGCCATTGACCCATTGCCGGACTACGGAGCCTGGAGTTCCCGGAGGGAGCCCGGGACAGCCTGGAGGGCCTTCCTGCCACTGGCGGCAGGAGGGGGTGAGTCCCTGGACCCTTCTGTTCCTGGCCTCCGGAATCGGACTTGCCGCATGCTTTATTCTTTGGATGAAAGGAAGGCTGGTAAAAGGCAGGAAGTAAATAACTTTAAAAAATGAATCACGCCCGCCTCAGGGGAAGTATGTCCCTGGGCAGGCGTGATTTTTGTGCAAGGACGCCTGGAAGGGGCGGCCCCAGGGGCCTTCACAAGGGACGGGGAACAGTGACAGGGAAAATCGTAATAATTATTAAGTCTATAGTAATTGAAAATGGGCAGCTGTCTCAGATATACTTCTTATAAGGATTGCTTTATAAAGGAGGAGATTCAGTGAGAAAAACAACGTTCAGCCTCGGCGTCCTGGCTGCGGCCCTTTTCACAGTTATATCCCTGCCAGGCTGCGTGCCTGGAAGGCCTTCACTGCCTGGAACTGCAGGGAGCCGGGAGGAGGCTTCTTTGGAACCGGCCCGGGGAAGGGAAAAAGACAGCCAGGGACAACAGGGGACGGAGTTGGGACATTATGAAGATGTGACGGCGGAGGATATGCTGAAGGCCAGGAATCCGTATATCGGAGACGCCTCCGCCGACGGCAGGCTTATAAGTTTGGTTAAAAACTACTGTGATATACAGGAATCCAGCGTCATGGAACTGCAGACGACAGAACAGCCCTACGGCCTGACGCTGCATTTTCAGGAGGAGCCCGACAACATAGCGGTGCAGAAGGCTTCCCTTCTGTTAATCAGCCTGATTGACAATTGTCATTCAGTTTCCTGGGACTATCCTTTGGACAGCGCGGGCAATAAGGAATACTTTTATCTGCCGGTTTTCTTTGCTTCCCGTCTGGCAGGAGACGGCGCGGTTAAGAGTTACGCTGAAGATGAAGGCGCCTTCATCCGGTTTCTGGAAGAGTTGGAACAGATCACAGAGCCTTATTCCGCCATAATGAGGGCCCCCAGTGTGGAACAGGCAGTGTCGGCCGCTATACTGGACTACAACCGGCGCCTGTATCCTTCGGACTGCGAAGCCCGGGGAGAGGGCCATGTGATTTTAGATTCTGAGGAAAATGAGGCCGAAGTGACTGTGTATGCCCAGACCATGTACGGCGCTTACCAGTTCCAGGACGGAAATTTCGTTAAAGACGGAGGAACCGGAGTCATACCTGCAGTTATCCGCCTTTCAAAAGAACCGGACGGAAGATATGTGGCGCTGGATTACAGGCAGCCTATGGATGGAAGCGCTACGTGGAATCCATCGAGGAAATGTTTCCTCAAAAGCTTTGGGATCTGTGTATTTCTCCTTCCTCCCGGATCCAGGAATCTTTGGAACAACAGGAGCAGGAGTATGCCAAAAAATATCTGGTATCCATAGGCAGGGAAGCTGCGGTGGGACAGTTTGGCGATTTCCCTCATACGATTCCCAGTCAGGCCGGCATTTCGGCAGATGTCTCAAATAAGATTGAGCATGAGAGAAAATTTCCGAAAGCGGCCCTGAGGCATATGCGCCCTTCTGGTTCGGAACCATTGAGCGGCTGGAGGACGGAGTCAGATACATCTATGAACATTCATATGACCGGGAGCGGCAGGAGATAATTTTTTCAAAGATCCATTATGAGACGAAGGAAGTTGAACAGCAGGAGATATTTGATTCAATCACAGGGGAGAAGAAGGAATAGGGGGAGCGGAGCGTGACCTTGAGGGCGCGCTCCCTTTTGCCGGTATTTGCCGGAATGCAGCTCACAGGCTTCCTTTTTGGCGGATTTTAGTGTATGATGAAAGACATAACAGAACAGGAGGAGGGGGAGCAATGGGCCCAGGGCTTTATTGGACGGAATCAGGCGAAGGGATGCCCTTGATTCTGCTTCATGGAAATGGTGAGGACAGCGGTTACTTTGTACATCAGACAGAATATTTTTCTAAACAATACAGAGTAATTGCAATCGACACCCGCGGGCATGGACGGTCGCCACGGGGCGAAACGCCCTTTACCATCGGCCAGTTTGCAGCGGATCTATATGATTTTATGGAAGAAAAGGGGATAGCGAAAGCTCACATACTGGGCTTTTCCGATGGAGGCAATATCGCGCTGGCCTTTGCGCTGGCCCATCCAAAGCGGGTTGAGCGGCTGATTCTCAATGGGGCGAATTTAAGTCCCGGCGGCGTTAAAGCATCCGTACAGTTTCCGATCCTGTGGGGCTACATCACAGCCTCCCTCTTGTCAAACTGCACCTCCTCCGGAAAAAAGAAGGCGGAAATGCTGGGCCTGATGGTAAAGGAACCCCATGTGAAGCCCGGGACTTTATCAGGGCTTCACATAAAGACGCTGGTGATTGCAGGGACAAGGGATATGATAAAAGAGTCCCACACAAGATTGATAGCGGCGAGCTGCCGGAAGGAGAACTGGTATTTATAGAGGGTAACCACTTCATAGCCAGAAAAAACCCGGCGGCTTTTAATGCGGCGGTAGAGAAGTTTTTGGCATGTGAGGAGAGTTAGAAAGTCGGGATGGCAGGGAGGAATTTTATGGGTTTATTCAATAAAATGAAGGAGCCGGTTTTTCTGAAGGAGAGCAGCGATGCCAGGTACAGCTGGAGGCATTGAAGGCGTTGGAACCTCTTCTCAATGATGCGGGAAAGATTTTAATCAGACAGGATATTAAAAACCTTGAATATGGAATTGCAGGTGAAAAAAATATTGCATATGAGTTGAAAAACTGTCATATGCCCATGTATATTTTACATGATATCTATATTGAATATGGGGATTTAAGCGCACAGATTGATTATCTTGTATTTACCAGAAAGATTTGCTTTGTAATTGAATGCAAAAATCTTTATGGCAATGTTGAAATAAACAGCGCAGATGATTTCATCCGTTCCATTGAATATAACGGCAAGTGGAAAAAGGAGGGTATATATTCTCCCATCACACAAAACCAGCGGCATCTGGAACTGATGAGGAAAATTGTGATTGACAGGAGGGGAAATTTTCTCACTAAATTTGCCACTGCCAAAGGATTTGATGATTTTTATAAATCAGTGGTGGTTCTGGCTAATCCTAAGACAGTGCTCAATATGAAGTATGCCAAAAAAGAAATTAAGGAAAAAGTAATTCGTGCGGATCAGCTGGTTCAATATATAAAAGAGAGATATAACGAATCAAAGGAGCTTGCTGATTCCGATGCGGAGATGCAGGAGTGGGCGCAGTCGTTTCTTGTTTTAAACAGGCAGAAAGAAACCGGTTATACAGAAAAATATGAAGCTTATAGAGCCGGAAGCCTGAAAGGGCCCGCTGAAAAAGAAGCTGAGACGGTCCGGCAGACGGAAGAAACCTGTGATGCCGATGAAAAAGAAAAGATAGAGGAGACGGCTATTTTTAAAGAACTGAAGGCCTACCGGCTGAAAAAGAGCCGGGAGGAACAGATAAAACCATATTTTATATACAATAATAATCAGTTGATTGATTTGATTTCCAAAATGCCTGGAACGAAGGAAGCCTTAAAGTCCGTTGACGGATTTGGAGAGCTTAAAACAGAAAAATATGGAGAAGACATCTTGAAAATAATCGAGAAACACAGATAGCAGCCGACAGGACGCGGCATAACTTTTAATTTTGAAGAACCGTCCGGATCCCCGGGACACATGGTTGCGGTAAAAGAAAGAGACAGTAAGGAGATGGCAGAATGCAATACAGCCGGATGAAAAAGAAACTTCTGGGAATGTTTGATGAAAATAAATTAGTGAAAACTCCCCGGGAGTGGGGATTCTTCCATGAATCAGAGCGGGATGTGAAGCGCCTGGGGTACTGTACCAATCTTACGGAGGAAACCATAGAGGAGGCGCGGAAGGAAAAAATTGATTTCCTTCTGACCCATCACGATTCCTGGGAATTTGTATTTGGTTTGAAAGAAGCCTGCAATCAACTGTTGAGAGATTACAATATTATCCATGCATTTTTTCACGGGCCTCTGGACGACGCAGCATTTGGCACCAGCGCGTCTCTGGCCAAAGCTATAGGAATGTTTAATTGCAAAAGGGTTATGCCTTATGAAGATGTATACTGTGCAGGCTTAATCGGTGAAGTATTGGAAACTGGATTTCAGGATTTTGCCCTCAGGCTCAAGGATATATTGCAGGAGGATATACGCTGTTTTTGTAACAACCGCGGTCCTGTGCGCAAGGCAGCCGTGGCAGCCGGAGGGGGCAATATGACCACTGAAATGAGGATAGCGGCGGAAGCGGGATGCGACACCTATATCACAGGAGAGTATGCGCTTTACTCCCAGCAGTATGCCCGCCATGCAGGAATGAGCCTTCTCGTTGGAAGCCACACAAACACGGAGATACTGGGCGTAAAATCCATGGCGGAAGGTTTAGCAAGAGAAACGGATATTAAAATAATCAGGCTGCCGGAGGCCAATGATTAAAATAGCTATGGGTTCAGGGCCGCAGCGGCTTTTCAACTGGAGAGAATTCCTGCGATACTGAGCGTCAGCAGAAAAACCGATGTGCCAAACTACGATCCCCAACGGTTCATAAACCGCATAAAAGGGGCGGGGGAGAGCGTTATATTTCAGCCGCAGACAAGAAAAAGCAGAAAATGACAGGACGCCCTGTCTGAAATCCTGTAAGATGATATCAGGAGAAAGGAAGTGCCTGCACATGGAGTGGACGGAAAGCTTAAAACGGTCAATTAAATATATGGAGGATCATCTCATGGAGGATATGGGCCCGGAGGATGTGGCAGCCGAAGTGTTTATGTCCCCTTTTTATTTCCAAAAGGGTTTTAAGATTATGACCGGGTATTCCGTAGGGGAGTATATCAGGAACCGGAGATTGTACCTGGCCGCCCTGGAGGTTTTGTCGGAACGGGAGAAAATTATTGACCTGGCATACAAGTACGGTTACGATACGCCCGAAAGCTTTACCAAAGCATTCAGCCGCTTTCACGGAGCGCCGCCTATGCAGATCAGGGGCAGCGGCGGCAGTATAAGGACATTCCTTCCTCTCACGATAACAGTCACGATACAAGGAGGAAATAAAATGGATTATGTAGTGGAGCGGATGGAGTCATTTCAGGTTATCGGCTTTAAGAAGGTTTTTTCATTTGAAACTGCCTACGGGGAAATTCCTAAATTCTGGGAAGAGTTCTGCGACAGGTGCAGGAATGGAAGGTATGAGGAGGATGTACTGCGCACAGTGAAAGACTGCCAGGTGGGAGAATTTGCAATCAGTGTGGATGATATGGAGGGACAGAAGCAGTTTCACTATTTTCTCGCGGGCAAATACAACGGAGGCCCCATTCCGGAGGGGATGGAGGTGTTTGAAGTGCCTGCCTGCCACTGGGCCAAGTTCCGGTGCAGCGGCCCCATGCCCGGAGCCTTACAAACTGTAAACACCCGTATTTTCAAAGAATGGCTTCCGGGAAACCCGGAATATGACATTGCCATGCCCATTAACATTGAATGGTATTCTATGGGGGATATAAAGTCGGCCGACTATGAGAGCGGCATCTGGATCCCTGTGAAACAAAAATAGAAAAGGCAAAAAGACAGCTTAAGCCTGTGACGCGTATATTCGCGCCGCAGGCTTTTTGAAAGTCTGAGAGGAGCTAAAAACCCCTTTTTGAGGGAGGATTGGGACTGGGCGTATAAGCGGGAGGATGGAGCTTTTTCAATCAATGCTGGTAAATAGAGTCAATTTAGGTTAAAATATAAGTATTGAATATACAAAGGATTTTATAATGGGTGGATGAGTATGAAAGTACAAACAATAGGGACAAAAGGTAAATTCGGTTATTTTTGTATTACGCTAATCGTTGTTTCCTGTTTGCTGTTTGAGCTGATAAGCACATACTGGCTGTCGTCGCAGATCGAGCAGAGCAACCGGAAAATCATGCTGAACTATGCAAACCAGACCGCCTCCCGTCTGAAAGATACCTTCAACAAGATAGACGCAAGTCTGGAGGAAATAAAGGAGGACCTGGCGGAGAATCAAGCCGCGGATTTAGAAACGTGCTTGCAGGCCCTTCAGAAATATAACCGCATCTGGGAAACAGAGGTCAGCGGGGTGATTTTGGAAGATGGAAGGTCCCTCCTGTCCGACGGACGTTATATGGCGTTTGAAAATGAAATCAGGCTCAACGATGTCATGGCTTATTCGGATCAGCTGAATCTTACGTACCAGACCATAGACAAGTCAGAGTTTCTGGTATTTGCAAAGCCCTTCCAGGTGCAGATGGGCAGTGAGGCAGTGACCGGTATTTTCTCTACCCTCAGTTTGAAGGAACTGGCCAGCATGCTGGGCGAGTACGGTTACAGCCACAGCAGTTTTCTCGCATTGGTCCGCCAGGACGGCAATAACATCTATAAGCAGGGGGAGGCGGAGGGACTTAAGACAAATTGTTTTGAGGATCTTTCGGCGCTCCAGATTCATAAAGGCGATTCGGTGGCCAGATGAAAAACCGGATGAAGGTGTCTATGGACGGAACGCTTATTTACACGAAGGAAGGGCAGGAATTATATTTGGCTTACGTTCCCCTAAATGTGAATTACTGGTATCTTCTCATAGGCACACGGACGGAAGCCATCGATTATACGGCCTTGTCCCGCCTGTATTATACCACTTCAGGGGTGCTGGCGGCGGCTGTCATTGTGATGGGGCTGTTTGGAGTGCTGTATCTGATACTGCGCAACAGAGAGATTTCCGCCCGCAATGAAGAGCTGAAGCGGATGATGGAACTGGCTAATCAGGCCAATGCTGCAAAGCGTGATTTCCTGGCCAAGGTTACCCACGAGATACGGACCCCTCTCAACGGCGTCATGGGCATGATAACCCTGGCCGGGAAGCACAGCGGGGAGATGCAGCCCTGCAAGGAGTATTTGGACAAGGCGATGATCTCGGCAGAATATCTTCTGGGACTCATCGACGATGTGCTGAATATGTCCCAGATAGAGAGCGGTAAAATGAAGCTGGTTGCCGAACCTGTTGATATGGCAAGGCTGAAGAACGAGTTGGAAACGATCACACAATCTAACGCAGAAAAAAGAAGCTTACGGTCCGCATCGACGACTCGGGCTTAAAGCACCGCTGTTTTATATCGGATTATCTGCGGCTGAAGCAGATTTTAGTGAATCTCATATCCAATTCCATTAAGTATACAGAGGAGGGAGGAACAATCGAAGCCGCTATCAGCGAGACGGAGGAAGATAACCGGCCCCTTGTAGTATTTTCTGTGAAGGATAACGGCGCAGGGATTTCCGACGGGGCCCTTGAGCGCATATTCGACTCTTTTGAGCAGGGAGATGTGAATAACACAGTTCCCGGAAAGGGCGTAGGTCTGGGCCTGTCTATTGTGAAGAGCATTGTGGAGATGATGAATGGCAGGATCGAAGTGGAAAGCAAGGTGGGAGAGGGAAGCTCTTTTCGGGTTTACCTTCCCCTGGAGGTGTGCAGCCGGGAAACCGGTAAGAACGAATCGGACGGGGAGGCGGACCTGAAAGGGATTTCTGTTCTTCTGGCAGAAGATAACGCTCTCAATGCAGAAATTGCAATTGAGCTTTTAAAGGATAAAGGAGCATGCGTGACCCTGGCCCGGGACGGTGAAGCTGCGGTAGAACTGTTTCTGTCCTCTGCCTCCGGCACGTATCAGGTCATCCTGATGGATATACAAATGCCCGTGAAAAACGGGATTGAGGCATCCATGGAAATCCGCTGTTCAGAGCATGAGGAAGGCCGTGATATTCCTATTATAGCCATGACCGCCAATGCGTTCGAGGAACAGAAGGAGGAAATGATACGGGCGGGAATGACCGACTTCTTGTATAAGCCCATAGACATAGATAAGGTATGTATGTGCATCAGAAAATGGATACGGGAGAGAGGATAATGAAAAAATACAGGGGATGGATATTCATCATATGCATATTTGTTTTGCTTACGGCAGGGGCTTTGGTCACAGGGGTACTGAAAGTAAAAGCGTATACGGTTGCGGTGAACAGGGAAAAAACAGATTTGCTGAACCGCCGCATGGGTGAGACGATGGAACTTCTGGAACTTCTGACCCGGGATGAAAGGATCCGTTCGGCGGACATAAGCTACCAGGACAAAGCGCGGATTCTGACAGACATAAACAGGGATAAGGGATATATGATGATCCGGATTCTGGATTCGGATATGAATGTGTACAGGGAGGATACAGGACTGGCTTCCGACTTATCCAGCAGAGATTATCTCCAGACACTCTATGCCACCGGCGAACCTCAGGTGACCGATGCATTTCTGGCTGGGGCGGATGGAGTTACCATCAATTATACGGTGGCCGTTGCCATAAAAGAGGGGGAGGAGGTGACGGGGGCTATATTTGCAGCTATCTATGGTGATGAGATTGCAGGAGATCTTTTGGGGGACGGTTCCGCAAATGTTCTCATAGGAAGCGAATTCCAGTATATGAGCGGTGTTTCTGCCGACAGATTCGGAATGCCGGCAGCACAGATCCTGGAGGAGGAAGGAAAAACTACAGTGCCCGTTGAAAATATACTTTTGGATTTTTACGACCGTAAGGACGGCAGCTTCTGGAGTATAGGTAAGGGAAAGATCTGCTGCTATGCCTACGCTCCGGTAGAAAATACAAATGGAGCGTTCTGACGGAGGTTCATCTGATTTCCGGGGCTGAAAGGGTAATTGTCCTGTATGGGGCGGCAGTTGCCCTTCTGACTGTGGGAGGGGCCATATGGTTTATCAGAAAAAAGGCCAAAGGATTGTAAGTAAATCTTCAAACGTTCCGTCTGTATATATGGTATGATATTCAGACAGGAAGGGAGATGTTTGAAATGGGAAAAAATACAGCGTATGGATAACAGCGGCGGTTGTGGGGCTGTGGGCTGCGGGAATAACAGCGTGCGGTTTGCCGGAGCGGGGAGCGGGACTGGCTGCAGAAACGGCAGAGGAGAGCGGGACTGGTGCGGGGAACCTGTTGGGAGAAGAAAACAAGGCGGAGGCGGTGGCTGAGAAGGGGCCGGAAGGCGGCATTCCCGTTGAGATTTTTTACGGGGATGATAATGGGGAGCTTATTCTCAGCAAAGAGATGTTTGTCACGGATGTGGACCAGCAGGAGCTTGTAAGGTGTCTTGTGGAAGCCGGCATTCTGGAGGATGGAACGGAGGTCCTGACCCTGGAGCGGAGAGAAGATAAGAAGGGCGTCTATCTGGATGTTGACTTCAACGGGAAATTCACTGAAAAGCTGAACCGCATGGGTACGTCCGGTGAGCGAATCTATATGGGAAGCGTAGTGAATACGTTTCTCACTGCCTTTGAGGCAGACTTTATGATGGTCACGTCCGGGGGCAGGACCATAGAGAGCGGTCACGCGATCTACGACGAATATCAGGGGCCCTATGAGAGAAGCGCAGAGCGTACATTCTGAGGCGCAGGTTCCGGCAGCCACAGGATTGGTTTCCCCTCGTTTACGGAGGGGAAAGCCGCCGTTTGGAACCTCTGAGCTGCCGG
>BBZN01000048.1 GCA_001304855.1 Clostridia bacterium UC5.1-1D2
ATACCATGGCCTACGGACATGGTATAATGTCGCCAGACATTATACCGCGCCGGCCCGGTTCCGCCAGAGGGAGGAAAACCGGAGAACTGCCAGGGGCGTCGTTATTTAAACCACACAGGAGGACAGCATGGAACCATATTATTACAGTCATATGAATAAGACCGGACAGAGCGTATACCGGGCTATGAAAAGCGGGCTATCTGCTGGAGCCCTCCTTTCAGGTGCCCCGCGTGGACGGCAGGGAGTTAAGCGATATCTTTTTCAGGCTACGTCTGGATTGCCCGGAGATTTTTTGGGCAGTAAGTTTTCAATACCGCTTCTACCGGGACTCGGGCAGCGTGGAGCTGATTCCGGAGTATCTGTTTGACAAAGGGAAGGTGAGGGAGCATCAGAAGGCGATGGAGTCAAGAGCAGCGAAGCTGGCCCGTCCGGCTGCCTCTATGACTGAGCGGGAGAAGGAGCTTTACATTCATGATTTCATTTGCTCCAATGTACGTTATGACAAGCTGAAGAAACCTTATTCCCACGAGATTATAGGTCCTCTGGGACAGGGGGTGGGAGTTTGTGAGGGGATATCCAAGACGGTAAAAATTCTCTGTGACGTTCTGGGAATCTGGTGTATAATTGCAGTTTCCGATGCAAACCCGGAGAAGAGGATTAAGTACCGCCATGCATGGAACATTGTGAAAATCGGCGGGAAATATTACCATCTGGACGCAACCTTTGATAACAGCCTCAGCTGCGGGGAGTCCCTCCGGCATGATTATTTTAATCTGGAGGATAAGCAGATATTCAGAGATCATGAGCCGGTTATATACGAAATTCCGCCCTGCACTGATGGAACCTGTTTTTATTACAGGGAGAAGAAGCTGTCATTTACAAAAACAGAAGAGGTGGGAAAGCGTGCTCTTCAGGCTATAAGAAAGGACAAACCTCTTATTTTCCACTGGCGGGGCGGTTATCTTACGCGGGAAATACTCTCTGAGCTTTTGCAGCTTCTGGAGCAGACGGCTCTGCAGAAAGGCAGACATGCCAAAGTAGGGCTTAACTGGCCCCAGGCTGTGCTTCAGGTTAAATTTGTGGAGGAGGCCCAAAGGGAAGCCGTGATTGTAGAGGAGGCTAATGAGGGAGAAGCAGAGGGAAGATCGGTACTGGAGGATTATTCCAATATATAATCCTGAATAAAAACGGTACAGGCCGGCATATTTGATCCAAACCCACTGAAAGGAGCCCGCTTCTTGCTCGGGTCAAATCTTCCACAGCCGACGGAAACCAATTTTAAAATACACCCTGGTAAGAGAGGTGACGGTATGAAAAGAAAAGTGAAAATAATTGTGGCGCTTACAGCCGCGCTGTTCATCAGCGCATGCCAGGGGAAGGCTCTGGCCGTACAGGATAGGGAATCTGTTACGGAGGAACCCCTGGAAATGTCCCGGACTGAAGAAATTAAAATATTCTCCGATTCCGCAGAACATATCTGGATACATCCTCAGGGCAACACGGTCGGAGAACGCATAGAGGTTCCTGAGGGCTATGTGCGCGTGGAGTACGGACAGGGCAGTTTCGGGGCGTTTGTTAGAAATTATCCTTTAAAGGCGGACGGATCCCCTGTTGTCTATTACAACGGAGATGAAAAGCAGACGGATAACCACGTAGCTGTATTTGATATGTATCTGGGACAGAGAGATCTGCAGCAGTGCGCTGATTCTGTAATGCGGATGATAGCAGAATATTATTACGCCTTGGGAGATTTTGACAGGATTCACTTTGCGTTTGTAAATGGCTTTGATTGCAGGTACGACCGATGGAGGCAGGGACAGAGGGTGAAGATAGACGGGGATTTAGTGTCATGGACAGGGGGAGGAACGCCGGGGGATTCCCAGGAGAGCTTTGAACAGTATCTCACCACTGTTTTTGCCTATGCTTCCACATTGTCTATGGAACGGGACGGGACTTCCTCAGAGGCCGCAGATATAAAGACGGGGGATGTTTTCATAAAAGGAGGAAGTCCCGGTCATGTAGTGATGGTGGCTGATGTGTGTGAAGACGCCCAGGGGAAAAAGGCGTTTTTGCTGGCTCAGGGATATATGCCTGCCCAGAGCTTTCATGTGCTGAAGAATCCCCACAGGGAAGAGCCCTGGTATTATGAGGAGGACATGGCTTACCCCTTTGTCACACCGGAATATACCTTCCGGAGGGCAGCCTGAAACGCCTTGGGTACTTAACTGAGGGTGCGCCTTGCTTTTTTGCGTGGATCAACGTATGATAGGAATATGTGCCGGCCTGTGTCTGCACCACCAGAAATTTAATGGAGGAAATCAATGGAACAGCAGAGTCAAACCCACAAACGACGCGTGCGCTATAAGGGGACACACCCTAAGAATTATAATGAAAAATATAAGGAGCTGCAGCCTGAAAAGTACCCGGAAACAGTAGCCAGGGTTATTCAAAAAGGCAGCACTCCTGTTGGAATGCATCTATCCATCTGTGTTAAGGAAATACTGGAATTTTTGCAGATAAAGCCTGGACAGAAAGGCCTGGACGCCACGCTGGGATATGGAGGACATACCCAGGCCATGCTCAAATGTCTGGAGAACAGGGGGCATATCTATGCTCTGGATGTGGATTCATTGAGATGGAGAAAACCAGAGAGCGTCTCAAGGGTCTTGGATACGGACCGGAAATACTTACCATCCGCCAGATGAATTTGCCGACATTGACCAGATTGCTGCTGAGGCCGGACCCTTTGATTTTGTCCTGGCGGATTTGGGCGTGTCCTCTATGCAGATTGACAACCCGGACAGGGGATTTACCTATAAGAAAGAGGGGCCTCTGGACCTTCGGCTGGATCCTGGTAAAGGCATCTCCGCAGCCGAGCGGCTTAAGGATATTACCAGGGAGGAGCTCCAGGGCATGCTGACTGAAAATGCGGACGAGCCTTATGCGGCGGAGATTGCCAGAACCGTTGTGTCTGAAATAAAACGGGGAAATGCCATTGAAACCACCACCGGATTACAGCAGGCTGTTGAGAAGGCTCTGTCTTTTATTCCTGAGGCAGAGCGCAGAGAGGCGGTGAAGAAGTCCTGCCAGCGGACTTTCCAGGCGCTAAGGATCGATATTAACAGCGAGTTCGAGGTGCTTTTCCAGTTTTTAGAGAAACTGCCGGATGTTCTGGCAGAGGGAGGACGGGTGGCTATTCTGACGTTCCATTCCGGGGAGGACCGGATTGTGAAGCAGTCGTTCAAGCAGCTAAAGCGCGCAGGCGTTTACCGTGAGATTGCAGAGGAGGTAATACGGCCCTCGGCTGAGGAGTGCAGCATAAACAGCAGGGCCAGATCAACTAAAATGCGGTGGGCAGTGAAAGCATAGGGCCCGGGAAAGCGTGTTTTGTTCACGGAACCGCTGTGGATAGTGACAGGAGGATACAAAGGAGAATACGTATGACAAAGAAGGAATTGACTCTTGAGATTATTGACCGCCTGAAAAAAGAATATCCGGACGCAGGATGCACTCTGGATTATAACCAGGCCTGGAAGCTTCTTGTAAGCGTGCGCCTGGCGGCCCAGTGCACCGACGCAGGGTCAATGTGGTGGTTCAGGATTTGTATGCCAGGTATCCGGATGTGGACGCATTGGCTGCCGCTGATGTGGAGGACATTGAACGGATTGTAAAGCCCTGCGGGCTGGGCCGCAGCAAAGCCAGGGATATCAGCGCCTGCATGAAAATACTGAAGGAAGATTATGAGGGGAAAGTGCCGGATAACTTTGACGCCCTCCTGAAACTGCCCGGAGTGGGACGGAAAAGCGCAAACCTGATTATGGG
Organism: Clostridia bacterium UC5.1-1D2; assembly: GCA_001304855.1. Lineage (GTDB taxonomy): Bacteria > Bacillota > Clostridia > Lachnospirales > Lachnospiraceae > Enterocloster. Next base: position 3,823 of record BBZN01000048.1, read on the forward strand.
AGATGTATTTGGTAAACCTGCCATTGTCACGGACACCCACTGCATCCGCCTGGTGAACCGCATGGGGCTGGTAGACGGAGTGAAGGATCCGAAGAAGGTGGAAATGGCCCTGTGGAAGCTGGTTCCCCCGGAGGAGGGAAGCGACTTCTGTCACAGGCTGGTGTATCACGGAAGAGATATATGTACGGCCAGAACGAAGCCATACTGCGATAAATGCTGTCTTGGCGACATTTGCGGGAAAGTTGGGGTCTGAACCGGAGATTCGTGCCAGGGAAGCGGCAGGGCAGGCGCTTATTTCGCCATGGATATCAGGCGTCCTCCCCAGGGAGCGGCATCTCTGCCTGTGGAGGCCCGGCGTCTGCAGCCTGAAATCCAATCAGGGACATTTGAGAAAATCAGGACTCTGAGGGCTCGGGAGAGAACAAGATGAATATTCAGATATTTGGCAGAGCCAAGTGCTTTGACACGAAAAAGGCAGAGCGGTATTTTAAGGAGCGGGGCGTAAAATTCCAGCTGATCAAGCTGGATGAGAAGCTATGAGCAAGGGAGAATTTGCGAAGGTAAGGCAGGCAGTCGGCGGTCTGGATAAGATGATTGACCAGGGCTGTAAAGATCAGGATACCCTAGCTCTCATCCGGTATATAGCAGAGGAGGACAGGGAGGAGAAAGTTCTGGAGAACCAGCAGGTTTTAAAGACGCCTGTTGTGAGAAACGGATCAAAGGCCACCGTGGGATACCAGCCTGAGATATGGAAAATCTGGGACTAGGGCCGGAGGTAAACTTATGAATCTGAAAGAACGAAAGCGGCAGATGCGCAGAGAGATAAAGGCCCGGGTGGCAAGACTGGATGGGGCTTACTGCCGTAAGGCGGACAGGTCCATATTTAAGCATATCATCGGATTGCCGGAGTACCGGCAGGCGCAGAGGATATTTTGCTTTGTAGGCACGCAGGCGGAGATTGACACAGCCCCTATTATAGAGGATGCTTTGAGCAAGGGGAAAATCGTAGGCGTTCCCAGATGCGTGGATAAAGGGATCATGAATGTGTGCCGGATAGAAAGCCTGAAAGGTCTGGAGATGGGGCAATACGGCATTCTGGAGCCAGGGGAGGAGGCTGCAATTCTTCTGCCGGAAGAGATTGACTTTGCGGTAGTCCCCTGCCTTTCATGCAGCAGCACAGGTAAGCGGCTGGGATATGGAGGCGGGTATTATGACAGGTATCTGGCCGGGACAGGGGCTTTTAAAGCAGTGATCTGCAGGGCGCAGATCATGGAGGAGGATATTCCCTGGGAGAGCCATGACGTAGTTATGAACGCGGTTGTCTCCGAGTGCGGGGTACTGAGAATCCGGTAATTTCCAACCCGGCGGTTAGCCGGGCAAGAAGACCCACGCCAAAGAAAGTTTTACGCCGGCGGCCTCAGGCATGCTCCGTCGGGAGCCTGTTTTCATACAGATATATAAAATATGTGAGGGCCAGCAGGTCCGCGCTTCCGCCCGGACTTAAATTCTCCTTTATAAAACTCTGATCCAGCTCCAGGGCATAGGCCAGAAGCTCTCTGTCCGTCTGCCCGGGGGTTTCCAGCCTTCTGCGGATATCTGCCTGGATCTCCTTCATCCGTTGGAAGGAGGAGCGGTTTACCATATTGGTGTCCCCGCAATAGGCTATGATGGAAAGAAGAGTCAGAACCCCCGCGTCGTTAAGTCCCAGTCCTTTGTCCATATACTCTTTCAGCCTGGGCAAAGCTGTCTTAAGGACTGTGGCATATCCCGACAGCGCTTCCCCTCTGGCCCCCTTCAAGCCGTAGAGGGCGTACAGACGCTGGCCGTTAGTCCTGGCGCTTTCCAAGGTTACGGTTTTAAAATCCTCAATAACATCCTGAACCAGCTTCCTGTTTATGTCCAGAAGGGCAGCAGCCGAGTAGGGAACAGAGCGGGCATAGAGATACCCCAGTGAGCAGTTCATAATGGCAAGGGAAAATATCAGCCCTTTATGTGTATTTACATTGCCTGTGGCCCGGAACATGGCTTCCTCCGCCTGGATTCCCAGGGATCGCAGCCGGGCAAAGATGCGGGAAAAGGGCTCATGGCTGTTGAAAATCCCACAGAGTGCAAATTTCTCAAAGTAGTTGTTGAGAGACACCGCGCTGGCTTCAAAGGTAAAGATATCCATATCCTTGTGGGAACCGTTGTTGCTGCGGTCCACCAGCCGGGCTTTGGGGTCACGCTGACCTCATACAGCAGGGCTTCCATAGAGAGGGAGGAGAGCATGCCTGCGAACCGGTGGGCAAAATATAGCTCCATAATAGAGCACTCCCTGGTGAGAAGTTCGTCCACGGTATGGCTCTGGAGCGGCTGCATACAAAGGCGTCCTGATTGCAGATAAGGCATTTTCTGCCGGAGAACCCCAGAGCCGTTCTGGAAATTTTCTCTCCCCCTGCTGTATAATATCAATGTCAAAAAGCCGTCCCAAATCCACAGAGTCCTCCAGCAGGCACAGGTTTCTTTAATAAACCGTATATCGCCCTCTGCAACCCAGAACTGTTCGTAACCGGTGTGTTCACGGACAGAGCAGGTATAATGAAGGGGGATATTCCAGGCGCGGCACTGGGCCTCGATGAGCCTTACACCCTCAAAAAAGGTTCGGACGGCAAGGGGAAATACTTTTACAGGCCCTACGATATTCAGCGTAAAGGAGATAACGGGCAGACGATATGTTTCCAGCAGCATCTGCTGCATGTCCCGGCGCCGCTCTCTCGCCAGAAGCATTTCCTCCAGTCTCACCTGCTTTCCTGTGACCAGTGTGTTTATATCCATCGCCATCTGCTTCACCTCACCCTTTCGTAGTTTTATTGTAAGGGGTGAGGTGAAAAAATTCAAGCTTTAAACGAAGTCCGGCCTCTTATTATAGCGTACCATTGCCAGAATTACACCGGCAGCCGTTAAAAGCTCAGTCACCGGCATTGCAGCCCACAGTGCGCCGGCCCCAAAAAGGGGAGGAAGAATATAGATGAGAAGCCCGCTTATAACCATTCCCCGGAGTACCGATACCAGGAAGGAGGCAAAGGGCCTCATTATGGCCTGGAAATAGTAGGTGGAGTAAATATTAAGAGGCAGCAGTAAAAATGACAGGAAATAGCTTCTCATAATAGCCGGTGCAATGGAAAGCACCTCCTTTGTGGGGCGCATGAACAGGTTGATAAGCAGCAGGGGAAAAGCCATGGCGACGGCTGTCCAGAGTATGCTCATGGCGGCCACAGTCGCTATGCTCCAGAAAAAGGTCTGGCGGATCCGCTCCGTCTTTCCGGCTCCGAAATTGACGGAGATCAGAGGCTGGGCCGCCTGCCCGATGCCATAGGAGCAGGCCTGCACCAGCGTATTGATATTGATAATAACGCCGTACACGGCAAGGGCCGTGGAGCCTCCGTAAGCCATAATCTGGTTGTTGAACATCAGAGAGAGAATGCCCATGGCAATGTCGATAAAAAAGGTAGAAAATCCGGTTGAGATTATTTTCACCAGACTGTCCGCCTGTCTGCCGGGCCTGGCAAGTCGCAGCGTGCATTTTCTGCTGAAAAAGTGAGTGCACAAAATGGCGATGGACAGCGCCTGTCCCAGGGCGGTTGCAAGTCCGGCTCCGAATATTCCCATATCCAGGACAAAGACGAACAGCAGATCCCCGAAAATGTTAAATACGCCGCCTGAAAGTACGGCTGCGGTAGCTTTGCCCGGCGCATTGTCATTGCGCAGGAATGCTGCCAGAAACTGGCCGAAGAGAAACAGCGGCACAGTAAATTTTACGGATATCATATATGTCCTGGCCAGGGGCAGCAAAGTGTGGTCGGCCCCGAAAAATTTCAGCAGAGGGCCGTCCCAGAAGATGACTACAGCCAGATGACGCTGCGGCGATTGCAGCTCCGGTGAGCGCGCTTGTAAAAGCTGGTCGGCATATTTCTTATCTCCCCGCCCCCTGGCTGCGCTCATGAGCACAGAGCCGCCGATGCCAAAGAGCAGCCCCAGACTGTATATGATATTCCAGACAGGGCCACGGTGGCAAGAGCAGCCACGCCCCGGGGACCCTCATACTGGCCTACAACCGCGCAGTCCACAATGGAGTAGACTGCTGCAATAAGCGCGCTTCCAAAGGCAGCAGAGAGATATTTAAAATACAGCTTCTTCACCGAACCGGTCAGTAAATTCATGGTTTTAACCTCCTTTTAATCAAAAAAGGATAAGACATCGGGCGCTTCCCGACATCTTATCCAATTGGTTTTTTATTATAGTATACCAATCCTCCGATGAACATGGCCTATTGTAGTATAAGTTTTTCGTAATGTCAACAGAAAAGATTTAAACAGGACACACAGCTGTCATGTTGTACCTGGTATAATTGGGAAAAATAAGGTATGGGAGGTAATGTCTGTGAAGTGGAGTGAATTGTATTCTTCGGCCCGGAAGCCTGAGATGAAGGATATAGAAAAATTTGTAAAGAGCCCCGGCTGGGCGGAGTTATGTAAATATTTGGAAACCACCTATAAAGTATCCCCCAGCATCCAATACAGCCAGTGCTCAATGCAGAGAGGCTGGAACGTAAAATACAGGAAGAGCTCCAGGGCCGTCTGCACCCTGTATCCTGAGGACGGTTTTTTATATGCATGGTTTCCATCGGTCCAAAGGAAGCGCAGGAAGCGGAGATGATCCTGCAAAACTGTACTGCCTATACTCAGGAGGTGTATTCCAAAGCAGGCGCACTTCAGGGCAGCAGATGGCTGATGCTTAACATAACGGATGAGGATATACTGGAGGACGCAAAGGAGCTCATCCGTGTTCGGATGAAGCCCCGAAGGTAGTGTTCAGCCAGTCCTGTAACAGTTTGATAAAAAGGGACCGGTTTTCTGCGGACTGGCGGGAGGGGGACTGATGGGTCAGCATATATAAGGTGCGTTTTGGCGGCGCAGGCCACAAGGGCAGTATCCGGATGGGGTACTGCTTTTGCAATCCCCGGGCCGTGGTGGCAGGCATGATGGTCCAGTAATCCTTGGCCTCCAGAAAACCGGTGAGAATGGAAATGCTGGAGGCGGTCACAAGGGGGCGGGCCGTAGGGGCAATGTACTGATCGTGCCACAATTTAAATTCCGGCCCCCAGCCTGTGTTGCTGTTAAAGAGGGAGCCGGTCAGAAGCTCTTTCTGAGGGGGCAGATCAGAGGGGTGGACGGCAGCTGCTTCAGAGCCGGCGGGCAGCACCAGCACCATTTCATCCTCCATAATGGGAACCGCATCCACATGAGGGTATTTCGTATGGTACAGGGCAAACCCCAGGTCCGCCTGTTTGCCGCTTACCAGGGAGTAAATCATATGTGCGGGATAGCATTTGATATCCAGGGAAAAGCCGTGGCTGGAGATGAGCTCCCTGTAAAAGGGGGTCAGGTTATAGTCCAGAAAGCTGTCCACTGTGGCAATGGAGAGATAAGGAGTCTCAGGGGCGCGGCTCAGGTTCTCCGCCTCGTTCCAGAGGGAGAGCATCTGGGCCGCTATGTGGGAAACGCCTGTCCCTTGGGTGTGGGCAGCGCAGACTTTACCCCCTTTTTCCGCTCAAAGAGGGCGAAGCCCAGTTCCTCCTCCATAGCCCGAAGCCTGGCTCCGGCGGTGGAGGGAGAGATATATAGCTGTTCGGCTGCTTTTATCAGGTTATTTTCCTCCAGTATTGTCATAAAAAGCTGCAAATCGTCCCGGTTCACGTCAATGGCCTCCTGTATTTTCCAGCTTTTGGTGTGCGCCCGGCCTATACAGGTATATCTGACGGACAGACGGTGGAGAAGATTCCGTTCTGGCCCTCCTTAAAATTACGGGCTTATACGTCCAGCATGGAAGTGTACTGCGCGTTCGCCAGAATAAAGTCCCTTCGGGGTTCCACCTCGCTTCCCATGAGAATGGAGAAAATGCGGTCTGTGTCCCTGAGGGTACTGCCCTCCTCTGTCCGGGAATGTTCTGTGGTGACTCTCAACAGAATCCTCCGCCCGGGATCCATCGTCGTCTCCCAAAGCTGCTCTGCATCCATCTCCCCCAGGCCCTTGTACCGCTGAATCCTGCAGGCGGCGTCCCGGCCAATGGTTTCCAGTATCTGGCTTAACTGGCTGTCACTATAAGCATACCAGAGATTCCTGCCTTTTTCTACCCTGTATAAAGGCGGCTGGGCCAGATAGATGTGTCCTTCCTCGATGAGCCTTGGCATATAGCGGTAGAAAATGTGAGAAGAAGGGTGGTGATGTGGGCTCCGTCCACATCTGCGTCGGTCATCAGGATGATCTTGTGGTAGCGGAGCCTTCCAGGGAGAACTGCTCCAGGATTCCGGTTCCGAATGCCGATATCATCGCCTTGATTTCAGCGTTGCCCCAGATTTTATCCAGGGAGGTTTTCTCCACATTGAGAATTTTGCCCCTGAGAGGAAGGACCGCCTGATTTTCCCTGCACCTGGCCAGCTTGGCGGAGCCTCCGGCAGAATCCCCCTCCACGATAAAAAGTTCGCACTCTTCAGGTCTGCGTCCGGAACAGTCCGACAGCTTGCCGGGAAGGGACAGGCCTGAGAGAGCAGTTTTTCTTCTTGCCATCTCCCTGGCGCTTCTGGCTGCAGCCCTGGCTTTTTTCGCCAGAACGGCCTTGTTTACGATGGCCTTTGCCGCCGCCGGGTTCTGCTCTAAAAACAGAGTCAGTTTGGTATAAACCAGTTGTTCCACCACAGGCCGGACGCAGCTGCTGCCCAGCTTCTGCTTGGTCTGGCCTTCAAACTGGGGTTCTCCCAGACGGACGCTTACGACGGCAGACAGTCCCTCGGACAGCTCTTCCCTGGACAGGCCGGACTCGCTTTCCTTCAGGATACTCTGCTTTCTGGCGTAATCATTTACGGCTCTGGTGAGGGCCTGGCGCAGGCCTGTGACATGGGTCCCCCCTCCGGGGTGGAAATGTTGTTGGCAAAGCTGTAGAGTTTCTCCTCATAATGGGTGTTGTGAACCAGGGCGAATTCAGCCTGGATATCCCCCTGCTCCGCCTGACCGTGAATCAGACCGGCGTAAAGGGGGGTATCCTCCCTGCTGATCCAGTTGACGAAATCCCGGAGCCCGTTGTCATAGCGGTAGGTATGGCAGGAATCATCATGGCGGTCCAGCAGGGACAGCTCCAGCCGCTGGTGAGAAATGCCGTCTCCCTGATATGGCTCCTTATGGTATCGGCGTTGAATTTGCAGGATCCGAAGATTTCGCTGTCCGGCAGGAAGGTGACGGTGGTTCCATGGATATCGGGGGAGCAGGGGCCCAGGGTTTCCACCGGCGACAGGGGGACGCCCCGCTGGTAAATCTGGCGGTAGGAACGGCCCTCCTGGTCCACCTGCACCTCCAGGCGGCTGGACAGGGCGTTGACCACAGAGGCCCCTACGCCGTGAAGACCGCCGGATACCTTATAGCTGCTGGTATCAAATTTCCCTCCTGCGTGAAGTACGGTAAAGACTACCTGAATGGCGGACAGCCCGGTCTTTTTCTGGATACCTGCGGGAATTCCCCTGCCGTTATCACGGAGGGTTACGGAGCCGTCGGTATTCAGGAAGATTTGTATGGAGGTACAGTAACCGGCCAGTGCTTCGTCAACTGCATTGTCCAGGATTTCGTAGACCATGTGGTGGAGCCCCTGGCGGCGGTGTTTCCAATGTACATGCTGGGACGTTTCCGGACGGCTTCAAGTCCCTCCAGTATCTGTATCTGGGCTGCTCCGTAGTCCGAGGAGCTATCCTTTAAGGGCGTATCAGAATTCATAGGGCAACACTCCTGTCAAAATAGAATATTGCCATTATAACAGAAGGAATCTAAAAAACATCGGCTGAATTTCCGGGATTATATAACAGAAATTCAGCCGATGTGTTAAATTGCCTTACCCTATTTATCTTTGGCGGCTTCCAGCCACTCTATGGCTCTCAGGTACTGCTCTCTGGTAAAGGACAGCTTGCCCTTACAGATGGTGAAAAATCCCTCCTCCTTCAGCTGCCGGATGGTCCGGTTCAACGTTTTTACATTGACTCCGATCTCCTCCTGGAGAAGCTGGCGGGTGCGGTTGACGGTCAGGCTTTCGGGGGGCCTTTGGCTCTCCATGCCGGACTGCCTGCCATAGCGGGCTATGTAGTCCAGCAGCAGATAGGCGGGGGATAGAAGAGCTTTGCACCGTTGGTGTAGGAGGAGCGGTACAGCTTGTATGCCACATGCCTGGAGACCAGGGTCAAAATATTTATGTCCTCCGAGAGCCAGCGCTCCGCATCCCTGCGGCTGATGTAGCAGCCACATTGTCGGTTACCGCCTCGATGGTGACGGAGGTTTTGGGCATGCCTGCCATGATAGTGACTTCCCCTATAAAATCAATGGCTTTATTTCCCTCTATCATATAGACGTTTCCGTTTTCAAATTCATTGATCACCCGGTTCTCGCCTGCAGCCACAATTCCGAAATAATCCAGCTCCATATTTTTCTGATGAATGATGGAGCCGGCCGGGTGGGTTCTGACCGTACAGCGGCTGCGAATCTCCCCGGGCATATTTTTGTGTATTCCAACAGGGCCGGAACCCTGGCCTCCAGTTCACTCAGTGTCATAGCCGTCACCTCTATAAAATAGTTTCTCACAAAAGCCCTTTATAACTATTCTTAGTATATCATCAAAGAATTTTCAAAATCAATGAAAATTTTCGTTAAAAGTGCTCATTTGTCCTTTTTTTCAAAATCTATTTTGTCTAAAATACTCAATACAAGGTGATTGTAACAGCGGACAGAGGTGAAAACAGTCCGCTGGAAAGGAGGGGCTCTTATGAGCGGAAAGAAAGAAAACTATGTATATGGTTCCCTGAGGGAACGGTTTGCGGTGGAGTGGAAAATATTTGCCCTGGCGTTTGTATTTATTCTCATTGCGGATAATATCGGGCAGATAAAGATTCCTGTGGGAAAGGGGATGTTTATCCTGTTCCCCATCTTCTACGCAATTATCCTGGGCGTGTTAAGCGGGCCCCAGGTGTTTAAAATCGTGGACAGCAAACATGTGAAGGCTGCTTCCAGATTGGTGGTGGTAGGCATCTGCCCCTTTATCGCAAAGCTGGGAATCACAGCAGGGGCCAACATAGACACGATTCTTGAATCGGGTCCGGTCCTTCTCCTTCACGGGTTTGGAAATCTTCTGGGGCCGCTGCTGGCCCTGCCCGTGGCCATCCTTCTGGGGATGAAGCGGGAGGCGGTGGGCGCCTGCCACTCCATCAACAGGGAATATCACATGGCTTTAATCAACAATATTTACGGCCCTGATTCGGCGGAGGCCAGGGGCAGCCTGTCCATCTACATTGTAGGAGGCATGGTAGGAACCATTTATTTCGGACTCATGGCCTCTGTGGTAGGCATGACGGGACTGTTTCATCCCCAGGCTCTGGGCCTTGCCTCCGGAGTGGGCGCGGGAATTATGATGGCCAGCTCCAGCGCCAGCCTGTGCGCCATCTATCCGGCCTGGGCAGATACCATTTCAGCCATGGCCAGCGTGGGAGAGACCATTGCAGGAATTACGGGGATTTATATAACGATGTTTATAGCCATACCCATGTGCGACAAGCTCTACTGTATTCTGGAGCCAAACTGGGAAAGCTGGCGTTACGGTCTGAGAAAAGGAGGAGACGGTATGAGATACATAGAATGGCTTATATTATTTATCCTGGGCGCATGCGGAACAGGTCTGGCTAATCTTATTGGCTACGGCGTAGGTTTCGGGGATTCCATACCGGGGCTTGTGGTGCTGGCTGCAATTTCCATGGCGGCGGTATTTCTCACCAAGGCGCTTCCCTTAAAGCTCCCAATCGTGGCATATTGTTCCATCATCGGCCTGCTTACGGCTTCCCCCATTTCTCCCGTAAGGGAGTTTGTGATTCAGGCTGCCTCAAACATTAACTTCACGGCGCCCTTCACTATGGTGGGAGCATTTGCCGGGCTGGCCATCAGCGACCAGCTGAAAACCTTTATAAGCCAGGGCTGGAAAATACTGATTGTGGGAATCTTTGTTATGACGGGGACCTTCGTGGGTTCATGTCTCTGGGATCAGCTGCTGTTAACGCTGGCGGGCGTTATTTAAACCGGATAGGAGATGATATAAATGCAGATATGCGATTTGTTAATAAAAGAGGGGACTGTACTCACTTCCTCCCACAGGCTGGAGGAGCGCTGGGATGTGGCGGTTGCGGACGGAAAAATTGTGGAAACGGGCAGGGATTTGTGGAAAAAGTATGAGCCCAAAGAGACGCTCCGGGGAAAAGGCAAGCTTTTTATGCCAGGACTTATAGACAGCCACATGCACACAGGCCAGCAGCTGTTAAAAGGGCTGGTGCTGGATGCAAAACCCATTATCTGGACCAGGGTCATGCTTCCCTTTGAGAGCGCTCTGACTCCTGACAAAATGCGTCTCAGCGCCCAGGCGGCGGCCCTGGAGATGATAAAATGCGGCACAGCAGGATTCATTGATGCAGGCAGCTACTACATGGAAGATGCGGCCCGGGTCTATGAAACTTCCGGACTCAGAGGCGCATTGTCCTACTCCACTATGGATGAGGAGGGCCTGCCGCCTTCCATCGCCATGGACGCAGAGGAGGCGGTAAAGCGCACAGACAGCCTTTTTGACAGATTTCACGGCAGGGGAAACCTGAAAGTGTACTATTCCCTGAGAGCGCTCAATTCCTGCTCAAACCGTCTGGTAGAACTGGAGGCGGAGCATGCCGGGGACAGAGGGACAATGCTTCAGGCCCATATGAATGAATATATGGGAGAAGTTAAAGGGATTATCGGCAGGGAGGGAATGCGCCCTTATGAATATCTGGAGAAAATGCATGTCCTGGGCAGCAATTTCCTGGGGGCCCACAGCCTTATTTTATCCGCTGAGGAGAAGGAACTCATAAGGGAACGGGGCGTAAAGACCTGCCACTGTCCATTCAGCAACTGCGGAAAGGCGGTCCCCGAAACCCCTCAGCTCCTTGAAATGGGAATTCCGGTAGGACTGGGAACCGACGGAGCGGCCCACGGAGGTTTAAGCCTTTGGAACGAGATGAAAATATTCCGCTCCATTATGAATATTTACCACGGAGTGCCCAACGGCAACTCCAAAGTGATGCCGGCAGAGACTATTTTGAAGATCGTATTGGAGGGCGGAGCCGCGGCTCTGGGGGAGGAGTCCTCCTGGGACGCCTGGAAGCCGGTTATAAGGCTGATTTTATCAGCATTCATATGGATCAGCCCCATCTCTGCCCTACAGGCAATAAAATTCACACCCTTCTGGAGTGCGTCAACGCCGGGGATGTGGCGGATATGGCTGTGGGAGGCAGGCTTCTTATGAAGGACCGGGAGGTTCTCACAATGGATGAGGAGCGGATTCTGTATGAGTCAAGGCAGTATATGGAATCACTGTAATAACATTTAAAAGGAGTACTAAATCATGACATTCTGGCTAATAGCAGCAGCATCCAACCTGATAGTGGGGGCTGGTGGGACTGACAGGAGTGGCGGGCTTTCTGCTGCCTATCGTATACACCGGCCCTCTGGGACTGGGGGTATCGGAGGGGCTGGCCCTCAGCTTCGCCGCTTTTATCGTATCCGGCGCTCTGGGATCCTTTAACTATAAAAAAGCCGGCAATCTGGACGTCCCCTTCGGCATACGGCTGAGCATCGGAAGCTTTGCAGGGGCTCTCCTTGGGGTTAAGCTGAACCTGGTTATCCCTGAGTCCGCCGTAAAGGTTCTGCTCTATGTGGTGGTCCTTCTCTCCGGGCTTTCCATTCTGCTGAGAAAAGACAGGACAGGGAGTCCGGTTCCAAAAAGGACTACGTTATTTCCCGGCATCTTCCTGCAACACTGGCCCTTGGGTTTGTCACAGGCGTAATCTGTTCTCTGTCGGGAGCCGGAGGGCCGGTGCTGGTGATGCCTCTTTTGGTAGTGCTGGGAATCGGGGTCAGGACGGCAGTGGGAGTGGCCCTTTTCAATTCCGTTTTTATCGGCATACCGGCCTGCGCCGGATACATGATGCAGTGCAGCATGGGTGAGATACTTCCCGTGATGGCGGTGGCCCTTGTTCTTCACGCCATTGGCGTTGCCATCGGAAGCAAAAATGCGGTGAAGATTAACCAGAATCTGCTAAAAAAGGGAATTGCGGTCTTTTCTATGGCTGTTGCAGTGTGGAAACTGTTTCTCTGACTGTGGCTTCAGGGACGGCAAATTAAATATGAGAGGAAGGATGATTCATGAACATAGTAGGTAAAAGCGTCAACCGTGTGGACGCATACGGCAAAGTCACAGGGGAAGCAAAATATACCGCTGATTTGGAGCCCAAGGGCTGCCTTGCGCAAAGTGGTCCACTCCACAATCGCCAACGGCCTTGTAAAAGGCTTCCGCCTGGAGGAAGCCCTGAAAGTACCCGGAGTTATAAAAATTGTAACCTGTTTTGACGTGCCGGATCACCAGTTTCCCACGGCAGGCCATCCCTGGAGTGTGGAAAAGGCCCACCAGGATATAGCGGACCGGAAGCTTCTGAACCAGAGAGTGCGCCTTTACGGGGACGACATTGCGGCAGTGATTGGGGAGGATGAAGTGGCTTGCGGGCAGGCGGCCCGCCTTATCCAGGTGGAATATGAGGAATATGAACCGCTGGTAACTGCCGGGCAGGCTATGGCAGAGGGGGCCCCGCCCCTTCACCCGGATCTGCGGGAGGACAACATTATCGTCCATTCCCATCTGACGATGGGACCGCCGGATTTTACCTTTGACCAGAGTTTAAAGGAAGCGGAAGAAGCATACGGAAGGGAGAATCTGGTGGTGATAGAGAAGGATTACCACACTCCCCGAATTTCCCACTGCCACATCGAACTTCCCGTATCCTGGGCCTTTCAGGAGCCAAACGGCAAAATTACCGTCACCTCCTCCACTCAGATTCCCCATATTACGCGCCGTGTAATCGCCCAGGCTCTGGGAATCCCCGCAGCAGGTCCGCGTAATTAAGCCTTACATTGGCGGCGGCTTCGGCAACAAACAGGATGTCCTCTACGAACCGTTGAACGCGTTCCTGACAACCGCAGTGGGGGGCCGGCCGGTGCGTCTGGAAATCAGCCGTGAGGAGACTATATACGGAACCAGAACCCGCCACGCCATTGACGGAGCCTGCAAGGCCCTTGCCACAAAAGACGGGAAAATGCTGGCCAGGAAGCTGGAGGCCGTTGCCGACAACGGCGGCTATGCATCCCACGGCCATGCGATCTGCGCCAACTGCGGAAACGTATTCAAGGACATTTACCAGGACAAACTGGGGGCTGAAATCGACTGCTATACCGTATGGACGTCCACAGCTACCGCAGGCGCCATGAGAGGCTACGGGATTCCCCAGGCCGCATTTTTCTCAGAGGCCCTCACAGACGACATCTGCCATGCCATCGGGCGGATCCTCTGGCTTTCCGCATGAAAAACTGCATGCCGGAAGGCTTCGTGGATCCTGCCAACGGTATTACCTTCCACTCTTACGGCCTGAAAAAATGTATGGAGGAAGGAGCCGCGGCTTTTGGCTGGGAGGAGAAACGCAGATTATATGAGAAGCAGACAGGTCCTGTGCGCAGAGGGGTGGGAATGGCTATCTTCTGTTACAAAACAGGGGTCTACCCAATCTCTCTGGAGACAGCTTCAGCCAGGATGATACTGAATCAGGACGGCTCCATGCAGCTCCAGTTAGGGGCTACGGAGATCGGGCAGGGTGCAGACACCGTATTCAGCCAGATGGCCTCAGAGACTACCGGCATCAGCTTTGAAAAGGTATATATTGTATCTGCGCAGGATACGGACACGGCTCCCTTCGATACCGGAGCCTACGCTTCCCGCCAAACCTATGTAACCGGTATGGCAGTAAAAAAATGCGGGGAACAGTTAAAAGAAAGAATACTGGACTACGCCGGATTTATGCTGGAGGGAAGGGATGCGGCGGATCTGGATGTGGAGCAGGACCATATCATAGAGAAGGCTACGGGGAAACGCTCCTGGATATGGAAACTCTGGCCTCTACCGCATTTTATTCCCTGGAGCGCTCAGAGCATATAACAGCGGAGGTTACCAGCCAGTGCAAGTCCAATTCCTTCTCATCGGGCTGCTGCTTCGCGGAGATAGAGGTGGATATGCCTCTTGGAACCATAGAGATTAAGGAGATATTAAATGTCCACGATTCGGGCATGCTGATGAACCCCAAACTGGCTCAGGCCCAGGTTCACGGCGGTATGTCCATGGGGCTTGGATACGGGCTTTCAGAGGAATTTATTTACGATGAAAAGGGGAAGCCTTTGAACGACAACCTTCTGGATTATAAGATACCCACAGCCCTGGACACGCCCAAACTGAATGTAAAGTTTATCCAGCTGGAGGACCCTACCGGCCCTTACGGCAACAAATCTCTGGGCGAGCCTCCCGCAATTCCGGTGGCTCCCGCTGTGAGAAATGCACTGCTCCACGCAACGGGCGTGGCGATGGACACAATTCCTATGACGCCCCAGCGGCTCATAGAGGCATTTAAGGAAAAAGGGCTTATATAAGGAGAGGGAATCATGTTTGATATCAAATATATATATGAGGCTGAGTCAGTGGAGGACGCCCTGAGGGCCCTGAGCAGCGACCCGTCCTCCCAGGTTATAAGCGGAGGTACGGACGTGCTCATCCGGGTGAGGGAGGGAAAGGACGCCGGATGCGGCCTGGTGTCCATACATAATATACCGGAGCTCAAAGGAATTGGGATGGAGGCCGACGGAACCATCATTATCAAGCCCGCCACTTCATTTTCCCATATAACCAACCATCCCCTCATTAAAAAACATCTGAATATGCTGGGGGAAGCCGTGGATCAGGTGGGCGGCCCCCAGGTGAGAAACACGGCTACCATCGGAGGCAATATCTGCAACGGAGCCACCTCTGCAGATTCCGCCTCCACCATGTGCACACTCAATGCCGTGGTTGTGCTTCAGGGCCCCCAGGGGGTGCGCCGCGTGCCTGTGACAGAGTTTTACACAGGACCGGGCCGCACAGTGCGCAGGCAGAACGAAGTATGCGTGGCCTTTGAGATAGCCAGGGAGGACTACGAGGGCTGGGCAGGGCGGTACATCAAATATGGCAAAAGGAAGGCCATGGAGATCGCCACCCTGGGATGTGCGGTGAGGGTAAAGCTGTCTGCGGATAGAAAGATAATCGAGGACGTGCGCCTGGCCTACGGCGTGGCCGCCCCAACGCCTGTGCGCTGCCTGAATGCCGAGAATGCCTGAAGAAGATGGGTTAAGGACGGGGAGATTTACAGCCTGTTTGCCGCAAAGGCCCTGGAACAGGTGAACCCCAGAACCTCCTGGAGAGCCAGCAGGGAATTTCGGCTCCAGCTCATACAGGAGCTGGCGCTGCGCGGACTCAGGGAGGCAATTATTCTGGCGGGAGGTGAGACAGATGCTTAAGGTGATAAATCTTACGATTAACGGAACGTTGAGGCAGGTCTCTGCAGATGAGAGGGAATCTCTGCTGGATACCCTGCGGGGACTTGGATTCACCTCGGTCAAGAAAGGCTGCGAGGTGGGGGAATGCGGCGCCTGCACAGTGCTGGTAGACGGGGAGGCGGTGGATTCCTGTATTTATCTGGCTGTATGGGCGGAAGGGAAAAGCGTCATGACAGTGGAGGGGCTTAAGGGCCCCAACGGAGAACTGAGTCCCATTCAGCAGGCGTTTATAGAGGAAGCGGCTGTGCAGTGCGGATTCTGCACTCCCGGACTTATTATGTCTGCCGTGGAGATCGTGGGAACCGGCAGAAAATATAACCGGGAGGAGCTCAAGAAGCTGATTTCCGGCCATCTCTGCAGATGCACAGGGTATGAAAATATCTTAAATGCAATGGAGCGGATTGTGGAGGAGACTTATAAAGTTGCAGGAACCGGGGAGTGAAATCCTCCCCTTTTCCCGCCCTCTGAACTGTTACAGAAAATAGAATAATTGGAATCGATTGTGACTTGAAAAAATTGCGGAAAGTGATTAAACTGTTACCATGAGATTATTATATGAAGAAACGCTGGGTGGATTGTCCGTCCAGCGTTGTTATGGTTTAGACGGAAGGATTCAGATTCCGGAGCGGCTTCGGGATCTTCCGGTGAAAGCCTGGCGGGATATGTGCTGTCGGAGACAGTGCGGGGCCGCCCAATGCCGCCCAAAGAGTTTGAAGGGGAGCCGGAGATTAAGGGGGACCAGGTGGAGGAGCTGGCGCTTCCCGAAAGCCTTGAAAGGGTGGGGCCTTACGGCTTCTACAACTGTTATGGCTAAAACGGCTGGGCTTTCACAGCACGACCCTGGACTGGGGCGCCGGAGTGTTTACCGGGTGCACCGGAATAAGGGAGCTGGATATTATCGTCCATGAAGGGCGAAAATCCTGCTTCAAGGAGATCCTGGCGGAGCTCCGCCAGACGCTTGTTGTGGATTACCGGGATGAGCAGGGGAAGCTGCTGGCAAAACTGATATTTCCGGAGTATTTTGAGGAATCTGTTGAGAATACGCCCGCCCGGATTATTATGAGGGAAATGCATGGCTGCGGCCATATGTACCGCTACTGTTTTCAGGAAACCAGATTCAAGGTGGGAGAATATGACGGCCTGTTTCCCCATGTACAGTTTCAGGAGAGTGCAGCCCTGGCTGTAAGGCTGGCCCTCTACCGCCTTTTCTGGCCCTGGGGGCTTTCCAAAGAGGCAGAGGAGGCTTACTGGGATTACGTAGAGGGCCATGTGAGGGAGGCGGCGGAAGGACTTTTGGAGAGGGAGGAGGCGGAGATACTCACCTGGCTGGCAGGGAGGCCGCAGATGGATGAGAGGGCGCTGGATGAAATGGTGGCAGCTTCGGCCCGAAGCCGGGACCCTCTGAGCGCAGCGGTTTTGATGGATATGAAACACAGGCGTTTCGGGGCGGCAAAGGACATAAAAAGATCCTTTGAATTATAAATATATTTATTACAAATTACAACTATTAGGAGGCGTACGATGGCTAAAAAAACAAAAGGACAGGAACTTCAGGAAAAGCTTACCTGGAAGTTTCCCAATATCGGAAAGGAAAAACCGGAGCAGAGAGAAAAGGCTGCCAAATACTGCGAGGGATATAAGCGGTTCCTGAATGTGGGAAAGACGGAGCGGGAATGTGTGAGGGAGGCCGTGAGGATGCTGGAAAAGGCCGGATACAAGCCCTTCCAGCGGAAAAAGGAATATAAGGCCGGAGACAAGGTATATTATGTGAACCGGGATAAGGCGGTCATAGCCACCACCTTTGGAAAACGTCCGCTGGCCCAGGGCCTGCGGATCAACGGGGCTCACATCGATTCGCCGCGCCTGGACTTAAAACCAAATCCTCTCTATGAGAAAGATGAGATTGCGCTGTTTAAGACTCATTATTACGGAGGCATCCGGAAGTATCAGTGGGGAACGATCCCTCTGGCCCTCCACGGAGTTGTGGTGAAGAAGGATGGAGCTGTGGCGGACATCTGCATCGGAGAGGAGGAGGGAGATCCGGTGTTCTGCGTAACCGATCTGCTGCCCCATCTCTCGGCCAAGCAGAACGAACGGCCCCTGAGAGACGGGCTTAAGGGGGAGGAATTGAACATTGTTGTGGGTTCCCTCCCCTATGAGGATGAGGAGGTAAAGGAGGGCGTAAAGCTTATGGCGCTCAGCCTGCTCCACGATCGGTACGGAATTACGGAGAAAGATTTCTTCCGGGCGGAGCTGGAGATGGTTCCCGCCGTGAAGGCAAAAGACGTGGGTCTGGACAGGAGCCTGATCGGGGCTTACGGACAGGATGACAGGGTGTGCGCTTATACGGCTCTCACGGCTGAGATCGATGTGAAGAAACCGGAGTTTACCACCGTCACCATTCTGACTGATAAAGAGGAGACGGGATCTGATGGAAATACGGGCCTGAACTCTGATTATGTCCTTCACTACATAGAGGATCTGGCTGAGGCGGAAGGGACGGCGGTGCGAGATGTGCTGAGAAATTCCCTGTGTCTCTCCTCCGATGTAAATGCCGCCTTTGACCCTACCTTTCCGGATGTCTATGAGAGCCGGAACTCCTGTTTTATCAATAAGGGGTGTGTGCTGACCAAGTATACGGGAGCCAGGGGAAAATCCGGTTCCAACGACGCCAGTGCAGAGACTATGGCCAGAGTTATCAAAATGATGGAAGACGCAGGGGTTTACTGGCAGGCCGGTGAACTGGGGGCTGTGGACGCAGGCGGCGGCGGAACCATCGCCAAGTTTGTGGCCCATATGAATGTGGATACGGTAGATCTGGGCGTTCCCATTTTATCCATGCACTCGCCCTTTGAACTGGCTTCCAAGCTGGATGTGTACCACACCTATAAAGCCTTTTAAAGCCTTTTATCAGTGACCTTTTGGCCTGTGCGTCTCCATGGAAAACGCCGGATACCTTAAATTTTCATGAAATTAATGGAAAGTCTTTTTTTTCACGTACAGGTATGGTATAACTATGTACAGCGCACCCCCGGGACGGGAGGCGGCCAAACAGAGGCCTTACGGGCAGCCGGGCGGTGCGAAATCAGTTAAAGAAAAGGGAAATGTAAGATGAAAAAATTAGCAATGTTGTGTTTATGCGGATTGACTGCCGTGTCCATGATATCCGGCTGTTCAAATCGTTCCGCCGACGGCAAGGAAAACCTGGGCACTGTGGAATTAGCTGAGTACAAGGGCGTCAAGGTGAATATTCCTGTTCCTGAGGTAACCGATGATGAGGTGGAGGCCAGGGTAAAACAGGTTTTGGCTTCCAACCCTAAGTATACAGAGACGGACCGGGCGGCTGAACTTGGCGACGTGGTCAATATCGATTACGTAGGCACCCAGGACGGTGTGGAATTTGCAGGAGGCAAGGATGAGAATACAGACCTCACCCTGGGCTCAGGAGGATTTATTGACGGATTTGAGGACGGACTGGTGGGCGCAAAGGCCGGTGACAAAAAAGAACTGAACCTGACGTTCCCGGAGGATTACTATGAGCAGGCATTGGCAGGCCAGCAGGTTGTATTTCAGGTCACTGTAAATGCAGTTAAGGTAAAAGAGGACGCAGAACTCAATGACGCCTTTGTTCAGAGCGTTTCTGAATATAAGACGGTAGATGAGTATAAGGACAGTATCCGCCAGGATCTTCTGAACCAGAAGATGCAGTCGTATGATCTGGCTATTCAGCAGGATGTGCTCCAGAAGGTATTGGAAGGCTCCAAGTTTAAGCTTAACAAGAACACGGTTTCCAAGCGTTATAATACGAGGGTGGATCAGTATACCCAGCAGGCAAAGCTGCAGGGCGGCACTTTGGCAGGCCTCGCCCAGGCCAACGGAATGGACGAAGGCGGATTAAAGGAATCTATCTACGCCACCGTGGAGGATGATATGAGGAACCAGCTTGTGCTCAATACCATCGCTTCTAACGAAGGGATGGCGCTGGAGGATGCGGACCGCGAGGCGTTTGCACAGACCAACGGCCAGACGGTTGAAACAGTGGTAAATGCATACGGCCAGGAGGCCTTCGACGAGATGGCCCTCACTATAAGGTTATGAAGTTTTTGGCCGATAATGCGGACAACGAGGCCGCAGGCTCCCAGTCCGCTGAGCCGGCTCCTGAGGAGACAGGGGCGGAGACATCTGCAGCAGAAACTACAAAAGCTGAATAATTAACAGGAGAATATGGAGGGGTGGTACATGCAGATTTTAAAGGACAGAATACGTAAGGACGGCAAAATTAAGGCCGGAAACGTACTGAAGGTGGACAGCTTTTTAAACCATCAGATGGATATCGGGCTGTTTGGAGAGATTGGCAAAGAATTTAAGCGGAGATTTGCCGATGCCCAGGTGACGAAGATTCTCACGATTGAGGCGTCGGGGATCGGAATTGCATGTATTGTAGCCCAGTATTTTGATGTTCCTGTAGTGTTCGCCAAGAAAACCCAGACCAAGAATATTGCAGGCGAGGTGTACACCACCAAGGTCGAATCCTTTACCCATGGGCGCGTCTATGACATTATTGTGTCCAAGGAATTTATGGGCCCCGGAGATAAAGTGCTGCTGATAGATGATTTTCTGGCAAACGGCAAGGCCCTGGAAGGACTGGCCGCCCTGGTCAGAGATTCGGGCGCGGAACTGGTGGGCGCCGGCATTGTAATAGAGAAGGGATTTCAGGTAGGCGGAGACTTACTTCGGGCGGAGGGAATCCGTCTGGAGTCTCTGGCGATTGTAGAGAGTATGGACGAGGAGACGCAGAGTATTGTGTTCAGAGATGATGAGTAAACGAACGAAAGCATTGTTTTTTGATATTGACGGAACGCTCCTGTCTGAAAAAACGGGAAAAGTGCCTGATAGTGCAAAGGAGGCTCTTAAGGAGGCCAGAAAGCGGGGACACCTGGTTTTCATCAATTCCGGAAGAGTTTACGGGCACTTGAAGGAGATACGGGCCGAGGTGGAGGCAGACGGCTATCTTTGCGGCTGCGGCACTTACATTGTGGTGGAGGGCAGAGTAATTTACTGCCACCGTATTCCGCGTGAGCGGGGGATTCAGGTAAAGAGAGATATTGACGAATGCGGACTGGACGGAGCATTGGAGGCCATTGAGGGGTGTTATTTTCACAGAACGGTTTCCAGAATTCCTCAGGTTGAAGCATTGAAGAACGCAGTGAGGGAATCGGGCAGTGCACTGGAATATGACTGGGAGGACGATTGCTACGATTTCGACAAGATATACCTGGGTTCAGACAGCCGGAGCCGGTGTAAGGAGCTTTTTGGACGGCTGAAGGATTTTGATATAATTGACCGGGGAAGCGGTTTTTACGAGTGTGTTCCCAGAGGGCATTCCAAGGCTACGGCCATGGATTTAGTGTTGAAGCATTATGGAATTTCCTTAGATGATACCTACGTCTTTGGAGACAGCAGCAATGATTTGGAAATGTTCAGGTATGCCACCAACTGCATTCTTATGGGCCGGCACGACGCTGTGCTGGAGCCCTACGCCACCTTTGAGACAAAGGACGTGGAGGATGACGGCATCGCCTATGCAATGAAGGAGTTAGGCATTATTTAACACATCGTATAGAAAGAGCTGACCGGATGGAGAGAAAGACCAGACTAATTAGTGCCTGATGTACGCCATGGTATTTATGGCGTGCCTCGGGGTACTATATTTTATGAACAAAGTGATTAAGACGGGAAGCCCGGATACTGCCTGGACCAGCTCTGCCAGCCAGGAAGAAGAGTCAGGCGGGGGTGGAGGGAAGGGCGCACCGGATGAGACGGAAGGATATATTCCGGCAGCCACCGGTTCCCAGGCAGAGGAAAAGGAGGAGATTGTCAGGGAAAAGGGGTATAAGGGCTGGGGGAAAGAGTTCCCCGGCATCTGGTCTCCCCCTGAGGATACGATGGAGCCCTATGTCCCTCCCAAGGTAATACTGGCGACGGACCTCCATTACCAAAGCGCTTCAGGCTGGGATGGGGGCAAGGCGTTTCAGCTTTTTGTGGAGCGGGGCGACGGGAAGGTGGTGCAGTATCTGCCGGAGCTTCTGGAAGCGTTTATAGATGAGGTCATTGAGGAGAGGCCCTCCGCTCTGGTTCTCAGCGGAGACATCACTATGAATGGGGAAAAGATGAACCATGAGGAGCTGGCCGCCAGGTTAAAGAGAGTCATGGATGCAGGAATACAGGTGCTGGTTATTCCGGGAAATCATGATATCAATAATACCCACGCCGCGGTATACTTTGGGGAGGAGAAGGAACAGACGCCTTCTGTTACGCCGGGAGAGTTCTATGACATATACCGGGAATATGGTTATGACCAGGCTCTCAGTAGGATGAGAGCTCCCTGAGTTATGTCTATGAGCTGGATGAGCGGAACTGGCTGCTGATGCTGGATTCCTGCCAGTATGAGCCGGAAAATCTGGTGGAGGGAAGACTGAAGGAGGAGACTATCGCCTGGGCCTGGGAACAATTGGAAAAAGCCAGGGAGAATGGGATCTACGTCCTTCCTGTGGCTCATCATAACCTGCTCGCTCAGAGCAGGATGTATACCACCCAGTGTGTGATGGAGAATAATCAGGAGGTAATCGGCCTGATGCAGTATTACGAGGTGCCTCTCTTTGTCAGCGGTCATCTCCATGTACAGCGCATCCGCAAATACAAGAGCGAGCCCGGAGTGCCGGACGGGGACTATGGAATACAGGAGATAATTACAGACGCTCTGAGTATTCCGCCCTGTCAGTACGGGCGGCTGGTGTGGGAGGAGGACGGAAGCCTGTCCTATGAAACCCAGGCAGTGGATGTGTCGGCCTGGGCCAAGCGGACAGGGAGGGACAGTTGGGAACTTCTGGATTTTGAGGAGTGGTCTTACCGCTATCTTCAAAGCCTGATCAGCAGCCAGATCCGGGGAATCATAAGAAACCTGGGGGAGGATGTTGAAGCGTCCATGTCTGCGGTCTATGCTGCAGTCTATATGGACTACTATGCAGGCCGGGAAATTGATGCAAAGGGTGTCAGGAATTCCAGAGGATACAGGTTCTGGCAGCGCAATATGCCGGACAGCTATCTCCTGCGGGAGCTGGATGCCATGATTGCAGATTCGGACAGGGATAACAATTATTTTCTCCTTCCTGAGCTTACCCCCGGTGACAAATAAAGATAGTACATGGTATACTGATGGTAGGGGAGTCCCTCCTCTAAGTTCGTGAAAGACCTCACTAAGAGGAGGGACATGTATCGCACGTAAGCGGCCAAAGGACGCCCGCTAAGTGCTCATAACGAGTCCCTCCTCTGAGTTCGTGAAAGACCTCACTAAGAGGAGGGACATGTATCGCACGTAAGCGGCCAAAGGACGTCCGCTAAGTGCTCATAACGAGGAGGAAGCAGCCATGAGGAAGAGAGACGTGAGAATGGTTCTAAAGCGTCTGAGCGCCGTTACAGTGGCGATCATGATGACAATATCGGTTACTTCCTACGGAGGGTCTTACCGGCGGAGTTCAGGGACGTACTCTGCCGCTTTGGGAGAGGCTCTGTCTGATGGAACAAAACCGGAATCTGTACCCTATTCCCAGCGAATCTATGAACGGTACGATCCGGCTGTAATAAAACAGGCCATATCAGAGTTTGAGGCGGCCTGCCAGAAGAAGGGGCAGGAGGAGGAAGTGCTCCGCCTCTACCAGGTTCTTTTAAGTGAATATGACCGTTTGTCCACGCTGTCCTATATGGCTCAGATCGCTTACGACAGGAATATTTCGGACCCGGCGGCGGCGGAGGAGCAGGCCTATACCACAGATCTGTATATGGAAATGTCGGAAGCGATTATTTATTCCTTTCAAAAAGGGCTGAATTCTTCCTACAGCTCTGTTCTCAGCGGGAAAATGGGGGAGGACCTGGTTCCTATGGTGAAATATTATGAGCCATACACAGAGGAGGAGCTGGAGCTCATGAAGGAGGAGGACCGGCTCATACGGAAGTACGAGACGCTGGCCTTGTCAGAGACAAGTGTGGATATAGAGGGAGAGACATGGACTTATGACAGGATGGAGGTGGACGATTCCCTCACTTCCGATACTTATGGGAACATACAGGAAGCCCTGAGCAGAGAACGAAACCGGATTTTGGGCGGCTGCCTTCTGGAACTGGCGGATGTGCGCAGAAAAATAGCAAATCTCTACGGCTACGACAGTTACAGTGAGTACGTCTATGAGGTGCGGTATGGCCGCGACTATACACTGCAGGATGCGTCAGCCTGTGCGAGGCGGTAAGAGGGAGATCGTGCCTCTCTATGACGATCTGTGGTATGCAGATATCGACTACGGCTCTTATGACGAGCTGGACAAGCTTGAGAACCGTTCCACAGAGGAACTTCTGAATGGGGCCGGTGCGGGAATCAGCAGGCTGAGCGTAGAACTGGGGGACATTTTCCGGTATATGAGGGAGAATGAGCTTTATGATATCCAGGCGGAGGAACCGGGAATGGACAGGGTGGAGACAAACTATACGGTGAGACTTGCATCCTACGGGGACGGTTATATCTTTGTAAACCGTGAGAATACCTTCCGGGATTACCAGACTGTTATTCACGAGTTCGGCCATTTCAGCGCATACTATTTTGATACGGTGCCGGAGCTTTACAGCTCCTTCGGGGTGGATGTCATGGAGATCCAGTCTATGGGACTGGAGATGCTGGTTGCCAATTACGCTCAGGAGGTGGCGGGAGAGGGGGCGGAGGCCTATGCCTACGAGACGGTGACGGACATGTTTTACAATATAATAAGCGCCTGCATGTTCAATGAGTTTGAAGAAACGCTCTACGGAAACCCGGATGTGGAGCTGGAGGATTTAAACCGCAAATTCAAGGAGATACAGGATTCCTATGAAGGCTGGTATTACAATGTATATGACGATGTGTGCTATGACTGGGTGGAAGTGCCTCATATTTTCTACGATCCGATGTACTATGTCGGTTACGGAACAGCCTCCCTCACGGTGCTGGACCTGTGGACTCTTTCCCAGGAAGATATGGAAAGCGCAGTGAACACCTACATGGGTATTTTAAAAGGCGGAATGGACATTCCTTACAGGGAAACTGCCGCCAGGTGGGGGCTGAGAGATATTTTTGACGAGGATCAGGTAGCTGAACTGGCAAATGAAGTAAGGGAATATTACGGCCTGGGAGATCAGGATTATGCTGGAGATGAGGAACTTTACGGGGCCGGAACAGATGAGGCGGGGCAGAGGACCCAGGATAAAGCGATGCTGACTGTGGGAGTTGTGGTTCTTGCCGGAATCGGCGCAGTGATTGTACTGCAGGTGGCGCTGCTGGGCATGGGAGGCGTTATCATCGGGCTTTTGATGAAGAACCGAAATAACGGGAACTGACATGATTTGATGTGCGGCCGGATTAGAAGGAACAGGAATGAGCAGGATTTTAATTGTAGAGGATGACAGAGAGATTATAAAGCACCTATCGATCCTTCTAAAGGAGGAGGGGTTTTCTGTAAGAGCCGAATGTTCCAGGGCGGCTGCTCTTGGCGCGTTCCGGCGGGAGGCCTTTGATTTGGTTCTGCTGGACATAACTCTTCCCGACGGGAACGGGTACTCTCTCTGCACTGCAATGAAGCGGATAAAAGAGATACCGGTGATTTTCCTCACGGCCACAGGAGATGAGGCAAGCGCTGTAACCGGTTTTGACCTGGGAGCAGACGATTATATTGTAAAGCCCTTCCGGCCGCTGGAGCTCATATCCCGTATTAAAAATGCTCTGAGGAGGTACGGGAAAGGGTCTTCTGTCTGCTGGCTGTCGGGAATAAAGGTGGACATGGCAAAGGCCGAAGTAACCAGGGACGGGAGGGAAATCTTTCTCTCTGCCCTGGAATACAGGCTTTTGCTGGTATTTTTAAATCACAGGGGAGAGGTGCTGTCCAGAGGAAGGCTGCTGGAGGAGATTTGGGACATTGCAGGAGAATTTGTAAATGATAATACGCTGACGGTGTATATTAAACGCCTGAGAGATAAAATAGAGGCGGAACCGGAGAATCCGGTTATTATAAAAACAGTCCGGGGACTGGGATATAAGGCAGGTGACTGATATGAGATTTTTGAGAAATCCGGAGATAAAAAACTCATAGGCGGTTATCTGCTTTTTACGGTTCTGGCAGCAGGGGCTTCGGCCTTTTTTATCTATATCTTTCTGTATGTATTCTGGCTGTCTCCATGGTAAGCGGAGCCTGGTTTCTCTGGTTTACAAAAAGACGGTATGACGTCCTGTCTGAGTTGAGCGCTCATCTGGACCGGATCCTCCATGGAGAGGTAGGGATGGATTTTGTGCCGGATAAGGAGGGAGAGCTGGCTCTTCTAACCAGCGAGATCTATAAAATGACCCTGAGACTGAGAGAGCAGGCGGAAAATCTGGAAAGGGACAAGGCGTATCTGAGCGGTTCCCTGGCCGATATATCCCATCAGCTTCGGACCCCCCTCACCTCCCTCCGGCTGATCCTTCCAAGGCTGGGGCGGGAGGAGACAGAGCTATCTGACCGCCGGGAGTATGCATGCGAAGCCTGCAGCCTTGTGTCCAGAATGGAATGGCTTATTGCTTCTCTTTTAAAGATTGCCAGACTGGAGTCAGGAACCGTCGCCTTTAAAAAGGAGACGGTGAGAGTGGCCCATGTTATTGGGAAGGCTCTGGAGCCTTTGGAGGTGATGCTGGATTTAAACGGCATTGAATGTGATATAGACGTAGAAGAGAATGCCTCATACAGAGGCGACCTTTTGTGGTCCGCCGAGGCTGTGGGAAATATTATCAAGAACTGCGGGGAGCACACGCCCTTTGGAGGCAGGCTGCATATTCTGGGGAGGGAGAATCCTCTTTATACAGAGATAGTGATTGCAGATACGGGGGAGGGAATTCGTCCGGAAGATCTGCCCCATCTTTTCGACCGGTTTTATAAAGGAAAAGAGGAAGACGGACAAAATGTGGGAATTGGGCTGGCCCTGTCCCGCATGATTATCAGTGGGCAAAACGGAAGGGTGACGGCAAAAAACAGGGCCCGGGGGGCGGAATTTAACATCCGCTTTTATAAAGGCGCTTCCATGGCTGATGGAACGCGATGTTCAAACGCGCCCTGACATTACAACCGGCACATGAAACGAGATGGATATCCGATGTTTAAGAATCGCGCTGTATCATAGGAGAAACACTCCGCAGAAAACTGCGGGGTGTTTCTCTGTAAAATGACAATTTTGTAATAAAGAAGTCACGGAGCTGTCATTGGGACTATGCTATACTGTATATAGTCAGAGATTAGGGCGTGTTTGAACATTAATTCCCGCCCCTGGGATATTATTTGGAAGGCAGGAGTCAATTATGGAGATTTTGAGAGTGGAAGAGCTTTGCAAAGTATACGGCAAGGGCGTCAGCCAGGTGAAAGCCCTGGATCATGTGTCCTTCACGGTTCAGAAGGGAGAATTTGTGGCTGTAGTAGGTCAATCCGGCTCAGGAAAATCTACACTTATGCACCTCATAGGAGGGGTTGATACGCCCTCGTCCGGTAAAATCTTTGTAGATGGAAAAGATGTGTATACAAAAAACAAAGAGGAACTTGCAGTGTTCAGGCGCAGGCAGGTAGGATTAATCTACCAATTTTACAATCTTATACCTGTGCTTGACGTAGTGGACAATATCACCCTTCCCCTCAGGCTGGATGGCAGAAGGTGAACGAGGGCAGGCTCAACGGCCTCATAAAGATTTTGGGATTGGAAGACAGGCGGGGACATCTGCCCGCTGAACTCTCCGGAGGACAGCAGCAGCGCGTTTCCATCGGCAGGGCCTGATCAATGCCCCTGCTCTGGTACTGGCTGATGAACCTACGGGAAATCTGGACATCAAAAACAGCCAGGAAATCATAGAGCTGCTTAAATACTCCAATAAAACCTACGGGCAGACGCTCATGCTCATTACCCACGATCCGGATATTGCCCTGCAGGCAGAACGGATCATCAGGCTGGAGGACGGCAGAATCCTGTCGGATGAAAGGTTGACATAGT
>BBZN01000049.1 GCA_001304855.1 Clostridia bacterium UC5.1-1D2
ATATCTTATCACAGCTGCTTCTGTTTGTCAACAACTTTTAATCATTTTTTTTAATTTTGTTTTCCAGGGACATAATCCCTCTCACAAATTGTCCGCCGGTTTTTATCCAGCGGGTATTAATCGTACCACAGTCGTTTCTGATTGTCAACAACTTTTTGATTAATTCTGTATCTCAAGGAGAAAACAGTAAAAAAATAATCATTTGGAAAAGGGAACGGAGAAAGAGGGATTTGAACCCTCGCGCCGGTTTCCCGACCTACACCCTTAGCAGGGGCGCCTCTTCGGCCTCTTGAGTATTTCTCCGAATTCATATTTTCCATATGATTGCTTCTTTTGACATGCTTGTTCTCAGACGCATTGACCATTATACTAGAAAGAATTTACATTGTCAAGGGATTATTGCAGACATTTTTATTTATTTCTTCCTGTATTCTGTCATGTACAATATGTGCTATTTCTGAAGATTTCATTCCCATATATTGTTCCGGATAAATAGGCTCTAAATAATGAACTTCCACATGTTCCTGCTTTAGGGAGCTGATATCAAAAGGCCTGAACGAATTTATCAGCGCCACAGGGACTATGGGACATCCCGCTTTTACCGCACTCTTGAAGGTGCCGCTTTTGAAATCCAGAATTTCGTTCCCATTTCTGCTGCGGTGTCCTTCAGGAAAAATAACAAAGTTGCAACCCTCTTTAACCCGTTTTGTTACCTCGCCTATGATCCTCACCTGATCTTTTATATCTTTTCTGTCCATGGAAAGACTTCTGGTTGCAGCCAGAACCTGCTTTACTAGTATCCAGCCGGCAGCTTCCTTCTTTATTACCACAGACAGAGGTTTAGGACAGGTGGAAAACAGGGCCAGCATGTCAAATAGCCCCTGATGGTTCGGAAAGAGTATAAATCCGCTGTTCTCCGGTATATGTTCTGTGCCTGTTGCAGTTATGGTTACCCTTCCCCTTTTTATAATCCGCCGCACCATTTTTGCAATATAATCATACCGCTCCTGCGGAGTGTGAGTATCTTCCTCTCTGCCAAAGCGGCCAATGGTAAAAAGCCATACAGGAGCGTGAAACAGGTTCATAAATACCATATATATAATACGATTCATATGCCCTTCTTTCTCTATTACCTTTTTCCGGTTTTATAATGTACAATATTTCTTTACTGCAGTGTCATAAAGATTATTCCCCTTGGAATCCATTACTACTATGACAGGAAAATCCTTTATTTCCAGTTTTCTTATTGCTTCTGTCCCTAAATCCTCATATGCAATTACCTCAGAGAAAAGGATACATTTTGACAGAATGGCGCCTGCTCCGCCCACTGCAGCAAAATAGAACGATTTGTTTCGGACTATAGCCTCAGACACTTCCTGACTTCTCTTTCCTTTTCCAATCATGGCTCCCATCCCCATATCCAGCAGACGGGGAGTGTATTTATCCATGCGGCTGGCTGTGGTAGGTCCTGCAGAACCGATAGGTCTGCCCTCTCTTGCAGGAGAAGGCCCCATGTAATAAATAATATTTCCCTTTATTTCAAAGGGAAGTTCCTCTCCCCTGTCCAAAGTCTCATCCATTCTCTTGTGAGCTGCGTCCCTGGCTGTATAGATCGTTCCTGTGAGATATACATAATCACCGGCAGCCAGGGACGATGCAGCTTCCTTTGTCATTGGCACATTTAAATGTATGTTCATCTTACACCTCCCTCCTTCTATATCACTCTGTGAGCATGGCGGTTTACATGACAGCATATATTTACGGCCACAGGAAGACCCGCTATGTGAGTGGCAAAGGTTTCAACATTTACCGCCAGGGCGGTGATCCTTCCTCCTAAGCCCCCGGGGCCGATTCCCAGACTGTTAATTTTCTTCAGCATCTCCTCCTCAAGCTCACGGACCCACTTCTTTTCCGGTTTTTCCTCTATATTTCTTGTAAGTGCGTGCTTTGCCATCTGTGCACATTTCTCAAAGGTACCTCCAATGCCCACACCGATTACCATAGGAGGACATGCGTTGGGACCGGCGTCCTTAACAGCAGTCAGGATGGCGTTTTTTACTCCTTCCAGCCCGTCTGCAGGTTTAAGCATAAATACACGGCTCATGTTTTCACTGCCAAAGCCTTTGGGAGCTACGGTGATTTCCACCTTATCTCCTTCCACAAGCTCGTAGTGAATTACTGCAGGCGTATTATCCTTTGTATTGATCCGTTCAATGGGATCTCCCACTACAGATTTGCGGAGATATCCCTCCTCATATCCCTGACGTACTCCTTCGTTTACAGCAGAAGTGATGCTTCCCCCTGTTATATGTACTTCCTGCCCTGCTTTTATAAAAACCACCGCCATACCAGTATCCTGGCAGATAGGAATTCTATCCTCATCTGCTATCTTTAAATTCTCCTCCAGCTGTTTTAACACCTGGCAGCCCAGAGGCGATTCCTCATTCCGTACCCCATCAGAGAATACCTTAAGCATATCTGGAGACAATCTGTAATTGGCTTCGATACACATATCCTTTACCGCTTCCGTAATCCGGGCGGCCTGCAATTCTCTCACGTCTTTATACCTCCATTTTGCATGAAAAGGCTGTCCCATAAGACAGCCTTCTCTTTACCTGTTAATTCACGTTTTACGGCTCCTCTGATTCTACAGCATCCGGCTGTTCCTCTGATTCTCCGCTTTCTTCTTCATAATATTCTTCATCAAATACATTGCTGTCCTTGGTTACGCTTTCACGAACTTTTGCAAGGCTTGCCACCTTGATATCTGAATCATGGTCAATATTCATCACCTTAACGCCTGAGGTATTCCGCCCGATAATGGATATATCATCTACAAACATACGGATAATAATACCTTCTGTGGTTATAAGCATAACTTCACGATCATCATTAACAAGCTTGGCTCCTACCAGCTGTCCTGTCTTATCTGTACATTTATAGCAGATAACACCCTTTCCGCCCCTGTTCTGTGCATTAAATTCAGTAATCAGAGTACGTTTTCCCATACCGTTTTCAGATACAACCAGAAGGCTCTCCCCCTGGCTTTCCATCTGCATACCGATAATCTCATCATCCGCCTCAAACCTCATTCCAATAACACCCATAGAGACGCGGCCTGTGACTCTTACATCCTTCTCGTTAAACCGGATGCACATTCCCTTTCTTGTAACAAGGAATATATCCTGTGTATTATCAGTAGCCTTTACTTCTATAAGTTCATCATCTTCTCTCAGAACAATCGCCTGAAGACCATTTTTGCGGACATGTTCATATTCCACCATAGGAGTTTTCTTGACCATGCCGTTCTTGGTTGCCATAAAGAGATACTTGTCTTCATTGTATTCACGCATGGGAATAATAGCCGTTATCTTTTCATCAGGCTGCAGCTGAAGAAGATTGATAATAGCAGTTCCCCTGGCAGTACGGCCTGCCTCAGGAATCTCATATGCCTTTAAGCGGTATACGCGTCCCTTGTTGGTAAAGAACATCATATAGTGGTGGTTTGTAGTCATAAGAAGATCCTCTATATAATCCTCCTCTATGGTCTGCATTCCCTTGATGCCCTTGCCGCCCCTGTTCTGGCTCTTAAAGTTATCTACATCCATGCGCTTAATGTAGCCTAAATGGGTCATTGCAACGATGGTATCCTCATCAGCAATCAAATCTTCCATAGACACGTCATCGTCATAGCCAATGGCAGTGCGGCGGTCGTCGCCGTACTTGTCCGAGATAATCATAATTTCTTCTTTTATAACATTTAAAAGCTTTTTCTCATCTGCAAGAATAGCCTTTAACTCTGCAATCTTAGCCTGAAGCTCTTTAAATTCATTTTCCAGCTTTTCCCGCTCCAAACCGGTGAGGGCCCTGAGCCTCATGTCTACAATAGCCTGAGACTGTACATCGGATAAACCGAAACGCTCCATCAACTGGTTCTTGGCGTCCGCCACATTGGCGGATCCCCGGATAATCCGTATTACTTCGTCGATATTGTCCAGGGCAATTAACAGACCTTGTAAAATATGGGCCCTTTCTTCTGCCTTGTTCAAATCGTACTGGATTCTTCTTCTTACCACTTCTTCCTGATGCTTCAAGTACTGAGCCAGCATCTGATGAAGATTTAATACCTTGGGCTCATTGTTAACCAGAGCCAGCATAATCACACCGAAGGTATCCTGAAGCTGTGTATGTTTAAAAAGCTGATTTAAAATCACATTGGCGTTTACATCCCTGCGCAGTTCAATATTGATCCTCATGCCTTCCCGGTTGGACTCGTCTCCGATGTAAGTAATTCCGTCGATCTTCTTATCCTTTACCAGATCTGCAATCTTTTCAATAAGGCGGGCCTTATTGACCATATAGGGAAGTTCCGTAACAATAATCCGGGACTTACCGTTAGCCATCGTCTCTATATTGGTCACTGCCCGTACTTTTATCTTTGCCCGGCCTGTGCGATAAGCCTCCTCGATTCCCCTCCGGCCAAGTATGGTTGCTCCTGTCGGAAAATCCGGTCCCTTTACAACCTCCATCAATTCCTCAATGGAAGTTTCCCGATCCTCATCCACCCGGTTATTGATCATCTTTACTACTGCATGAATGATTTCTTTTAAGTTGTGAGGCGGTATATTGGTAGCCATGCCTACGGCAATTCCGGAAGTACCGTTTACCAGAAGGTTAGGATATCTGGAGGGAAGAACACCGGTTCCCGCTCCGTCTCATCAAAGTTTGGAACAAAGTTAACTGTGTCTTTGTTAATATCCGCCAGCATTTCCATGGAAATCTTGCTCAGACGCGCTTCCGTATAACGCATGGCAGCAGCTCCGTCGCCGTCCACAGAACCAAAGTTTCCGTGTCCGTCTACCAGAGGATACCGGGTAGACCATTCCTGTGCCATATTAACCAATGCCCCATAGATGGAACTGTCCCCGTGAGGATGGTATTTACCCATGGTATCACCGACGATACGGGCACATTTACGGTGCGGTTTGTCAGGACCGTTGTTCAGCTCTATCATGGAATACAGGACACGCCTCTGTACAGGTTTTAAACCGTCTCTTACATCAGGAAGCGCCCTGGCGCTGATTACGCTCATGGCATAATCGATATAAGACTGTTCCATCGTCTTTTTCAAATCCACTTCATGAACCTTGTCAAATACATTTGGTTCCATATTCTATCTCCTTTATGTTTGCAATCTAACCGCCGGAGCGGACCGGGCGCCGCGTCTGAAACACAGCGCCGGTTAGATATCCAGATTCTGTACCTTCTTGGCGTTGGCTTCGATGAATTCCCTTCTGGGTTCCACCTGATCTCCCATCAGTGTGGTAAAGGTCAAATCCACCTCAGAAGTGGTTTCCTCATCCATCGTAACCCGAAGCAGAATTCTCCGCTCCGGATCCATGGTAGTCTCCCAGAGCTGTTCCGCATCCATCTCTCCCAACCCCTTATAACGCTGAATTTTGTTGTTGGTATCACGGCCAACCTCAGCCAGGATCGAATTTAACTCCTCGTCGCTGTAGGCATACCACACTTTTTTATTTTTCTCCAGCTTAAAGAGAGGGGGCTGAGCCAGGTACACATACCCCTGCTTAATCAACTCCGGCATAAACCTGTAAAGAAAGGTCAGGAGCAGGGTACTGATATGAGCGCCGTCCACATCCGCATCGGTCATAATGATGATCTTGTGGTAACGGAGTTTAGAAATATCAAAGTCCTCGTGAATTCCCGTACCAAAAGCGGTTATCATAGCTTTGATCTCCGCATTTGCATATATCTTATCCATTCTGGCTTTTTCTACATTCAATATCTTGCCTCTCAAAGGCAGGATGGCCTGAGTGGCCCTTGAACGGGCGGTCTTTGCAGAACCGCCGGCAGAATCTCCCTCTACAATGTAGATCTCGCAATTTTCTGGATTCTTATCTGAACAGTCGGCCAATTTTCCAGGAAGGGCCATACCGTCCAGGGCTGATTTACGGCGTGTCAAATCCCGGGCTTTTCTGGCTGCAGCCCGGGCTCTCTGCGCAGGATTGATTTCTCACACATGGATTTAGCCACCGCCGGGTTCTGCTCCAGAAAATAGGTCAGCTGATCGCTTACAATATTGTCAACAGCAGTACGGGCCTCGCTGTTGCCCAGCTTTTGCTTGGTCTGGCCCTCAAATTGAGGATCCTCAATCTTGACGCTTATGATAGCAGTCAGTCCTTCACGTATATCTTCGCCGGATAAACTGTCCTCATTTTCTTTTAACAATTTATTCTTTCTTGCATAATCGTTAAACGTTTTTGTAAGGGCATTTTTAAAACCGGTCAGATGGGTTCCCCCTTCAGGAGTATTAATATTATTGACAAATGTATAAATATTTTCTGTGTAGGAATCATTGTGCTGCATGGATACTTCCACATAAACCCCTTCTTTGCTTCCTTCACAGTAAATGATATTGTTATACAGAGGAGTCTTACCCTTATTCAGATAGGCGATAAATTCCTTTATTCCCCCCTCATAGTGGAAGGTTTTCTCCTTTTTTTCTTCCCTGTTGTCTCTGAGAATAATTTTTAAATTCTTAGTGAGGAAAGCAGTCTCCCTCAGGCGGATTTTCAAAGTATCATAATCAAATTCAGTTTCTTCAAAGATATCCTTATCAGGCAGGAAGGTTACTTTTGTCCCATGTTCATGCGCTTCACAGGATCCCACAACCTTTAACGGATACATTACCTTGCCTTTTTCATATCTTTGCTGGTAAATTTTTCCATCAATATAAACCTGTACCTCCAGCCATTCCGACAATGCATTTACAACGGAAGCGCCCACGCCGTGAAGTCCGCCGGATACCTTGTAGCCTCCGTTTCCAAACTTTCCTCCTGCATGAAGAATGGTAAATACTACCTCAACTGCAGGGATGCCTGCTTTTTTCTGAATACCTACCGGAATTCCCCGGCCGTCATCGATGACTGTAATGGAATTATCTTCATTTATGGTTACATCGATGGAATCACAATATCCCGCCAACGCCTCGTCCACTGCATTATCTACAATCTCATATACCAGATGGTGAAGCCCTCTGGCAGATGTGCTGCCGATATACATGCCAGGTCTTTTCCTGACTGCTTCCAGTCCCTCCAATATCTGAATTTGATCTGCTCCGTATTGCTCTCCCATGTTTCATATCTTCCTTTCTTTTCGGGTAACATATATGATTAATTCTCATTTACAACCGTTCCCTCGATAACTTTAAATATCTTATCTATCTGAAACCGGTTATTTACAAAATCATCTAATCCTGTACAGGTGATCAGTGTCTGTATATTCTGTATGGCCGACAGAAGATGGTTCTGCCTGCTGCCGTCCAGCTCTGAAAGTACATCATCCAGAAGAAGGATAGGAGAATCATGAATTAATTCCTTTACCAGCTCCAGCTCCGAAAGCTTCAGAGACAGGGCGGCTGTCCGCTGCTGGCCCTGGGAACCGTATCTTCGGATGTCTACTCCGTTGACCATAAAACTTATATCATCTCTGTGGGGACCGGCCAGGGTAGTTTTCTGTTTCATGTCCTGAGCTCGGTTCTTTTTGAGAATCTCCTCAAACTCCTCCTCCCTGATGCAGGGTTCATAGGAGATGGCGATATCTTCCCTACTGCCTGAGAGCTTTTCATGTATTTCATGTATAATACCGTTTAACCGGCAGATAAAATCTCTGCGGAACCGAATCACCTCCCGGCCGTAGGTGACCAGCTGCATATCCCACACATCCAGGGTTTCCTCATATTCAGGACGGAATATAAGTTCTTTTAAAAGCTTATTTCTTTGAAGTAAAACTTTATTATACTGTACCAATGAATGGACATACAGCTTATTCAGCTGGCACAGCTCCATATCGATAAATTTTCTCCGCTCCGAAGGACCATTTTTAATAATATTTAAATCCTCAGGAGAAAAAATATGACGTTTACGATTCCGAACAACTCACTTGCCTTTCGTATGGGAATCCCGTTAATGGCAATTCCTTTAGGCTTATTTTTTTTCAAATGCATATCCAGGCGGTAGGGAACATTGTTTTTCCTTACCTGGAGCTTAATATGGGATTCATCCTGGTCAAAGCGTATAATATCCCTGTCCTTTGCGCTTTTGTGGGACTTGGAAGTGCAGCAGACATAGACCGCTTCTAAGATATTGGTCTTACCCTGGGCATTGTCGCCATATAGAATATTGGTTCCCTGATTGAATTCCATATGTAGTTCTTGATAGTTGCGGTAATTTTTCAGCTCTATGGATTCTATAATCATGGATTGTCTCTTTTCCCGGACCTTTTACCTGGTGATTTTAACGGTGTTTCCCTCAAAGGTAACCACATCTCCCTCTACCAGTTTTTGCCGCGCTGAAGAGCAGTCTCCCCGTTCACCTGAACAAGACCGTCCTCTATGGCATATTTAGCGTCCACGCCGGATTCCACCAGGCCGGCGGCCTTTAAGGCCTGACCCAGCTTGATGTAGTCGTCTCTCAATTTTATTATTTCCATTGTTTTCCTTTCCTAGTACAAAAACTGCCTGAAATTCCGTTTTAAACGGTAGCAGCATTGAAATTAACAGGAAGAATCAGATAGATATAATTTTCCTCGTCGTCCTTTATAAAGCAGGGAGACTTGGGATTCATCATGTAGATATTGATCTCCTCATCGTCAATGGCCCGCAGGGCATCTATGAGAAATTTTGGATTAAATCCGATCATGATCTCCTTGCCGGTCTTGTGGATCATAAGCTCTGCATTCATAGAGCCGAAGCTGGAGTTTAATTTCAGCTCCATCAGGTTGTCGCCCACATTGATAATCAAAGGCTTTTTATCATTTTCCCTGATCAGTATTGTAGCCCTCTCAATACAGTCTAAAAATTCTTTCTTATTCACAGATACCTTCGTCTCATAATCACTGGAGAGCATCTGATTGATCCTGAAATATTCGCCCTCTATAAGCCGCGATACCACAATGGTGTTATCAAATTCAAATAATATATGATTGGAGCTGAAATAAATGAGAACTTCCTTCTCATTGTCTCCGCCCAGAATCTTGCTGATCTCACTTAAGGTCTTTCCCGGAACAATCACCTTTATGTCCTCATAGTGATCCTTTAAACGCACCTTTCGGATGGAAATCCTGTGTCCGTCCAGAGATACTACCTTCAGCTGGTTTTCCGTAACCTCAAACAACTCACCGGCCATCATCTTATTGCTGTCATTGGGCGAGATGGAAAAATGGTCTGCTGAATTACTTCCTTCAAGGTAAACTGGGAAAGGCAAATATATTTATCCTTCTCTATATAGGGAAGGTATGCAAATTCTTCACCGTCACGGCCCTGAATATGAAAGACAGAGTTTTCGCAGCTGATGGTTGTATTAAATTTATCGTCAGATTCAATGGTTACAGCGGCATTGTCACTGGAAAGACGGCGGGTAATTTCAGAGAAAAGTTTAGCGTCCAGAGCGATCTTTCCGTGTTCCAGAATCTCCCCCTCCACTTTTGTCTCAATGCCAAGCTCCATGTCATTGCCTGTAAGTTTGATCTCGCCGGTACTGGCATCGATAAGTATGCATTCAAGAATATTCATGGTGGTCTTGGAAGGTACTGCTTTCATTACAATATTAATTCCATTTACAATGGCGTCTTTTTGAAATTTTAACTTCATAATGTTGATAACTTCCTTTCTGCTTATTAGGAGTTGGGAACCTCCATTTTTGAAGATATAAATAAATAAAATCCGTAGAAGCCGTAGTAGGGGCTGTGGGTATGTGCAAAAGTGTCTTAAGGCCTTTAAGTTAAAGGAAAAGCTCATGTGGAAGCTTCTGTGGAAATATCATGGATTTTCTCAGAAAAACTTCATGTTTATCCACAAGGTCTTAAGGTTGCTTCACAAGTACTTAAATTAATAAGAGTTATCAACAGCCTGTCCACATAGGTTTCAACGGTTTATTGTGGATTAATTTTTTTCTTAAGTATGTCGATGGTATTTACCAGGCTCTCGTTGTTTTTTAGATCATTGGCAATCTTTTCCGAACCGTGGATTATGGTGGTGTGATCTCTTCCTCCAAGGTATTTGCCCACTGTCTGCAAAGGAATGGCCATCATGTTTCTGCACAGGTACATGACGATCTGTCTGGGATAAACTACTTCTTTATTGCGCTTCTGGCTGGCGATATCCAGGGGAGTGAGGCCAAAATGGTCGGAAACCACCTGAATAATCAGTTCAGGTGTGATTTCCCTGTGGGCATTGGGGGATATAATATCCTTTAACGCCTCCTCTGCCAGCTCCAATGTGATGTCACATTTGTTCAGTCTGGACAGGGCCACGATCTTGGTAAGGGCCCCTTCCAGCTCACGGATATTGGATTTAATATTGGTGGCAATGTACTTGATTACTTCATTGTCAATGTTGTAGCCTTCCATTTCCTCTTTTTTGCGGAGAATGGCCATTCGTGTTTCATAGTCAGGGGATTGAATATCTACTGTAAGGCCCCACTCAAAACGGGAGCGAAGGCGCTCCTCCAATGTTTCAATTTCTTTCGGAGGCTTATCGGAAGATATAATAATTTTGTTTTTCGACTCATACAATGTGTTGAAGGTATGGAAAAATTCCTCCTGGGTACTTTCCTTACCTATAATAAACTGAATATCATCGATGAGAAGAACATCGTTATTGCGGTACTTTTCCCTGAATTCCGTAGTTGTGATGTTGTTCTTATTACGGATGGCATCGATCAGCTCATTTGTGAATGTCTCGGAACTGACATAGAGGATCTTGGATTTCGGGTTATTCTTTAATATGAAGTGTGCGATGGCGTGCATCAGGTGGGTTTTGCCAAGTCCCACGCCTCCGTATATGAACAGAGGATTGTAAATTTCGCCCGGAGATTCGGCCACAGCCAGGGCCGCAGCGTGGGCCAGGTTGTTGTTGGAGCCTACCACAAAGGTATCAAAGGTATATTTGGCATTTAAATTGGCGCTTTGAATCATGTCAGGGCTTATAGAAGCTGTATTTTTTTGTATGAGCCTGGAACCTCCCGCAGAACCTGAGGACATTTCCTCCTCCTGAATTTGCTGTATCACTTTAAATTCCACTTCACAGTCCAGTCCCAGGAATTCCGATATGATTACCATAAGTACGGGACCGTATTTTCGTTCCACATACGATAAAAAGGTTTGTTCGGGTACAATAATCGTTACTTTATTATTATGGAAGGAGTAAGGTTTTAAGGCTCCAGCCATGTAGTGTAGGAAATATTGGTAATTTCCAGCTCATTTTTTAAAGTAAGCAGTATATTATCCCAGTTTTCTTTGATTTTCTCTATCATTTCTTGTCTCCTAAAACTGTATTGCAGAATTGCCCAATCTAAACCTATTGTATACTAAAGTGGATTTTTTTTCAATGACAAGTGTAAATAAATGTGGATAACTATGTGGGAAGTCTGTGGAATTTCTGTGAAAGGCCTGTGGACAGCCATTTTATCCACAAAACAGGGGAAAATAATAAGTTTTGTTTTTCACAATAATGAAATATACTGAAAATCAATGATTTTTGGGAGGGTATGGGGAAAAGAGAAGCATATTACACATGGTTATCCACAACTTATCCACATTTTGTGGATAATATTATGTAAATTAACAAAAGGGCAGGATTTTTGTCGTTTTAAGGCTGTGGATAGTATTGACATTCCTTTTTTAAAATGTTATCTTAAGTACAGAAGCTGTAGTAACCAAGGTTAGGACAGCCTGAACGCGAACGTGAATGGGTATATAATTGATGGGCTTCTATGAATGCCACAGGCGAGCATAGCGCAGATCAATACAAGGTTATCTTTGTATTGATCTGCGTTTTTTTATTGCAAAATATGTGATTAGGAGGACAAAATGAGACAAAGAGGATGGAAAATGGGGATTATGGCAGCTGCAGGAATTTTGCTGCTGGCGGGATGCAGTTCCGGTGGGACGAACCAGGAGGAACAAAGTAAGATGACGGAACAGGAGTCAATTTATTCAGAACAGGAGGCGTCAGAACAGGAAAGAGGGGAAGAACAGGAGAAACTTGCGGATACTGTGTGGAAAAACGGCTCGATTCACACGATTGATGAGGCGGACCGCATAGTAAGCGCTATGGCAGTTAAGGATGGGGTGATCTTGTTTGCTGGAACGGACCAGGAGGCAGAAGCTTATATAGGAAAGGATACGGAAGTGATTGATCTGGAAGGAAAGACGGTTATCCCCGGATTAATTGACGCCCACACTCATGCCCCCGGCACGCTGATGGCGGAAATGTATGCCATATCTCCCCCTAATTCCACAGATGTGGAGGAGGTTCTGGCTTCTGTAAAAGAATTTGTGGACAGCCATCCTGAGATGGATGCATATTTTGGAAGAGGGTATTCCAGCGCCCTGGGCAACAGTTCCAAGGGGCCTAAAGGTGAGTGGCTGGATGAGATATGCCCTGACAAGCCTATTATTATTCAGGAAGTGGGAGGCCATGCCTGGTGGATGAATACAAAGGGATTTGAATTGGCCGGAATTACCAGGGATACCGTTCCTGAAGCAGGAAATATTTTTAAGGATGAGGCGGGAGAACTTTGGGGGACTGTAGCGAATATAAAAGGAATATCAATTCCAAAGGCTTCTTATACGGAGGAGCAGTGGGAGGAAGCAGTTGAGATATACCAGGATCAGCTTCATGAGATGGGATATACAAGTATTGCCTCTATGTCGGGGGAGGTGACTCCAAATCCCATTGAAGCTATCCATAAATTAGATCAGGAAGGAAAGCTTAAACTGAGAGTCAATGCATCTCTCACCATATTTCCTGATAAGCCATCGGGGAGCAGCTGGACTATCTGGCGGAAAAGAGGGAAGAATATAAATCGCCCTTGTTTGACGTAAGCTTTGCGAAGTTTTTTGCCGATGGGGCAGTGGAGGGTTCCACCGCTTATTTAAGTGAACCGTATACCGATAAATTGGAAAACGGAAATGATAATTACGGCGGCTTTTACTGGGATCCGGAAACCCTTCCCTCTGTATTTGAGGAGACAATGAAGAGGGGACTTCAGGTACATGTACATTCTATAGGAGATAAGGCCACTACTTTGACATTGGACGCTCTGGAGAAGGCGCAGAAATCTTTAGGGGATAAGGATTACCGCAATGGAATCACACATCTTCAGGTGGTAAATCCTGCGGACTTTGGCCGATTTGAAGAATTGGGAGTGGTGGCTGTAGTGAATCCCTTCTGGCATATAAAGGAACCTGATTGGTGGGAGCCGGTTGAGAAGGCAGTGCTGGGGGAGGAGAGAGCAGAACATGAGTACCCTGTTAAATCCATCTGGAGTACGAACGCTGTGGTGGCAAGCGCGTCAGATGGGGTGTCCACACCGGATCCCTGGCCTATGAGAGGTATTGAGGGAGCGGTCACCCGCAATCTGACAGACCCGGAATACTACGGGGTGGAAAATGATATTGAGGATATGGATGATCCCTTATATCTTCTGGATCCAGATGAAAGACTTAGCGTTGAGGAAGCTGTCCGATCCTTCACCATCAACGGCGCTTACTCCATGTTCAGGGAAAACGAGACAGGATCACTAGAAGTTGGTAAATTTGCGGATTTTTTAGTTTTGGATCAGGATATTTTTACAATCAATCCGGTTAATATAGACAATACAACTGTTTTACAGACTATTTTTAATGGCGAGGTTGTATTTGAAAAGAAATAAGATTAAAATAGGAGGAGGCTGCTC
This sequence comes from Clostridia bacterium UC5.1-1D2, assembly GCA_001304855.1. Lineage (GTDB taxonomy): Bacteria > Bacillota > Clostridia > Lachnospirales > Lachnospiraceae > Enterocloster. The sequence goes on from BBZN01000049.1 coordinate 13,761, forward strand.
AGACTTTATAGATTGTCTGGGCGGCTCCTTTGGTATTCTATGATAAAAAGGGGAGACGAGATGAAAAAAGTATTTTTAAAGGCGCTGCTTTCCATTGCCATTTGTTCTGCGATGGTTGCTTTGGCGGTAAGCGGCGTATTTTTTATTGTAGGGTATCAGATTTATGAAAATGAGGCAAAAGAGAAACTGATAGGCACTGTGGACAGTAAAACAAGAGAGTTTAATCTGCTTTTGACTGATTCTGAGAGTATTGTAAACACCTGGCCTCAGAGACGGGAGAACTGTTCAGATACAAAGACTATCCCCAGTATTCGGAAGATTTTAAACAAAGCAGAAAAATTATCGACCGCACCATTGAAAAAATTCTAAATGAAAATACGGATTTGGCAGGGTTGTTCTTTTCATTTAATCCTGAACTGTATGAAGGCAGAGAGGAAATATGGTATGTATGGAATGATGAGAATAAGGTTGAGAAGCTGGATGTTTCGGAGGTTGCAGGTTCCTGGTTTTTAAAAGGCAATCCGGCAGTGGACTATTATTTTAAAACCATTGAGCATGGTTTTTATTGGACAGGAAATACATGGGAGCCGGATTTACACAATGACCAGGGGGCTTATACCTCAACTTATGGAAGGGCGGTATACGATGATGATGGGATTCTTATTGGGGTGGCGGGGGCTGATATTTATGTGGATCATTTAATCCGCGCCCTCCAGAATATTTCTGCCGGAGAAGCAGGAATTGTTGTGTTGTATGACAGCAACTTTCAGTACGTTGCAAGCAATGTGGAGGAGGAAAACCTTCCGTTTACTCAGGAAGAAATGAAACGGGATATTATAAGCAATCAAAAAAAGGCGGCGGCATTTGACTATGTGGATTCCGAGGGAAAGGAATATATAGGGGCTTTTTCATTTTTCAGCAATGGATGGCTGCCTGTGATTATTGAGCCAAAGTCGGTTGTATTGGAACCCTTTTTAATCTGAAGAACATCTTCTATATTGTGATGATATTTACTGCTACTGCCATTATCATTTATATATGCATTTTTTCAATCACAATTGTGAGAAATGCTTTAAAAGCGGACGAGGCCAAAAATATTATGCTTTTGAGCCAATCCCGCCAGGCAAAGGTGGGGAGATGGTGGGAAATATATCCCATCAGTTTAAACAGCCTCTGAATCTTATAAATATAACGCTTTCTAATATTAAATATTGCTGCCGGGAGGGAGGAGAGACAGATTCAGGTGAAATTCTGGAGGGAGTAAAAAAAATACAGGAGTGTATCCGCATGGTTTCTGAAACCATGGATGATTTTTCTAATTTTCTGAAACCGGATGCGTCCATGACGGATTTTAATATATTGAAGGAAATAAGAAAGGCCGTTGGATTTTTGGAAGATAATATAAGAATTCATTCCATCCGGCTGGATATAGATTGTCCGGAGGATTTAATTATAAATGGATATTGCAATGAATTTTGCCAGTGTATGATCAATCTGCTTGGAAACAGCTGTGATTGTGTTTCAGAACTTCCCCTTAAAGGCAGAAAGGTTACAGTGAAGGCATGGAGGGAACCGGGAAAAAATCTTGTTTATATTATGGTGGGAAACGGAGGCGGGCCTTTGTCAAAGGAAGTTTTAAGCCGTATTTTTGACCCCTATTTTACAACCAAGTCGGATAAGGGCGGCACAGGAATGGGAGTTTATCTTACAAAACAGATTATTGAACAGCATTTCCAGGGCTCCATCTGTTATAAGAATAATGCTGAGACGGATGATGTGGAGTGTTTTATAGAAATACCTATGAATCAGGAGGCGGTTAGATGAGTTCGTTGAAAAAAATTAAACTTCTCTATGTGGAGGATGATGAGGACACAAGAGCCGCACTGGCACAATTCTTAAAACGCCTTGGAATAAAAGTATTTATGGCGAAGGACGGGCAGGAGGGGATTGAAGTTTTTAAACAGGTGTCTCCTGATATCATTATAGGTGATTTAATTCTTCCCACACTCAGCGGTGTGGATATGTTAAAGCAGATCAGGGCTATGGATCAGGAGGTAAAGATTATTGTTACCTCCACTGTCAATATGATAGATATTATTTTAAATGTGGTGGATCTAAAAATCGACCACTATATTTTGAAACCGATTGATATGGAAGTCTTGGAAAACAGGCTGAATTGTCTGGCTGATGAGGTGGTGAAAAAGAAGGAGGAGGGCCTTTCAAAGCTGCAGCTGGAGACGTTGAGCAATAAGCGCGTCCTTGAAGACAGAATAAGGAAAGAATTTTTTAATCTTTTAAAATGTTATCAGGGCCGCGGCGCCAGGGATATTGTGGTATCTGTTAATGGGGGGAATCTGGAGGTTTCCGTATTTGACGGCATAACTGCCATGGAAAAAACCCTGCTGTCCCAATCCGGCTATACAGGGTTTGTGGAACAGTTCAGATATAGTTTTTACCGCTGTATTGAGAAACAGTTTTCTGACACAATAGCAGATATTACAGGCATGAATGGGGAGCTGAGCCAGATCGATATAAACTTTAAAAGAAAGACAGATAAACTGGTGTTTTTGCTTCTATAAGTATTCCTAATATACAGACTTCATAAAAACATTGACGGGGGGCATGTTTTTTTATAATGGGCATGTAGCATTGCATTGTATCTTATTGTAAGAACAGTAGCAAGGAGGATAAAAATTGAATACTAAAAAAGAGACACTCGTTGGCTTGCAAGTGTTGCACTTATGATGGCGGTTGTTATTCTGCTGGCAAACACGCCCTTTGGAATGATTCAGCTTCCTGTAATTAAGGCGACAACGGTGCATATTCCTGTGATTTTGGGAGCAATTCTTTTAGGGCCTTTGGCAGGTTCTATTCTGGGGGCTACCTTTGGTATCTGCTCTATGATCAGCAATACCATGATGCCTACCCTGCTTTCCTTTGCCTTTTCCCCTTTTATGAGTATGACGGGAATAGGGGGAGCGCTGAAGGCTGTATGGGTTTCCATCGGGTGCAGAATTATGATTGGCCTGCTTTCAGGGTGGCTTTGGATTTTACTTAAAAAGATAAAGCTTAACACGCTGATTGCCCTTCCCATTACCGGATTTATAGGGTCGATGGTCAATACGGTTTTCGTAATGGGAAGTATTTACATTTTGTTTGCATCCCAGTATGCAGATGCAAAAAACGTAGGGATTGATGCGGTCTGGGGACTGATTATGGTGACAGTTACAGCTTCGGGAATACCGGAAGCCATAGTGGCTGCAATTCTTGTGGCGTTGATCGGAAAAGTAATGCTGCAGTTTGCAAAACAGCCCTGATATACTAAATATAGTAATCTGATTTTGCAATGCACACATTTTATTGGGACAGTGGAAAAGACTGTCCTTTTTTGTGGGATTTTCGTGAAAAATTGCTTGACGGAGGCGGATTTCTTCTATATAATTGAGAAGATGTTTAATTATACTAGTCTAAATGTGTGTTACTACATTGCCAGATAATTTTGATAGGAGGTGCCCGGATTATGAAAATGACATTTCAGCCTAAGAAGAGACAGAGAGCTAAAGTTCATGGATTTCGTTCAAGAATGAAAACTGTAGGCGGCAGAAAAGTTATTGCTGCCAGAAGAGCTAAAGGTAGAGCAAGATTAGCATCTTAATTGTTTGAAGTTTAAGCAAAAGAACTGCAGGCCACAGACAAATGTGGCCTTTTCTTTTCTTAAATATTCCTTCCTTTCAGTGAGGAGATTTTGTTTGGATGAAGCGATTTCCTTCCATTAAAAAAACAGCGAGTTCCAGGTAGTTTACAGAAGTGGAACTTCTTATGCAAACAAACTGTTGGTCATGTATGTGGCGGAGAATGGGGAAGATGTGAATCACATTGGTATATCCGTCAGCAAAAAAGTGGGCAACAGCATTGTGCGCCATCATATTACAAGATTGATCAGAGAAATTTTTCGTTTGAATAATGATAGAATCAGGACTGGGTTAAACATCGTTGTGGTGGCCAGAGTGGCTGCCAAAGAATCAGATTACAAACATTTGGAAGGTGCTTATATGCACCTGTGCGGACTGCATCACATTTTAAAAGAATCGAAGTGAAGTGATTATGACTAAGTGCTTGATTATGCTGGTAAGGGGATATCAGAAGTTTTTGTCTCCCCTTAAAATAAGAACTCACTGTATTTACACACCTACGTGCTCCCAATACGCCATTGAGGCGCTTAAAAAGTATGGTGCGTTGAAAGGTACATGGTTGGCCTGTAAGCGGATACTCAGATGTCATCCATTTGCAGAAGGCGGTTATGATCCAGTTCCGTAGATTAGGGGCGGCTTTAAAAGACAGAGGCGAAGCGCTCACAAGGAGGTATAGTATATTGGACGGTTTTAGCGCAATTATGTTGACTAAGCAGGGGGGAATTCTGGGCCCCATTGCGGATATTTTGGGTTGGATTATGGACCAGCTGTTCAAGTTTACCACATTGTTTGGTATCGAGAATATTGGTCTGTGCATTATTTTGTTTACACTTGTGACGAAGGTTCTTATGATCCCTCTAACTATCAAACAGCAGAAGTCTTCCAAGCTGATGGCTGTTATGCAGCCGGAGATTTCAGCAATCCAGAAAAAGTACAAGGGTAAGGAAAATGATCAGAAGTATGCGATGATGATGCAGACGGAGATTAAGGCCGTCTATGAAAAATATGGAACTTCCATGACAGGGGGCTGTCTGCCTCTTCTGATTCAGATGCCTATTATCTTTGCTTTGTATCGGGTTATCTATAATATTCCTGCTTACGTTCAGTCTGTAAGAGGTTATTATGAGACGGTTATCAGCAAACTTCCAAGCGGTTATCAGACGGCCCAGTCCTTTGCGGAGTTGGCAGCTGCTCAGAAGATGCCAATTGATAAATATGACTACACCAATATCAATACAGTTATTGATTTGTTTTATAAATTAACGGGACAGCAGTGGGATACTCTTGTGAACGCATTCACCGAAGTTGGACAGGCAGTGACGGAGACAGGGGTAAGGGTTGTAGACGCCATTGAAAATATGCAGACCTTCTTTGGACTGAATATTGCTTATACGCCCCTTCAGGTTATTCTTAACTTTTTTAATAAGGTAGATGGAACTACTTTGTTGACAGCAATTGCGGCGTTATGTATTCCCTTATTTGCAGGATTGAGCCAGTGGTACAGCACCAAGCTTATGACTGCAAATCAGCCTCAGACTAACAGCGACGACAATCCGGCTGCAGGTATGATGAAGAGTATGAATGTGACAATGCCCTTGATGTCCGTATTCTTCTGTTTTTCATTTGCATCCGGTATCGGGCTCTACTGGGTTGCGCAGAGTGTGTTTACAATTATACAGCAGGTTGGCATCAACTCTTATCTTAATAAGGTAGATATCGACGATCTGGTTCAGAAGAACATTGAAAAGACCAATAAGAAGCGCGCAAAGAAGGGACTTCCTCCTACAAAGGTAGGAAATGTGGATCAGATGCTTAAAAAGCTGGAGGAGAAGGAAGTAAAGGCTGAAAGTGCACAGATGGCTAAGATCGCAAAAACCAAGGCTTTGGTTGAAGAATCCAATAAATACTATAACAGCGATGCAAAGCCCGGAAGTCTGGCATCAAAGGCAAATATGGTTTCCAAGTACAATGAGAAGCATGATAAGAGCAAAAAATAAAGGGGGTTTTCTCTATGGATAGAAAGGAATTTAGTGCCAAAACTGTCAGTGAGGCGATCACAAAAGCCTGTGTGGCCTTTGAAATAACCAGCGATAACCTGGATTATAAAGTAATCAGTGAAGGCAGTTCCGGATTTCTTGGAATCGGAGCAAAGCCGGCTGTTATCAGTGCAAAGGTAAAGGAAGAGGAGGAAACTTCCAAGGCGGTGGAAGTTAAGGCGGAGGTTAAGGCTTCCCCGGAGAAAAAGGCCCTTAAGGCTAAGGAAGATGATATTCCTGTTGAGGACAGGGCGGTAGATTTTCTCAATAAGATTTTCGAGGCTATGAAGATGGAGGTTTCCATCAGCGCCAATTTTGATGAGACGGAACAGGAACTTTCCATTAACCTGGAAGGCGAGGATATGGGTATTCTTATTGGTAAGAGAGGGCAGACTCTGGATTCCCTTCAGTATCTGGTAAGCCTTATTGCAAATAAAGAGTCAGAAGGATATCTTCGTGTAAAACTGGATACTGAGAATTACCGGGAGAGAAGAAAAGAAACTCTTGAGACTTTGGCTAAAAATATTGCCTACAAGGTGAAAAGAACCAAGCGTCCTGTGGCCCTGGAGCCTATGAATCCTTATGAGAGAAGGATCATTCACGCAGCTCTTCAGAATGACAAATATGTTACTACCAGAAGTGAAGGGGAGGATCCATTCCGCCATGTAGTGATTGCCCTTAAGAAGGAAGCCTCCTCAGGAGATAGGAAAGGCCGTTATGACAGAAACAGAAACGGCCGTTACGAGCAGCGTTCCGGCGGATATAAAGGGGGCGGCCGGCGTAACAATTATTCTGAATCTTCGGCTAAAGAGGTGAAGGCAGCAGAGACAGAGGAATAATTTATAGGAAAAGGTAAGAGGCTGTTGCAAAAAGCGACGGCCTTTTTGCTCTAATTATGTGGGACAGGGTTTTGAATGGATTGAAAGGATAGAAGATGAAATCAGATACAATAGCGGCCATAGCTACAGGCATGAGCGCTTCCGGCATAGGGATTGTCAGAATCAGCGGCAGCGGGGCGTTTTCCGTCATTGATGAGATATACAGAGATAAGGAGGGCAGGGCTGTAAAATTAAGCGAAGGGAAATCTCATACGGTCCACTATGGATTTATCTATGACGGGGATCAAAGGTTAGATGAGGCCTTGGTTCTTATTATGAAAGGGCCTCACAGTTATACTGCAGAGGATACAGTGGAAATAAACTGTCACGGCGGTATTCTCGTAGTGAAGAAGATATTGGAGGCTGTGATCCGCCGCGGAGCCAGAACAGCGGAGCCGGGGGAATTTACCAAGAGAGCCTTTCTGAACGGGAGAATGGACCTGGCCCAGGCGGAAGCTGTGGCGGATATCATTCATTCTACCAATGAATATGCGCTGAGAAGTTCTGTAAGCCAGCTGGGAGGGTCCGTCTCCAAGAAGATAGGCGGGCTTAGGAGCGGAATCCTTTACGAGATTGCTTTTATTGAGTCGGCGCTGGATGATCCGGAACATATCAGCCTGGATGGGTATGGGGAGAGGCTCTTAAAGGCTTTGGATTCTTTTATGGGGGAGCTGGACGGCCTGATCCGTTCTGCAGATGACGGCAGAGTGATGCGGGAGGGGATCAAAACAGTGATTCTTGGAAAACCCAATGCGGGGAAGTCTTCTCTTATGAATGTGCTTCTTGGGGAAGAAAGGGCTATTGTGACGGAGATTGCAGGTACCACCAGGGATACGCTGGAGGAACATATTTATCTCCAGGGGATCAGCCTCAATGTGGTAGATACGGCGGGGATCCGGGATACCCAGGATGTGGTGGAGAAGATCGGTGTGGAGAGGGCGCTGAAAGCGGCCAGTGAGGGAGACTTGATTATCTATGTGGTGGATGGTTCCAGACCCTTGGATGACAGTGACCGGGAGATCATGGAGTTTATCAGAGGAAGAAGATCCATTCTTCTGCTGAATAAAACGGATCTGGATCTGGTGGTGGACAAGGGAACGCTGGAAGAACTTTCAGGTAATCGGGTCATTCCTGTATCAGCCAAGGAAGAACAGGGAATTGAGGAGCTGGAGCGGGAGATTAAGAGTATGTTCTACCACGGGGATCTTACTTTTAATGATCAGGTGTATATAACCAACGTCCGCCATAAGGAGGCTTTGGAGCATGCTTTTAGCAGCCTTAAGATGGTGAAAGAGAGTATAGAGAGCGGCATGCCGGAGGATTTTTATTCCATCGATTTGATGGACGCCTATGAACAGCTTGGATTTATACTGGGTGAAGCAGTGGATGATGATCTGGTGAACGAGATATTTTCCAGATTTTGTATGGGTAAGTAGTCACAGGGTTATAGAAATGAAAGAGGATGGATGTTATTATGCCTTATTTGGAAGAAATATATAATATTGTAGTGGTTGGGGCCGGGCATGCGGGCTGTGAAGCGGCCCTGGCCTGCGCCAGATTGGGTCTGGAGACTATCATCTTTACAGTCAGCGTGGACAGCATCGCTCTTATGCCCTGTAATCCCAATGTGGGAGGAAGTTCCAAGGGACATCTGGTGAGGGAACTGGACGCCCTTGGGGGAGAGATGGGAAAAAATATTGACAGGACGTTTATTCAGTCAAAAATGCTCAATGAATCCAAAGGACCGGCCGTTCATTCTCTGAGAGCCCAGGCGGATAAGCAGGAATACAGCAGACAGATGCGAAAGACCCTTGAAAGCACTGATAAACTTACCATCCGCCAGGCTGAGGTATCGGAAATTCTTGTGGAGGATGGTAAGATTCAGGGAGTAAAGACCAGTTCAGGCGCTGTATACAGGGCCGGGGCTGTGATTCTCTGTACGGGAACTTATCTGAAGGCAAGGTGCATATATGGAGACGTGAGCAATCCTACAGGTCCCAACGGCCTTCAGGCGGCTAATTATCTGACGGATTCTTTGAAGGCAAACGGAATTGAGATGTTCCGGTTTAAAACGGGGACTCCGGCCAGGGTAGACGGGAGAAGTATTGATTTTTCCAAAATGGAGGAACAGTTGGGCGATGAGCGGGTGGTTCCTTTTTCCTTTTCCACAGATCCGGAATCGGTTCAAAAGGAGCAAGTTTCCTGCTGGCTTACCTATACAAATGATGAGACGCACAGGATAATAAAGAGTAATCTCAACCGCTCTCCCCTGTTTTCCGGCGCTATTGAGGGAACAGGCCCAAGATATTGTCCTTCGATTGAAGATAAAGTGGTGAAGTTTCCTGATAAAAACCGTCATCAGGTTTTTGTGGAACCTGAAGGTCTTTATACAAATGAAATGTATCTGGGCGGTATGAGCAGTTCTCTTCCTGAGGATGTACAGTATGCAATGTATAGAACCGTTCCCGGGCTGGAGAAGGTACGGATTGTGAGAAATGCATATGCCATTGAATATGATTGCATTAATTCTCTTCAGCTTAAACCCACTTTGGAGTTTAAGAAGATAAGAGGGCTTTTTGCAGGCGGACAGTTTAACGGCAGTTCGGGCTATGAGGAGGCGGCGGTTCAGGGATTTATGGCAGGAGTCAATGCGTCTATGGAGATACTGGGACGCAGTCAGATTGTTCTTGACAGATCCCAGGCTTATATAGGGGTACTGATCGATGATCTTGTGACGAAGGAAAATCATGAGCTACAGGATGATGACCTCCAGAGCAGAGTACAGGCTTCTCCTGCGCCAGGATAACGCAGATCTCAGGCTTAGAAAGATAGGATATGAGATAGGGCTTGTAAGTGATGGAGAATATGAGAGGTTTCTTAAGAAATCAGATGAGATTAGTCAGGAGATTAGGAGGCTTCAGGGAGTTAATATCGGAGTGAATGCTCAGAATCAAAAAGTACTGGAAAAATATGGAAGTACCTTATTGAAATCTGGTATCACACTAGCAGAGCTGGTAAAGAGGCCGGAACTGGATTACGGGAAGCTGGCGGAGCTGGATAAGGACAGGCCGGAACTGCCCTTGGATGTGCAGGAGCAGGTAAATATTGAGATTATGTATGAGGGCTATATAAAAAGGCAGCTTCAGCAGGTGCTCAGTTTAAAAAACTGGAGGGTAAGAGACTGCCTGAGAATTTTGATTATTCCCAGATAAAGAGCCTGCGAAGGGAGGCTGTGCAGAAGCTTAACCGGATACAGCCCGCTACTATAGGACAGGCTTCGCGTATATCGGGAGTTTCTCCGGCGGATGTATCAGTATTGTTGGTTCATTTTACTAAGAAGTGATGTGAGGATGTGAATATGACAGAGAGTTTTTGCAGGCAGATGAGGCAGGAAGCCGGGGATCAGGGAATCGTTCTGGACGACAGGCAGCTGGAGCAGTTGTATCTTTATTATGAGATGCTGTCAGAAACAAATAAAGTGATGAATCTCACTGCTATAACGGAAGAAAGTGAAGTTGTGACGAAACATTTTAGTGACAGCTTGTCATTAGTTAGGGCTTTTGGGGGAGGGGACGGATTCGGGAAATATTTGGAAAAGGGGGTGTCCCTGATCGATGTGGGAACGGGGGCAGGTTTTCCCGGAATTCCTTTAAAAATCCTTTTTTCCGGAATGAGAGTTACTCTTTTAGATTCCTTGAATAAGAGAGTTAAATTTTTGCAGGATGTGTGCAATAAATTGGAGTTGAAAGAAGTAATGTGTATTCACGGAAGGGCCGAAGATATTGGGAGGCAGGAGGAGCATAGAGAGGCTTATAATCTGTGTGTTTCCAGGGCTGTAGCAAATTTAGCTACGCTTTCTGAGTATTGTGTGCCTTTTGTGAAGATTGGCGGGTGCTTTGTGCCTTATAAGTCGGGGGAGATAGAAGAGGAGCTGGAGCAGAGCAAAAAGCAGTCTTTGTGTTGGGGGAAAGATTGAGAAGGTGGAGAAGTTCACGCTGCCCGGGAGCGACGCGGCAAGATCTCTGGTGGTTATAAGGAAGATTAGCGCTACAGCCGGGAAATATCCAAGGAAGGCGGGAATGCCTGCTAAAGAGCCTTTGGGGGCGTGAGTTATTCGGTTGATGTTGTGAGATAAATGAATGGAATAAATGGATTGGTGGGATGGGGTAGTGGAGTGGGTTAGAGGCGCAGAGTAGCGGAGTGAGGGTGTAGGAATGGTGAGTCCCGGGCATTTGTTGTTAGAATGGACGGGACTCTTTCTTTATTTCATAGGAAAGTTCGTCCTATGAAATAAAAAACGCTCCGCGAGGGTCGCACTGTGGCGGTAAGGAATCATGTCGCCAAAGCGACCCGCCACAGGCGGAGAATCCCGCCAGCGAGATTCTTTCTTATTTTATGTTTATGGTTTTGCAGTAAGGTGCGTTTGGGAGAGATGATTGGTATTGAGCCTGAAGATTCGGTACAGGATTTACCTGGCCCTGTATGAAGAGGATTTTCTACATAGAAGCTTCCCGCATCATTTGTATCTCCCTGGCATATCCTTCCAGATCGTTTGGTGTTTCCAAATAGAAGGGAAGTGATTTTAATGCCGGATGGTTTACGATCCTTTTAAATGTATTTAAACCGATGTGGCCTTCCCCCAATTTGGCATGCCGATCTTTATGGGCTCCTAATGGGTTCATACTGTCGTTTAGATGTATGGCTTTCAGCCGTTGGAGCCCGATAATTTGGTCAAATTCAGTTAACACTTCATCCAGATGATTTGCTATATCATAGCCGCCGTCCCAAATATGGCAGGTATCCAGACATACACCCATATGTTGGGAAAGCTCTATGCGATCTAATATTTCTCTTAGTTCTTCAAAACGTCCGCCAACTTCGCTTCCTTTTCCTGCCATCGTTTCCAGGAGAACAGTGGTGTGCTGTTCCTGTGTGAGAATAGAATTCAGCATTTCTGCAATATAAGCAATACCAGTCTCCACTCCCTGTTTTACATGACTGCCTGGATGAAAGTTATACATGTTTCCGGGGGTATATTCCAGTCGGTTCAGATCGTCGGTCATAGTGCGTTTTGCAAAGTCTCTGAGGGCGGGATCAGCGGAGCAGGCGTTGAGCGTGTAGGGGGCGTGGGCGAGAATGGGAGTTATGTTTTCTTCTTCTGCAAGGGCGAGAAAACGATTGATATCCGTCTCATTAATAGCTTTTGCATTACCTCCCCTTGGGTTGCGGGTAAAAAATTGAAATGTGTTGGCCTTTATTTCAAGAGCTTCTTTCCCCATGGAGAGATATCCTTTAGATGATGACAGGTGGCATCCGATTCGCAGCATAATATAATTCCTTTCATTGATGTAGGTTAAATGTTATATAAAAGAAAGGGTTCGGAGTAAATTCTCCGAACCGAATGTTTCACGTGAAACATTGCCGATTGATTAGGATGAAAAAAAGTTTGAATCAAGTCGTATACCTGGGCTGATTTTTCCATATGAGGCAGGCGTTTCACATTGGGTATGGTTATAGTCTCAATGGCCGGATTGTAGTCCTTATATTCTTCCAGACATTCCTTCATTCCCCCTGTGTTGCTGCCTATGAGATAGATACTGTTGTCAATCTTTTTTAATGCATTACATATGTTACATTTTATATAGTTACATTTAATACTTGCATATACAGATTTAGGTGAGTTGCCCAGATGGGCGGCCTCGTGACAGGCATCAATCATTTTTGCTTTTACAGAGTATGGATTATAGTATAGGTTGGTCATAAACTCTTTGGTAATGGACTGTTTGCTGCAGGCGATATTGTAAATAAGAGTACCCACAATGGGAAGGTCAAGAAAAAGTTTGTAAAGTTTAGCGTTCTTCCCTGGGACCTGACTGCAGGATAGAAGTGTTTCAGGATTGATAAAAAGTAATCGGTCAAAAAGCTCCGGGCTGTTACAGCAAGTCATAATTCCCAGGGCAACAGAAGAACCGGAAGCGATGATATCAGTTCTGTGTCCTATCTCGGACTTAATGAAATCTGAGATAAGCTGTACATATAGATAATTTGTGTAGGTAAGATTAGGCTTTTCTGATCGGCCAAATCCTAACAAATCTATTGTGTATACAGTATAGCTTTCTGCTAATTTAGAGGATAGGCTGCTCCATTCAAATCCGCAGGATGCAGGTAATAAGTCATGAACCAAAAGAACCGGCTTGCCGCTGCCGCTTTTGGTATAATGTATATTGCCTAATCTCCACTTAAAGCAGCAGGCCTCCGGCTCCTGCAAAATATTGCGGGAAGTGGCAGACAATTTAATAGCTTTATTAATAAGAGCAGTAGCAGCGCCTGCTCCGGCTGATAGTATAAGTAAGGTCAGTAATTTATTCCTGGTTTTCATTGAATCTGATTCTCCTGACTTGAAACCGGTTTAAAGTTTTGGTGTTTTTACTATTATAATACAAGCTGGGGGCTATTACAACGGGTAGAGGATTAAAATATTCTTAAGAGTTTTATGACAGAATAAATGTTTCACGTGAAACATTTTTTGTGTAAAACAGGAAAATTATAAGTTTATCCCATTTTATTATAGGAAAAGAAAGGTGCTTGTGTTATAATCATAAAGGCGATCGAAAAGTGAGGTTTTTTCGAGAAAGGAACATATACTATGGGACGAATCATAACAATTACCAACCAAAAGGGTGGAGTTGGAAAAACTACAACAGCCATTAATCTTTCTGCGTGTCTGGCTGAGGCAGGGCAGCGCGTATTGCTTGTGGACTTTGATCCACAGGGAAATGCAAGCAGCGGTCTGGGTCTGGAAAAGGAAGATTTTGAAAACACAGTATACCATATGCTTACAGAGGAAGCGGCGCCCGACGATTGTATTATCAAAGAAATACAGCCGAATCTGGATTTGCTTCCTTCAGATATGAATCTGGCAGGTGCAGAGATCGAATTCCAGGAGGAAGAAGATAAGGAATCCATGCTTTGCGGATATTTGAAGGGATTAAGGAGTATATATGATTTTATTCTTATTGACTGTCCACCGTCTTTAAATCTTCTGACTATCAATGCACTTACTGCGCAGATACAGTATTAGTACCCATACAGTGTGAGTATTATGCGCTGGAAGGTTTAAATCAAGTGCTGAAAACCATTGATTTGGTAAAAAGAAAACTCAATCCGAATTTGGAGTTGGAAGGGGTTGTGTTTACCATGTATGACGCCAGAACAAACCTTTCGCTGGAAGTTGTGGAGAGTGTAAAAAGTAGTTTAAATCGTACCATATACAATACCATTATTCCCAGAAACGTACGCCTGGCCGAAGCTCCCAGCCACGGAATGTCCATCAATATGTATGAATCCAGATCTACGGGGGCGGAGAGTTACCGGATGCTTGCGGCAGAAGTGATGAGCAGAGGAGAAGAATTATAATGGCAAAAAAGGGATTAGGAAAGGGCCTGGGCGCCATCTTTGGGGAAGATGTTATAAAGGAAAGCCAGGAGGAAACTGCAAGAGCAAGAGCAAAGGCGGCTGCAGGTGAGAAGGATGAGGAAAAGGGAAGAGAGCTGATGGTAAAGCTAGCTCTGATAGAGCCCAACCGGGATCAGCCCAGAAAAGATTTTAATGAGGAACAGCTGGGGGAACTGGCTGAGTCCATAAAACGATATGGCGTATTACAGCCTTTGCTTGTACAAAAAAAGGCAGTTTTTATGAGATAATTGCCGGGGAGAGAAGATGGAGAGCGGCCAAAATAGCAGGCCTGAAAGAAATTCCTGTTGTTTTAAGAGAATACAGTAAGCAGGAAAGCATGGAAATAGCTCTTATTGAAAATGTTCAAAGAGAGGATTTAAACCCCATTGAGGAAGCATTAGCATATCAGCAGCTGGTAAAGGAGTTTAATCTTACTCAGGAAGAGATTGCAGCCAGAGTGGCAAAGAATCGTGCAACAATCACCAACTCCATGCGTCTTTTAAAATTAGATGAACAGATACAGGAGATGCTTATTCAAAATATGATTTCCAGCGGACATGCCAGAGCGCTTCTGTCTTTGGATGATAAAGGGCAGCAGCTTAAGGCGGCGAAGCTGATTTGGATGGAAGGCTCAGTGTAAGGGAAACAGAGAGACTTGTAAAACGTTTGGCGAAGTCTCCGCGGAGGAAGATGAGAAAAAGGAAAAACCAAAGGATGAGGCATTGGAACTTATCTATCAGAATCTGGAAGATAGGATGAAAACAATTATGGGTACAAAGGTAAGTATCCATAACAAAGATAAGAACAAAGGCCGCATTGAAATTGAATACTATTCAGAGGCAGAATTAGAACGGATTGTGGAAATGATTGAATCAATTCGTTAGGCACAAAGGAGAGATAGAATGGAGAACAGTATTTTAAATCAAATTCCTTTTGATCCTGCATATATAATACTGGGATTGTTGGTTTTTGTGCTCCTGTTGTTAATATTGGTAATTGTAAATATGACAAAGATAAAACGTCTTAATCGCAAATATGATTATTTTATGAGGGGAAAAGATGCAGAGACTATGGAGGATATGATCCTGGACCAGTTAGATGAACTGCGCAGCCTCAAAGCGGAAGACAGAGCGAACAAAGATTCAATCCGTAACCTGAACCGGAATTTCAGGGCATCCTTTCAGAAGTACGGCGTAGTAAAATATAATGCGTTCAAAGGTATGGGAGGAAATTTGAGTTTTGCTTTTGCTATGTTGGACTATACGAACAGTGGATTTATTTTAAACTGTGTCCACAGCAGAGAAGGCTGTTACCTCTATATTAAAGAAGTAGATATGGGTAAAACGGATATTGTTCTTGGAAATGAGGAGCAGGAAGCTTTGGAACAGGCTTTAGGGTATATCAAAAAGAGTTAATTTTAAATGGGAATAAATGGAAATAGAAAAAAGACGCTGCAGCAAATTCGCCGAAGCGTCTTTTTATATTCTTATTTGTAAAAAATGAAGCATACCAAAGAGTACCTGCATATGATAGTGATAAGAGAATATTGATAAAGGAAGAGTAGATGCAGGACATTGAATACTTGAAAAGTATGTATCCGGCAGGAGTAAAATTACTTCAGGGCTATGTTACCGAAGCTTGTGACAGATTGGATTATAATAACAGCCCTATGTATGATGAATTTCCGGATCAGCTGATGGTAAACCGGCTCTGTGATACTATCTGCGATACCGTTATTTCCTCTGAGGGAAATGAACGGATTAAAAGTATGTGGAACATAAGGGAAACCGACCGTAAGGAATTGGAAACTGCGGAGATTCACAGGGATATGGAACGTCTGGAGAAGGATAACGATATCCAGGAGACTGCAGATGAAGTTATTATGAAAATGATCTCGATACTGCTGAGGGAGTAAGTAAAAATGTAATTGCAGCTGAAAAACAAGATTACATTTCAGGAGAAAAGGAAGAATTGAATCGGGAAAGGGTACTTATGGAAGAGCCATTGGAAACCCAGGAATTGAGATTCCAGGAACTTCAGGCCACAGAATGGGGAGACAGGCAATTAATAGATCCTGTGTTGGCAGGAGCACCGATAAATTTCGGCCCCGGCAGGCCGCCGATGGGCCCCGGCCCTGAAAGGCCGCCGATGAATC
>BBZN01000050.1 GCA_001304855.1 Clostridia bacterium UC5.1-1D2
AACAGGGGCCACAGGAGCTACGGGAGCAACCGGCCCCACAGGCTCAGCGCCGGAGGACGTATTTGCCAACTTTGTCTCTTTCGCAGTTGCCTTTGACAACGGGGGTCTGATACCGTTTTCTACAGGGGTGGCAGATCCAACTGGTCAGATAACCCTTACCGACACCTACCGCATCGCTCTGGAGCCAGGCTATTACGCTATTTCCTACAATGTATCCGCCATATTGGCAGATGCCGGATATATGCAGATAACTCCATATTATAACGGCGCCTCACAGATCCAATACGGAATCTATTTTAAGACCACATCGGCAAGTGCAAGCGCGGACGGCTCTGTTTCCATAATAATACCGGTTCCCTCACAAACCGTATTTACCCTTACCTTTAACAGCTCTACCAGGGGCCTGGATGGCGCCGCCACCATATCTGTCATAAAATTGAACAGAAACTGACGCATATTGACTTTTGAACAGGCCTGTAGTATACTGAGGCAAGAAAATTAAAAAGGGGTGCTGGATTTATCCGGCTGAGATGGGAGCTGTAGTTTCCGAACCCTGATACCTGATCTGGATAATGCCAGCGTAGGAAATGCCTAGACTTTGTCTAACAACCCCGCCCGGTTCTATCTGGACGGGGTTTTACAATTGTATAAACAGGAAAAGGAGAAATGAAAATGAACGCAAGCGTAGCTATTCAGTCATTACCGGAAGCAGCCAATGATGAGGAATTAATCCGCATAGTAGATGAGGTCATTGCCTACATTAAAAGTACAGGTTTGAATTATTATGTGGGGCCCTTTGAAACTGCCATAGAGGGAGATTACGATGAACTCATGGATGTCGTAAAGGAGTGCCAGCATATCGCAGTGAGAGCAGGCGCGCCTTCAGTAGCCGCCTATATCAAAGTTTCCTATCGTCCGGAAGGAGATGTGCTTACGATTGAAAAGAAAGTTACAAAGCACCACCAGTAAAATCTGGTCCTGCTCTGCCATTCTCGCAATCCTTCTGGTATGGCAGCTGGTCACATGGACCGGCCTGGTGGGAGCGTTTATGCTGCCGTCGCCGGTTCAGGTTGTAAAAGCATTTGCAGGTGAATTCCCCTCTCTGATGAGCAATGCGGGCACCACTTTGACAGAAGCCTTTGCGGGACTTTTTATGGGGGTGGTAATCGGTTTTGCAGCGGCAGTGGTAATGGATTATTGCGATAAGCTGTACCAGGCATTTTACCCCATTATCGTGCTGACCCAGACGGTGCCGGCCATAGCCATAGCCCCTCTCCTGGTGCTGTGGTTTGGATATGAAATGACGCCCAAGATCATATTGATCGTGATCACCACATTTTTCCCTGTTACAGTGGGGCTGCTTACCGGTTTTAAAGCGGCGGATCCGGCGGCAGTGAATCTTCTCAGGGCCATGGGCGCAGGAAATATGCAGATCTTCCGTTACATCAAGTTTCCGGGCGCTATGGGCCAGTTCTTTTCCGGGCTGAAAATATCCGCCTCCTACGCAGTGGTGGGAGCGGTGATTTCCGAGTGGCTGGGAGGTTTTAAGGGCCTGGGCGTATACATGCTCAGGGTCAAGAAGGCATTTTCCTTCGATAAAATGTTTGCGGTTATTTTTTTGATATCTGTCATCAGCCTGCTGCTGATGTGGGCTGTGGAGCGGCTGCAGAAGCTGTGCATGCCGTGGGAGGAGTTTCAGAAAGATTAGGTTATTTTGTTTATGGAACACACAGAGGAGGAGATAAGAGTATGAAAAAAAGACTTATTGCAGCGGCGGCGGCCATCTGCCTTCTGGCAACGGCCTGCGCCAATCAGACGGAGGGAACGCAGCCTGCGGCGGAGGCTGATAAGGGCGGTTTGGAAGAGATAACCTTTGTGCTGGACTGGACGCCCAACACCAACCATACGGGAATCTACGTTGCCCTGGAAAAGGGATATTTTACAGACGAAGGGCTTAAGGTGACGGTTGTGCAGCCGCCTGAGGACGGAGCGGAGGTGCTGACGGCTGCCGGAAAAGCTCAGTTTGGGATGTCTTTTCAGGACAGCCTTGCTCCGGCTTTTTCCGGGGACAATATACTGCCCATTACTGCGGTAGCCGGGGTGATCCAGCATAACACTTCAGGCATTATATCGCGGAAAGGGGAGGGTATGGACACTCCCAGGGGAATGGAAGGCAAAAAATATGCTACCTGGAATATGCCTGTGGAAAAGGCGATGGTTCAGAATGTGGTGGAAGGCGACGGCGGTGATTTTTCCAGGATAGAACTGATTCCCAGCACAGTGACTGACGAGGTGTCGGCCCTCAGATCAAAGTCAGTGGACGCTATCTGGATTTTTTATGGCTGGGCCGGGGTAAAGACGGAACTGGAGGAACTGGAGACGGATTATTTTGCATTTTCTGATCTGAATCCTGTGTTTGACTATTATACACCGGTGATTATAGGGAATAATGAGTTTTTAGAGAGCCGTCCGGATACTGCCAAGCATTCCTGAGGGCCGTAAGCAAGGGCTATGAGGATGCCTCGGCCAATCCTGAGAAAGCGGCGGAGATTCTCTGCAGCGCGGCTCCTGAGCTGGATGAAAAACTGGTAACTGCCAGCCAGAATTATCTGGCAAAACGATATAAAGACGATGCTCCCAGGTGGGGATACATAGATCCGGAGCGATGGAACGGTTTTTATGCCTGGCTGAGTGAAAAGGGTTTAACAGAGACTGCAATTCCGGAAAACACGGGGTTTTCCAACGACTTTCTGCCGGAATAACGGTGGGTGAAGGCGTCTGAAATACTTCTGGAATGATTGAGGGAAAAGAAGAGATAAGGGGAAGAACGATGGAGCATTTGAAGGTAGAAGGGATTCAAAAGTCCTTTGACGGGGAAGTTATCATTGAGGATATTTCCCTGGAGCTTCATAAAGGGGAGCTGGTTTCCCTTCTGGGAATCAGCGGAGGAGGAAAGACCACCCTGTTCAATGTTATATCCGGCCTTTTGAAACCGGATAAGGGGCGGATATGTCTGGACGGGGAGGATATCACAGGAAAACCGGGGCGGGTGAGCTACATGCTGCAAAAAGATTTGCTCCTTCCCTACCGTACCATTGAGGACAATGTGGCCCTTCCTCTGCTGGTGACAGGGATGAAGAAGCAGGAGGCCAGGGAGGAGGCAGGCAGATATTTCGGGCAGTTTGGCCTGGAGGGGACCCAGAAACGCTACCCGGCCCAGCTTTCCGGCGGAATGCGCCAGAGGGCCGCCCTCCTGCGGACTTATTTATTCTCAGGCAGTGTGGCGCTCCTGGACGAGCCCTTTTCAGCGCTGGATATGCTGACAAAGCAGGGGATGCACGACTGGTATCTGAAGGTGATGGAGCAGATTCAGCTCTCCACCCTCTTTATCACGCACGACATAGACGAGGCAATTCTGCTGTCGGATCGCATCTATCTGCTGACAGGGCGGCCGGGAAGGATTACCAGGGAGATCATAATAGAAGAACCTAAGCCCAGAACGAAAGAGTTTAAATTAACAGACCCCTTTTTAAATTACAAAAGAGAGATTCTGCGCCATCTGGAAAATAATGCAGGCCCAGCCGGATTGTAAACCAATACCGGGTCGGGCCTGTTTTTTTGCGCCAAAATCCCGTTGTTTTTGCCGGAAAGTCTTTGCCGCCGCCGGAACGGCTGCCAATCTGCGGCAATGGGCAGCGGCAGGATGAATTTTCAGGCGTCTGCTCCACAATACACAATAGGGGATTCCCCTCTGCAAAGAAGGGGAATCCCCTGGTTTTTTAAAAAAATAGGTTGACTTATAATAGAAGCATAAATGATAAATCCAACACAACAGTACAGGAGGGAATCTTATGAGACTTGGGACTACGGAACTCTTATTAATTCTGGCATTGGCGATTTTGTTATTCGGAGGAAGCAGGCTTGCGGGGTTAGGAAAAGCAATGGGTAAAAGTATAACAGAATTTAAGGCGGAGCTTCACGCTGATTCATCGGGAAAAGGGAAGGATCCGGAAGGAAAGGGGAATGACATGAGTGAATAGAGAAGATGGAAAACACATAGGAGCTGTGGGCAAAAGGCTCCGGGACTGGTGGGACACACCGGAGGCGCCTATGGAGGCGAAGCCGCTGATCTCCCACCTTAACGCTCTGCGCCGAACGCTGTGCATCTGCGTGCTGGCTGTGTCTGCCGCTTTTCTCATAGTATTTCTGATTTTTTCTAAGCAGCTTGTGAGTTTGGTGACAAAGCCTCTGACCCAACAGGGAATACAGGTGATTTTTACCGGTGTTTCTGAGGCGTTTACCGCCCAGACAAAGCTGTCTCTGATTGTGGGAATGGTGATTGCCAGCCCTGTGGTATTTGCAGCCCTCTGGATGTTTATTGCACCGGGCCTACACAGGAAAGAGCGGGTATATACGGCTGCCCTGGTAACTGTGGCTGCATTTTTATTTGGATTGGGCGTGTTTTTTGCATACAAGTATGTATTTTTTCTGGCAGTAAACTTTTTTGTCATTGCCGGAGACGGAGTTGCCAGCCTCTGCTGTCCCTGGGGACGTATGTGAATTTCCTGTTTGGATTTCTGCTGCCCTTCGGCTTTATGTTTGAGCTGCCGGTCCTGGTGGCGGGACTGGCAAGAATGGGGCTGGTGACGGCGGGAGGCCTTAGCAAAGCGCGCAAATACATACTGTTTTTATCTCCATTATAGCCGCTGTCCTGACGCCTCCGGATGTGGTGTCCCAGGTAATGCTGGGAATTCCCATGTGGTTTTTATTTTGAAATAGGCGTTATCTGCGCGCGGCTGCTTCAGCCCAGGGAGGAGAAAAGGGCGGCAGATGGGCCATGCGTGGCGGAGCGGTAAGCTGCAAGAACTTGAGGACATTTTATAAAATCAAATATCCTGCCGGCAACAAATACAGGGGCAGGTATTGTTAGGGAGGAAAAAATGAGCGAAGAAATGAATGAAGAGAAATTTGACGTGATCGTTGTGGGAGCCGGACTGGCAGGAAACACTGCCGCTTACCTGCTGGCCCAGGCCGGACTTGAGGTTCTGGTTATTGAACGGGGAGAACAGCCCGGCGCCAAAAATGTGACGGGCGGACGTCTGTACAGCCACAGCCTGGAGCGGATTTTTCCCAACTTTGCCCAGGAGGCGCCGGTAGAGAGGAAGATAACGAAAGAACGGATTTCTTTTATGACAGGGACCGGAGCCACCACCGTTGAATATGCGGCGGACAAACTGGGAGAACAGGGCAAAGCCACCTATTCGATTCTGCGCAGCCGCTTTGATCCCTGGCTTGCAGGAAAAGCGGAAGACGCGGGAGCCATGTATATTACCGGAATCAGAGTGGACCAGGTGCTGACAAAAGACGGAAAAGTCTGCGGAGTGAAGGCCGGAGAGGAAGAAATGCTGGCGGATGTGGTACTGCTGGCCGACGGCGTCAATTCGCTTCTGTCCCAGCAGCTGGGTATGAAGAAGGAGCTGGATCCGTCCCAGGTGGCGGTGGGAATCAAGGAAGTGATTGAGCTGGGAGAGGAAACCATCAATGACAGGTTCGGCACAGCGCCCGGAGAAGGCGTCGCCTGGCTGTTTGCAGGGGACACTACCGGAGGAAATATCGGCGGCGGTTTCCTTTATACAAATAAAGACTGCCTTTCTCTCGGCATTGTGACCACAGTGGGAGATGTGGGACATTCCGATGTTGCGCCCAGGGATATGGTGGAGAGACTGAAAGCCCATCCTGTTGTGCGTCCCCTGATTCAAAATGGAAAGCTGGTGGAGTATTCGGCCCATCTGGTGACGGAAGGCGGATACAACATGATTCCGGAGCTCTACAGAGACGGGGTCCTGGTGGCAGGAGACGCAGCAGCCCTGGTGATGAACATGGGTTACACCATCCGGGGAATGGATCTGTGTATTGAGTCGGGGCGTCTGGCAGCGGAGACGATTATAGCTGCCAGGAAGGCGGGAGATTTCAGCAAAAATTTTCTTTCCAGATATGAGACTGCATTGAACAACAGCTTTGTCATGGCAGATTTAAAACATTACCGGAAGATGCCCGCTTTTATCGAGAACCACCGTATTTTTGAACAGTATCCGGGGATGATGGATGAACTGATGTCCGGGCTTTTCATGATGTATGGCCAGAAGCCGGAGAAGCTGATGAAAAAGGGCATGAGCGCAGTTAAAAAAGTAGGTATGATCAATATGATGAAAGATGTGACGAAAGGATTGGGGGCAATATAAAATGGCTATGTCTATCGACGATAAACTGGGGTGCGACCGCTTTCATGCGGATGATAATTATGCTCACATTGAGCTCAATGAAGAGTGCAGGGATATGGATATGATAAAGCGGGTTGTCATGGCATGTCCGGCGCAGCTCTACCGTCTGGAGGACGGAAAACTGAGCTTTAATTACGAGGGATGCCTGGAGTGCGGCACCTGCCGCGTGCTGGCCGGAGGCAATGTGCTGAAAAGCTGGAATCATCCCATGGGCGGAATGGGCGTGGAGTTCAGAATGGGATGACAGGGGCGAAGGAACAAAAGATGAGGGCCCCTGAGGGAAAAATAACGCTGAGGATAGCCATTGATATGACCACGCCGGGGGCTGTGTTGTTGTCAGCCTTTGCGCCGGCCCTCCTGGGGCTGTTGCTGGCAGTGGAGGAGGCGGGCAGGGTTTCCCTTCCTTTGTCCCTTCTTCTGCTGTTGATTCCCGCGCTTATGAACGCCTCCGTGGATGTGCTTAACGACTACTATGATTACATACGGGGAAATGACACCCCGGATAACATTGTATCAGAAAGCGACGGTCCCCTGGCTTATCACCAGGTAAAAGATCCGCGTCCCGCCCTTTTTATCGGCTGGGGCTTACTCCTGGCGGCCGCCGTAGGCGGGATATATGTAATCTGGCGCACCGGTCCGCTTCCGGCCGTCATTGGAGCGGCAGGCGGAGTGATTCTGCTTACCTATTCCTGGGGAAAACTGCCCACATCCTTTCTGCCTGTGGGGGAACCCCTGGCAGGATTCACCCTTGGCGGCTGGTGCCTTTGGGGGTGTATGCCGCATTGACCGGCCACGCAAGCTGGCTCGTTTTGTATAAATCGGTGCCGATGATGCTGATTGTGGCGCAGTTTATGCTGGTAAATAATACCTGCGATATGGAGCGCGACGGGAAAGCAGGGAGGAGGACGCTTCCCATGGTAATCGGCTACAAGGCGTCCCGGAAGCTGGCAAATGGATGAATCTTATCTGGATGGCCCAGCTGGCCAGGTAATACTGGTATGGTATCCGGGAGGATGGCCGGTTCTTGTGGTTGTGCTTCTTCTGTGCCTGAAGGGGATCGCAGCCTGTTTCCGGGAGGAGCGTACGAGAGAGAATAAGACGCCTGCCACCGCGGCAGTGGCGCAGCTGGCGCTGCTGGTGGCAGCCGGATTTCCTGCAGCCGTTGCCCTTCATCTGTTTTTATAAGGAGATTAAGATATGAAAGGATTGGAACTGCCGGGGCTTCATGAGGAAATGAAGCTGGTGAAACAGTATATCAATGAGTTTCTGACACAGGATTTGAAGAACAGTAAGGTGGAGGAGATCGCAGGAACGGTTCTGGCTGCCTCCGGCAAAGGGTATCGTCCCCGTCTGCTTCTTTTGACGGCCCGGATGGGAGAAGGGTATCCCCGCTGCCGGGAGCGGTTGTGTAAAATGGGGGCGCTCATAGAAATGGTACACACGGCCTCCCTGATTCACGATGATATTGTGGATGATTCCCCTTTACGCAGAGGCTGCGCCACCGTCCAGTCCCGATTTGGGAAGGACATGGCGGTATATGCGGGCGATTTGATCCTGGGCCGGGTTATGCACACCCTTTTCAGGGACGGGATGTGGGAGCTGGGGTTTTACCTGGGGGCAGACCATTGAAGATATGTGCAGGGGCGAGATCGGACAGTTGGAATGCCGCTACAGGACAGATACCACAGCCGGGCAATATGAGGCGAATATATTCGGCAAGACAGCGTCGTTGTTTATAACTGCCTGTAGGGCGGGAGCGATGGAGAGCGGCTGTGAAAAGAATATTTTAGACGCCATGGCGCATTCGGCG
Organism: Clostridia bacterium UC5.1-1D2; assembly: GCA_001304855.1. Classification (GTDB taxonomy): domain Bacteria; phylum Bacillota; class Clostridia; order Lachnospirales; family Lachnospiraceae; genus Enterocloster. The sequence goes on from BBZN01000050.1 coordinate 8,092, forward strand.
AACATTTGGGTTATCTCTTCCAAATCAGAGATGATATCCTGGATTTTGTCTCCGACAAAACCAGGGAGGGGAAGCCTGTCCACGTAGATTTCAGGGAGGGTATCTTTACGCTGCCCGTACTCTACGCACTGGAAAATCCCCAGTACGCCCCCCTTCTTTGCACACTGGCCGGGCGGGCTGCAAAGGGAATCCTGACAGTGGAAGATGAGCGGTCCCTGGAACACGCAGTGGAGGCCTCCGGAGGATTATATGCCGCTGTAAAAGAGATGAGACGGAGATGCTTTCAGGCAGAGATGCAGTTGGAGGCGCTGCCTGCGGGGATTACGCCGAAGGCGTTGTCCGGTGTGCTCAGGCGCTGGAGCTGCCTGAGCTGCAGGAAGAAAAGAAAAAGACTGCCAAGCAGTCTGACATGGAGCGATGGCTCTGCTGGGAGCTGATGCCGGGGATTTCGTGGAAACCCCGGCTTGTTTATTTGAGCGAAACAACAGGACGGGCGGCTGCCTTCAAAACTGGAGAAGCTTCTTCTTAAGGGCGTATTCTACCAGCTCAGGACGTGTTTTGACGCCCAGCTTCAGCATAATCTTGGTTTTGTAGCTTTCCACCGTTTTGACGGAAATAAAGAGCTTGTCGCTGATTTCTTTATTGCCATAACCCTTGGCAATCAGGATCAGCACCTCCACCTCGCGCTCGGACAGATTAAGGTAACTGTTGGTTTCCTCCGTGTGCCGGTGTACAAAGCCCTGAACCAGATAGGGCACCATCTCCTTGCTGATATAAACGCCGCCGTTGTAAACGGTGCGGATTGCCTCCAGCAGCACCTCCTCGGAGCTGTTCTTCAGGAGGAAACCGGAAGCGCCGTTCTCAATTGTATAAAGCAGATATTCCCGGTCGTCGTACATGGTGAGCATGATGATTTTAATTTGGGGAAAGTCGGCGTGAATGCGGGCTGCGGTAACCATGCCGCTTTCACCCGGAGGAGCGCTGATATCCAGCAGAGCCATATCGGGCTGCAGTTCCTTTGCCAGCTGGTAGGCGTCCTCTCCGTTGGAGGCGGTTCCCACAATTTCTATATCAGCCTGATAATTGAGAAGGGCCTCCAGCCTCTGAGGACCATTGTGTGATCGTCCATAATGATGATTTTCATGATTCAGCCTCCTTTTCAATGGGCGCCGTCATGTTTACGGTAGTCCCCTTACCGGGGGAGGACGTAAAAGAAAAATCGCCGTCTATAAGCTCCGCCCGTTCCGCCATACTGGACAGGCCGGTGCCGTAGCAGCTATAAACGGGATGGACAGCGTCAAACCCCTTGCCCTGATCTGAGACTTTCAGCGTCAGCTGGTTACCGGTTTGATAAAGACAGACCTCCAGTTCGTCACAGCCGGAATATTTACAGGCATTCAGAACTGCTTCCTGGCATACCCGGTAAAAGGCGGTTTCAACCTCCATGGAATAGCGGCTGTCCCCTATATTTTCCGTCAGATGCACCAGCACGCCGTGGTTTTCTTCCACCCAGCGGAAATGGGAGCGAAGAGCGGCGCTCAGCCCCAGGTCGTCCAGGGATGTAGGCCGCAGGCTGGATGAAATAGTGCGAAGTTCATTTTGAATCTGAGTCAGCAGCTCATCGGTCTGATCCAGTATCGCCGTTACCCTTTCAGGATCCTGCTGATACTTGATGCTGCGCAGGTGAACCTGGATACCCAGCAGCTCCTGGACTACATTGTCGTGGAGCATTCGGGAGATGCGCCTTCGTTCCTCCTCCTGAGCCTGAATAATGTGATGATTGAGCATTTCATAAATAGGTACAGGCTCTCCCGTCTTACCGCCGGAGTGAAGGGCGCTGCTGTACTCACAGTCATGTACCGAGTAGCCGCAAAAGGACGGCATAATAGCATCCAGGACCTGCCGGAACAATTCTTCCCTGATTTTGTCCGGCTCTCTGAAGGACATCAGCAGGATGCCCTGGACGCTGTCCTCAATCCAGAGAGGGAGGGCGATTAAGCTTATAAGTTCTTCTGCTACCGTGATAGGATGGGCCACCTGTTCTTCCAGCGTAAGCTCTTTTGGAACGTTCTGGATAACCATGGCGCGGCCGCTCTTATGTACTCCGCCGGCAATGCCTTTTCCAGACTCCAGCACGATTCGGAGAAACCGTCTGCTTTTGTTGCCTGCGGCATGGGTCCATACCAGGAGCGGATGGGGGCCTGCTACCACTTGTGCAATCGAAACGAAATCAAATTGAAATTGATCTTTGAGATTGCGGATTTGAGTCATATAAAACTTACTGTCCACTTTGATACCTCCTCACATTTCACAATATACTGTACCATGAATGCTTATTAATTACCAGCATTGATTAAGGGGGAGTCTCACTTTTTGTCGAAATATACAAAATAGGTTACAAAAAATTATCCGATGGGAGGGATTTATTTGGCACTTTGGAAAGAGTATCTCATGCGCAAAATTTTATATGAAAACCGCCCTTCCTTGCAGGAGGAGCGGTGCCTGAACTGGCTGCAGACCAGGCAGGAATGCCATATCTGCAGGGACGTCTGCCCCGAAGGGGTGTTTGACGGACCGGAACCGCGCTGGGAATACTGCGACGGCTGCGGTATCTGCGCGGCGGCCTGTCCTGTGCGCTGTCTCCGGCCCTCCGCCCTGACGGCGGGAAGCGTCCTGGAGCTTTACGGGCGCATATCCGGAGATGTGGTTTTTCCTGCCACCAGAGAGACGACAGCGCGGATTTGAGATTTACCTGCCTGTCCGCCCTTCCCTGGGAGCTGATGGCGCTGTTTGCATTAAACGGCAGGGTTACGCTTTTAGAGGGGGAATGCGGGGACTGCTTCAGAAAGAACAGCTTATCGGTTCTGGATAAATCCCTTGACCGCCTTAAGGATTTTCTCGGGGAGGAAGGTTACAGGGAGAGAATCTGCCGTCTGTCTGAACCGGCTCAAAGGGATTACAGAGCCTGCTCCAGGAGGGAGGCGTTCTCCATGCTCTTCTCAAAGTCCAGGGCTGCCGCCGCCGGTCTGCTGCCGGACAGCGGGGAACTGGTGTCGGAAGGAATTATTTGGCGGCAGCTGCTGGCCCACCGGCTGCGGCATCTTGCACCTCCCAGAGAGTCGGGGTGGGACATACCGGAGTTTACAGACCGGTGCACAGCCTGCGGCGTCTGCACCGCCTTTGCCCGGGAGAGGCCCTGCGCCGGATACAGGGGGAGGAGGATGAGGGCGGGGTTTGGCATATGGCGCTGATCCCCTGGAGATGTACAGCCTGCGGCGTCTGCACCCTGGCCTGTCCGGAAGAGGGGATCAAGGTTCCCGAGAACCGTTGGCTCACCGATCCTTCCAGACCTGTAATTTACAGTGCAAAGCTGTCCGTCTGTCCGCGGTGCAAGGAACCGGCGTCTGCTTTAAACGGCTCCAAACTTTGCCCCCGCTGTGCAGGAGAGCTTGGAAAAGCGATTGTCTGGGAGGATATGGAGGGCGCTGACGCCCGGAAATGGCAAAACAGGGAATTCCCCCCGTGTATGCTAGGGAATTCCCGGCTTTTTTATGGAAAGCCAATCTGGTACACTCATTGTATGAAAAGAGAAGGTGCGTAAGGAGGTGTAACAATGATCGGTAAGGCGGCATATATGCCTGGTGGTTTTTTAAAAGCCGGGTGCTGAAGAAAAAACGCCTCTTCAGACCGTTTTGTTTGTGACGGATTACTGCGATTTAAAGTGCAGGCACTGTACCCCTTCCGGACACGGCTGTTCCAGCATGAAGCCTTATGAACAGATACGGGAAGAACTGATCCGATGTTACAGGATGGGGTCCCGGTTTGTGGATTTTGAAGGCGGTGAGCCCACCTTGTGGAGAGACGGAAGTAAGAGCCTTAACGATCTGTACCGTCTGGCAAAAGAGATAGGATTTTTCTCCTGCACGCTCACGACCAACGGCCAGCGCCCCTTTGGGGATACATTGGCCGACTCGGTGTGGGTCAGCGTGGACGGCTATGAGAAATATCATGACATGATCCGGGGCGGGGGAACCTTTCAGCGGCTGGACCGCAATATCCGCATAAGCGGTCATAAAGCTGTGAGCATCAGCATGGCGGTCAACCGGCTCAACCGTCCCTCTCTGGCAGATACGGTGCGGTATGCCAGGGACAACCCTGCCGTCCGCTCCATTGCCCTGAATCTTCACACTCCCTTTCCCGGAACGGAATCCCTGGCTATGGATTGGGAGGAACGGTCAGGCGTGCTGGATGAACTCATATCCCTGAAGAAGGAAGGCTATCCCATAATGAATACTCTGTCAGGGCTGAAGGTGATGAAGCAGAAAGGGTTTCCCAAGGATTGCTGGATCGCGAATTATATTCTGGCAGACGGGAAGGAACTTCCTCAGTGTCCGGGGAAACCGGCGGGCGTTTGCGATGACTGCGGATTTTGTATGTCGGGCGAGATGTACAGCGTGCTTCGCTTAAAGCCGGACACGCTGATGGCAGGCCTGAAGCTGAGGCTGGGCTCATAAGCGTTATATGTAACTGTCCGGCCAGGCGCATTTTCCCGGAGGTTACCCTTAAAATAGAAGATTATCTCCGAGCGCTTACGCCTAAGGGGCAACCTATGGGGCCTGCGCCGCAAGGGTGGGATTGGAAACGAAACCGCCTTCCGTCTGAAAAGGAGAACATGACTGTGATTTGCCCAGGGGGAGATCTGCCATATTCAGACGGCGGGTTTCCTCTTTTATGTATAAATGTAGGCTGGGAATCTCTCCTGTACCTGTCTTTGGGGATTACCCGCCGGCCGCACACAAATTTAATCAACGTACGCCTTATAAATTTGTGTACAGCTGACAAAAAATCATTATGCAAAATCAGGCACAAAGAGATTCCCTGCGTACATGAGATAGAAATGGAGGATTGTATGAAATTAATCAAGACAGAAAAGGCAGTGGGCCATGTGCTCTGCCATGACATGACCCAGATTATAAAAGGGGTGACAAAGGACGCCAGGTTCCGCAAAGGCCACATTATCATGGAGGAAGATATTCCGGTGCTGCTGTCCATGGGCAAGGAACATCTGTATGTGTGGGAACAGGTTCCCGGAATGTTTCATGAGGATGAGGCGGCCGAGTATCTGAGGCGCTTCTGCCAGGGCCCCAATATGTCGCCCACTCCGGTTAAAGAAGGAAAGATTGAACTTACGGCGGACTGCGACGGCCTTTTCAGGGTAGATGTAGAACGGCTTGACAAGGTCAATTCAGCAGAGGAACTGATGATCGCCACGCGCCATACCAACACCCCTGTCCATAAGGGAGACAAACTGGCGGGAATGCGGATTATTCCCCTGACCATTGAGGAGAAACGGCTGAGAGAGGCCGGAGAGAAGGCAGGGGACAAACCCCTTTTGGAGGTGCTGCCCTACCGTCTGAAAACAGCCGGAATCATAACCACAGGCAGCGAGGTGTCAACAGGCGGATACGTGATACCTTTACTCCTGTTATAGTTGAAAAATTGAAGGAATATGGGATCGAGGCAGCAGGCAGGCACACGCCGGGAGACAGCCGCGCCGGTATCACAGAGGCCATATTGGAACTCAGGGATTCAGGAGTTGATTTGATACTGTGTACAGGAGGAATGAGCGTGGATCCGGATGACCGGACGCCGGGGGCTATCCGGGACGCAGGGCCGGAAATCGTGGCATATGGAGCTCCGGTACTGCCGGGGGCTATGTTCCTTCTGGGATACTTTGAAGATGGCACCCCGATTATGGGGCTTCCCGGCTGTGTGATGTATGCGGGAGCTACGGTATTTGATCTGGTGCTGCCCCGGGTAGCGGCGGGGGTGAGAGTATCCCGCCGGGAATTGAAGGCTATGGGACACGGCGGGCTCTGCCTGGGCTGCCCTGTCTGCCATTATCCTGTCTGTTCCTTTGGAAAGGGGGCGTATTAATATGAGAGAAAAAATAACCCTGGAGGAAGCCTGTACCTGCATCCGCGAATCTTTAAATCCTCTGGCTGCGGAATGGATTCCTGCAGTGGAGTGCCACAACCGGATCTTAGCTGAGGAGATTAAAGCCCCCATCGATCAGCCGCCCTTTCCACGCTCTCCGGTAGACGGATTTGCGCTGAGGGCGGATGACAGCGCCGGGGCCTGTGAGGAACATCCTGCCTGCCTGAGCATCTCGGAGACGCTGTATGCGGGCTGCTGGTCCGGCAGGCAGCTGGAACCGGGCCAGGCCGCACAGGTAATGACAGGGGCGCCGATTCCGTCTGGCTGCGACTGTGTTGTCCGCCAGGAAGATGTAAGACGGCGGGGAGACACACTGGAGCTGTTTGGAGAGCTTCAGAGATGGGAAAATTATTGCTTTCAGGGAGAGGATTACAAGAAGGGAGAGGTTCTTCTCCCTGCCGGAACCAGGCTGGACGCAGCCGGGTTGGGAGTCCTGGCCGGAGCCGGCCTGTACTGCCGGGGCGGCCTCCTGCCGGTGCGCCGTGTCCCCAAAGCAGCCTGTTGAGCACAGGGGACGAACTGGTGGAGGGAGATACCCATCCGCTTCCTCCCGGGAAATATACTCCTCCAACCATGTGTACATAGAAACCCGCCTGAAAGAACTGGGGATGGAGGTGATTGCCCCTTCAGGCAGGTGGCCCGACCAGCCGGAGATAGTGGCTGAGGCCTTCGGGAGCTGGCAAAGGAGGCGGATATAATCATAACCACAGGGGGAGTTTCCGTCGGCGCAAAGGATATTTTTCATCAGGTGCTTCCTCTTCTGGGGGCCGAACGGCTGTTCTGGCGGGTACTGCTTAAGCCTGGAACGCCCCTTATGTACGCTCTGTTTGAGGGCAAGCCTGTGCTGTGTTTGTCGGGCAATCCCTTTGCTGCGGCGGCCACCTTTGAATTACTGGGGCGGGTGGCGCTTTCATGCCTGGGGGATAATCCGGGGCTTTTACCTACCGTGACCAGCGGAAAACTTCTCTCTGCATTTCCGAAAAAAGCGGTGTCCGACGGTTTCTGCGGGGAAGTTTTCAAAAGGGCCAGGTGCGTCTGCCTGAGGGCCATTCTTCAGGACAGTTCCGCTCCACAGCAGGAACCAACTGCCTGGTGGAGCTGGAAGCAGGCAGGGGCCCTGTTTTGGCAGGCGACACCGTTAGGGTGCATCTGCTGTGAAGCATGAGCGCTGCCTTATCTGCAGGGACGCCGCGGGGCCTTATATATGTAGGCTGGGAGCGCAAAGAGATTTCGCACGTACATTATATCAGTTCAGGAGGGAAATGTATGGAGGGAAAATTAAATCATTTTGATCACCAGGGCAATGCGTCATGGTGGATGTATCGGAAAAGGAGGTTACCAGCCGTTTGGCTGTGGCCAGGGGAATTATACGGGTCAGCCCGGAAGTGCTGCATGCGGTGGTCAGCGGTACGGCTGCAAAGGGGGATGTTCTGGGAGTGGCCAGGGTAGCGGGAATCATGGCAGCGAAAAATACGTCCGGGCTGATTCCCATGTGCCATCCCTGATGCTCGCCAGCTGCAGCGTGGATTTCCATGTCCTTCCTGAGAAACATGCAATTGAAGCGGTCTGTACGGCAAAAATCACAGGCAGGACCGGCGTGGAGATGGAAGCCTCACAGGCGTTTCTGCGGCCCTCCTGACCATCTATGACATGTGTAAGGCCATAGATAAGAGCATGACCATCACAGGAGTCCGTCTGGTGCGCAAGGAGGGAGGAAAATCGGGCCTGTATGTCAATGAAGGCAGCCGGGGGCGGGAGGACTTTGGGGCGGAACAGGGAACATAGCCTGTCTGCCTGTACTGCTGACAAAGCCTTTGAAGGGAGAAGAAAATATGATTGACGGTAAATCCAGAACCATAGATTATCTGCGGATTTCAGTTACAGACCGGTGTAATCTGCGCTGTGTATACTGTATGCCTGAAAAGGGGGTGGAGTGGATGCCCCATGAGGCTGTGCTGCGCTATGAGGATATATTAAGGCTATGCCGTGTGTTTGCAGGCCTGGGAGTTACAAAATATAAGATTACGGGAGGGGAACCTCTGGTGCGCAAAGGGCTGGATACCCTGATATCGGGTATTAAGGCCATACCCGGAGCAGAGAGCGTAACCATAACTACCAACGGAGTACTCCTTAAGGAACAGCTTCCGGCGCTGCTGGAAGCCGGGCTGGACGGGGTCAATATCAGCCTGGATACACTGGATCCGGCCAGATATCAGGAGCTTACAAGACGGGATGAATTAAAAGCGGTAATGGGTTCCCTGAAGGCCGCCCTGGGCGCGCCCGGACTGAATGTAAAAATAAACTGCGTTCCCACGGGAGACAGGAGCCGGGACTGGCTGGAGCTGGCCGCTCTGGCAAGAGAGGAGAGGGCGGCGGTCCGTTTTATAGAGCTGATGCCTCTGGGACTGGGACGCAGCCTGGCTTCCTGTACGGAGGCGGAGATACGGCGTCTCCTGGAGAAGGAGTACGGGCCGATGGCGCCGTTTGTAGGAAAGCTGGGAAACGGCCCCTGCCGTTATTTTACAGTGCCGGGCTTTTTGGGAAAAATCGGATTTATCAGCGCCATGAGCCATCAGTTCTGCCATCAGTGCAACCGCGTCAGGCTTACCGCCGGGGGATTTTTAAAAACCTGTCTGCAGTATAATGAGGGAATCGAGCTGTCGCCGCTTCTGAAGGGAAGCGACAGGCAGCTGAGAGAAGCCATCCGCGCAGCTATTTACCGCAAGCCCGGGGCCCACCAGTTTGCGGCGGGGGCCGGGGCCGGTTTGGAAGGGCATTTGATGAACCAGATAGGAGGATAAATGATATGGGAAATGTAATTGCCGTCTGTATCAGCGAACAGAAGGGAACACAGAAAAAAATATTAGATCGGCTGTTTTTGTTAAGGACTGGGGGATTGAAAAGGACGCCCATGCAGGCAAATGGCACAGGCAGGTTTCGCTGCTTTCCCACCAGAAAATTCAAGACTTCAGGGCCAGGGGGGCGGTGGTGGAGGACGGCGCCTTTGGAGAAAACCTGGTGGTATCGGGCCTGGATTTTTCCGGCCTGCCTGTGGGGACAAGATTCAGGTGTAATGATGTGGAGCTGGAACTGACTCAGATTGGGAAGAAATGTCATCACGGCTGCGCCATCTACCAGACGATGGGCGACTGCATTATGCCCAGAGAGGGTGTGTTCGCCCGTGTTCTCCACGGGGGAACCATAAGCGTGGGGGACGATTTGAGAATTTGGGAGGAGTAGAATCATGAGAGCTTATGTAATTACATCCAGCGATTCCGGATACCGGGGAGAGAGAAGGGATCTCTCAGGACCGGCTGCAAAGGAGATTCTGGAACAGTCGGGCTATCAGGTGGAAGGGTATGCGCTGCTGCCCGATGAGAGAGCGCTGCTGGCAGACAAAATGAGGGAAATATGCGACGGAGAGCTGGCCGACCTGATTGTTACCACCGGGGGCACCGGATTTTCAAAAAGAGACTGTACGCCGGAGGCGACCCTGGAGGTGGCGGAACGCCTGGCTCCCGGTATTTCCGAGGCCATACGCCTGCACTCCCTGAAGCTGACGCCCAGGGCCATGCTTTCCCGGGCCACTGCGGGAATCAGAAAGAATACCCTCATCGTCAATCTTCCGGGAAGTCCCAAGGCAGTGGAGGAATGCCTCAGATATATTCTGCCCAGCCTGGCTCACGGACTGGAGATTTTAAAGGGGACTGCGGGGAACTGCGCCCGTTGACGGTTATAACTCCGGCCTGCCGGAGTTCATAATAATAAAGTAACAGTTTTATAAGGAGGAAAAGGTAAAATGAGAAGAATACTGTTTTATCGGCGGCGCTGCTGATGACGCTGTCCCTGGCGGCCTGCGGCCGGAGCCAAAAGACCGCCGCCCCAAAGGAGAGCGGCGCGTCCCGGCCGGAGGAAACCGGCGCACAGGAAAACACAGCGGAGGAAGCCGCAGCCAAAGAGGAGAAGGAAGATACCTCAGGGGAGGAAGTTGAGCTGGTGGTATTTGCCGCTGCTTCTATGAATGAGACGCTGGACAAAATCATTGACGGCTACAAGAAGGCGGCTCCCAATGTTACCATCACGCCTACCTATGACTCTTCCGGCACCCTCAAGACCCAGATAGAGGAAGGCGCTTACTGTGATCTCTTTATCTCCGCAGCACAGAAGCAGATGAACCAGCTGGATGCGTCAAAGGATAAAGACAGCAATCCCCAGGGACTGGATTTTGTTCTGGAGGGGACCAGGGTGGACCTTCTGGAAAACAAGGTGGTGCTGGCTGTGCCGGACAACAACAGGGCGGATATACAGTCCTTCCAGGATTTGGCCTCCGATAAAGTGTCATTGCTGTGCATCGGTAACGAGGATGTACCTGTGGGAGCTTACTCCGAGGAAATTCTCACATGGCTGGGCGTGCTGGATTCCCTGAAAAAGGATGGAAAGCTGACGTACGGCTCTAATGTGAAAGAGGTCACCACCCAGGTCAGCGAGGGCACTGTAGATGCAGGTATTATCTATGCAACAGACGCATTTTCGGCAGGACTTACCGTAGTAGACCAGGCTGCGCCTGAAATGTGCCGCCAGGTTATCTATCCGGCGGCAGTCTTAAATATTACAGAGCATGAGAAAGAGGCGTCGGATTTCCTTTCCTATCTTCAGGGGGACGAGGCTGCGGCAGTTTTTGAATCAGTTGGCTTTGCCACAATTAAATAACACAATCTAAGGGAGGGACGGGGGTAACGTCCCGTCTCCACATATCAGGAGGCTTATATGGATTGGTATCCGCTGATAAATTCTCTCAGAATTGCGGCAATTTCCTGTGTCATAGTTTTTTTTGCCGGTATATTTGCGGCCTGTGCAGTGGCCGGCCTGCCGCGTCTTATCAAGGGCGTACTGGATGTGATTCTGACGCTTCCAATGGTGCTGCCGCCTACGGTAGTGGGATATTTTCTGCTTCGCCTGCTGGGGCCCAACAGGCGGCTTGGCGCCTGGATTCTGTCTGCTTTTGATCTGAGGCTCACCATGGTCTGGTATTCGGCAGTGTTTGCATCGGTGGTGGTGGCGTTTCCGCTGATGTACAGGACTGCCAGAGGCGCTTTTGAGGCCTTTGACTCCACAATACATGATTCCGCCCTGACCCTGGGACTCTCCAATTCCTATATTTTCTGGCGGATTCAGATTCCCTGCTGTAAACAGGGAATCCTGGCCGGTACGGTTCTGGCTTTTGCCAGGGCGCTGGGAGAATATGGCGCTACCTCCATGATCGCCGGATACACCCCCGGGCGGACTGCCACAATCTCCACCACGGTCTATCAGCTCTGGCGCACAGACAATGAAAGGCTGGCTTTTTACTGGGTTATGATCAATGTCGCTATCTCTTTCGCAGTCCTGATGACTGTAAATATGCTGGAGAGAAGCCAAAAGACCTCAAAAAAGGAGAGATGACAATGGCTGTTGTGGTGGATATTGAAAAAGATTTCGGCTCCTTCAAGCTCCAGGTTTCTTTCGGTCAGGAAAGGGAACCCACGGCCTTCTGGGGGCTTCCGGCTGCGGCAAAAGTATGACGCTGCGGTGTATTGCAGGAGTGGTAAAGCCGGACCGGGGCCATATTGAGGTGGACGGAAGGGTTTTCTTTGACAGCGCGTCTAAAATCAATCTTTCTCCCAGGGAAAGACAGACAGGCTCCTGTTCCAAAACTATGCCCTGTTTCCCAATATGACGGTGGAGAAAAATCTTATGTGCGTCCTCAGGGGAAGGGAGAAGGGGGAAGCCAGGCAGAAAATCGAACATATGCTGCGGCGCTTCAATCTGTCGGGGATGGAAAAACGCCGTCCGTCCCAATTATCCGGGGGCCAGCAGCAGAGGGTGGCTCTGGCGCGCATTCTGCTGACAGACCCTTCCATCCTTCTTCTGGACGAACCTTTTTCCGCTCTGGACAGTTATCTGCGCTGGCAGATGGAACTGGAGGTGGCGGGGATCCTGGAGACATTTCCGGGCACAACCCTGCTGGTGACACACAGCCGGGACGAGGTGCGCCATCTGTGCGCTACCGTCACAGTTCTGGACAGGGGACAGGGAAGGGGAGTGATGACGGCAGACAGTCTGTTTGAGAAGCCGGATACGCTGTCTGCCTGTCTTCTTTCAGGATGCAAGAATTTCAGCCGGGCCGTAAAACTGGATGATTATACGGTGTACGCCCTGGACTGGGACGCCAAACTGAAAACCAGAGAGAGGGTGTCCGCCGGCATAACCTACGTGGGAGTCCGGGCCCACTATATCATTCCGGCGGAGGGGCCGGGAGAAAATGTGCTCCCGTGTCAGAGAGAACGGGTGGTTAACGGCCTGTTCTCTACGGTGGTGATGATGTCCACGTCCGGTTCCGGCACAGCTTTTTCCAAACTCAGGGTTGAACTGGGAAAAGAGTCCTGGGATGCCATATCCCACAGAGAAATACAGTATATGCGCATTGCACCGGAAACGCTGATGCTGCTCCGTTCCTCCTGATTCGGGAGAGACGCCGCGGGGAGCAGGTTCGCGCGTACTGCCGGGGAGCGGTGGGAAGCAGGCTCCAGGCCGAAGTATGACTCCGTGAGCCCGGCCTGCATAGAGCGGCGGCAGATTGCAGAAAGGAGGAGATACGATACCGTGTTTGAGCAAATACATACAGAGCCCGATATTTACCGCATTCCGGCAGAGGACGGCCGGCCTGTTCTTTGCAGCAGCTATCTAATCTTCTCTGAAGGGGAGGCCCTGGTGGTGGATCCACGGCTTAAGTCGGTTTCCGGCCTTTCGGCAGTGCAGACCGCCTTAAAAGAGCTGGGCGTGGCGGAGGGGCGTTTCAGAATCGTGTTTACCCATCTTCACAGCGGGCATTCCGGGGCTGCCGTCCAGTGGACCCCCCAGAAGGCGGAACTTTTAATCCATGAACTGGATTTCCGGCCTGCCGGAAAAAGGGGCCCTGGGCGTACCAAAACAGGCGGTATTGCAGAGAGGGATATCCAAAGGCCATGCTTTCAGATATGAAACACGGCAATGAGTCATGCTCCTCGCCGGAGGAACTTGCCGGCTTTCTTCAGGACGAATCTGAGATTACAGTGGCTGCTGGACTTTCAAGTGCATCCATACGCCGGGCCATACACCGGGACACATATGCCTGTATCTGCCGGAGAAAGGGTTGCTGTTCTCAGGGGACACCCTGCTTTTTGATCTGGTTCCCCATATCGGCATCTGGAAGGGGGAACCTCATGCCCTGGAAGATTATCTGGGCAGCCTGGAACGCCTGGGCAGTAAGAATATAAAGATGATTTTCCCGGCTCACGGAAGGTCTGGGGGAGATGTGAAATCAAGGATCGAGGCTATTTCCTGTCATTACTATTTCCGCCTTCTGGAGCTTTATAAGCTGGTCTGCGATAATCCGGGCCGCAGCACCTATGAGCTGGCGCCCCACTTTTGCAGATACGGCTCCGGATGGCCCGGGGTTTCGGCCAAGCGCAAATGGATTGCCATGGGGGAGACGTTGTCCCACCTGATTTTTTTGAGAACCAGCCACTATGTTGAACTGAGGCGCAGCGGCAGCGGCTCCGTCAATTTCCCGGGCAAACGGAAACTGACGGATGTGTAAGCCGATATTTTGGAGGGAATCCCCTAATGGAAAGAGGGGGATTCCCCCGATTTTTTTGCCCGCCTTTTTTGTATAATATGGACATGGAGGTGAAGCAATTTGGAAAATGAAAAGTTAAATTTAACAAGACGGAAATTCCTGGAGGTTTCGGCTGCCACCGGCGCGGCCGCAGCCGTAGGCGGGGGTAACGCTGGCCACGGTGGCCCAGGCGGATCAGGCTTCGGACCAGGGGGAACTGACCTATGTCCGCACGACCTGCGCCCCTAACTGTACCGGCGGCTGCGGCATGAAAGCCTGTGTTCACAATGGGGAAATTAAGAGTATTATCCAGGCTGCCGACTATGAGGACGCGGAACACAACCCGAGAGGCTGTCTGAAAGGCCTTTCCTTCTCGAACCTGATTTACGGCCCGGATCGCATGAAGGGCCCGCTTATCCGCACAGGAGCGCCGGGCTCCGATGAGTTTCGGGAGGCGGGCTGGGACGAAGCCCTTGATTACACCGGAAGCGAACTGAGACGTATCATCGACACCTATGGAGCCGATTCGGTGGCAGTGGTGGTGCAGGTTGCAGGTACGGGGCATGTACATAAGGGCTCGGTTGTCCGACTGGCTACGCTGAATGGATTCAGCCTTCTGGGCGGCTACGAGATGAACGGCGATTTGCCCATGTCCGCGCCTATTACCTTTGGAGTGCAGAGCGAGGAACTGGAGAGCTTCTGCTGGCCCGACGCCAAATACATTATGGTGTTCGGATCCAATATTATGTCAACCCGTATACCGGACGCCCATTTTCTGGTGGAGGCCAGGGAGAACGGGGCCAAGGTTCTGTGTTTTGACCCCAACTATTCGGGGACGGCAGCCAAGTCGGACGAATGGTATTCCATTAAACCTTCCTCCGACGCAGCTGTTGCATTGGGACTTATTAAAGTTATTCTGGACGAAGAACTGTACGACGGGGATTTTGTCCGCAGCTATACGGATCTTCCCATCCTTATCCGTTCTGATAACGGAAAGAGGCTTCTTGCCAATGATGTGGAGGGCCTCTCCGCACCCGAAGACATGCCCGCGTACAGAGAAGCGTACGTGGCCTATAACGGTTCATTTATTACGGTTAATCCCGAAGCCTGGACCTTCCGTTAGATGTGCGGCTGGACGGGGAATTTGAGGCGCCTCTTAAAAACGGAACTACCGTCAAGGTACGCCCGGCCTTTGCCCTGCTGCGGGAGATGGCGGCAGAATATACGCCTGAAAAGGTGGAGGCTGAATCGGATATGCCGGCTTCCCAGATCCTGCGTATTGCCAGGGAGGCAGCCACAATCAAGCCCCTTCACATCATGTACGGCGCATCAAATTATCAGTGGTATCACGGGGATCTGAAAGGGCGGGCCCTTTCCCTCCTCTGTGCGCTTACAGGAAATATCGGCCATTTGGGCGACGGCCTGTCCACCTATGCGGGTCAGTATAAAATGCGCTACAAAGGTGCGGCGTGGTGGAATGTGCCGGAACTTCCGGACAGAGCGCCTGCCGGTTTCAGCTTTACCTATATGCTCAACGGACCTACGGAGACTATGACCTGCCCTTACCCCAAACACGGAATTAAAGCATGGATTATCTATTGCTGCAATCCCTTTGATCAGCATAACATGGGGAATATTCTCCGGGAACAGGTTGAAAGCGGACAGCTGGAGCTGGTGGTGAACCTGGATTTCCAGAAAACAACCACAAGCCGTTACAGCCACGTCTGCCTGCCGGGAGTCAGCTGGTATGAAAAGACGGAGCTGGTATCTACGCCTGTGCATCCCTATGTACAGTTAATGCAGCCGGCCATTGAGCCTGTAGGTGATTGTAAGCCTGAGCTGTGGATTATGAGGGAGCTGGCAAAGAGAATCAACCTGGAGACGAACAGTATTTCTACCCGGATCTGGATCCCAATGCGGCGGCTGAGGAGGTTATAAAGCTGACCTGCGAGACAGGCGGACCTGAGTTGAAAGGAATCACTCTGGAACAGCTGAAGGCAGGCCCTGTGAAGATGAACCATGAGAATCCCGGCCGTAAGCGCATTCCATTTTATGAACAGATTCATGACAGAAAGCCATTTCCGCCGGTGAGCTATCCCTCTAAGCTGGAGGCCACCGCGAAGTTTGTCAAGAGCGGACGGATGGAATTTTACAAAGATGAGGATATGTTCCTGAAACTGGGAGAGGCCCTCCCTGTTCACAAGCCCCCTTATGAGGAGACGGAATATGCGCTGGATCCCTCCATCCGTGAAAAATATACATTTTCCTATCTGACCCGGAACTCAATACACCGGTACATTCCACCCACTCCAACAACACCTTTATGAGGGAGCTGCAGGACGACAGCGCCAAGGTTTGGCTGAATCCGGAGGATGCGGCGGAGAAGGGAATCAAAGAAGGAGATTTGACAGAGGTTTTCAATGACAGAGGACTCCTTAAGGCGGAAGCAGTGCTGGATCCCGGGCTGAAACGAAAAATGTGTATATTTGACGAGGGATGGTGGAGCCGCTATACACACGGAACCTCCTACAACACCCTGATTCATCCATTTATTAATCCAATCCATGAGGTATATTTTGTCTCCCAGATGTGGGCGCCCAATACGTGCTGGAATGAATGTCTTGTGGACGTGAGAAAGGCGGTGACTGAATAATGCGGTATGGAATGCTAGTTGATTTGGATAAATGTATAGGCTGCCAGTCCTGTGCGGTAGTCTGCAAGATGCACAACAGCCAGCCGCCGGGGACCTGGTGGAACCGCGCTTTTACCCAGGGCGCAACCTACCATCAGTCTGCGGTGGGCAGCGACGGCGTTTATAAGATGGAGTTTCTCCCCGTTTCCTGCCAAATGTGCGATAATCCTGCCTGTGAAAAGGTCTGCCCCACAGGCGCAACCTACACCAATGAGGATGGAGTGGTTCTCATTGATTATAACCGGTGCATCGGCTGCCGCACCTGTATGGCCGCCTGCCCCTACGGCGTACGCCAGTTTAACTGGAGCGATCCGGATGAGGCAAAGAAGCCTTTAGGCTACGATTACGGCTATCCCTTTGACGAGAAGGAGGATCCCAAACGCCTTGTCTATACTCAGGACCGCCCTGCGGGGGTTGTGGAAAAATGTACCTTCTGCGCTCAGTATGTGCAGAACGGAGAATTGCCGGCCTGTGTCCGGGCGTGTCCGGGCAAGGCGCGTATGTTCGGGGATTTGGATGATCCTGATTCAGAGATCAGCAAGCTGATCCGCGAAAAACAGGTACACCGCCTGCTGGATAAATACGGAACGGAACCGAAGGTGTACTATATTTCCAGCAGTAAGACCAAGAACATAGAGGAGGTTACGGTATGAAAAAAACGCATATTACCTTTATCGTAGGACTGATTCTGTGTGTGGCCGGAGTTTTGGGCTGGGGATATCAGATTATGAACGGGCTGGGAATCACCGGTTTGAGCAACCCCTTTTCATGGGGGCTTTACATGGGAACCTTTGAGTTTTTCATCGGGGTTTCGTCGGGAGGCATGCTTCTTTTTTCCATCGCCTATCTGTTTCAAGTGGAAAGCCTGAAGCCCTTTACAAAGCTTGGAGCCGTAGGCGCTCTGGCCGGTGTGGTGGCTGCCGGTGTAGCGATTATGACGGATCTGGGCAAACCCTTCCGTGTATTGCAGATGCTGCTGACTCCCAATGTGGCTTCTCCGCTGTTCTGGGATGTTGTAGTGCTGGGAATCTATGTGATTCTCTGTATTGCAGCCACAGTGATTCAGCTTAAACCTGACAGTAAGAAACACCGGGGAGACAAAGGTGCAGCCCTTGACTGCGAGAAGCGTTCCAGGGCATTGTCTTATTTTGCACTCCCCTTTGTAGTGATTATGAATGCAGTGACCACGCTTATGTTTGCAGTACAGAACACCAGAGAGTGGTGGCATTCAGCCATTCTTCCCGCAGATTCGGTAGCAGTGGCAACGGCCCTGGGACTGTCCTTCATGCTGCTGGTCTGCATGCTGGCTGCAGGCAGGGAGGACTTTGAGTCAGGGCGGAAGGGGTTTGCCCTTTTAGGAAAAATAGCCGCCGCCGCTGTTTTGGCGCACCTTTTTTTCACGGCTCTGGAGCTCACAACCCTGGCATGGAACAACAGCGCTGAGAGCAGCCATCTTCTGGGACTTTTGTTTGGAACCTACGGGCCTTTGTATATTGCGGAACTTCTGCTTCCTCTGGCTGCCATGGTAATCTTTGCAGCAGGAAAAGAAAAGAGCAAAGGCGTTATGGGGATTGCCAGCCTGCTTGTAATTGCAGGCATGTTTATCCACCGTATGATGCTTCTCCTTCCGGCCTTCAACTCCATTCCCCTCACCATTTCCGTTACAGGGCTGGAAGAGAATTTGTGGTCATATCCGGTGGCCACCGGATTTTCAGGGCAGGAGAAGATGTATTTGTTACATTCTGGGAATATATTCCCACGCCTCTGGAACTCTGCGTTAACCTGCTGCCCTTTGGTCTGGTGCTCGTGGTAATTGCGGGAGCCATGATACTTCTTCCTATGGTTCCCGGACAGAAGAAGGAACAGTCCACAGCGGCGTAAAAGGGCCTGTTTACAGAAAGGAGAAAGGTTATGAGCCTTGGATTTGGTGAAATCCTGGTTGTCCTTATAATAGCATTCGTGGTGGTCGGTCCCAGGGATTTGCCAAAGATAGCCCGGGCCATGGCCAGACTCATCCGCCAGTTCAGGCAGATGTACGGCAGTAT
The DNA here is from genome assembly GCA_001304855.1 of Clostridia bacterium UC5.1-1D2. Taxonomy (GTDB): domain Bacteria; phylum Bacillota; class Clostridia; order Lachnospirales; family Lachnospiraceae; genus Enterocloster. The sequence continues at coordinate 26,462 of BBZN01000050.1, forward strand.
TAAGGACAGCCTGAGCCTGGAGGAAGAGATGGCCGAGATCAGGAAGGCGGCTGCGGACGCAGCCCCTCCTTCCGGCTCTCTCACAAAAGAATTGGCTGATATCCGGCGGGAAATCAACAAAGCCGGTTCTACAAAAATATAACTCAGCATTTTTCAAGGAGGAAATCAAATGAACATGCTAATCTGTGTCAAGCAAGTGCCTGATACGACAGAAATCAAAATCAACCCGGAGACGAATACGCTGATCCGGGAAGGCGTTCCAAGTATTGTAAATCCTTATGACGGCTATGCGCTGGAGACAGCCGCCAGGATTAAAGACGGGAACCCTGACTGCAAAATCGTGGTGCTTTCCATGGGGCCAAAGCAGGCGGAGAGCGCTCTGCGTGAATGCCTTTCCATAGGCGCAGACAAGGCTTATCTGGTGTCAGACAAAGCATTTGGGGGTTCCGACACATTGGCTACCAGCTATATTTTATCCCAAGCTATTGCCAAAGTGGAGGAGCAGGAAGGAAAATTTGACATCATTTTTTGCGGTAAACAGGCCATTGACGGTGATACGGCCCAGGTGGGCGCCGAAATTGCCGAGCATCTCGGATATCCGCAGATTACATACGGAGTGGAGGTAGAGGTAGACGGCGGCCTGGTGAAGGTAAAAAGGGAAGCCGAGGTTGGATATACCATCACCGCCGCTCATACACCATGCATCGTTACCATGACTCAGACCTTCTATGATCCCGTTACCCTACTATCAAGAGTAAAATGGCAGCTAAAAAGGCGCAGATCACAACGCTGACTGCCGAAGATTTTGAAGTGGATTTGTCCAGATCCGGTTTAAAAGGCTCTCCTACAAAAGTCTCCAGGACATTTGTGCCTGTAAGGCGTAAGGGAGGACGGATGATTGACGAGGGATCTGCGGAAGCATCCGCCAAAAAGCTGACCGCTCTGCTCAATGAAGCGGGAATTGTCTAAGGAGGGAATGGAAATGGAAGCGAAAACGAAAGACTTATGGGTGTACGTGGAGACCCTTGAGGACGGCAGCCCCAAGAATGTGGGACTGGAACTGTTGACTCCGGGAAGGGAGCTGGCGGCAAAGCAGGGCGGCGCTCTCACGGCAGTTGTAATCGGATACCAGACAGATGAGTCTGTAAAAGAAGCCGTGGCTCACGGTGCAGACAAGGTTTTGGTTATAGACGGCCCGGAGTACCAGGTTTACAGCACAGACGCCTATACCTATGCACTCTGCGCCCTGATTGAAAAACACGGTCCGGCCAGTGTTCTAATCGGCGCCACAAACAACGGGCGGGATCTGGGACCCCGGGTATCCTGCCGTCTCCAGAGCGGACTTACAGCAGATTGTACGGCACTGGATATTGACGAGGAAAGCGGCCATGTACTCTGGACCCGCCCTGCCTTCAGCGGCAACCTGATGGCTACGATTATATGTCCAAACAGCCGTCCCCAGATTGGAACGGTGCGTCCGGGCGTATTTAAGAAAGGTGAACCGGATATGGCCCGCACAGCGGAAGTGATCAGGGAGGAAATTTCCTTCCCGGTGGATCAGATCCGCACAAAGGTACTGGAGATAATCCGCAATGAGGGCGAAGAGCTTGTGGATTTAGAGGGCGCCGAAATCATCGTATCAGGCGGCCGGGGCGTAGGCGGACCGGAAGGCTTTGAGCCAATCCGCGAGCTGGCGTCCTTACTTGGCGCTACGGTGGGAGCCTCAAGAGCAGCGGTGGATTCCGGATGGATTCCCCACAGCCATCAGGTAGGGCAGACCGGAAAGACAGTGGGGCCCAAGCTGTATATTGCCTGCGGTATCTCAGGGGCGGTTCAGCATCTGGCCGGCATGAGCGGTTCCGACTGCATCGTGGCGATTAACAAAGATCCGGAGGCGCCGATTTTCAGCGTAGCCGACTACGGCATTGTAGGCAATATCAAAGAAGTGCTTCCTGTTTTTATTGAGGAAGTCCGTAAGCTTAAAGCTTAATCTCGTCACAGGATGATGATAAAAGGAGCAGCAGCTCTGTTAAAATATGGATTGGTCTAAGAAAGGATGGTAAAATATGGATTTTAAGTTTAGCGCTGATGAGCAGGAAATTATCGAGATGCTTCATGACTTCTGCCTTAAGGAGGTAAAACCTCTGGCTGCCGAGCTGGATGAACAGGAGAGATTTCCTGAGGAGACAAGGCAGAAGCTGGCTGAAATGGGTATGATGGGCGTTCCCTTCCCGGAAGAGTACGGCGGAGCAGGACTCTCCTATGTAACCTACATTGCCGTATGCGAGGAGCTGGCCAGATATTGCGGAACCACCTCCGTTATGGTGTCGGCCCACAGTTCCCTGTGCGCATGGCCAATCAGTGAATTCGGCACGCCGGAGCAGAAAGAAAAATATCTGACTCCCCTTGCATCTGGAGAGAAGCTTGGCGCTTTCGGCCTCACAGAGCCCGGCGCAGGCACAGACTCAGCGGGACAAACCACAGTAGCAGAGGATAAAGGGGATCACTGGCTGCTTAACGGAACCAAGTGCTTTATCACCAACGGTTACTATGCCGATACCTATGTAGTATTTGCCATGACCGATAAATCCAAGGGCAACAGGGGCATCTCCGCTTTCATCGTTGAGAAAGGGTTCCCTGGCTTCTCCTTCGGAACCAAGGAAAAGAAAATGGGAATCCGCGGTTCAGCCACCTATGAGCTGGTGTTTGACGACTGCAAAGTTCCGAAGGAGAACCTTCTGGCGAACTGAACAAGGGATTCAAGATTGCCATGATGACGCTGGACGGAGGACGTATCGGAATCGGCGCCCAGGCTCTGGGGCTGGCTCAGGGAGCCATCGACGAGACTGTGGAATACGTGACCCAGAGAGTCCAGTTCGGAAAGAGGCTTTCCGAGTTCCAGAACACACAGTTTGAGCTGGCGGATATGCAGACTAAGGTTGACGCCGCCCGTCTTCTTATCTACCGGGCGGCACAGGCGAAACAGAATCATGAGCCTATACACATCTGGCTGCTATGGGCAAGCTGTTTGCGTCCCAGACGGCCAGCGACGTGACAAGACGCTGTGTTCAGCTCTTTGGAGGATACGGTTATACAAGAGACTATCCTGTTGAGCGCATGATGAGAGACGCCAAAATTACAGAGATTTACGAGGGAACCTCCGAAGTTCAGAAGATGGTTATCTCCAGCTGGATGGGCGTTAAATAACAGCATCCGCACCTGTTTAGAGCAACCGCAGACATTCGATTAACAGGCTTTGCAGCAGAAAGGGGAACCCC
>BBZN01000051.1 GCA_001304855.1 Clostridia bacterium UC5.1-1D2
AGGCGGTGGGAGACTACGATAGAGTTAACCACAAGATGGAGTGGAAGATTACCGTAAATCCTAATGGTATGAATCTGACAAAAGCAAGACTGGTGGAGGATATCAGTTCTATTGCTGGAAGTCAGAGTCACACGTTTGCCCCACCTGGCATGGAAAACCCCGGCGTGGCGGCATATACTATAGAGCAGACGGTTGGAAAAGCGCTCGATGATAATCTTCCGGCTGGCGTTACCAGTAAGGTAAAAGCGGAAAGCGAGAAAAGGATTATTATAGAGTTAGAGAATGTGAACGGTGCAACTTTTTCGTTTAACCTGACCACCTATGCAGACGACAGAGCCTTCTGGCAGGGAACGCCGAGGGGACATTTAAAAATGAAGTTGTAATGACGCAAACAGGGACTGAGGTAAACAATACTCAAATCTCCTACGACATGAAAGCCAGTGCAGAGATTGAGGCTGAAAGCAACGTCCTGAGGAAAAGCCACACCAACTACAATCCGGACACCAAGAAAATTGAATGGAAGCTGGTGGTGAACGAGAACAGAACGAACCTGGGCAATGTGGTCATAGAGGATCAGCTTCCGACGGGACTCAGCTGTACAAGCGATGATATCGCCGCCGCCAGAATCGGCAGTGATCCATTTGACCAGAATAATAACACTTTTACAGTTGAAGGAGACGGTAAAATCGTCATTCTATTAAAGAATGTAACGGCTGAGCAAACCATAACCTTTCCTACCACAGTAGACACAGACGGGACGGAGTTTCGTGAAAATGCCCAGGTGACCTTTACGAATTCCGCCCAGTTCAAAAGTGATGCCTACGGTGGGTGGTTGAATACCGGGGAGGTCAGCGCAGTCATAGGAAACAAGGCACTGGACAAGACGACCACAAACATCGATGAAACGAACAGGAAGGTATCTTACAGGGTAGAATTGAATCCTACGGGAATCGATCTCCTGAAAGGCCGGCCGCAGGGAAGCAAACTGTATATCACGGATAAACTGTCCGAGGGTCTTTACCTGGATTTGGATTCGGTCAAGCTGTACGAAGCGAGGCGCACTTCAGAAAGAGATGGTGACCAATATACAGTTAAGCTGGACGAGAACGCCGGTATAGCGGCCCCCCTAGTATCAACTACAATTCTGCGGAGAATTCCTTCTCCGTGGAGATAGAGGATCCTGCGGCCAGCTATATTATGACATATGACGCCTATATCGTGCGGGCGGGAGTGGAGCTGGTCAACAGCGTTAAGCTGGTGGGAAGCGTGATTCCGGAAGACTCAGGCAATGACAGCGGCTCCGCCACTGCAAAGGTGAACGCCTTCGGTTCTGCCGGCTTCCGGCTTCCGACAGACAAGTACTTTTCCATACGGTTAAAAAAGGTGGACGGCAGCGGAGCGGTTGTATCCAATGCGGGGCAGACAAAGTTTGGACTCTATAGCTCCCAGGATGAAGGGGCTCTGCTGACCTCCGGGTACTGTGACGCCGCAACGGGAATCTGCACCCTGGCAGTTCCAAATCGCGCGCTGCCTCCAGGAGGTGATACGCTGTACTGGAAGGAGCTGGTGGCTCCTGACGGATACGTACTCAATGATGAGTGGAGAACGGTGAGCATAGACGAAGCGGCAAATGTTATAGAGGTGGTAAACCTTCCTACGGAAGAGACCGCTGCCGGAAAGATACAAATCATTAAGATTGATAAGGAAACGGGTCTGCCCCTGGCCGGCGTGAAATTCCAGCTGTTTCAGGATCAGGACTGCCTGATCCCGGCAGGGAATGTGATGGAAACCCCGGCGTCCGGCGTCCTCGTGTTTGAAAATTTATATCCGGAACGGTGTTACTGGCTGAAAGAGATGGCTGTGCCTGAGGGATACCTGCCCCTGCAGACTCCCTTGGAAGTGACGGCCGAAAGATGGGGCTCTGATGCCCATAAGGATTGAGAACCATAGAGCGCCTTTGATTCCCGCTCCTCCTGAGGATCCCGGTACGCCCGGCGTTCCGGGCCTTCCCTCCGGTTCCCAGGGCTCCGGCAGCTCCGGCGGAACCGCCGCAAGGGGCCATAAGGCCCAGGATCACAGTGATTCGGGCCCCGGTGTTTACCGGGAGGCGGCAGCTCCGCCTGTTTCACCCCAGGAGCTTCCTGTGCCTTCAGCTGCCACTGACCCATTGCCGGACTACGGAGCCCTGGAGTTCCCGGAGGGAGCCCGGGACAGCCTGGAGGGCCTTCCTGCCACTGGCGTCAGGAGGAAGGTGAGTCCCTGGATCCTTCTGTTCCTGGCCTCCGGAATCGGACTTGCCGCATGCTTTATTCTTTGGATGAAGCGAAGGCTGGTAAAAGGCAGGAAGTAGATAACCTTTTCCAAAAATGGATCACGCCCGCCTCAGGGGAATTACGTCCCCGGGCAGGCGTGATTTTTGTGCAAGGACGCCTGGAAGGGGCGGCCCCTTACCAGGAGGCAGCAAAGAATCCTTGCCAGGGGAGTATCTTTTATACACCATCTTCATGGACGGAGTTTGAAGAAAAACTTCCGAATCATTGAAGGAGGGGAAGGGGTATGTTATACTGTATAAAAATCAGATGGGATTATCCCATGGAGGACAAGATTATGGATATGAACTTGATGTTAATCATTGTACAGGAGAAAGACGCGGGGCCTTGGCGGCCTCATTTAAGAAACATAAGATTCAGGCTACCAGGATAGACGCGGAAGGCCTGGTATCCAGCCGCAGGCTGAATGTGTTCCTGGTGGGAACGGACCGTGTGGAGGAGGTTCTGGGCCTGGTTGAGGCCAACTGCAGGGAGAGGACCATCGAGATGGAGGATAAGGAGTATAACGGTCATATTTTTGTGGATGTACAGAGGACCATCGTTATAGGCGGCGCTACTGTATTTTTGATGGGGGAAGCAAGGCTGATGAAGATAAAAGGGCTGTACAATGAATAAAAAATATAATGTGGAAAAGCGCTTTCCCGTCCAGAACAAGAGCAGCTTCCCGGAGGGATATGGGGAGACGGTATGAGGAAACCAAATATCATTGGTGCAATCCAATTATAGGAGGCGGTATTATGTACGAAAAGATTTTGAGCGATACATTTCCAGGATTTTTAAGTATTCGCAATGAGAAGCACCAAATAATTTATTTGAACGATAATTTCAGAAATTGGATCCGCCAATTCACAGATGTGGATCCCATTGGAAAAACCAATATTGAATTGGCCGCTATAACTCCGCCTAATGTGGCGGATACGTTCCTGCAGTGTCATGACGGAAGCTTGGATCTGTATAAAAAAGAAGATACTGCCAAGGGAAATTAAAAAAATACTCGAGTTTAAAAGTCAGGACAATAAACCGGAACATTCGCAGTATTTTGATGTTTTTAAATATATTGTTATGATTGGCGGTACACCGCATATCTATACGATTGCATATGATATTACCGATCTCTTTAAAGAGAATCGGGCCAATCTCTATTCTTCCATTACGGACAGCCTGACCAAAGCCTACAACCGCAGATACCTGGAGCTGAATATCAGGCAGTTTTCCGGCCATCGGGCGGTTATGCTGGATTTAGATAATTTTAAAATGATCAATGACCACGAGGGCCATAAAACAGGAGACTATATTCTCAGCGAGTTTGCTAATATGCTGAGGGATGTAAAAGAGATAATTTCCGTAGTAAGAATCGGGGGCGACGAGTTTCTTGCCATCCTCACGGCAGGACTGCCGGAAGAGGAAATTGTCCGGCTGTTTGAATCCTTAAGAGAAGAATTTGAATTCAGGTTCCGGAAATACCGCTACCTGTCCTTTAGTTATGGAATCGAGATGCTTACAGACAATATTGAAGACACGCTGGTATTGATCGACTCAAAAATGTATAAAAACAAATATGAACGTAAAATTAATAAGAAATTATAATTTCCCAATTACCAGGAGAAACTTGTCTGTAAAAAACACTTGCCAAAGATCCCAACCTATGGTAAAATAATCAACGTTGCAAAGATAAGCCGGCATGTCGGAATGGCAGACGAGGCGGACTCAAAATCCGTTGATGGCGACATCGTGTGGGTTCAAGTCCCACTGCCGGCACTACCTTGCGGCGTGAAGCTTTATGAGATCATAAAGCTGACAAAATTTAACACAGATTACGGAAAGCCATAGTGGAAAACCAATTCCAATGTGGTTTTTTTTCGTTGCTGCAGTTTACTGAATTATTTTTAATATATAAGCCGGTTATTTTCTGAATTTGCCGGAATTTATGGACATATTTCTTCATCCATAGTAAAGTAGAAGAATGCCGGCACAAGGAAAGTAATTACAACAGGAATGTTGGATGGCAGTCTGAATTTGGCATATTCGCCCGGGGAATACAGCCGGCAGCCTTGTAAGAAAAAATTCCAGATACGCCAGATATTAGAAAGCAGGGAGATAGAGCTATGTCTAAAGAATGTATATGCTGCGGAAATAAAGCGGGCTTTTTAGGGGGAAATCAATTATCAGAAGTATACGATAAATCTATTTGCGATAAATGTTATTCAAAATTTGGCGTTAAGATGAATTTGTTCAGGAATTCTATGAACAGCAGGAATTGAGCGCCCGGGAGGAAGATTTAGTAAACACATTAAGGGAATGTGATTTTATTAACGAAGGAAAACAGTATATTTTTTCTTACATAGAAGGGAAAAAAGTTGAAATTAAAGACAACTGGATAAATTCAGAAAAGCAGCAACTGGAAGAAATCAGATTGCGCAAGGAAGAAGAGTTTAAAAAAATACAGTTTAAAGAAAATTTTGATACACATATTTTAACAACAGGGTTTAACTTTGAAAATTACAAAATCAAATCCTATCTTGGGGTTATCAGCGGAAGCTCTGTTTTAGGGACAGGATTTTTTCTGAAATTGGCGCAGGTATAAGTGACTTATTAGGAATACAATCGGAGCTGTTTTCAGAAAAATAGAGAAGGCGCGGGGGGTCGCCTTAGACAAGCTGAAGGAAACGTCTGTTCGGTCGGGCGGCAATGGAATTATCGGCATAGACTTTGATTATATTATATTTGCAAGTAACATGATTGGTGTTGTTGCGAACGGAACTTCAGTCCTCATTGAGAAGAATGAATGACTCTGTTCCCGGGAACCTGATCATTCTCAATGTTGAAAACCCCCTTGTTTTATTGTATGATGTAAAGGGTATTTGAGCAAAATGACAGACAGGAGGTGTTTGCCTTGACCTGCAGAGAAGCGGAGCATCTGGTGATGCCTTATATCAACGGAAGCATTACGGATGAGGAGCTGAAGGACTTTTTAGAGCATATTGAACATTGCGGCGAATGCCTGGAGGAGCTGGAGATTTATTTTACGGTGGATGTAGGTATCCGGCAGCTGGACGAGGGAACCGGAACCTATAATATAAAGGGAGCTCTGGAGACGGAGCTGGATTTGTCTCGGCAGAGGGTGCACACCCTGCGCCTGTTGCAGACAGCCCGGTATGCAGTGAATACGCTCTGCTTCTGGGCCCTGCTGGTGGTTGTGATACTCCAGTTTCGGATTTGGGGACAGACCGGCTTCCTGGGGCTGTAGCCCGGAAGGGCGTTTCGGAATGGAGACATGATTGCCTTTGGCCATCGGATGAGAGGCGATTAGCCCCCAGTCGAGCGGCGATTAGCGCCGGACGAGCGGCGATTGCCCCCAGCCGAGCGGCGATTGCCCCCCAGCCGAGCGGCGATTGCCCCCCAGTCGGGAGCGATTGCCCCCAGCAAAACCGGCCTTGGAGCGGTTCGCCGGAATGGATTGTAACTCAGATGTGCCCGTGGGCATGCATCCGGGTGTGTGGATAGAGAAAGGATAAGAATAGAATGGACAAGCTGGTATTAATTGACGGACACAGTATACTGAACCGGGCATTTTACGGGGTACCGGACCTGACGAATTCGGAGGGCCTTCATACCAACGCAGTGTACGGTTTTTTAAATATTATGTTTAAGATTCTGGAGGAGGAGAAGGCGGATCATGTGGCGGTGGCCTTTGATTTGAAGGAGCCCACCTTCCGCCATAAGATGTTTGACGCCTACAAGGGCACCAGAAAGCCTATGCCTCAGGAGCTTCATGAGCAGGTGCCTCTGATGAAGGAGGTGCTCACGTCTATGGGAATTCCCATTATGACGCTTCCGGGTTACGAGGCGGACGATATTTTGGGTACGGTGGCAAAGCGGTGTCAGGCCAAAGGGATTGAGGTGTCTGTGGTATCCGGCGATCGGGATTTGCTGCAGCTGGCAGATGAGCATATAAAAATCCGCATTCCCAAGACCAGCAGAGGCGGCACAGAGGTGAAGGACTATTATCCTGAGGACGTGGTGCGGGAATATCAGGTGACTCCTCTGGAATTTATCGACGTGAAGGCGCTGATGGGAGACGCTCCGACAATATCCCGGGAGTCCCGTCCATCGGGGAAAAGACGGCTACAAACCTCATTGTCGCCTACAAGAGTATTGAGAACGCCTATGAGCATTTGGAGGAGATCAAACCTCCCAGAGCGCAGAAGGCCCTTGGAGAGCACTACGACATGGCCCGGATGAGCAAGGAGCTGGCTGCCATCTGTATTGACTGTCCGGTGGAATTCACCTATGAGGATGCCAAAATAGAAAACCTCTATACGCCCGAGGCTTACCAGTATATGAAACGGCTGGAGTTTAAATCCATTCTTACACGGTTCGACGCCTCGGCTATGGGTGATAAATCCACGTCCAATATCGAGGACCGGTTTGTTCTGGTTAAGGATGAAAAGACGGCTGAGAAGCTTTTTGCCAAAGCGGGCAGGACTCCGGTTCTGGGCCTCCAGCTCATAACGGGCAGGGAGAGCCGGAAGAAGGAGGCGGCGGAGCAGCTGGCCTTCCGCTTTGACGAGAATGGGGAGGTCACTGCAGGAAAGAAGGCCAGATCTGGCTTAAACCCTGTGACGGGACTGGCCCTGTGTCTGGGCGAGGAGGATATCTATTGCATGGCAGTGGGCGAGGCGCTGTCCCAGGATCTGATACTGGACCGATTAAGAACCCTGTGTGCCGGAGCCGCTGCCGGGAATCCAAAAGAAATCTGGGTACTGAACCTGAAGGAAATGCTTCCTTATCTGGAACTGACGGACACGGCTCCTGTGTACGACGGCGGAGTGGCCGGGTATCTTTTAAATCCCCTTAAGGATACCTATGCCTATGATGATCTGGCAAGGGATTACGTGGGCCTTACGGCGCCCTCCAAGGCGGATTTATTGGGCAAGGAGGATCTGGGCGACGCGCTGTGGTCCGAGGAAAAGGCCGCTGTCACCTGCGCCTGCTACATGGGCTATATCGCCCTGAAAGCTGCGGCTTCCCTGAAGGGGCAGCTTGAGGCTGAGGGGATGTACAAGCTTTACACAGAGATAGAAATGCCGCTGATCTACAGCCTGTTCCACATGGAGCAGGAGGGCGTCAAGGTGGAGCGGGGAGAGCTTAAGGCTTACGGCGACCGCCTGAAGGTCCGCATAGCCGAGCTGGAGCAGGAGATATACAGGGATACGGAGCGGGAATTTAATATAAATTCACCCAAGCAGCTGGGAGAGATTCTCTTCGAGGAGATGAAGCTGCCGGGAGGGAAAAAGACAAAGACGGGGTATTCCACGGCTGCGGATGTGCTGGATAAGCTGGCTCCCGACTATCCGGTGGTACAAAAGATTCTGGATTACCGCCAGCTGACAAAGCTGAATTCCACCTATGCGGAAGGGCTGGCCGCATTTATCGGCCCCGACGGGAGAATACACGGGAAGTTTAACCAGACCATCACAGCCACAGGCAGAATCAGCAGCACAGAGCCCAATCTTCAGAATATTCCTGTCCGCATGGAGCTGGGAAGAGAAATCCGAAAGGTATTTGTTCCAAAGGAGGGCTGTGTGTTTGTGGATGCAGATTATTCCCAGATTGAGCTGCGTATTCTTGCCCACATGTCGGATGACAGGCGGCTCATTGAAGCTTACCGATCCGCCCAGGACATTCATGCGATTACCGCCTCCCAGGTGTTTCATGTGCCTTTGGATGAGGTGACCCCCTTACAGCGGCGCAACGCCAAGGCCGTCAATTTCGGAATCGTATACGGCATAAGCGCCTTTGGGCTCAGTGAGGATTTGAGTATTTCCAGGAAAGAGGCGGTGGAATATATTGAGAAATATTTTGAGACTTATCCCGGCGTCAAGACATTTCTGGATGCCTGGTGAGTCAGGGCAAGGAGCAGGGATATGTGACTACGCTCTACGGCAGAAGGCGCCCCATACCGGAGCTTAAGTCCGCCAATTTTATGCAGCGGCAGTTCGGGGAGCGGGTAGCCATGAATTCGCCCATCCAGGGTACGGCGGCGGACATTATGAAGATAGCCATGATAGCAGTGGATCGGGAGCTGAGAAAGCAGGGCTTAAAGTCCAGGATTGTGCTCCAGATCCACGATGAACTGCTGATTGAGACGGCGGAAGATGAGATTGACGCGGTGAAGGAAATTCTGGTGGATAAGATGAAGCATGCAGCCAGCCTCCACGTGGCTTTGGAGGTGGACGCCCAGGTAGGCGGCTCCTGGTTTGACGCCAAGTGATAAAACCGAAGGGGAGCGTCGCTCCCTTGTGCTATGGCCTGTTTAAGCAGCCACGCGCTGCAGCGGAAAGCCCAAGGAGGCAGAAAGAGGAGTGCAAAGGTGATATTCTCAGATAATAAACAACAGGAGGCAGCGGCAGGAGGGAGGGACAGCCGGACAGCCGGTCCCTTCATCCTGGGCCTTACAGGCGGAGTGGGAGCCGGAAAAACCCGGGTTCTGGAAATTTTAAAGACAGATTACGGTTTTCATGTAATCCAGGCGGACCAGGTGGCAAAGGCTCTGATGCAGCCCGGCATGGCAAGCTGGAAGGCAGTGGCGGAGTATCTTGGAGACTCCATTCTCAATCAGGATGGTTCCATCAACCGGCCTGTGATGGCTGAAGTTATATTTTCCGATCCTGTGAAACGGGCGGGGGTGGACGCTATCACCCATCCCCTGGTGTGGGAGGCCTGCCTTAAAGAGGCCAGGGAGGTAAAAAAGGGCTTTGTGGTCATAGAGGCGGCAATTCCCTCAAAAGAATTCCGTGACAACTGCCGGGAAATGTGGTATGTTTATACATCGAGGGAGAATCGAATGGCCCGCTTGAAAGAGGGCAGGGGCTATGAGGAAGAGAAAACCTTAAAAATTATGGAGAACCAGGTGTCGGAGGACAGGTTCCGGGCCTTCTGTGATGTGGTGATAGACAACAACGGATCTGTGGAGGAAACCAGGGCCCAGATTCAAAAGCAGCTGGAACGGCTGATTTAGCAGGCCGGGGATATTGAATCCTTGAGAAATAAAATTCAGATAAAAAGGATAGTATAACATGAGAATGGTAAGCATCGCAAGCGGAAGCAGCGGCAATTGTATCTACATAGGCTCTGACGACACACATATTCTGGTGGATGCAGGAATCAGCAATAAGCGGATTCAGCAGGGCTTAAATGAAATCGGATTAACAGGGAATGATGTAAAGGGAATTTTGATTACCCACGAGCATTCGGATCACATCAAGGGCCTCGGCGTATTGTCCAGAAAATATGAAATACCCATCTACGGCACAGCGGAGACACTGGAGGAGATCGCCTCGGCCGGAAGCCTGGGGAAATTTGACAGGAGCCTGCTGACGCCCATCTGCCCGGATAAGGAATTTCTGCTGGGCGATCTGACCGTAAAGCCATTTAAAATCGACCACGACGCTGCCAATCCCGTGGCCTACCGGGTGCAGAAAGGGAATAAGTCGGTAGCTGTGGCTACGGATATGGGACACTATGATCAGTACATAATCGACCGCCTTCAGGGATTGGACGCACTGCTTCTGGAATCCAACCACGATGTGCGCATGCTGGAGACGGGGCCTTATCCCTACTATTTAAAACGCAGGATTTTAGGGGATCACGGACACCTTTCCAATGAAAATGCGGGCCGTCTCTTAAGCTATGTCCTCCACGATAAGCTGAAGAAGATTCTTTTAGGACATCTGAGCAAAGAGAACAACTATGCGGAGCTGGCATATGAGACGGTCAAAATGGAGATCGACGTGGGGGACTGCCCCTATGGAGCTTCCGATTTTTCCATCTCGGTGGCAGGCCGTGACTGTATGAGTGAGATTATCTATATTTGAAAAATGGAGAAAGCGCTGCATCCGCTGTAAATTGTGGGTGCAGCGCTTTTTCAGATCCTTTAGTTTAATTCCTCTTCAGTTACGAAACCCTTCTCCAGAAGAAAGTCCCTTGCAACCTTTGCGCGGTCCTCGCCCAGTTCCACCACACGGTAATTCAGGCTCTGCATGGTTTCATCGTCAATGGCATTATACATACTTTCCAGGGCGGTATTCAGCTCCGGGTATTTTTTCATGGTATCCCCGTTGACAATAGGCAGCATAAAGTAGGGCGGGAAGAAATGCCTGTCGTCCTCCAGAAGCGTCAGATCGTATTTTTGAAGCAGGCCGTCTGTGGAGAAAGCCGTAATCACATCCACTTCTTTGGAGTTTATAGCCGTGTACATCAGCGTGCCGGAGAAGTTGTGAATGGATTTAAATTTAAGTCCATAGGTTTTTTCAATTCCGGGCAGGCCGTCATCCCGCACCGCAAACTCAGGGGAACAGCCAAAACGAAGCTGACCGTTTACATTTATGAGATCCGACACCTTTTCCAGGTGGTATTTTTCTGCCGTTTCCTTTGACACAGCCAGAACATAGGTATTGCTGAAGCCGAAGTTGGTAAGTGTGTCCACATCGTAGCCTTCTTTCAGCTGATCTGAGACAGCCTCATATGCCTTTTCCTTCGTGAGTCCGGGCTCTGCCGGGTTGCCCAGGACAGTGCTGTAGATAGTGCCCGTATATTCAGGGTACAGATCAATCTCGCCCTGGGACAGGGCGTCAAAGGCAATCATGGTGCCGCCTAAGGCCAGCTTCCGTTCCACCTTAAGGTCTGTTTTGGCCTCTATAAGATCTGCCATCATATTGCCTATGATCACGCTTTCACAAGCCTCTTTGGAACCGATACGGATGTCGGGGCGTGCGGCAAAATGCTGCGCGGCAACCATGACCACTGCGGCTAAGATGAGAGCTGAGGTTCCTGCCAGCGTAACCTTCCTCTGCCGCTTCTCTTTTTTCTCCCGCTCAGGCGTAAGCTCAGAAGACGCCAGCCGGAGAGCGATGGGGGTAACGGCTTTTTCAACACGGGCCATGACAAAATCCATCAAAAGCGCCAAAAGACAGGCAGGAATAGCGCCGGCCAGAATCATGCTGGAATTATCCGTCTGGATACCGCTGATTACCAGAGTGCCCAGGCCGCCTGCCCCGATGTATGCGGCGATGGTCATGAGCCCCACAGCCGTAACGCTGGAAATACGGATTCCGGCCATAATAACGGGAAGGGCAAGAGGAAGCTTGACCTTAAAGAGTATCTGGCGGTTCGTCATACCGATACCTCTGGCCGCCTCGATCATATCCTGATTAATATTGCCCAGACCGGCGCAGGTATTCTTCAGAATAGGAAGGAGGGAGTAGAGAACAACCATAAACACGGCTGTATTTGCGCCGATGCCCATATAAGGAACCAGAAAGCCCAGAATGGCAAGGCTGGGGATCGCCTGTACGATATTGGCGACGCCCAAAACAGGTTTCTGAACTTTTATCCGGTCTGCGATAAAAATTCCAAGGGGTATGCCGATGATAATGGCGGCGGCCACAGATAGAATGGCCAGACGGATATGGCTCAGCAGCAGGCTGCCTACATATGCATATTGCTGTGACAGATAATTCATAAGACCGCTCATGCTTCCACCTCCTTCAATTCGTCAATGAGCTCCGAGTCTACAAACTGGCTGGACAGGGCGGTTACAAGGCTGGTATTGGTCACAAGCCCCTTTAGTATGTTTTCCCCGTCCAGAACAGGCACTGCGGACACATCGTGTTTGCGCACCATCTGGAGCAGTTCCACGATAGAGGTATCCGGCCTGGCGGTTACTTTGGGCGGGATCATCACCTTTTCCACCGTAGCTTCCTTATCGGGAGCCCTCAGAATATGGGCGGCCCTCACAAGGCCCAGAAGATGCATGCATTCATCCACCACCATGAGGCTGTTGACTTTCTGTATTCTCATTTTCTCAATACATTTAAGCATTGGAATCTCCGGATTGGTAGTAACCGGCGACTGAATCATGATATCGGCGGCGTGTATGTATTCGGGACTTGACCAGATGCGGTTGCGTCCTACGAATTCGCTGACAAAACCATGAGCAGGATTTTTTAGAATGGCTTCAGGTTTATCATACTGGAGAATGGCTCCCTGATACATAATACAGATGCGGTCTGCAATCTTCACAGCTTCGTCCATATCATGGGTGACAAATACAATGGTTTTTTCAGATGGGCCTGAAGATTTACCAGTTCATCCTGAAGCCCCGATCGTGTAATGGGATCCAGGGCGGAGAAGGGTTCGTCCATAAGGATGATGTCCGGATTGGTGGCGAAGGCTCTGGCAACGCCGATGCGCTGAAGCTGCCCTCCCGAGAGCTGCACCGGATAGCGGTCCAGATAAGCATCCGGGTCCAGTCCAACCATTTTCATCAGAGCCAGGGTGTTTTTGGCGATATCTTCATGAGGCCGTTTTTCCAGTCTGGGAATCACCTCGATATTCTGACGTACGGTCATATGGGGAAAAAGGCCTGTCTGCTGGATTACATACCCCATGCCCCTGCGCAGCGCAATGGGATCCTCCTCACGGATGTTTTTGCCATTGATAAGTATCTCGCCCTCTGTAGGCTCGATGAGACGGTTTATCATCTTGAGCGTCGTGGTTTTGCCGCAGCCGGAAGGCCCGATAAGAACGACGATTTCACCTTCATGGATGTCAAAGCTGATGTGTTTTAGCACCTCGCTGTTCTTATAGGATTTTGAAATATTGCGGAATTCAATCATGATGTCTGTGCCTCCTTTTCCGAATAATTGATTGAAGAGATAATTTCAGGTCTTAGAATAGGGACCGGGAAATCATAAACTAGTTAATTATAACACATAAAGGGGGAGCAGCACAAGTTAAAAACATAATAAGGCCCTGTTTATCCAGAAAATGGAAACCCTTCAGATGGCGGGAAACGTGGTGCAAAAGCGGGCGTTAAGCTGGCTTAAAAGACCGGTTTCGCACCACGTTTCCCATCGGATGGACATCCGATGCTTCTTGACCAGTTTTTTCGGTCAAGAAGATGCGCCGTCTGAAGGGTTACGAAAATGGCGGCTCTTCAGACTGCGGAAAAAATAATAAAATCCGGGGAGACATTTCAGGGAAGATGTGATAAACTGTTTACGAACATCCTTGCCGGAGGGCGGCAGGGAAAAAACGGCATGAGGAGAATGAAGATGAGCAAGGCAATTATTACGGTAGTAGGAAAAGACACAGTTGGAATCATAGCGAAGGTATGTACGTATCTGGCGGAGAATCGGATTAACATCCTGGACATTTCCCAGACCATTGTCCAGGACTATTTTAACATGATGATGATTGTGGATGTGAGCCGGATGACAAAATCATTTGGCGATGTGGCGGAAGAGCTGGAGAAGGCAGGAGAGGAAATCGGAGTGAAGGTAAAAATTCAGAGAGAAGATATTTTCACAAAGATGCACAGAATCTGATGAGAGCCGGACGGACAGCGTATGCTGTTTTATGAATATATGCAGCGCCGGCGCCTTTGGGGGCCTGCGGTTAACCGGACAAACAGTAAGAAAGGGACTTGGGAACCATGATTAATATATATGAAGTAAATGAAACCAACAACATGATTGAGCATGAGAAACTGGACGTGCGCACAATCACTCTGGGCATCAGCCTTCTGGACTGCACAGACAGCAATCTGGATGCATTGAACCGGAACATTTACAACAAAATAACGGCTCTGGCAAAGGATCTGGTTGCAACAGGCAGGGATATTGAGCAGGATTTTGGAATACCCATTGTAAATAAGCGTATATCCGTAACCCCCATTGCACTGGTGGGAGGCGCCGCCTGCAAGTGTCCCGAGGACTTTGTGACCATTGCAAAGACGCTGGACAAGGCAGCCAAAGAGGTGGGAGTGAATTTTATCGGAGGATACTCCGCTCTGGTGAGCAAAGGAATGACTACGGCAGACAAAAATCTTATTCTTTCCATTCCCCAGGCCCTGGCCCGGACAGAGCGCATCTGCAGTTCTGTCAATGTGGCTCTACCAAGACGGGACTCAATATGGATGCCGTCGAGCTTATGGGACGGATTGTGAAAGAGACGGCTGAGGCCACAAAGGACAGCGACTCTCTGGGCTGTGCCAAGCTGGTTGTATTCTGCAATGCACCGGATGATAATCCTTTTATGGCAGGGGCGTTCCACGGAGTCACGGAGGCGGACGCCATCATCAACGTAGGCGTAAGCGGCCCCGGGGTTGTAAAGGTCGCTTTGGAGAATGCCAGAGGGGCAAACTTTGAGGTGCTCTGCGAGACAATTAAGAAAACGGCTTTTAAGATTACACGGGTGGGCCAGCTGGTAGCCCAGGAAGCCTCCAGGCGCATGGGAATTCCCTTTGGAATCATCGATCTGTCCCTGGCGCCCACGCCTTCTGTGGGCGACAGCGTGGCTGAGATTCTGGAAGAAATCGGCCTGGAGCGGGTGGGGGCCCCCGGAACCACGGCAGCTCTGGCAATGCTCAACGACCAGGTGAAGAAGGGGGGCGTTATGGCTTCCTCCTATGTAGGCGGCTTAAGCGGCGCCTTCATCCCTGTCAGCGAGGATCAGGGAATGATCGACGCCGTAAGCATGGGCGCGTTGACCTTGGAGAAGCTGGAGGCCATGACCTGCGTCTGCTCCGTGGGCCTGGATATGATTGCAATACCGGGCGACACTTCTTCCGCCACGATTGCAGGCATTATAGCAGACGAGGCGGCCATCGGCATGATTAACCAGAAGACAACGGCTGTACGCCTGATTCCTGTTATTGGGAAGAAGGTGGGAGATACGGCTGAGTTCGGCGGGCTTTTGGGATATGCGCCAATTATTCCCGTAAATACCTTTTCCTGTGAGAAATTTGTTACCAGAGGCGGGCGGATTCCTGCTCCTATTCACAGTTTTAAGAACTAGGGCGGAAATCTATGAGACTTTATCTGATACGGCATGGCAGACAGTGCAGCAGGCTGTGCAATGTAGACGTTGATTTAAGCGAGGAAGGCTGCAGACAGGCGGCCCTGGTTGGGGAACGCCTGTTTCCTGCGAAGATACAGGCAGTTTATTCCAGCAATCTTCTGCGGGCGGTGGAGACGGCCCGGGCGGCGAATCGTTACTGGAACGTGGAGCATTTTATAAGGCCGGAGCTTCGGGAGATATCCTTTGGGGCTATGGAAGGGCTGTCTGACGGGGAGATTGCCGTCAAATACAAGGATTTTAAGGCGCAGCTGTCCCGGATGGAGGAGGATCTGCCTTATCCGGGCGGAGAGTGCGCCGCAGATGTAATCAGGCGGGCAACGCCTGTGTTTGAGGAGATGGCAAAGAGCGGTTACGAGAGAATTGCCGTGGTGACCCACGGCGGAGTCATCCGTTCCATGGCTGCCCATTATCTGAATATGCCCCTGAACAAATGGCGTATGCTGGGAAAAGATCTGGAGAACTGCAGTATCACAGAGCTCATTTGGGATGAGAATAGGGAGGCCTTCTTTCTGGAGCGGTTTAATGACTATGGGCATCTGGAGCCCTATCCTGAGCTTTTGCGGGAAGCCTGGGCGAAGGCCTGAAAATTGTATGGCGGAAGGGGTGGAGGTTAACATCCACTCCGGTAATGATAAGGAGCAGAGGATATGAGTCCACAGGAGCGGGAAGAACTTAAAACTGTACTGGAGCTGTTTTTAAACGAATCCCTGGAGCGGATTCTTATAAGCAATCCCACGGACGTTCAGGCTATGTCAAAATCCAGGCTGCGTCCGTTGCTTATGAAGGGAATCTTAGCCTTTCAGGCGGAGGAGCAGGTTGGAAAACAGGCGTTTCACAGAAATATGAACCGTGAGGAAGCTGTGAATTATATCACAGGGCTGCTGGAGGGACAGTTCAGGCAGGGAGAGATCCTGTCTGAACTGGGAACCGCTTTGATTCTGGTGAGCAAAAAGGGAAAAATTACGGTAAAAGTAAAGAAAAAAGGGACGGAGAAGAATCAGTGTCCGGAGGGGAATACAAAAGCAAAGGCAGGGGCGGCGGAGGGCCGGGTCAGGATTCAGGCCGGAACCCCTTTGATGGAACATAACCGGAAAAAGAGATACATTTTGGAGGAAGGGCGGGCGGTTCCCTTTCTGGTGGATCTGGGGGTTATGACGAAAGAAGGAAGGATCGTCAGCAGCCGCTATGATAAATACCGCCAGATTAACCGGTTTCTGGAGTTTATAGAAGATGTCCTCCCAAACCTGAACAGAGAGAGGGAGACGACCATCATTGATTTCGGATGCGGAAAATCCTACCTCACCTTTGCCATGTACTATTATCTAAAGATTTTAAAGGAATATCCTGTCCGCATTATAGGGTTGGATTTAAAACAGGATGTAATTGATCATTGCAACGGTATCAGCCGCCGGTACGGATATGATACGCTTACCTTTTATCATGGCGATATAGCTTCCTATGAAGGGGTGGAGCAGGTGGATATGGTGGTTTCGCTTCACGCCTGCGACAGGGCCACGGATTTTGCTCTGGCCAAGGCGGTGAACTGGGGAGCAGCCGTGATTTTGTCTGTGCCCTGCTGCCAGCATGAGTCAACGGGCAGATAGAAAACCAGCTGATGAAGCCGGTTCTGCAGTATGGTCTTATTAAGGAACGGATGGCCGCCCTTTATACAGATGCAATCAGAGCCCAGGTCCTGGAATCAGCAGGTTACAGGACCCAGATTTTGGAATTTATCAATATGGAGCATACGCCTAAAAATATCCTCATACGGGCCATACGCCAGGGGAAGAAAAAGGACAACGGGGAAGCCCTCAGGGAACTGACGGAATTTCTGGGAGTCCGCCCCACCATCATGAAACTGCTGGGACCTGAACCGGAGGGGGAGCTTTCGCCGGACTTACCGGAACCCATATAAAATCGATCAAATAATGCATACAGGCTGGGTAAACTCATTGTGAATGGGCCCGGCCTGTTTTTGCGCCTGTATGCTCTGGCGCAGGTGGGAGGCGTAGATATCCTGTCTGAACATGGACAGGGAGGCGCCGGAGAGAATATGGTGGGCATCTGCAGTTTTTGTGATGAGAGGGATTGAGGATGCCGCTTAAGAGCGGTCAGCAGGGCCGCGCTTTCTTTTTTAAAGCCCAGGATTCGGCCGTAGGGCCCGTAACCTGCCTGCCGTCCTGCCTGCACCTGCTCTGTGGTGATGCCCAGGATCAGGTGAAGAAGAGCGCGGCTGATCCGGGTGTAAGTGTACTGTCTGGTCTTAAGCTGCCGGATACGGCCATCCCATGTCTCGTACTGGAGAAGCTGTGTTTTCAGCCGTCCGGCCAGATCTGCGGACAGGTCTGCGTACAAGGTCAGATCCCTTCCCTCCTGAACCGAGGACAGGAGCCTGTAATTCAGGAGGCCCGAGAGATCCCCGGAGGTGAGGACAGGTTCCTGGAGATACATGGATTCCAGGGAGGAGGGAATATGGGGCAGAACAGAGCCGGGCAATGCAGGGGTACAGCCGCCGGATTCGTGGCGGAGCCTCCGGTTTCCCGCTGCTCTGAATTCACCGCCGGAGGGAGCAGAGATGACGTTCTCTGAACCAGGCTTTGTCTCAGAGCGGAGGCGGAAGCCTGCCCTCTTTCCAGAGAAGGATCGTGGTATCCCTGTCCCTTCCTGAGTATGGTTACAGGGGTAAGGCAGCTTTTCTGCCTGAGTATGGCTTTACAATATTCAATACCCAAAAGATTGTTAGGCGAGCCGAACAGATGGTTTAAAAGTCCGGCGTCCAGGGGAAAGCCGGGGTCTTCTTCGGCCATGGCGGCCAGCGCCTGATTTCTGGCCTGAGGCCAGCTTAAGCCGTTTTTTAAGCCATGGCTCAGCAGCGTCTTAAAGGATTCGTCCTCACCGGCAAGAATGCCCGCCGCTGTTTTCAAATGTTCAATACAGCCGTCCTCACTGCCAAAACAGAGGGTATCCACCACGCCCAGGGCGGAAAGCAGCGCCACGCCGCAGGCGGCAAAGTCCTCCGCACTGCTGACTGCAAAAAGGGAGGGAAGTTCCAGCACCAGATCGGCGCCGCAGGCGAGAGCCATCCTGGCCCTGAGATATTTACTGAAAATGGCAGGTTCCCCTCTCTGGACGAAGTCGCCGCTCATCACCACCACACAAAAATCAGCCCCGGTAATCTGCCGGGCCTGTTCTATATGAAACTGGTGTCCCTTGTGAAAGGGATTATATTCTGCAATGATTCCTGTTACCTTCATAGACGCCGCCTCATTCATCTCCTTGTATAGTATGATCATTATAACTGTAAATTATCTGGGTGTCCAGCAATCTGTATCAGAGAAGGTTTGAAAATAAGGGGAGTTGTTTATAAATCTATTATTTTTTGAACACAATTTCTCCACAATCGCTTCACAATTTCATCATACATCTGGCCTATATTTGTTTATACAAAGAACAGCAAAGATAAATTTTAAAAATAGAGAGATGTATGAAAGGAGACGTTACTATGTACGATAACGAAAACAAAAATAATCAGATTTCAGATAAGGGACAGCAGGACAGCATAAACAGAGAACCAGGGCAGCCGGAACCGACTGTAAATTGGACGATACCGGAGGCGGGAGGAACCCGGGAGAGGGCGGGGAGTCCCTATAGCTCCGGCGGCTTCCCGGAGGCTGCACAGAGAGAACAGAAATTTACACAGTTTGGAAATTCTGATGGGGGAGCCGGAAACTATGGCCGTCAGGAGAATTTCCAGGGCAATCTAAATCAGGGCGGCATGAACCGGAGCGGTTCAGGAATTCCCGGAGGACGCGCTCCAAAACAGGGAAAGAATTCCCTGGTGAAAAAGGCGGCGGGCATTACGGCGGCAGCCTTTTGTTTGGAACCGTCTCCGGCGGGGTTATGACAGGCGTCAATTACCTTGGAAACCGGCTTGCAGGCGCTTATGAAGCCAGGGAAGAAACGGGCGGCCCACAGGCCCCGGGGCTGCAGGCCGAACCGGCTGTAAGCGCGCAGAAGGGAGACGGTCAGGGAACCACCCAGGTATCCGCCCTGACGGATGTGTCAGGAATAGCTGCGGCCGCTATGCCTTCCATCGTTGCAATCAATGATACGATGACAGTTGAACAGAGGGACTTTTTCGGAATGCCTCAAACCTACCAGGCCCAGAGCAGCGGTTCCGGTATCATTGTAAGCCGGAGCGATACAGAACTGCTTATTGCAACCAATAACCATGTGGTGTCGGGGGCCCAGGAGCTGAAGGTGACCTTTGTAAATAACGAGGAGGTTGAAGCGGCTGTGAAGGGAACGGATTCTGCTGCAGATCTGGCGATTATTGCAGTTCAGATATCCGATATTCCGGCAGATACCATGAGCCAGATTAAGGTAGCCCAGCTGGGGAATTCAGATGAGATAAAAGTAGGGCAGCAGGTGGTGGCCATTGGAAACGCCCTTGGATATGGGCAGTCTTTAACCGTAGGGTATGTCAGCGCTCTTGACAGGGAGATCACAGACAACAGCGGAATCAAGCATACTTATATCCAGACAGATGCCGCAATCAACCCCGGCAACAGCGGCGGAGCGCTTTTGGATCTGAACGGAAATGTAATCGGCATCAACGCGGCCAAGACGGCTTCCACAGAGGTGGAGGGCATAGGCTTTGCCATTCCCATTTCCAGCGCCCAGGATATTCTCAATGAACTTATGACAAAGAAAACCCGTATTGCCGTGGCGGAGGACGCTCAGGGGTATCTTGGAATCCAGGGAATCAATGTGGACGCCTCCTCCTCCCAGAGTTTTGGAATGCCCGTTGGGGTCTATGTATATAAAATCGTGGAAGGGGGAGCGGCTTCCCGGTCAGATCTCCGGGAAAAGGACATCATAACAAAGTTTGACGGACAGTCCGTCACCAATATGGAAGAACTGAAACAGATGCTCACCTACTATGAGGGCGGTTCTGCCGTAACGCTTACGGTACAGTCACTGGAAAACGGCAGCTATGTGGAGCGTGACGTGCAGATAACCCTGACCACAAGGCCCGCAGACCAGTCATAATGAGCCATGCCCTCACAGAAGGCGGCAGACAGGGTTCACAAAATATTTATACCTATTCGATTGAAAATGTGATATACTGGATCTGACAGACATCTCAAAGGAGGTTCAGCTTATGAAACTAGTATATGCAATCGTAAGGAACGACAACGAAGATGATGTAGTAAGCCAGTTAACCCAACACCACTACAGTGTTACCAGATTGTCCACCACAGGAGGATTTCTGAAAAAAGGCAATACCACGCTGATGATTGGTGCTGATGACGACAAGGTGGATGAAGTGATAGAGCTTATCAAGCAGGAATGCGGCCAGCACCAGAAGCTGACGGTAAATATGCCTTACATTTCCGGCACCACCATGGTAAACTACGCGACCATGCCTATGAGCGTAGAGGTAGGCGGAGCAACTATATTCGTGATGAATGTAGACCGTTACGAGAAAATCTGACCACAGGTATGAGAAAATCCGGGGTTTTATGAGACTCCGGATTTTTTTGCCCTTTCAGAGGGCACTATAGTATCTTTTTCTGGTTTTGATTTTACATGCCCTGCACAACACGCTGTGATACAATAAGAGAGAAACCTTATTATAAATATGTACGCCGTAAATTTGTGCACAGCTGACAAAAGCATCTCGCAAAATCAGGCGCAGGAGAGATTCCCGGCGTACATAAGTTTATGAAAACAGGACGCCGGAGGATGGGCGGCCTGATGATATCCGATCAGGAGGAGAGCCATGTCACAGCAGAAACAGATACCTGAATTTGTGGGAACTGCCATAGGAGATACAATCGGACTCGTTATACCCTCAGTGGATCCTTCCCTTGCGCCGTTTATGAAACTGGGAGCTTACCGTTCACTGGGAATATTCGGAGGCAGGGTGGCGGTAGGGCCCCAGGTGATTGCTGTAGACGAGGCTTTAAAGGCGGCGGATGCAGAACTCATATCCCTGGAGCCTCCAGAGACAGCAAAGGCGGCGCAGGCTGCGGCACTCTGTTTTATATAGGGCAAAAACGTCTCGGATGCCAGACGGGCGGTAGAACTTGCTCTGGAGCAGCTGCCCGGGCAGTTTGGAGACGTGTATGTAAATGATGCAGGCCATCTCTCCTTCAGCTATACAGCCAGAGCCGGAGAATGCTGCGTCAGGACTCTGGGAGCGTCCCTGGGAAAAGCCTTTGGAATTATATGCTGCGGACCGGCTGCCATAGGAACGGTTGTCTCCGATCTGGCGGTTAAGGCGGCTCCCATAGAGGTGACGGGCTATCACCATCCTCTGGATAATTGCTTTGCAAATGAGGTGGTACTTTGTTTTACCGGGGAGGCCCAGGCTGTGAGGGAAGCGCTGAGGGCGGCCATAGACGCGGGAAAGCAGCTGCTGGGCAGCTTTGGGGAAGAGCCCAAGTCCCTTGGCGTTCCCTGGATTTGATTTCATACGAACCTGTACATTGCCTCAATGTCAGGACTTCTTCGTACCTGCTGCCACAGCAGAAAAAGATTAAAACAGCCGCAATAAGCCTTCAGGTATGTAAAAAAGTGCAATATTTGGAGAAAATCGGCTTGTATCCCCTTTTCGGTCAGTATATAATAATGGCAAGTGTTTAAAACACAAAGGAAAGGGGTAAAATTTACCATGGGATTTATTAATACGGTTAGGGCGAGGGCCAGAGGTGACAAGATTACCTTTCCGGGGCTGCTCTGGTTCTCCAGGGCTCCGGGCGGCGATGCTGAAGGCAGGGCCAATATCCTCATGTTCCCGGACAGGATGCGGGAAATACCGGCTGCAGGCCGGTTCAATGACTGGAAAAGGGCGCAGGCTTACGGAGCCGCCGTAGGGAGCGTCGTAAAATCTGCCGGCAATTTGTCCGGAATCTGCGGCGAAGATGATATTGTGGGTGTAGCTGCAATCACAGCCCTACAGGCTCAGTAAACAATTTAAATTAGGAGGACGTATTTATAATGAATATATTGGTAATTAACTGTGGAAGTTCATCTTTAAAGTATCAGCTGATTAATTCTGAATCGGAAGATGTGCTGGCAAAAGGACTTTGCGAAAGAATCGGTATTGACGGAAGCCAGATTACTTATCAGCCCGCAGGCGGGGAGAAGAAGGTCACTGTTTCACCTATGCCCACCCATACCCAGGCTATCAAGCTTGTTTTGGATGCTCTTACCAACGGGGAAACCGGTGTAATTAAGAGTCTGAGCGAGGTTGGGGCCGTAGGCCACAGGGTGGTTCACGGGGGTGAGGCGTTTACCTCCTCCACGCTGATTACAGAGGAGGCCATGAAGCCATCGAAGCCTGCAATGATTTGGCGCCTCTTCACAATCCTGCAAACCTCATCGGCATACGCGCCTGCCAGGAGCTGATGCCAAATACTCCAATGGTAGCCGTGTTCGACACCGCATTCCATCAGACCATGCCTGAGAAGGCTTATCTCTATGGAATTCCATATGAGTATTATGAGAAATACAAAGTGAGAAGATACGGTTTCCACGGCACAAGTCACAGCTATGTGTCCAAGAGAACAGCGGAGTTCCTGGGCAGACCTTATGAGTCGCTTAAAACCGTAGTCTGCCATCTGGGCAATGGTTCCAGTATTTCAGCCGTGTTAAACGGAAAATCCGTAGATACAAGTATGGGTCTTACGCCTCTGGAGGGCCTGGTTATGGGAACCAGAAGCGGTGATATAGATCCGGGAGTGATGCAGTTTATAATGCATAAGGAGAATCTGGATATCGACCAGATGCTGAACATTCTGAACAAAAAGTCAGGAGTTTACGGAATGTCGGGCGTATCCAGCGATTTCCGCGACGTGGAGAACGCGGCCAACGACGGCAATAAAAAGGCGGAGGTTGCCCTGGATTCCTTTGCATACCGGGTGGCTAAATACGTAGCGCTTACGCAGCCGCTATGGGCGGTGTGGACGCCATTGCTTTTACGGCAGGCGTGGGAGAGAACGACAAGATTACCAGAAAGAAAGTATGCGAGTACCTGGCATTTCTGGGTATTCAGGTGGACGACGAAGCCAATGGCAAGCGGGGACAGGAAATCAGAATCTCCACCCCTGATTCCAAGATTGCGGTGTTGGTTATTCCAACGGACGAGGAGTTGGCCATCGCCAGGGAAACACTGGCATTAGTATAATTTCATAGAGCGGACAGAGGCGCTGCCGTACAGGTTTTAAATTCACCTGTGGGGCAGCGCTTTTTTAGTTTGGTAAAGTTTTAAAATTACCCTTTTTTCGCATGAATAGAATAGGGGAAAAAGAGGGAGATAATGTTAAAATTTATACGATAGAATTTGGCGGGAAAGGGGGGAGAGCGGGTTACTGTAAAGGGGTTAGCCTACAGGCGGAAAATCTAAAAAAGAGAAGGGAGAATTCTTATTTATGAACATGTTCGCTTTAATCGCATCATTTGGAGGAGGAATCATAGGAGCCTATATGGGAGCGCTTCCGGCTTTTATCATGACAGGCATTGTAGCTGTGGCAGGGGCTGCAGCCGCTATGGGCGGAGGGGCAGATATGACGGTAGGCTTCATCGCATTCGGTTCTTACCTGGGGCCTCATATCGCATTTGCAGGCGGCGTGGCTGCAGCCGCATATGCAGGAAAGACAAAGAAACTGGGGGACGGTACGGATATCCTGTCCTGTCTTAACGGACTGTCGGATCCGGCAACCCTGGTGGTAGGCGGCGTATTCGGCGTGATTGGTTTTCTGATCCACTATGTCATCGGGACGGTTCTCCATCTGAATACGGATCTTCCCGGATTCACAGTTGTTATTTCGGCGATTATAGCCCGGTTTGTATTTGGCTCCTGCGGACTGATTGGAAAAGGGCCTGCCGGTGAAAAGAGAGAGTATTTCACAGCCGGAAAGGGAATGGTCTGCAATATACTTTTAGGACTTGGAATCGGAACCGCCACAGGCTTTGTGTATCAGGCTCTGGCGGACGGAGGCGCTTCCGCTGCGGCGATAGGAAGCTATCCTGTTCTCTGCTTTGGCATCGCTGCGGTTTCTCTGGTTTTTGCCCAGGCGGGCTTTGCTATGCCGGGTACGCATCATATTGCCCTGATCTCGGCGCTTGCAGCTGTTACGTCAGGAAACCCTGCCATGGGACCGGTTTTTGGTATTTTGACGTCTCTGTTTGGTGATTTTGCAGGTAAGACCTTCAACAGCCACTGCGATTCACATATCGATCCTCCGGCGTTTACAATTTTCATCTTTACTTTTATTGTAAATGTTCTGTTCGGAACCGGGTTTTTCAGCCTGTAACAGGGATAAAAACAAAGCCCGGATTCCCAAAGCAAGCGGGAAACCGGGCTGACAGAAATTATTCCAGAAGTTCCTTGATTTTGTCCAGACGGAAGCCGGAAATTTCATGGGCCCCGATTACGGTTACGGGAAGAGCCGTGTAGCCTCTGCTGTCCATAAAAGCCTGGCCCTCCGTATCTGTTTCCAGGTTGATTTCTTCAAAGGTGATGTTGTTCCTGGAGAGATAATCCTTAACCTGGCTGCAGTAGGAACAGCCGGGGAGGGTATAGATTTTCACATCGCCCTCATGGGCGGCCGCTCCAGGCGTTATGGCAGGTTTTGCCGCCTGGATGGGGCTGCTGCCTATGGACCAGTTGGCCCCGCAGAGGGAACCGGTCTGCAGCGCTTTGAGCACCCTGAGCGTTTCCTGGGTGCTGCGGCCTACGTTGTTATCGTGAATTACGCTGTAGCGGATAACCTGATGGGGATCGATGATGAAAAGCCCCCGGAGAGCCACGCCCTGATCTTCCAGCAATACTCCGTAATCAGCCGCCATAGCCATGGTTTTATCGGCGCCAGGGGATAAGAAATATGTCCCAGGCCGTTTCTAATCCAGGCTGATGGCAGTACTCGCTGTCTGTGCTCACTGCAAGGATTCTTGCGTCTGCTTCTTCAAAGAGCTGCAAATCCCGGCTGAAGGACGTAATCTCCGTAGGGCACACAAAGGTGAAGTCCATGGGATAAAAAAATAAAACCAGCCAGTGCCCCTTGTAGGTATCAAGACTTATGTCAAAGAAAGTTTCACCGTCCCCGGAAACGGCCTTTATATGAAAATCCGGAGCTTTTTTACCTGTAATTCGATTCAAAATATGTCCCTCCTTTATCTTTAATATGGTTTCTGATATAATCATATCATAAATAGGGGAGTTGTACACCATTTTTAAGGAGGAAATAAAATGAGCGAGAAGAAATTTCCGGTAATTTTTACGGCACTGGCAAGGTGGAGGAAACGCCGGATCAGTGCCCTAACTGCCTGTACCAGAAAAAGGATGTGGAAAAAGATTTGGACGAGTGTCCCAACTGCCACTATATCCCAAACAAGGAAAAAGAGAAGGAACAGTAAAAGGATGGAGGATCCGGATAAAACAGTCATACCCTGCGGTGAAGCCGCAGGGTATTGTTTTGACTGAAGGGGAAGGGAATCCATCTGCCTGCAGAGACGGAATCATTCTCATTGGCTCCAACCGGAAAGGGAGTTTTCTGCCTCCGGTATGCTGATTTGGGCCGCATATTTGGCAACGGCAATATCCTGCTCCACAGTGCCGCCGGAGACTCCCAGACCGCCGATACACCGTCTCTTGGCCATGATGGGAATTCCGCCGCCGAAGATACAGAATCTGCCGGGATGAGTCTGCTGAAGGCCGTAGAGGGATTCGCCGGGAAGGATAGTCCCGGCCGCCTCCTCGGTGGAAGAACGCAGGGCCGCAGCAGTATATGCTTTGGAATAGGAAATGGAAATGGAAGCCAAAAGGGAATTGTCCATCCTGTGCATAGCCACCATGTTTCCTCCCTCATCTACTACGGTGATAACCATGGGGATCTGTAGTTCAGCCGCCATTTCCTCCCCGCGTTTTATCAGCTTTAATGCCAGTTCCAGTCCCATCTGTTCTTTTCTGAGGGTTTCAATAAGGGCCGCAGCCAGCTCCCGGGCCGCCTTGGAATCATTCATGCAATTACCTCCTTCTACAACAGACAGCGGTATAATTCTTTGTCAGGGTGGGCGATAACGACTTTATCAACCAGAGCGCCGCTATCCTGGGCCGTTCTGGCCCCCGCCTCCGCGCTTTCCTCCACCGCCCCCACGTCGCCCGTGAAGGTGACGAAGGATTTTCCTCCTATGCCTGTGCCCAGCCGAATCTCAATCAGGGAGACGGAAGCTGCTTTTACAGCGGCATCCGAGGCAATGACGGCCCCTGTCACCGAGAAAAATTCCAGTATGCCAAGAGCTTTAAAGCTGGAGGGCATGGAGGACATGTTGATGGCCTCAATCACCTGAGGACTGACGCGCGGTATCAAAAGTTTGTCAACTACATTGGCTCTGGCCGTCTCCTCGCCGATGCGAAGGGATGACTCTACGGCTGAAACCTCGCCGGAAATTAATATCTGGTATTTACCCGGGCAGCTGGGTCTTGCAGAAACCAGCTTGATTTCAGCCGCCTTCAGCATCATGTCAGCTGCCAGGATTCCCCTGGCAATACTGTTTACTTCTAAAAAACCAATGGTAATCATAAATTCCTCCTAACTACTGAATATGAGCAGAAATGATAATTTCAGATTGGGAAACCTGGGCGACCGTACCGTCAATGCTTGCGTGAATATTGGCCCCCAGCGCTTTCTCGGGAATGGCCCCTATAAGCTGTCCGCAGGTAACCCTGTCCCCCGGACTGACCAGAGGCCGGGAAGGAGCGCCTATGTGCTGCCTTAAAGAGATTTGCACACGGTCAGGAACGGCCTCCACACAGCGGTCAATATGATAATCGTAGTACTGGTCAACACCCAGACGCGCAGCCAGCCGTTTGGAGGGAACCCTTCTGCAGCCGCGCTCTTCCAGCTGTTGAAAGGTTTTGGCAGGTTTGGGGTAACAGAAGCTTTTCTGGCGAAGCAGATTTTTAACATAGATATTGACCTGCCGGGGCTGCAGGCCCATAGGACAGGCATAAGTCTCGCAGAGTCCGCATTCGCTGCATATCATGGCCTGCTGCACGCCGGGATCTTCCAACGCCTCCTCAGGAGACGAGGCGTAGGCCAGCTTTCTCATAATCATGTGTGGTTTCAGCGGGTGTCCGGTAAGGTAGCGGGGACACATCTGAGTGCAGAAGGAACACTGAATGCAGCACATCCTGGCGCGCCTCAGGGAGACGGACAGGGGAATCTCATGGGCTTGAACCAGCGGCGCGTCATCCTCAACCAGAATAAAACCGGAGGTGGTTTTTGTAACAGTGAGGCCTTCGGCTTCCTCCATGGTGTAACATTTCCCCATCATAGGCCCTCCGGCAATCACATGGTAACGGTTCAGGAGACTGCCTCCCGCCTCCTTAAGACACCGGGAAAATGAAGTGCCAAGGGGAGCGTGGATAATACAGGGGGAGGACACCGCCCCTGTGACCGTCAGGTACTTGGAGGTAAAGGGCTGTCCCATGGACGCCCCATAAATGGAATATACAGTGGCCAGATTGGAAACCACAGCGCCCACATCCAGAGGAATTCCTGAGGGCGGGACTGTGCGTCCGGTAACATCGCAGACCATGATCTGCTCATCACCGGCGGGATAGAAATTCCGCATCCTGTACAGGCTTACGGAAGCTCCGGTTTCTGCAATGGCAGACTCCAGGGCTTCGATTTCTTCCCTGTAGGTTTCTTTCAGGGCGATGAAACATTTCTCCGCCTGTATCATCTTGCTGATCCTTGCTGCGGCAGAAATAATTTCCCTGGATTTATGAATCATAAGCCAGCGGTCTGTGCGTAAAAGCGGTTCACATTCTGCTGCATTGACAATCAGGTATTCTACGGTGCAGTTCAGTTTCACATGGGTGGGAAAACCGGCGCCGCCGCAACCAACGATTCCGGCGTCTTTTATTTGCTCTAACAGCGTCATAAATACTCCCCTTTCATTTTAGAGTGACGATCCCTTTCCTACTTATTATAAAGAAATCCGGGACAGTACTCAATTACAGCCCAGTCCAAAAAAAGGTACAATCCAATACTGCCCGAGAGAAAAAGTACAGGTTTGGAAAGTGCAGAAAATACGTCTGTCTATTGCATAAAGAAACTGTCAATTTAATGTTACAATATATCAAATGAAGTCCAAAACAAAAAGTGGAGAGGCGAAAAAGCTGATGGAGATAAAGAGTTGGAGCAATCATCAGGGAGATTTGATGCGCATTATACAGGAGTCGGTCCCCGGCAAACAGATAACAATGGCCCATATAATAGCCAGCCTGACGAGATCATTTACAGAAAGCTGGGGTTGGATCCCAAGGTGGATTACCACAGGTCGGCCATCGGCGTGCTGACCCTGACTCCCAGCGAGACGGCTATCATAACGGCTGACCTGGCGATAAAGGCCGCTGCGATACAGATAGGATTTATAGACCGGTTTAGCGGGACGTTAATCATCACAGGCGCCATTTCAGATGTAAATATCGCCTTTGAACGGGTTTTGGAATATACCTCCTCCCAGCTGGGCTTTACAGTTTGCAAAATAACGAAAGCGTAAGATCCGGGAGGAAGGCGCCATGAAGAAAATTATGCTGGTAGGCCGCAGCGGCGCAGGCAAAACAACGCTGACCCAGGCCATGAAGCAGGGAGATCACCTATCATAAGACACAGTATATCAACCATTACGATGTGATTATCGATACGCCGGGAGAATATGCGGAGAATAAGACCTTGGCCCGGCCTGATTCTGTATTCATATGAGGCGGATGTGATTGGACTGCTGATGAGCGCTGTGGAGGATTACTCCCTGTACAGCCCCAATATTGTATCTATGGCTACCAGGGATGTGGTTGGAATTGTGACTCAAATCGATCAGCCTGAGGCCAGGACGGATCTGGCGGCTATGTGGCTTGAGCTATGCGGATGCAGGAACATTTTCTACGTCAGTTCCGTGACAGGGGAGGGTGTGGGAGAGCTTCTGGAATATCTCAGGGAGGAGGGTGAAATCCTTCCCTGGGAAAGAAAAAAGGCGGGAGCGGGTTCGGCTCCAAAGGAAGAGGGAGAAGCTTCGGAGAACCCGAATCTGGGAGAACCCGGGGCCTGGGAAAAGGCGAGTGCAAGCCGGATAAATCGGGAGCCGGGAAAAAGGTAAGGGCAAGCCTGGGAGAACCCAGAGCCGAGGAAAAGGTGAGTGCAAGCCCGGGAGAAAGCGGGGCCTGGGAAAAGGCGAGTGCAAGCCGGATAAATCGGGAGCCGGGGAAAAAGGTAA
>BBZN01000052.1 GCA_001304855.1 Clostridia bacterium UC5.1-1D2
TCCCATCGTTTGCTTTATAGGGGGAAATCCCCCAGGCTGGACTGTTGCTAAGAGCCGTGACAGCTGCATCCGCAGTACGCTGCTGGCGGGGCTTTTATACGCAGAACTGCAGCCTTCAGTTTTACATATATCTGACAGAAAGGAATTTTTAAACACACTTTAAAAGCGTGACGCCGTATATAATTACACAGCAGAGAATTTGCAAAATGGGAAACATAAAGAATCATAATATTCTATTTCTTCCTTATATTTATGTAAGAAATAAGCCCACCTGAAAGCGAGCTTACGAATGAAAATCCGGTAAGTGGTTAATCTGAAGATTCTTTTTAGTAATCGTATTATAATCAAGAAGCTTGTTCTGAGTAGTCAGGAGTTCTTTTGCCATCAATAGAAGGTATTCCTGAGTTTCCGGGATAAGATGGCTGAATATTCTTATAAATTCTTCCTCATATGGAGATGACAGAAACATCTCTCCCAGCCCGTTTACAAGCCATTCTTCTGAGACATTGAAGGTCAGGCATATGATTTTAATATATTTCTCTGATAAGGGACGGTTCCCATTTTCTATCATGGAATAGGCGGTCTGTGTTATACCTAAATATTTGGCAAAAGATGACTGACTAAAATGCAGCGTTTTTCGTATGTCTTTTAATCGTTGGAGCATTATGCATTACTCCCCCCTTGGTAGGATGGTAACATAAGAATATCACATAAAACTATGAAAAGCAAGAGAAGGGTAAAAAATTGCAATTTGCCCTGTCAATCCACCCATTTTTTAGTAACCTGAAAATATAACAATTATAATTATATACATTTTTTTTGAAATTATACATGCAGAATTAGACTTATAGAAGTAATTATCCTTTCTGTATTAATTAAAAAACTGTTAAAATTTGGAAAATATTTTTTAGATTTATAAAAATACATACATTTTTTTTTTTGTTTTTTAAAGGAATCTTGAGCATTATATAATATAAAAACCTACAAAAAAGGCATCTTTTACATCGGAAAAACTAGACACTTTGCTGGGGGGGGGGGGTAAAAAACCGAAAATAATGAGACGCATAAGATAGCCGACTGGAAAAAAAGAATGTTGACCATATATATATTTAGTGATATTATTATAACACAAAGTTAATAATGGAAATTGTCAATAAAGGGTTCACCAATGATAAGGAAAAGTGGCTATGGAAGATTCGAGTCGTAGAATTAATGAAGCAGCTACGATATTTAAACAGCTTTCCCGGGAAAACCAGGCATATCTGATGGCTCTGGTCCGGGTGGCGGAAGTGGCGGAGCAGAATGCTAAAAGAAAGAGTGCAGATAACCGCAGCAAATAGGAGGTTATCCCAGTTGATTTGAGTTGCGTTTAAAAGGGAGGAGGAGGATCATATGCTGGAAATATATGGAAATGGAATTACATTAACTGAGAAAGCGCTGGACTTCTTATGGGGAAGACAGACGGTAACTCTGAATAATATAGCTAACAATGACACCCCGGGATTCAAGTCCCAGTATTTGACCTTTGAGGATGAACTGGAGAGAAGGCTTAATGCAGCCAACGGAAGCAGGGCTGCCAAGAAAGATTCGATGGCAGGCGCTATCAACAGTACTCGGGCCAGTCTTCATACTACATGGAATGAGTCTGCCAGACTGGACGGCAACAATGTAGATATGGATCAGGAACAGGTAGAACTGGTTCGTACTGTGTATGAATATCAGTTCATGGTCAGTTCCATATCGAATGACATTAACCGTCTGAAAAGTGCGGCAAAATCATTTTAAAAAGTATAACTTAATGCTGTACAAAAGTTAAGGAAAATGGAGGAAAAGTGATGGAGGCGCAGTTCATAACACCAATAAGGGAATGGGGCAATATTGAAGGTATTAATGATAATAAGATGCCAGTCCTGTCTGACTCCGGCCAGGCAGGACTGTTTGTGGATGTTTTTCGGAATGCGGTGGAACAGGTTCAGATTTCTCAAGCTGATGTGGAACATAAACAGTATCTTTTGGCTACCGGCCAGTTGGATGATGCCCATACGCTGCCGATTGCAGAGGCAAAGGCGGCCCTCAGTCTGGACGTGCTGATTTCTTTGCGCAATAAAGCGATGGAATCATACAATGAAATAATGAAGATGAGTGTATAATTAAGCTTGTTAAAATATTAACAAACGACAAAGGCTGGTAAAAGAACATGCAGGATTTGAGAGAAAGTTGGCTGAAAAATGCCTTCAAAGACCAGAAATATAGTTAAAGTAATCGCTGCAGGCACTGTAGCGATTACTTTAATTGCCGTTATTATACTGAATTTAGGGAAAAATAAAGATTTCGGTACGCTGTTTACGGGGCTGAACGAAGGAGAGGCCCAGGAAGTGGCGGCGCTTCTCCAGGATGAAGGGATAGAATACCGGTTTAACGGGGACGGAACCATAAGAGTGCCGTCCGGCCAGGAGGATCGGGCCAGAGCCAACCTTTTGAGCAAAGGCTATCCCAAGAGCGGGTTTACATATGATATGTACCTGAATAATTCGGGACTTATGACCACGGAGTCGGACAAAAAGAGAGTGTCCCTGTATGAATTGCAGGAGCGCTTGGCGCAACCATACGGGTATTTGACGGAGTGCAGGACGCCAAGGTCACTATCGCAGAGGGCGAGGAACAAAAGTATGCCCTGGAAGACGGAATCCAGCAGTCCGCTTCCGCTTCTGCTGTAATTACGATGAAAACCGGCCACGCCCTCACCGCGGAGAAGGCGAAGGCGGTAAAACAGCTGATTGCCCAGGCTGTCCGCGGCATGAATTTTACCAGTGTGTCGGTCTTTGACGCAGCCACAATGACGGAAGTGGGCGCCCAGGAGGAAGACGGCAGTAAAACCGGGGCGGCGGCGGATATGACCAGCCTCACAAGCCTGGTAGAGGGCAATATTGCAGGTAATGTAAGGCGGGTTCTGGAACAGCTTTACGGTCAGGGGAATGTGGCGGTGTCCGTAAAAGGAACCCTGAATATGGAACGCCTGATTCAGGAGAGCACCCAGTACAATGTTCCTGAAAAGATTGATGAACAGGATAAGAGCGGCCTGCTTCAGCGGGAGGAGACTTCCGGCGAGAGCACCACAGGGGCCAACCAGACCGGAGGCGGCGTGGTCGGGGCCGATGCAAATGCAGATACCCCCAGATACACCAACGATAACGGGGCGGGACAGGTAGTAGAAAATTACGCCAATGGAGCCGCTGCCAGAGAATGGCTTTTTAACAGCCTTAAGGAGCAGCGGGAGATCGATCCGGGCGTGTTAGAAAATACCACGGTGGGGGTGGTCATCAACACGGACGACACTCAGACGGTGGCCCAGCAGGATTTGGTTAATCTGGTGGCTAATTCCGCAGGAATCCCTGTGGATACGGCTCTCCAGAAGATTACCATTATACGCGCCCCGAAAGCGGCGGCCACGGTTCCGGCAGGCCCGGCCCCTGTGACGGAGGAGACGATTCCCCTGCCAATTTACATTGCGCTGGGAGCAGGGGGCTCTTGGTTCTCATGCTCATAATCCTTCTGCTGCTCCAGAGACGTAAATTCCGCAGAGCGCAGCTTGAAGTGGTGTCAGAGGAGGGATTCCTGCCCGGGGATCCGCTTCTGGAAGAAGGCGGCGAGGGCGGGGAGATGGCGGAAGGCGGCCTTCCCGGAGGAGCCCAGGGCGGCGGTATCGATGCAGCCGAAGATGAATTTAACAAAAGTGAAGAGATACTTAACCTTCGTATGCAGCGCAGCCTGAAGTTGAAACAGAACATTGCGGAGTTTGTGGATCAGAATCCACAGATAGCGGCAAAACTGATACAAAGCTGGCTCAGGGAGATAGTGAGGAGGAAGACAATGGCGGAAACCGCAGCTCTAACCGAAAAAAATAGTATAGCGCCGGAAACGGGCGATGATGAAGTGATATTGGATGCCAAAAGCAAAACTGCAATTGTCATCGTATCCCTGGGTGCGGATCGGGCTTCACAAATCTATAAGTACCTGGATGAGAGAGACATAGAGGATCTCACATATGAGGTGGCCAAACTGGGGCGGACCACCAATGTGCAGGTGGAGGAAACCCTGGATGAGTTTTATAAGCTTTGCCTGACACACAAGATGATGACCGACGGCGGTCTGGACTATGCAAGAAATGTATTGGAGAAAGCCTTTGGAGAGTCTACGGCCAGAAACCTGCTGGAGAAGGTGTCCAAGACCCTTCAGTCCAAGCCTTTCAATTTCTTTATGAAGGGAGATCCCAAGGCGCTTTTGTCCCTGCTTCAGAATGAGCGGCCTCAGGTCATTGCACTGATTATGTCCTACATGGATGCGGAGCAGGCGGCCCAGATTCTGGAACACCTTCCTGATGAGAAGCGGATAGCCACATTGGAAGGAATGGCCTGCATGGACAGGGTATCCCCCGACGCTATCAGCATAGTGGAGGAGGAGATGAAGCGGAAGTTCGCGGCAATTATAACCAGCGAGGACAATATGAACCTGGGCGGCGTGGACTACGTGGCGGATGTGATGAACCATGTGGACCGCAGCAGCGAGCGGAAGATTTTCGAGGAACTGGACAAACGCAACCCGGAGCTGGCAAGGGAAATCAAGGACAAGATGTTTGTGTTCGAGGATATTCTCGGCATGGACAACCGTTCCGTACAGCGCTTTATCAGGGACTGCGACGCCAAGGACGTTGTATATGCCCTCAAAAATGCCACCGAAGAAATGCGCACCGTATTTTTCACCAATATGTCCAAGCGTATGGCGGATACGGTACGGGACGATTTGGAGATTACAACCAATGTGCGGCTTAAGGATGTGGAGGAAGCACAGCAGCGCATTGTTAACCTGATCCGTGATCTGGAAGAGAAGGGTGAGGTAATCATCCAAAAGGGAGGTGACGGGGATGACGACATTATCGTCTAGCCGCATCATAAAGGGATCGGAACAGAAGCAGCGGGTCCGCAGATACAGCCCTCCCGTTGAGAAAGAGAAGAAAATAGAAAAGAAAAAGAGTCCCGGTGAAGTCCCAGCCTCCCCCGGCCTGGAAGAAACCTCTGCTGAAATACCGGAGGAGGAGGACATACGGGAGGAATGGAATTACGCCCAGATAGAGGAGAAGGCCAATGCCATCCTGGGCGAAGCCCAGCGGGAGGGCCAAAGAATCATAGAGGAGGCCAGGGAACAGGCCGGACGGGAACAGGAAGAAGCCCGAAAGACAGGTTATGAGAAGGGCTATGAAGAAGGCCTCCGTCAGGGAGAACAGAATGCCAGGCAGGAATTTGAGGCAAAGCTGGAGGAATGCCTCCTCAGCTTTGAGGAGGATATGAGAAAGGCCCTGGAATCGGCGGAGGAGGCAAAGGAGGCCTGTGTCAGAGCTTACTTGGATGAGCTGAAGGACTGTGCGGTTTCCATAGCCGAGAAGGTAATCCACATCAGCCTGAAGTCCAGCGGAGAGGTAATCAAGCAGATGATCGTATCCGCCACGGAGAAGCTCAAAAAGACGGCCTGGGTAAAGATATATATAGACAAATTTGACTACGACATGATGATGAAAGCTGACGCAGATGTGATAGACGAACTTCTCATCTGTCCGACAACATAAAATTTATTGTGATGGATAAAGAGGACAGAGGCAATTGCATTATTGAGATGCCGGATGAGATTGTGGATGTAAGTGTAAACACTCAGATGGAGAATATTAAAGACATCCTGGAGAATATACGGGTATAGGAGAATCCTATGTTTGAAAAAATACCACAGCTGGTTATGAAATCCGAAACAGTCAGCCATATCGGGAAAATTGAAAATGTTGTGGGAATGTCCATGGAGGCTTCGGGAGGACGCTCCAGCATCGGGGACATTGTGATGATATACAATGAGGAGCAGAACCGGCAGATGCCCGCCGAAGTGGTAGGATTCAAGGACGGGAAAATACAGCTTATGACCTATGAAGCTACAAACGGCATCACCTCAGGCAGCTTTGTGCGCAATACCAGGCGCAGGCTGAAGGTGCCGGTGGGAGATTTCCTGAAAGGCAGGATTATCAACGCCCTGGGGGAGCCCATTGACGGCAAGGAGGATTTCAAGCCTTCCAGGACCTACACGGTGAACAGCCCCTATACAAATCCATTGAGCAGACCCCCCATACGTGAATGCCTGGAATTCGGCATCAAAGCCATCGACGGGCTGAATACCATAGGGAAGGGACAGAGAATCGGAATCTTTTCCGGATCCGGTGTGGGGAAAAGCACCCTCATGGGAATGATCGCCAAGAACGTAAAGGCCGATATCAATGTGATTGCCCTGGTTGGCGAGCGGGGCAGGGAGGTGCTGGAGTTTGTCCAGAAGGACCTGGGGGAAGAGGGAATGAAACGTTCGGTACTGGTAGTGGCCACCTCCGACCAGTCGGCCATGCTGCGCATGAAATGTCCCCTGGTGGCTACCACCATCGCGGAATATTTCCGGGATCAGGGATGCGACGTATTGCTGATGATGGATTCCCTTACCAGATACGCCATGGCTCAGAGGGAAATCGGCCTGGCAATCGGAGAACCGCCCATTGCGAGAGGATACACCCCTTCCATCTACGCAGAATTCCCCAAGCTTCTGGAACGGAGCGGCAATTTTCACAAGGGCTCCATCACCGGAGTGTACACAGTGCTGGTGGAGGGCGACGATACCAACGAACCCATAGCCGATACGGTGAGAGGTATCCTGGACGGGCATATCGTCCTCAGCAGACAGCTGGCTAATGAGAATCATTTCCCTGCAATCGACATAGGGGCCAGCATATCCAGACTGATGGTGGAGATTGTATCCAGGGAACATCAGAGAACTGCCTCCAGGCTGAGGAATCTTCTGAGCATTTACCAAAAGAATGCAGACCTGATATCGATAGGAGCCTATAAGAAAGGCAATAATCCGGCTCTGGACGAGGCTGTGTCAAAGATGGAATCAATCAACGCATTTTTAAGACAGGATATATGGGAGCGTTTTTCATATGAGGAGGCGCTTTCGATTATGGAAAAGATTACGGGCTGATACTGGAGGAGTCGAGATGAAAAAGTTTCAATACAGACTGGAACCTGTACTGAATTACCAGACTCAGATTCTGGACAATCTTAAGGTGGAGCATGAGGTCATTGTACAGAGGGTAAACAGAAAACAGAGTGAGATAGCAGGTTTAAACCGGGAACTGGCGGGCTTTGAACAGGACTTTAACCAGGCAAAGCAGGAGGGAGCCCCCATTGAGGACTTCCGGCTGTTTGATATGTGTATCGGGCGGATGGAGGAACTAATCCGCCAGGAGGAAGAACGCCTTCTTCTGTTAAAACAGAAGGAAAATGAGAAAAAGAAGGAGGTTATCACAGCAAAAGTGGACACCTCCAGGTATGAAAAGATCAAGGACAAAAAGAAGGGCGAATATCTTAAGGCTGAGGCCAAGGCCGAGGAATTGTATATTGAAGAATTCGTATCCAACTCCGCAATGGCGGTACGCCGCCGGCGCCAGGATGAAGGAAGATAATCCCGGCCTGAAAAGGCCGATGATTATATAAATATTCACAGGAAAGGAGGTAACTATGGAAAATGTTGTAAAAATGCTGGACAGGGCTGTTGAGAGAACAGAGCCCCGGAGAGCCTCGGAAAGCGTTTCCAGAAAGACAGACGATTTTGACAAGCTTCTGAGAGAGAAAACAGAGCGTTTGGAAAATGCAGATCAGACCGGCGGCAGCCAGGCTTCCCGGAAAACAACCGGCAGGGAACAGGGTGATTCCGGGGAACAGGACGCTGCGGTGAAAGAAAAAATCTCACAGGAGACAGATGAACCGGGAGCGGATGTGAAGCAGGCCGGGGATTTGACCCTGCTGCAGATGGCTCTGCCTTACCAGACCATGGCCCTGTTCCAAAACGCTGATGTACAGCCGGCAGAAGAGGCGGTTGTACAGCCGGAAGTTATGGCGGCAGTTCCAGTCCCTGAAGGCGGCATACCCTCAGGAGAGGAGAAAACCGGAGAACCGGTCCCTGCTGACGTCTTTCAGGCGTGGAGCCGGAAGGAAACAGGGAGGCTCCAGGAGCCCTTTCCCAGGAGAAGGCTTTTCAGAAGGAGGACAAGGTACAGACTTTTTCACTTAAAGACAGCGGAGAGGCCGAAATCCTTGAAAAGGCGGAAGTAAAGCCATGGAGAGGGAGACGGAAGGTTTTGGAGAACCACAGGCAGACAAGGGGGCGGAAGAAGCCTTTTTGGCAGCCGCCGGTGTGCAGGCGGGAGAAAGGATGGGTACGGCACAGAACAGCCAGCCAGCCCCTCCGTCACGGCAGGCAGAGACGGGCCGGTGGCAGGAAGGAGAGCCTGTTCATCTTAAGACGGCGGAGAACACGCTTCCCAAAGACTTGGGCGATGTTCTGGGACCCGGACTGCTTCAAAAGAAGGGCGAGCTCACAGTAGAACTGGAACCGGCGTCTCTTGGTAAACTCACCATCAAGGTAGTTTACGAGGCGGGCAGGGCTTCGGTATCCATTGCGGCTGCCAATCCCAAGACACTGGAAATGCTCAATGAGAAAGCCGGAGAGCTGGCCGGAATCCTGGAAGAAAAGACAGGACAGACAACCATAGTGTACACACAGGCTTCCCAACAGGACAACGGGGAGTACCCGGCGGATCAGGACGGCCGAAAAGAGGGACAGGACAGGCGGCAGGATGGCAGGCAGAACCGGCAGGAGTCGGACAACTTTGCAGCAGTTGAGGCTGGGACTGGTGTAACTGCGGAAAGGAGATAAATGGCAGACAATTTAAGCGTCAGCGGATCGGAGAGCCCCTATAAACAGAATTATTATACGGTTGAGTCCAATGACAAGAACACCCTTACAATCACAGGTTATTTTAAATTGCTGGCTGCGCAGCTGCAGAACCAGGACATGACAAATCCTATGGACAACAGCGAGATGATGGCCCAGATGACCCAGATGGCCATGGTGCAGTCTATGAGCTCCATGACGGAAGCCATCAGCACATCAACCGCTATCAGCACTCAGACCTATGCTGCTGGACTGATTGGGCAGAGAGTGACTGTGGCGGTGACGGAGAAGAATTCCAATGGGCAGGAGACGGCCGTAGATGTTAAATACGGTGATGTGGAATCTGTAAACTTTATTGGAGGCTCGCCTGTATTTCGTCTGAAAGGCGATGATAAAGACTATTCCTTAAGCTATCTGCTGGGAATGGGAGAAATCCCTAATCCTTATGATAAGGGTGATGACAAAGGGGAGGAAGAAAGCAAAAGCGCCGATGCAGTTAACAACAGCAAAAGCGGCAATGCGGTTTACAACGGGAAAAATGACTGGCTGGCCGGAGGCCTGGATTTTATTTAATCAGGAACAGG
Source organism: Clostridia bacterium UC5.1-1D2 (assembly GCA_001304855.1). GTDB lineage: Bacteria > Bacillota > Clostridia > Lachnospirales > Lachnospiraceae > Enterocloster. The sequence continues at coordinate 9,399 of BBZN01000052.1, forward strand.
CTGAAGGCGTCGCAGGAAAGGGCTGTATATGAATTTAAACGGGGTGAACGGGCTGGATAACAGCCGGTCCTGGAACCACGGACAGAAGACAGGACTTCCGGGAGACGGAAGCAGAGGAACATCCTTTGGAGAACTGCTCCGGCAGAAAAGCACAGAGGATGGGCTGAACTTTTCAAAGCACGCCAGAAGGCGCATGGACGAACGGGGAATCAGTATCGACGGCAGGCTGATGGAACAGTTGAAACATGCTGTGGAGGGAGCCCGGAAAAAAGGCGCCAGAGATGTGGCGGTAATCGGCCCGGAAACTATTTTTATTGTAAATGTACCCAACAACACCGTGGTGACAACCATGTCCCAGGAGGATATGAGAGAAAAGATATTTACAAATATTGACAGTGCCGTTTTTATGTAGCAGGACCTTTAAAGGATGCACATTCCGGCCGGCCTGATTGGCAGGACGGGAAAACGGCGGAAAGGACAACAAATATATGGCTATGTTAAGAGCAATGGACTCGGCAGTGGCAGGACTGAGGGCCCACCAGAACAAGATGGACGTTATCGGCAATAATATCGCCAATGTTAATACCTTTGGCTTTAAATCCCAGAGCTACAGCTTTAAGGAGGCTATGTACCAGACCTCCACCGCTTCCACAGGAGGCGTGTCGGGGACCGGCGCTGCCGGCGGTACCAATGCCGCTCAGTATGGTTACGGTACGATGATGGGCTCCATATCCATGGATATGACGGGCAGCACCCCCTCCTATGTGGCGGATTTAACGCCTGTATTGACGGGGAGGGGTTCTTTATTACCCGATCGACTAACCAGGACGGTGATGCGCATTTGAAGTTGATGCACTGAAATCGTCAGGAATGGACTTCACCAGAGTGGGCCAGTTCAATATTGACAGCAACGGGTATCTGGTAGACGCCAACAAAAATTTTATCTATGGTTTTCGGAGAACAGGGCCTGATACGGCTACCGGGGGAGGTCTGGTAGCTGATGGTATTCAGCCTCTTAAAGTGCCCACTGATTTAAACTATAATTACGCCGGCGACGCCCTGCAGCTGAAAGATGTGCAGATAAACGCTGCAGGAGAGGTAACAGGCACCGTGGTATCCGACGATGATACCATAGACGGGAAGACGGTTTCTTTAGGCAAAGTTGCAATTGCCACCTTCCAGAACCCTAACGGTCTTACCAAGAGCGGCAGCGGTTATTATAACACTTCCGACGGAGACAACACGGGAGCCAGCTCGGCCACTATCCCCGGAGGCTCAAGCTCCATGCTGATGACCGGTTATCTGGAGGCCTCCAACGTAGATCTTGCGAAGGAGTTTTCTGAGATGATCACGACTCAGAGAGGGTTCCAGGCCAATTCTAAAATTATTACAGTCAGTGAGAGATGCTTTCCGATCTGATTAGTATGAAGCGGTAAAAACAATGAAATGGCCTTATGGACAGGATCAGGAGATGGCTGACCGGGCCCGTGAGCTCCGCAGGGGGAGGATGAGCGGCGGAAGGCGCCATCCTCCTGCCAGGAACAGCGTCAGCAGGTCGGAAGAAAGCAGGGGAAGAGATATGATTGAGGTAACCCGTTTAAACGGCGAAAAAATTTACCTGAATATCATTCAGATAGAGTGTATGGAAAGCATTCCGGAGACAAAAATAAAGATGATGAACGGAGATTATTTCCTGGTAAAGGATCCTGTGGATTCAATACTCTATCAGATAAAGGCATTGGCAAACAGCGTGCTTACATTCAAGGGTAATAACGAATAAAATTTGTAAATTCTCACAGGAGGCAAACAACATGGATTTAACAACGCTGATTGGCATTGTGTTGGGCGGTGCACTGATTGTATGGGGAATCAAACCGGAAAATATGGGGAATTTCATTGATTCTTCCAGTGTGGCTATTGTTGTGGGAGGGACCCTGGCTGCAGTAGTTGCAAGTTATCCTTTGCGGCTGCTGATGGATATTCCGAAGCACATGCTGGTGTTAATGAGAGGAAAAAATACAGCATTCCAAAGCTGGTAGACCAGATTGTAGATTTAGCGATGCTGGCAAGGCAGAGCGGTCTTTTGGCTCTGGAGGAGAAGGCGGACGAGATTCAGGATCCATTTTTCAAACAGGCTGTGCTTATGATTGTAGATGCCAATGACCCCGACAAGGTGCGTTACATGTTGGAGCGGGAGATGGACGATATGATGACCCGTCACGATGAGGCGGCGGGGATTTATGAGAAAGCTTCCGCTTTTGCCCCTGCATTTGGAATGATAGGAACTCTGGTTGGTTTGATTAACATGTTGAAGCAGCTGGGACTGGACAGCGAGGGGGGCAGCGGAGATCTGGGACAGCAGATGGCAGTGGCCCTGATCACTACCTTTTACGGCTGCGTACTTTCAAATCTTGTGTTCCACCCCATAGCCAAGAAGCTCCGCATCAGGCAGGAGGAGGAGGAACTGTACTGCTCAACGATCATAGAGGGTATCATCGCCATACAGGGCGGTGAGAATCCTAAGTTTATACGCGAGCGCCTTCTTTCATGTATGAAGCAGTCCCAGCAGAAGAAACTTCTGATGAAGGCTGTGAAGGAGGAGGGCCGCGGCGAAGGAGGCGTGGGAGAGGAGATATGAGAAAGCAAAGAAAGGCATCTTCGGACAGCGGCGGAAACTGGATGGATACATATGGAGATATGGTCACCCTTCTCCTCACCTTTTTCGTTATGCTCTATTCCATGTCCAGCCTTAATCAGCAGAAGTGGGAGGTATTTGTAAAAAGTATCTATCCCAATGCAGGCGACCAGGAACAGATCGCCATCAACGAACAGCCTTTGAGGGGGAATATGACGTAAGCGGATCTATGCAGACGAGTACAGAGCTTCCTGAGGACGTGGATATTAATAAGCTTTACCTTACATTGGCTCAAAAACTGGATGAATACGGCGTTCAGGGAGCTACTGTGTCCAGGGGAAAGGATTATACGTTTATCCAGTTTCAGGATCAGGCCTTCTTTGACGGAGAGAGTTCCGTACTGACGGATGAGGCGAAAGCAGTTTTGGATATATTCTGCGACGCTATCGCTCCGGAGACGGCTCAGATTGGCCAGATTGATATTATGGGCCACACGTCCCAGGGAGATCCCAACCGGCCTAACCGGCCCCGGACGGATCGTATGCTTTCCGCCCTGAGATCGGCGGAGGTAACCGCCTATATTCAGGAAAAGAATATTATCGATCCCGGCAAGCTTGTAGGCCTCAGCTACGGGCAGTTCCGGCCGGTGGCTACCTTCCAGACAAGCGAGGGAGAGCCAAGAACCGGCGTGTGGAGATACTGCTCATTGACGCAGATTCAGAAACTACCAGATCACTGAATGATTACTATGAAGAAATTTATAACGGGGCCAATGCCGACACCACCATCGTTACAGGCGAAGACGGGTTTACGTCTGTTGACAGCAGCTCGGAGAAGGCAGCAAGCATGATTCCCGAGATCGGCCCTGAGGCCGATCAGCCTCAGGCAGCTTTGGACCAGCAGCCTCCTGCAGACGGGGCGCCAGAATAAAAGAAAAAAGGTGGCATTTAGCGATGGCAGATGTATTATCTCAAAGCCAGATTGATGAGCTTTTAAAGTCAATGAAAGATGAAAAGCCGGAGCCTCAGAAGGATGCTCAGGCTGAGAAGGCTAAGACTATGGATAAAGATTACAACAAGTATGACTTCTACAGCCCCAGAAAGTTTACCAAGGACAAAATGAAGATTCTGACAAGTATTTTTGAAAACTATGCCAGAATTATCACGTCCCAGGTGAACGGTATATTCAGGGTTATGACGGATATTACAGTCATAGAGGTCCAGGAGCGCCGGTATTATGAATTTGTGAATTCTCTCAACGAAAATGACAGCGTAACTCTGGCGGACGCCTTTGTGGAGGAAAACAATAAGAATCTGGTTCCCCTCATGCTTTATATAAGTCCCGGTATGGCCATTACACTCATCGATCATATGCTGGGAGGCGCCAGTGAAGCCGTAAAGGTGGAGGAGGGATACCGGTATTCCGACGTGGAAACGGCCCTTTATAAGAAAATTTCCAGTCATCTGATCCAGGCTTTAAAAGACGGCTTTTCAAACTATCTGAATGTAGAGTTTAAAATTCAGAGAATCGAGGAAAATCCCAGCATGATTCAGGATGTGGGATTGGATGAGACGGTGGCCATCATTCATTTTAATGTGGACCTGGCCGGGGTAGCTGTTGAGCGCATTAAGATATGCATGCCCGGAACACTCCTGGAATATATTTTCCGCCTGATTGATAACCGCAAGCACATAGCCAGGGGTTACGCTTACGAGGATAACCGTGAGAAGATTTTTGAAAATATCCGGCACTCGCCTCTTCCTGTTACCGGGCAGCTGGGGAAGGTAGGCCTTGAACTGAGTGATATTTACCATCTCAAAGTTGGGGATGTCATTGATATGAATAAGCCTAAGGACAGCGAAGTAAAGCTGTTTGTAGGAAAACAGTCCTGGTTTGCCGGCACTATGCATATACAAGAAAAATGTTGCAATTCGGATTAACAGAAGGCTTCAGGGAGAGAACCAGGAAGAATCGGAAGAAAATTCTGCTCCGGAAGAATTACAGGAAGTCTCCGATTAAAGGATTTTCATAGAATTAATTACAAAGAGAAAAGTGAGGAAAGCAAAAATGGCAAAGATTATGCTGGTTGACGATGCGGCATTTATGAGGATGATGCTGAAGAAGGCCCTGACTGAAAGCGGATATACGGATTTCGTGGAAGCGCAGGACGGGGCTGAAGCTGTGAAGAAGTATGGTGAGGAGAGTCCGGATCTCGTAATCATGGATATCACAATGCCAAATATGGACGGACTCCAGGCTTTAAAAGAAAATCCGGGAAAATGATCCCAATGCAAAAGTCGTCATGTGTACTGCAATGGGACAGGAAGCAATGGTTGTGGATGCAATTAAATCAGGAGCAAAGGATTTTGTTGTGAAACCTTTTAACGGTGAGAGGATTGTTCAGACGGTAAGTTCCATTCTGGGCAAATAGTTCGGAGATAGGGGAGGAAGAAACATGGCCTTTTTAAGTTCATTTGATATCAGCGCCTCAGGAATGAGCGCCCAGCGTATCCGCATGGATGTGGCTGCTGAAAATATTGCAAATATTGATACGACCCGGACCGAGGCGGGGGGAGCTTACCGCAGGAAGGACGTGCTTTTTGAGAGCTATGGCTCAGGCTCATTCAGAGAAGCCCTGCGCAATGCTTCTCAGGGCAGGGGCTTTGCCAGCAGAAATGCAGGAGTCAGAGTTTCCGGGATCGTTGAGGATACCAGAGAGATGAAGCGCGTGTATAACCCGGGGCACCCTGACGCGGACGGCGAGGGCTTTGTGACTCTTCCAAATGTGGATCTTCTTAAGGAAACGGTAGACAGTATGTCGGCCACACGGTCCTATGAGGCCAAATGTCACGGCGTTAAATGCAATGAAGCTGATGGCGCAGAAAGCTCTGGATATTGGGAAATAATGTCCGGATAAGTACATAATCAGGAACAAAAGGAGATGAATCAATGGGCGCTAACAGCTTTAACGAGATGGAGATTGATGCCATAGGCGAGATTATGAATATCAGTCTCGGGGCCTCTGCCACAGCGGTTTCTACAATGCTGGGGGCAAAGGTTAACATAACGACGCAACAGTACAGATTCAGACAAAAAAGAGTTTGAATTTAAGCGGCTGGAGCCTGCGGTGGGTGTGGAGATATCCTATACCCAGGGATTGGAAGGCAAAAATATAATGGTATTCCGGCGGGATGATGTCCGGATTATTGTTGGAATGATGATGGGGCAGGAGATTCCCGAAGAGGAGTTTCAGCTGGATGAGATAAATATCAGCGCAATCTGTGAAGTGATGAATCAGATGATGGGTTCATCCGCCACTGCAATGTCGGAATTCCTGGGCAGGACCGTCAATATCTCAACGCCTCTGTCATCGGAGATAACAGATACCGAGAGTTTTAAGGACAGCTATTTTGCGGAAGAATCCAGTATGGTGATTGTCAGATTCCGGCTGGAAATTGTAGGCAAACTGGAAAGCGAATTTATTAATATTATCCCGATAAATCTGGCGAAGAACCTGCTGGAGCCTTTCAGGGACACGATTGTAGCTGCGGAAGAGAGCGCGGCAGAACATCAGACAGAAGAAAGCCCGCAAGAACAGCAGGAGCCTTCCGGGGCAGAAAGAGAGCCCTCCGGGGAAGCGATTCCGGATATGCTCCTGTAATACCCGAAGCTTCATCGGCCGTCCCGGAACCTGTTGCGGTCAACATGGCTCCGCCCGTATCCCCGGCGCTGCATCGGCCGACACAGGTTTGCCTGTATCTCCGGCGTCTGCGGCAGCCAACACAGCGCAGCCTGTATCCCCGGCGTCTGCTGCAAACCAGATCCCTCAGCCGGGAACTGCCTGGATGTCCCAGCCCGGGGTGCAGCCCCCCATGTATGGTTATCCGGCTCCCAGTGATCCTGCCATGCTTCAGCTTCTGGCTCAGATGCAGCAAACCCAGGTTCAGATGATGGAACTTATGAAGAACATGGGCAGGGAGGAAAAACCGGCTCACAGCAGTTCTGTTATACGCTGTAAACTCCCCCCAGCTTATGGGAGGCGGGGACAACGGGGAGGAAGAGAAGGCGAATCAGGAAATGCTGATGAGCGTCCCGCTGGAAGTTTCCGTGGAAATCGGACGGACCAAAAAACTGGTGCGGGATATTCTGGAATTCACACAAGGCACCCTGGTTGTACTGGATAAGATGGCTGGTGAACAGGTGGATCTCTTTGTCAACGGACAGTGCATCGCCAGAGGAGATATCGTGGTTGTGGAAGACAATTTTGGTATCAGAGTCACCGAGATTGTATCGAACGGACTTAACACGGAGACATTGCAATGACAGAGGGAAGTTTTATAACTTTGCTTCAGTCTATTCTGATGATGGCTGCCGTTTTAGCTCTGGCATACTGGTGCAGCCGTTATCTGGGAAAGAGCTGGAACCGTCACTCGGGAACAGGGCGTCTGAAGGTGCTGGATCAGATTCAGGTGGGACAGGACCGGAGGATACTCCTTCTAAAGGCGGGAGGACACTGCTATCTGGTAGGGGTAAGCCCTGCTGGCGTTCAGCTTTTGGCCCAACTGGAGGATTCCTTTGAGGAGGAAGATTCCCTGGAGGAGGAGGACGGGGGCAGGCCGGACTTCAGGCAGCTTTTGGAAAAGACTTTTAAGTCCGGGCATAAGAAAGACGGAGGAGACAGATGAACGATCTTCTAATGCAGCTTAACGGTGGAAATGTACCGGCCTTGGACCTGGTGTTCATGCTGACTTTGGTGGCATTGCTGCCGTCCATCGTAATAATGATGACTTCTTTTACCAGAATCATCATTATCCTCTCTTTTACAAGAAATGCCATGGGAGTCCAGCAAACTCCGCCCAACATGGTTTTGGCCGGGATGGCGCTGTTTCTGACCCTTTTTATTATGAGTCCCGTCATAAACCAGATTAACAGGGAGGCCTACCAGCCATATTTGCGCCAGGAGATAACCCAGACAGAGGCTGTGGAGCGGATGGTGGTCCCCATGAAGGACTTCATGCTGAGAAATACGGAAAAGCAGACCCTGGACAGCTTTGTGCAGATGTCCAATACCCAGCCTATGGAAAATACCCAGGATTATCCGCTGACTGTGGTGATCCCGGCATTTATGACAAATGAACTGAAAGTGGGATTTACAGCCGGTTTCCTGATCTATCTGCCATTTTTGTTGATTGATGTGATCGTATCCACGACCCTGATGTCCATGGGTATGGTAATGCTTCCTCCCACTATGGTGTCCATGCCCTTTAAGCTTTTGCTGTTTATATCCATTGACGGATGGCAGCTTCTCTTTGGCAATATCGTCAACAGTTTCAATCACTGAGGAAGGAGAAGGGATGACTGATTTACAGATACTGGATATTCTTTACCAAACCTTTCAGCTGGCGCTGAAACTTTCCCTGCCGTTTTTGCTTGTGAGCATGGCTGTGGGAGTGCTTATATCCATTTTTCAGGCGGCCACGCAGATCAATGAGCAGACCCTGACCTTTGTTCCTAAATTTTTGGCCATTCTTACAGTCATGGGATTCCTGGGGAGTTCTATGCTGGCTATGATGCAGGACTTTGCCAGACAGATATTCGGTATGGTTGCAGGAGGATAAAAGCGGATGTTCATACTGTTTTCCCTGATTGTGATGCGTATGAGCGGAGCCATAGCATTCAATCCCTTTCTGGGCAGAAGCAATGTTCCTCCCAGGGTGAAGGCGGCTTTCATATTTTCCCTCTCCCTGCTGCTTTACATAGGAGTGGGCGGCACTCTGGGACATGAACCCTCGGGAATGCTGGAATACGGGGTCATGCTGTTAAAGGAACTGCTTTTTGGCTTTGCCGTGGGCTTTACCATGGAACTGACCTTTCTGGTAGTCCGTTTTGCCTCGGCTGTGATGGATTATTCCATGGGGCTTTCCATGGCGCAGATATACGATCCCCAGTACAACACCCAGATGACCATCAATTCCGGATTGTTTTACGCATTTTTGGCCCTCCTGTTTTTGTCTGTAAACGGGCATGTACGTCTGATTGCCCTGTTTCTCTCGTCGGCGTATCTAATTCCCTTCGGGAGGTGACCCTGCGGCCGGAACTTGCCGAGGCATGATGGTTTTTATTCCACAGGCATTACCATGGGCCTGCAGTTTGCGTTTCCCCTGGTGGCAATGGAACTGATAGCGGAGGCTGCGGTGGGAATCCTGATGCGGATTATTCCTAATATCAATGTGTTTGTGGTGAACTTTCAGGTGAAAATTATCGTGGGGCTTTTGATTCTGGTACTGATGTTCAGCCTATGGCGGACAGGCTGTATACCGTTATCGGAACCCTGTTTACCGATATGCAGCAGGTGGTGCGTTTGATGATGCCGTAATATTTGAAAGGGGGCGGGAGCTTGGCAGGAGGCGGCGGCGGAGGCGAAAAAACAGAGAAACCTACCAGTAAGCGGCGTCAGGATGCCAGGAAAGAGGGAAACATATTCCAGAGCAAGGACGCTGCCACGGTTGTCATACTCTTTGGGGTATTTTGCGGCATTAAAGTTTTCCTTCCCTTTCTTCAGGAGAATATCGAGGAGTGCCTGAATCACTTCATATCCCGTGTAAGCTGGGAGAGCCCTATGGGTGAGGCGCCTCAGATTTTCCTGTATATGGTTATCACTATTTTGAAATGTACGATCCCCCTGCTGATGTGGGCCTGCCTTCTGGGGATTCTGGCCCATGGAGTGCAGACGCGTTTCAATGTATCCTTTGAGAGCGTCAAGCCTAAGATGAGCAAGCTGAATCCCATTAGCGGGATAAAGAAAATGTTTGCTCTCAGGAATTTGGTGGAACTGGTTAAAAACCTGATTAAAATTTCGTTGCTGCTGGCGCTTCTCTACCAGCCTTTGAAAAAGGACATGGTTGAGATGTCCAGGCTTCTGGATATGTCCCTCATGGCTTCCACCGCCTTTATGATGAAAGCGGTATTCGACCTTGTGATAAAAGTCTGCGGGGCCTTTACCGTAGTGGCCTTCTTCGATTTTCTCTACCAGAGATGGGAGTATGAGAAAAACTTGAAGATGACCAAGCAGGAGGTAAAGGATGAGTATAAGCAGACAGAGGGAAATCCTGAGATAAAGGGCAGAATCAGGCGCATCCAGCGTCAGATGGCTCTCAGCAGAATGATGCAGAAGGTGCCTCAGGCGGATGTTATTGTGAGGAACCCCACTCACTTCGCCATAGCCCTGAAATACGATCCGAAAAAGCATGGCGCTCCTGTGGTTCTGGCTAAGGGGCAGGACGAACTGGCCCTGCGCATTGTCAGGGCAGGGGAGGAGAACGGGGGTATTTATTATAGAGAACAAACCTCTGGCCAGGGCCCTGTATGGTTCCTGCAAGCTGGACAGAGAGATTCCGGCAGAATTTTACGGCGCAGTGGCCGAAATCCTGGTACTGATTTACAGGGCGGGCCACAGGGAAGACATGTTCAGATAAAAAGAGATGGATGGAGTTTCGATGAAGAAGATACTGAGCTATTCGGTGGTACTGTTTGTACTGACGGTCATATTATTGTTAATCATACCGCTGCCATCTGCTATGGTAGACGTGGCAATCATCATCAATATGTCTTTTTCCATGATGATCCTGGTTACCACCATGACGATCAGGGAGCCCCTGGAATTCTCCATATTCCCCTCCCTGCTGCTCATAACCACACTTTTCAGATTGGGCATCAATGTTTCCACTACAAGGAATATTCTCACCAACGGAGGTTCCTCAGGCCAGGTAATTAAGCCTTCGGCGACTTTGTGCTGAGAGGAAATGTGGTAGTGGGATTGATCATCTTCCTCATTATCGTATTAATGCAGTTTATTGTCATTACAAAGGGTGCAGAGCGTGTGGCCGAGGTTGCGGCAAGATTTAATCTGGATGCAATGCCGGGAAAACAGATGGCCATAGACGCCGACTTAAGCTCCGGCCTTATTACCGAGCAGCAGGCCAGAACCCGGAGAGAGAAAATCCAGAGGGAAGCTGATTTTTACGGGGCCATGGATGGCGCTACCAAGATTGTAAAAGGGGATGCGGTCATGTCCCTTGTCACTACTGCGGTGAATCTCATAGGCGGAAGCGTTATCGGCATGGTGCAGTCAGGAGAAAGCATCGGACAGGTGATGACGACCTACTCCATAGCAACGGTTGGCGACGGACTGGTGTCTCAGATTCCCTCCCTTCTGATTTCCACTGCCACAGGCATGATTGTAACCAGGGCTGTCTCCGAGGGAAGCCTGAATGAAGATATTTCCAAGCAGTTTATGGCCCAGCCCTACGCCATCATGATCAGCGGCGTGGTAATGGCAGTGCTCACATTGATACCGGGAATGCCGGTTCTTCAGCTGTCGGTTATTTCTCTGGGGCTTGTGGGAAGCGGATACTATCTCTCCCGGAGAATCAAGACGGAACCGGCCATGGCAGCAGCAGGCATGGGCCTGGCAGGAGGCCTGGAACCGTCGGAACTGTCAACCCAGGAGGCTGCCGCCTCAAAGGAGGTTACGGAGGAGGAGTACTATAAGGACGTCAATAATGTCTATACCCTGCTCACCGTTGAATCCATTGAGATGGAATTCGGCTACAGCCTGATTCCTATGGCCGATGAATCTGTGGGAGGCAGGCTTATCAGCCGGATTGTAATTTTCAGAAGGCAGTATGCCCAGGATATGGGATTTGTTATCCCATCCATCCGGCTCAGAGACAGTTCCGCTCTTAATACCAACCAGTATTCTATTAAGATTAAGGGCGAGGAGGTGGCAAAGGGAGAGATCCTTACAGATTACTACCTTGCCTGGAGCCGGAGCGTTTGGAGAAGGAGATTGACGGAATCGAGACGGTGGAGCCCGCCTATGGTATACCCAGCCGGTGGATTAAACCGGAGGATAGGGATATAGCGGAGCTGTACGGCTACACGGTTATCGACCCCCTCTCTGTTCTTGTAACCCATTTGTCGGAAGTGATAAAGCAGCATGCCTATGAGCTGATTACCAGACAGGAAATTGTCCGTCTGGTGGAAAACGCCAAAAAGAAATCTCCTGAGCTGGTGGAGGAAGCCTTCAGCGGGCCTGTATCCTACAGCCTGTTCCAGAAGGTGCTCACCAGCCTGCTTAAGGAAGGAGTCCCTATAAAGGATATGGAAACAATCCTGGAGACGATGCTGGAGATTATTTCAGAGACGGGACTTCCTGCAAAAGATGCGGATGGGCTGATTGAATCCATCCGGACAGCCCTGAAGCGGACCATCACCCGGCTGTATTGTGAAGACGGCAATATGAGAGTGATTACCATGGACTCCGAATTGGAGCGGACGATGGTGGGATGCCTTTCCAAAGGGGAACGGGGGTATTATCTGGCGCTGAATCCGGATGTGCTTCAGAGCCTGGTCCGCCAGATTGCGGAGCAGCTTAAAAAGTTCAGCGGATTATCTCAGAATCCGGTAATTCTTACCTCACAGATCATGCGGGTACATTTTTACCGGCTGATAGACCAGTTTTACCCCAATGTCAGGTTCTCTCTTTTAACGAGATCTCCAACAATGTGCAGATACAGTCAATCGGCAGTTTGATTCTTGAACATTCGGAGAGAAAAGAAGCATGACAGTGGAGGTGGACAAATGATAGCGCAGACAGAACAGCAGCTGAAAGAGAAAACAAACGAAGAGCTTCTGGAAATGTACCGGGTGGAAAAGAGCCTGGAGGTCAAACAGGAGCTGACCCTTCGCTATCTTTACATTGTGCAGACCATTGCTGTGCAGATGAGAGGCGTATATGCCGGTTCTCTGCAGATGGAAGATATTATCAACGAGGGAGTCATCGCCATTATGAAGGGAATCGACCGGTATGAACCGGATCGGGAACATAAATTTGAGACATTTATATCACAGCGGATACGGGGATGATCATTGACCTGGTCCGCAAGAATGACTGGATGCCCCGCAATTTCCGAAAACAGAACAAAGAGATTGAGGATGCCAGAAATAAGCTGGGCCTGAGCCTTGGACGGACGCCAAGCGATGAGGAGATTGCCGATTATCTGGGTTTGAGCATCAAAAAATGTCAGAAGATTCAGCGAATGAGCGTAATGATGAATGTACTTTCGCTGGATATGGTGGTGGACAGCGAGGACGACCGCCAGTCCATCCAGCCGCCAAACACGGATATGGACAGGGAGCCGGAGAAGGCGTTCCTGAAGGACGAGGCCTACAAACTTCTCACAATGGCGGTGGATCGGTTAAATGAAAAAGAGAAGCTGATGATTTCCCTGTACTATGTGGAAGAACTGAACATGAAGCAGATCGCCCATGTAATGAATGTAAGCGAGCCCAGAGTCTCGCAGATACATAGCAATGCCATAAGGAAACTGAAACTTTATATGAGCGAGTACGAATAGCAGAAAAGGGAATCAAGTTAAAGGAGGAAACGCACATGTACCAGGGATTTTATAATCTGACATCCGGAATGCTGACCCAGAACAGGAATCTGAATGTGATAAGCAACAACATGGTCAACATTCAGACGCCGGGATATAAGCGCGATAAGATGGTCACAAGCACTTTTCAGGAAGAGATGCTTTACCGCACAGGCCGCCAAAGCAAAGGAAATCCAACCCCCCTGGCAGTCACGTCAAAAATCAGGACCGCCACTCAGACATATGTAAACTATGAACAGGGGAGTTTTGAGCAGACGGACGGCATCTATGATTTCGCGCTGGGCGGCAATGGTTTTTTTACGGTTCAGGGGCAGAACGGGACAGTGTATACAAGGAACGGTTCCTTTGGGGTTGACGCAGAGGGGTTCCTGGCTCTGAACAATGTGGGCCGGGTTCTGGGAACCGACGGCCAGCCCATTGAGATGGACAATGAAAATTTCACGGTTGACAGTCTGGGTAATATCATGGTGGATGAGATTGTGGACGAGGAGACAGGGGAGACGGAGCGCAGGCAGATGGGAACGCTTCAGATTGTGAATTTTGCGGATTATGAGCAGATGCACAAGGAGGACTATGGCGTTTTCACAACCAATCAGGCCCCTCTGGAGATGGAAGAAGGGGAGACGGCCGTTCTGTGGAAAACCGTCGAAAAGTCCAATGTGGATATGGTAGATGAAATGACGTCCATGATGTCCACTCAGAGGGCCCTGCAGAGCGCGGCCCAGGTGCTTAAAATGTATGACCAGATTATGTCAAAGGCTGTGAATGACGTAGGAAAGGCTTAAGGAGGATAAACCTATGAATCAATCATTTTATGTGGGAGCCTGGGCGCCGGCAGCAGTACGGAAAAAATGAGCGTTATAGCCAACAACATAGCGAACGTGAATAATACCGGCTTCAAGCCCAAGACAGCGGTTTTTTCAGATTTGCTCAATTATAACCTGAACGATACCGAGGGCGCCGTCACTGAGCTGCAGGCGGGAAACGGAGTCAAGGTTCAGAGAACTTACACAAGTTTTGACTCCTCCGGAGCCGTTCAGACAGGAAGCAATCTGGATTATGCCATCATGGAGGACAATGCATTTTTCATGGTTCAGGACCCATCCACAGGAAATATCAGCTACACCAGGGATGGCCATTTCCACAGGGCGGAACGGGAGGACGGATTTTATCTGATGACGGATGCCGGAAAGCTGGTTCTGGACCAGAATCAGGAGCCTTTTATGGTGGAGGTGACGGATGTGGAGAAGCTTCAGGCGGAGATGGAGGAAGGCTATGAGGAGGAGATAGAAGATGACGATGAGGATGATGAGGAGAACAAGCCCAGGGTCAGCTTATACACCTTCAGAAATCCCAGCCGGCTGACCAGCATAGGCAATAATGAGTATGTGCCTGTGGATGCGGATATGGAACCTGTACTTATAGAGAATCCCAGGCTGGTCACAGGCGCTCTGGAGCAGTCCGGGACGGATCTTACAAAGGAACTGGTACGCATGATTGAGTGTCAGAGAGCCTACTCCTATGCGCTGAGAATGGTTACCACATCCGATGAAATTGAGGGAACCATTAATTCGTTGAGGGGTTGATTGAATGAAGAAAGACGAGGAAGCTAAATGGCAAAAAGAATCAAGTCTTATGATGATATGAATCTTTTGGAACTGGACGTGATGAAGGAAATCAGCAGCATCGGCACCAGCCACGCGGCCACTGCACTGTCAAAAATGCTCCAGAAGAAATAACGGATTTCCATTCCCAGCGTAAGCATACTGGGCTATGAGGAGACAGTGGGGAGGCTGGGCAGCATTGAAGAGCTGGTAGCCGCCACCCTTGTGAGAATGAAGCGGAATGTAAACGGCCTTATGCTGTTTATTTTCAAAATGGATTTGGCCAATGCAGTTTTGGAAAAACTGATCGGTAAAACATATAAATCCTTTGAGGATATGGATGAGATGGACTACTCGGCCCTGGAGGAGGTAGGAAATATTATTATCTGCTCCTATGTCAACGCTTTTGCCCAGCTTGTAGGGGTTGAAATCGATCTGTCCGTTCCCAGTTCCACTGTCAATATGCTGGGTGGAATCATCACAGTCCCTATGGCGGAATATGGATATGTCACAGATAAGATTATGTACATAAACGCAGAATTTATAATGGACGGCAGGGTTCTTTCAGACGGATTGCTGATGCTTCCGGACATTGAATCTCTGAACAGCATATTAGAAAAATTAGGGGTTTCATGATGATGGAAAAGCAGCTGACAGTAGGAATTGGAGATATGAAATTTACCAGAGAAAACGGAAAGATTATAACTTACGCTCTGGGCTCCTGCATCGGAATCGCCTTCTACGATCCTGTTCTCCGCCTGGGCGCTCTTTTACATATCATGCTTCCTGAGAGGAACAACCAGGGAGATCAGAAAGTGTTTAAATATGCGGACAGCGGAATACAGGAAACCCTCCGTAAATTATCGGCCTTTGGAATGGTAAAGAGAAGAACCGTTGTAAAGATTGCAGGAGGAGCCAAAATGTTCGACATTAAAGGCAGTTCTGATTTTGGCAATATAGGACAGAGAAATGCAGATATGGTAAAGCAGATACTGGCCCGTGAGCAGATGCACATACAGGCCTCGGACACAGGCGGCAGTTTTGCAAGGACTATGATGCTGGATGTGTCAAACGGAGACGTTGTTATACGCACTGCAGGTAAACAGGAAAAACACCTATAGAGAGGAGTGAGCAGTTTTGGAGAAGGAGCAGGAAGGAATTTTGCTGGAATCAGGAACCAATGAGATTGAGATCATGAAGTTCACCATTTCAGGAGAGTTTTACGGTATCAATGTAGCTAAGGTAAAGGAAATTATGATGAGTGAGCATGTGAAAATCATGCCCCACGCCCATCCCGCTGTAGAAGGAATATTTAAACCGAGAGATACCCTTATAACTGTTATTGATCTGGGATTTTACCTGACAGGTGAAAGACTGGAGCATCAGTACCGGGATCTTTTTATAATAACCAATTTCAATAAAATGACGGTGGCGTTCCGTGTCCAGAGTATCGAGGGAATCAGCAGAATTTCATGGAAGGATATTCAGAAACCGGATAAAACCCTGTCCAACGGAGATGAGAGCGTAGCCACAGGAATCGCCCAGTGCGACGATGTCCTTGTGACGATTTAGACTTTGAGAAAATCGTGGCGGAGATCGCGCCGGAGACAACCATACAGGTTTCAGAGGTGGAACAGATGGGAGACAGGCCTCTCTGCGAAAGCCCTATTGTAATTGCAGAGGATTCCGTTCTTCTTCAGAAAATGATCAACGATTGTCTGCAGCGGGCGGGCTTTATGAACATCAAGAATTTTAATAACGGCCAGGAAGCTGGAACTATCTCCATGGACTCCGCTCAGACGCCCGGCTGTATGACAAGGTAAAACTGGTAATAACAGATATAGAAATGCCTGAGATGGACGGACACCGGTTAACCAAGCTGGTTAAATCCGATGAGAGGCTCCAGAAAATACCGGTTATCATCTTCTCCTCCCTGATCAATGAACAAATGCGTATCAAGGGAAAGGAACTGGGGGCGGATGAGCAGCTGGCCAAGCCTGAAATTGGCCATCTGGTGGCTGTGATTGACGCGCTTTTGGGGCGTTCCGATCTGATATAAAATACAATTATGAGGTGGAAGGAAAATGAAATACGAGCTTACAAAGGATCTTGAAACCGGGAACGGGCTCATTGACAGTGAGCACAGGCAGTTATTTCAGGCAGTCAACACGCTGATGGACGCCTGTTCTGTGGGAAAGGGAAGAGATAAAATAAAGAGCACATCCCAGTTCCTCCAGGATTACGTAATAAAGCATTTCCGGGATGAGGAGGATCTGCAGAAAACACATCAGTATCCCGGCTATATTTCCCACAGACAATTTCATGGGGGGTATGCCCAGACGCTGAATAAAATCTGCTGGGAGATAGAAAAGGAAGGTCCCACAATCCCCATATTAAGCAAACTGAACCAGCATATTGGAGTTCTGGTAAACCATATCCGCACAGAGGATAAAAAACTGGCGGAATTTTTAAGGAACAAGAAATAGAGGGGACACAGAGAGGAGCAGAACGTGAAAAAGAGAGCAATATGCAAAGCTTCTGCTGTTCTTCTGGTTTTTGCCCTGACGTTCCCTGCAAAGGCCGGGACCCAGGGCGAATGGGACCAGGCTGAGAACGGAAAGTGGATGTACTGCTATCAGCCCGGGGAACCGGTGAAAGATGAGTGGATAGAACATGACGGAAAGATTTATTATCTGGATTCTTCCGGCTATATGAAAACCGGCTGGGTGCTTAACAAGCAGGAAGAAAAGCGGTTTTATCTGGGAGCGGATGGCGCTGTGTGTTATAACACATTCACCCCTGAGGGCCGCTATGCAGGTCCTGACGGCTCGGAGATGAAAGAATATGATGCTTACCGCAAAAAAATCAAGAGCAGCCTTAAAAGCGCCGAAAAGAGCAAATGGTATAAGAATGCGGCGACTCTGGGAAGACAGCCTGTTTTTCTTCTCTCAGACCTTAACGGAGACGGTTACAGGGACATTGTGATAAAAGACAGCGACGGGGCAGGCAGCCATGTAATGTCCATTGCCCTGTGGGACAATGAGGAGGCGAAACTTCTGGAAGCCGCAGATTTTGACCTGACAGATACGGGAGAGGCCAGACCGGGAGGCGGAGTTGTCTACCGGGATTGGGAGAAGGAGGAAGTGTGGCTGGAAATTCAGGGCGCAGACGGCAGCCTCCAGCTTTTTCTGATGAAGAACAACAGCCCCAGATTTGAGCACCAGTGGAGTTTCACCCTGGAGACGGATGATTGGGACAGCGGAGAATACGTAGTCAATGGAGATGTGGTTACCAGGGAGGAATGGGAAAATGAGCGGGAACAGGCTCTGAAGGAACGGGGAGGCAGTCCCCTGGACGGTTTCTTCTCTTTTACGGAGGAGAATATAACTGGTGAGGTAGATCGTGTACTGACAGAGGAGGAGCTGGACTTGTGGCAGTCCTGAAAATGAATAAAAGCAAAAGGCAGGCGGTATGCTGTCCGGTTATGTTGCCGGGAGCATACCGCCTTTGCTGTAGCACCGTAAAACAGCCCCCTGCTATAGGCAGCGTCATAGAGAACGGTTCCGTTCCCGACGCTGTACATAGCAGGAGGCTTGACGCATTTATAAGGGGATAACTTCCGTCAGACCTTCTCCAAATCTTTGGCGGAATGCCTGGGCGTGTCGCGGACTGCCATACAGGCTTTGATCAATTCTGTCATGAGACGTATCTTATAATGATTTTCATAAAAGCCTAAAAGCGGCGAAAGGGAATCGCTGCTGGCCACGATATACTTGGAAGGCAGATTGGAGAGGGCCAGCGCGCATACATCAGCCCGGCAGCGTTTGCAGCCGCAGACCTGGTATTCCTCCAGAAAACTGTCCAGATCCTGGCGGAGAAGCAGATGCTCCATCACATTGACAAATGTATATTCCTTATGGGACAGGTTCCTGTTAAAATAGCATTCCGAGATATGACATTGGGCCGGGGACCAGGGGATGGAATGCATCTGTTCCAGCCCGTGTACTGTGGGAGCTGGCGGGGCAGCCTGGGCGCTTCCGGCAGAGGAAGGCTCGTCCCTTGGGGTCTGGGCAGAGGCTGAGACGCGCCCGGATAGCATTCAAGTCCGGCGGGGAAGAAGTGTCCCCATTGGCAACCAAAGAGCCTTGTGCAGAGAAATCG
>BBZN01000053.1 GCA_001304855.1 Clostridia bacterium UC5.1-1D2
ATAAAAAACAGCCGGGGCTGCAGCTGCAGTCCCGGCTGTTGGATCCTGTATATTCTGAATCTGTGACTTCTATATATGTTCTATACTCCCGTTACATCATCCGTATCAAACCGATGACCTTCCCCAATATCTCCACATGGTCGCATATAATAGGTTCCATAGCGTCATTCTCCGGCTGGAGGCGGTAATGGCCTTTCTCCTTAAAGAAGCGCTTCACAGTGGCGGAATCATCCACCAGAGCCACCACAATCTCTCCGTTGCTGGCAGTGGGGCGCTGTTCCACAATCAGCTGATCTCCGGGCAGGATGCCTGCGTTCACCATACTCTCGCCCTTGACTCTCAGCATGAAGGTTTCCGCATTAGGCAGGTTCTCTGCAGGGAAGGGGAAGTAATCTTCAATCCGCTCCTCCGCTATAATAGGCTCACCAGCGGCCACAGTGCCGATAAGAGGAATGTTCACCATCTCGCGGCGGTTGAAATTAAAGGCGTCGTCCAAAATCTCTATGGTTCTGGGCTTGGTCGGATCCCGCCGTATGTAGCCCTTCTCCTCCAGGGCGGAGAGATGGGAGTGGACGGAGGACGTGGACTTGAGGTGAACTGCTTCACATATCTCACGGACTGCCGGCGGATATCCCTTCTTTAAAATCGTATCTTTGATGTATTCTAATATCTCCTGCTGTTTAGAAGTCGCTTTATCCTGAGCCATAATCAAACCTCCTGATTTTTCTAATGATATAGTAACATATGTTCGGTAAAAATGCAAACCTTTGTTCGATTTTTTCTTTAAAAGCCTTGACAAACATTTGTTCTGGTAGTATCATAAAGACATACAAAAGAACTGATGTTCTTGAGTGCGCGCATGAGGGAACCGCCTTAGGGAGGTTTGAATATGAATACACACAGAAGAAAGCTGACAGGAAAGAGGGCCGTCATGAGAAGGACGGCTGTCAGGAGAGTGGTTGTTACCTGTATTGCTGTTTTACTTTTTGTAATTGTGTTTATGGGCCGTACCATGGTTACATCCATGGCGAAGGAGGAGGGGCGGAAAGCCACTCCTTATTATAAGAGTGTGCAGATTCAGGATGGGGACAGTCTGTGGGCGATTGCCGCCAGGTATAAGGAAGGAAGCCATATGGACACACACGAGTATGTGAACCAGTTAAAGCAGATGAATAACCTGAAGAAGGACACCATCCATGCAGGTCAGTATCTCACGGTGGTATACTATGAATAATCTGCGCTCCATGACAGACCAGGAAACCTAACCTAAATAATTTTTAGAATCAGGCAATGTGATATGTGGACTTAAGACATATTACGTTGCCTTTTTGATGCTAATTATTAAGATATTATTAAAAATTCACCTGTGTAGTCAGAAAATCGTTTACAAAAAGAGGAAGATATATGTACATAAATTCACAAAAATATTGGCTGGTCATGGTGCAAGATTCTTCCCAGCTGTTAAAGGCATATTAAAATTGCGGAGAAACATGAAAAAATCCTACACAAAACATGATTTAAAATTCAGTTCAATTTGTATAATTTTCCATTTCATAACATAAATATTATCAATTTATAAATATTATGTATTTGAAATTATATAATACAGTGACTATAATAGGGCAAAGCAAAGGGAAAGAGAAAGGAGGTTGAAGGTATGGATGGTTTGGTGGAATCTCTCATGGAAGAGCTGAATTGCAATACAGTCTTTACCATCCCGGTTCTGGGAGGCATTGATGTACTGGAATCTGTGGTAGTCACATGGATTATTATGGCGGCTCTTATGGCCGCGTCCCTGATACTGGTTCACAATCTGAAGGTCAGGCAGATCAACAATAAACAGGCGGCTCTTGAAAGCGGAATCGCCTTCCTGTACGATTTTTTTGAGGGATTGCTCGGGAAGGGCGGCAAAGCTACATCCCTTATCTGATTACCATTGTCCTCTACATAGGAATTGCCAATATGATTGGCCTTTTCGGTTTCAAGTCCCCCACGAAGGATTTGAATGTGACGGTGAGTCTGGCTGTGATGAGTATCGTCCTGGTGGAGGCGGCAGGTATCCGAAAAAAAGGAGTAAAAGGCTGGCTTAAGAGTTTTGCGGAGCCTATCGCCATTATTGCTCCAATTAATGTGCTGGAGCTGTTTATCAGGCCATTGTCTCTGTGCATGCGGCTCTTTGGCAATGTGCTGGGCGCAATTGTGGTTATGGCGCTGATTAAGCACTTGCTGCCCCTTATTGTTCCTCTGCCCTTTAGTTTTTACTTTGATATATTTGATGGAGTGATACAGGCCTATGTGTTTGTGTTTCTCACATCTTTATATATAAAAGAGGCAATTGAGGAATAGCGTATCTGGAGGGTGTCCCGGAATCCCTTTGGAGGAAAGAAATTTTAAGGCACTCTAACTAAGCTTTGTGAAAGAAGATTGAAAAGGAGAATTTATTATGACAGGATTCATTGCATTAGGAGCAGCAGTAGCAGTTATCACAGGTGTTGGCGCAGGGATTGGCATCGGTATGGCAACCTCCAAGGCTGTGGACGCCATCGCAAGACAGCCTGAGGCGGACGGCAAGATAACCAAGGCGCTGCTGTTAGGCTGCGCCTTGGCTGAGGCAACCGCTATTTATGGTTTTGTAATCGGACTTTTAATTATTCTGTTTTTAAAATAATCTGGAACAGGAAGGCGTTTGAATATGTTAAAAGTTAATATCTGGAACATAGCCTTTACAGTCGTTAATCTTTTGGTTTTATATCTTTTTATGGCGCATTTTCTGTTTGCACCGGTGAGCAAGATACTGGAGGAACGGAAAGCCATGATAGAGGGGGATCTGGATAAGGCAGGTCAGGCAAAAGCGGATGCAGAGCAGATGAAGGCGCAGTATGAAACATCCATGGGAAATGCTGAGAAGGAAGCCGCAAGGCTCATAGCAGACGCAAAAGCCAGAGCCGGGGAAGCATATGACAAGGCGATGGAACAGGCCAGAGCAGATGCTGCCAGGCAGATGGAGGAGGCGCGAAGAACCATCGCCCTGGAGCGGGAGAAAGCCATGAGCGATCTTCAGGCAGGGGTGGCAGGGCTGGCTATGACAGCCGCAGCAAAGCTTTTAAGCGAACAGGCCGGGCCGGAGGGCGACAGGAACCTGTATAACCGTTTTTTAGCAGAATCGGGTGAAGCCAATGACTGAGAAGGCCGGAATATATGGAACCGTATTATTTGAGCTTCAGATTCCCCTGTCCATGGGACAGGAGGCAGCCAGGCTCATGAGAGAAAATCCCGCCTTACAGGAGGCTCTTACCAGCCCGGCGGTTCCGAAAAAAACAAATACGCAGTAATAGAAAGAGTGTTCAGGGAGCCGGATTTTTCCTCCCTGATGGTTCGTTTTTTAAAAAAAGCCTGTGATGCGGGCTGCATCGGACAGATGGAGGATATAACAGAGACAGCCGGAAACTGTGCCCTGAAGGCTCAGGGGCTCATGAAGGCGGAACTTCACTATGTAACTATGCCGGATGAAGCCAGATCGCAGGAATGAAGAGATTTTTATGCAGGAACCACGGTAAAAAGGAAGTGGTTCTGGCCCTGGTTGAAGAAAAGGCGTTGCTGGGCGGATTTGTCCTGAAAGCCGGGGATATAGAATATGATTACAGTCTGAGGGGGCGGATAGGCAGGCTTTCCCAGGCGGTGGCAGGATAGGAGTCTTACTATGAGTACAATCAGTTCCCAGGAGATTATCTCCATTATAAAAAGTGAAATAGAACAGTTTGATTCCCACGCCGGACAGGAGCAGGAGACAGGTTCCGTTATCTGGGTTGGCGACGGTATCGCTATTGTCTACGGCATTGAGCATGCCATGTATGGAGAGATTGTAGTGTTTGAAAGCGGCGTCAGGGGAATGGTCCAGGATATCCGAAAAGATGAAACAGGCGTCATTCTTTTGGAAAGGACACAGAAATAACCCAGGGCACTAAGGTGTACGCACGAAAAAACGTGCCGGTGTGCCTGTGGGACACGGACTTTTAGGGCGGGTGGTCAGCGCCCTGGGAGATCCCATAGACGGACTCGGGCCCGTCAAGGAGGAGGACTACCGGCCTGTGGAGGAGGAAGCTCCCGGCATCGTGGACAGAAAATCCGTAAGCGTCCCAATGGAGACCGGTATCCTGGCCATTGACTCCATGTTCCCCATCGGACGGGGACAGAGAGAACTGATCATCGGCGACCGTCAGACAGGAAAGACTTCCATTGCAGTGGATACGATTTTGAATCAGAAGGGCAAAGACGTGGTGTGTATCTACGTTGCCATCGGACAGAAATCCTCCACTGTGGCGAAGCTGGTGTCTGCCCTGAAAAAGAGCGGCGCTATGGATTATACGATTGTGGTGTCCTCAACTGCCAGCGAGCCGGCTCCCCTTCAATACATCGCCCCCTATTCGGGCACAGCCATGGCTGAGTTTTCATGCATCAGGGAAAGGATGTCCTGATAGTCTATGATGACCTTTCAAAGCATGCGGTTGCATATCGCGCACTGTCCCTGCTGCTGGAGCGTTCTCCGGGGCGTGAAGCTTATCCCGGCGATGTGTTTTACCTTCATTCCCGCCTGCTGGAGCGTTCCAGCAGACTGAGCGATGAAAAAGGCGGCGGTTCCATCACAGCACTGCCTATCATAGAGACTCAGGCGGGAGATGTGTCCGCCTATATTCCCACCAATGTTATCTCCATCACGGACGGGCAGATATTTTTGGAGAGCGACCTGTTTTTTGCCGGTATGAGACCGGCTGTTAACGTGGGGCTTTCCGTATCCCGTGTGGGCGGTGCAGCGCAGACGAAAGCTATGAAGAAGGCCTCCGGCAGCATCCGTATCGATCTGGCCCAGTACAGGGAGATGGAAGTTTTCACTCAGTTCAGCTCGGATTTGGATGAGGCCACAAAAGAGCAGCTGGCTTATGGCAAACGGCTTATGGAGCTCTTAAAACAGCCCCTTGGAAGGCCTTTAAGCCTTCACGAGCAGGTGATCACCCTCTGTGCAGCCACCCATAAGGTGATGCTTGCGGTAGATGTGGATAAGATAAAAGAATTTCAGATGGATATGCTGGCGTGGTTCGATGAGAAGCACCCGGAGATTGGGAGAGAACTGGATGAAACCAGGGTTCTGTCCGATGAGATGGTAGGGAAAATTGTAGACTGTGCCAATGCCTTCAAAGCAACAGTCTGATTAGGAAGAAGGAGTTTTTATGGCAAATGCAAGAGAAATCCTGAGCCGTATGAAAAGCGTCCAGGACACCAGAAAAATCACCAATGCCATGTATCTGATTTCTTCTACCAAGCTGAAAAAGAGCAGGAAGCTTTTGGATGAGACAGAGCCTTACTTTTATACCCTTCAGGATGTTATCCGCCGTATTCTGCGGCACATGCCGGAGATGGATCATTTTTACTTCAATCCGGGAGGAAATAGCCGGGAGGAGGACAGGATAAAGGCATTGATTGTGGTCACAGGGGACAAAGGGCTGGCCGGAGCTACAACCACAATGTGCTTAAAATTGCCCATGAGTGGATGGATGAAAGCAAAAACCACAGGCTCTACGTGGTAGGTGAAATGGGCCGCCATTATTTCGGTACAAAGCATATTACTGTGGAAGAACAGTTTCACTATACAGTACAGAATCCCACCATGCACAGGGCGAGGATGATCGCCTCCTCTGTGCTGGAGGAATATCAGGACGGGAATCTGGATGAAGTTTGGATCCTTTTTACCCAGATGATTAACAGCATGAAGATGGAGCCCCGGCTGGAGCAGCTTCTTCCGCTTAAACGCGAGGATTTCAGCAACATTGTGATACCTGCGGATATTATTCAGGAAGAAATTCAGATGTATCCCTCCCCTGAGGCAGTTTTGGAAAATGTGGTTCCAAACTATATTACAGGCTTCGTGTTCGGAGCTCTGGTGGAGTCCTTCTGCAGCGAACAGAACGCCAGGATGATGGCAATGCAGTCTGCCAGCGACAATGCCAACGCTATATTGAATGATTTAAACATAGAGTATAACCGGGTGCGCCAGGCCTCCATTACCCAGGAGATAACCGAGGTAATCAGCGGAGCCAGGGCCCAGAGAAAAAAGGATAGAAGGAGGCAGCCATGAGCAAAGGAAGGATAATACAGGTTATGGGACCTGTTGTTGACGTGGCTTTTGAGGACGGCCATCTTCCACATATAAAAGACGCACTGGCAGTTGATAACCAGGGAAAACGGTGTATCATGGAGGTAGCCCAGCATATAGGCGGAAACGTAGTCCGCTGCATAATGCTGGCGTCCAGCGACGGCCTGTGCAGAGATATGGAAGTGGAGTCCACAGGGTCAGGGATTCGGGTCCCTGTAGGAAACAAGACACTGGGGCGGCTCTTTAACGTTCTGGGTGAAACCATTGATGGGGGAGAGAGCCTGGAATCAGAGGAAAAGTGGGTAATTCACCGGGATCCTCCCTCCTTTGAGGATCAAAGTCCGGTTGTGGAGCTTCTGGAGACGGGAATTAAAGTGATCGATCTGCTGGCTCCCTACGCAAAAGGCGGAAAATCGGCCTGTTCGGAGGAGCAGGCGTAGGCAAGACGGTGCTGATTCAGGAGCTTATAACGAATATTGCAACAGAACACGGCGGATATTCCATATTTACAGGCGTAGGCGAGCGTTCCCGTGAAGGCAATGATTTGTGGTCCGAGATGGGCGAGTCAGGTGTGCTGGAGAAAACGGCCCTTGTATTCGGGCAGATGAACGAACCGCCGGGCGCCCGAATGCGGGTGGCTGAAACAGGGCTTACAATGGCGGAATATTTCAGGGACGTGGAGCGCCAGAATGTGCTGTTGTTTATCGACAATATCTTCCGTTTTGTCCAGGCAGGTTCCGAGGTGTCCGCACTTCTTGGACGTATGCCTTCGGCGGTAGGTTACCAGCCACTCTGGCCACTGAGGTGGGAGAGCTTCAGGAACGGATCGCTTCCACAAAGAACGGTTCCGTCACTTCCGTCCAGGCTGTCTATGTACCTGCCGACGACCTGACGGATCCGGCCCCCGCCACCACCTTTGCACATCTGGACGCGACTACGGTTCTCTCCAGAAAGATTGTGGAGCAGGGCATCTACCCGGCAGTGGACCCTCTGGAGTCCACCTCACGTATTCTGGAGGCGGATGTGGTGGGACAGGAGCACTATGAGGTGGCGGGAAGGGTACAGCAGATGCTGCAGAAATACAAGGAATTACAGGATATTATCGCAATTCTTGGTATGGAGGAATTGTCGGAGGAGGATAAGCTGACTGTGAACCGGGCCAGAAAGATTCAGAGATTCCTGTCACAGCCTTTTCATGTAGCTGAAAATTTTACGGGTGTTCCGGGAAAATATGTGCCTGTGAAGGAGACTATAAGAGGATTTAAAGCCATTATAGACGGCGATATGGATTCCTATCCGGAGGCGGCATTCTTCAATGTGGGCACGATCGACGATGTGGTTGAGAAGGCGAAGTCTATGGAGCAGCGGGAGGAGTAAGATGACGTCATTTTATCTGAAAATTGTTGCCAGCGACCACGTGTTTTTTGGCGGTAGGTGTGAAGCGCTGGTGGTTCCGGCCGAGGACGGGGAAGTTGGAATACTGCCCCACCACGAAGCAATGATTCTGGCGACCAAAGAGGGAGAAATGCGGTTTTGTCCGGCAGGGGAAGATACCTGGCGTAAGGCCATTGTAGGCCGGGGCATTGTCCAGGTTGCCAACAACCGGATTACGATTCTGGTGGATACGGCCGAGCGGCCTGAGGATATCGACGAGGCAAGAGCCAGGGAGGCGTTGGAACGGGCCGAAGAACAACTGCGCCAGAAACAGAGCCTGCGGGAGTTTAAAATGTCACAGGCTTCCATGGCCCGGGCGCTGTCCAGGCTGAAGGGAAGCCACCTGAAGGAGCTGTAGGCATCTACAGCCACTTGGAATTTTGAATCAGAAAATTGCAGAAATCCTTTACAATGGGATTGGCGACGCCGTGGGGGGAACACATAAGGATAATCTGTCTTCTACAGACCTGATCCCTGATTGGCAGAAGCTTAACGGGAGAGTGTGCGGACATTGGACCCCAGTCGGAGGTCAGGGGCCCCCAGGAATACTGGGGCCAGAAACCGATGCCAAGTCCTGCGGCAATCAGGTTGCGGACAGATTCTGTAGTGTCGCTTTCAAAAATCACATTGGGAGTGAAATCCGCCTCGGAAAAATAGCTGTTGCATATCTGACGTATGGGTCTGGATCCGGCCAGGCATATATAGCCTGCATTTCTGGTTTCCGACAGCCGGATGGAATCTTTATCACCATAAGGTGAGTGAGCCGGAACCGCCAGGTAAAGCTCCTCCTCCAGCATAACAATGGCGTTGGGATATTCGTCATTAGGCAGATCCGACCGGACGGCGGAGACGCACAGATCAAATCAGCTTTGGTGTCCGCCGACTGGTACAGCTGGAAATTCACATCCGGCCTCAGGGCCCGGTAAGCGATTATGCGGTTGGTAATCAGGGTGGAGGCGGCCAGGAGCTTCAGGTGAATGGTGTGGCTGGCATGATATTGACCTTCTTTTAACTCGCCGGGGATCCGATCCAAAGCGCTTATGAGCGGAAGAAGGCGTTTTTGGAGCAGCTTCCCGCATCATTCAATTCGATGCTGCGGTTTTTCCTCTCAAACAAGGTCACTCCCAGCTCCGCCTCCAGACGGTGTATGGCCTGGGAAAGGGCAGGCTGGGCTATTTGAAGATGTTCGGCCGCTTTTGTCATATGCTGGTACTGGGCAGCCGTCAGAAAATATCGTAATTGCAGTAATTCCATAGGTTTCACCTCAGAGTATTCTTTCGTCTTTCAAATCGAAGCAGACTCTTTTT
Organism: Clostridia bacterium UC5.1-1D2; assembly: GCA_001304855.1. Lineage (GTDB taxonomy): Bacteria > Bacillota > Clostridia > Lachnospirales > Lachnospiraceae > Enterocloster. Next base: position 8,890 of record BBZN01000053.1, read on the forward strand.
ATTTTACCACACTTTTTTGTGAATGTGGAAGATTTTTCTTTCTGCGTTTTAAAACAGCAGAAGGGTGTTATAATTTAATGTACGGAGGTAAATGATGAAGGTATTATTTCACATCGATTCAGAGGACAAATGGCAGATGGTATTGGATAATGTGGGCAACATGCTTACATACGGGGAGGAGAAGGGAACCATATTCCATGTGGAGGTGGTGGCTAACGGGATTGCCGTCAGGGGTCTCCTTCTGCCTGAGGCCCAGAAGGAGGGATGGTATCCCCGGATGGAGGAGCTTTCCAAAAAGAAGGTGGTTTTTGCCGCCTGCCGCAATGCCCTTGCAAAGTTCAGGCCTGAGAATGTGCCGCTCTGCCCCTTTACAGAGGAGGTGCCTGCCGGTGTGGTGGAAATCGCCATGAAGCAGGAAGAAGGATATTCCTACATAAAGCCCTGACGGGGAGAGACAGCGGATTTACTCTGCACTGCGTGCTCAAACACAGGCTTCTGCGGCATCATCTGCGCCTGATCTGCATCTCAGGCACAGTCAGGCCTGGTTTTTGGGAAAATAATGCCTGTCTGTCCTGTTTCATTCCGGCAGCCTGAGGATAGATGAGGGATTGACGGAGGGGAGGAAACATGTTAACATGAAAATGAATACGATGAATCGTTACATTTTTGTGAGAGGTAGATTTTATGGCAACTGTGAAGGATGTAGCCAGGGAGGCGGGAGTCTCACTGGGGACTGTGTCAAATGTTCTCAACGGAAAGGGGAGCGTTAAATCCCAGAACCGCGAAAAGGTTTACGAGGCCATGAAAAAACTGGGCTTTCATTACAACATGACAGCCAGCGCACTGCGGACGAAAACTACCAAGAATATCGGGCTTATTATTCCCTCCATAGCAAATCCTTTTTATCCTGAGCTGGCCAGAGGCGTTGAGGATGAAGCCAGGAAAGAGGGATTCACGGTATTTTTGTGCAACAGCGACAGGGAGGAGGAGAAGGAGCGGAAATACATAGATGCGCTGCTGAGCAAGGGCGTGGACGGCCTGATCCTTCTAAAGCCCAAATCCAGCCATGAGGAGCTGCGAAAATTGAATGAAAGCAGGCCCCTGGTTGTGGAGGACTGGGATTACCGGGAGGATCAGGAACTTCTGACTGTAAGCACAGACGGATACATGGCGGTGATCCAGGGTATGAATCTGCTGGCGGGATATGGACACAGGAGGATTGCCTTCATCAGCGGATTGATGGAATCTCCTTCCGGCCATGGCAAGATGAAGGCTTATATGAACAGTCTGGAAGCCAGGAATATACGCTTCAGGCCGGAGTATCTTGTATATGGAGATTACACCTGGAACAGCGGTTATTCCGTTACAAAGGAACTTCTGCGGCTGGAAACGCTGCCCACAGCGATCCTGGCGGCAAATGACATGATGGCCATGGGAGCCATGAAAGCCATACAGGCAAAGGGATACCGTATTCCCGAGGAGATATCGGTAATGGGAATAGACGATATAGAGATGGGTAAACTGTGTACGCCTGCCCTGACAACCATTCTTCAGCCAAAATATGAAGTGGGCGTGTCTGCTTTTTGTCTGTTAAAGCAGGCCCTGGACGGCGAGAATATACCCGCAGATAAAAGGCATATCACCTTGAACACCAGGACGGTAGAGCGTGAGAGCGTCACATATGCACAGGTGTAAGACGGGGAGGACATGCCTTAAAACGCTTTATGAGAGACCTGCCGGCGTATCGCAACCTGGCAATTAAAAGAAGAAGGGGCGTTCCTTCACTGAACGGCCCCCTCTTTTTTATTCCCTTTTTCATTTCACCAATACAATCACTGATACATCCAATTCCGATTCCAATAAAAACAGAGAGAGCAAAGGCGAAAGACATGCCGCCTGCTGCAAAGACGCAGAAACATCCGATAAAAACTCCGGGTGTGTAAGTAAAACGGCAGAACCTGCCCTGCATACACATGCAGCAGGTGGTCAGCGCCATAAGCAGGAGGAATCAACGGACTTCAGGGCCAGGCGGATTGAAAGAATGGCCCAGAAGATTCCGCTGGCATTGGAAAAAGCTGCTTTTACAGCCCCCTCCCTTCCCCCGCCTGCTGCAAAATAAGTGGTGCAGCCGGCCGCACCGGCCCAGGTAATAAGGCCGGCCGCACCGGAGAACCGGCTCCAGATTCCAAAGAGCAGGGCAGTTATAAGGGAACGCCGCAGCAAATCCATTATAATGCGTTAACCTGATCCATGAACTGCTTAACAGTGGGACCGTCAACCGGATCGTTCATGTCGCCGCTGGGTTTTGTTCCATAGCCGAATACGCAGCCGTCGGCCACTTTTAAATAGTCGGCAGTTTCAACTGTCATTCCGCTTCCCAGGAAAATGGGAGTTTCGGGAACTGCTTTGCGCACAGCCTGAATTTTCTCCATAGGAGCAGGCTTGGAAGAATCCGCCCCGTCCACAATGAGAGCGTCGGCCATGCCGCGGCCAATCATTTCCTTAGCTACCGTGTCTAAATCCCTGGGAGTCATGGGGGCGCCGTGTTTGCAGTAAATATCGGCGAATATCATTACATTTTCGGCATCGATGCTTTTACGGTATCTGGCCAGCAGATGGGCTTTTCCCACAATGGGGCCCTGATCCGTTACAGTGGCGTCTGTGAGAACATTCAGACGGATGTACTGGCAGCCGGAGGCGGCAGCCACAGCCATAGCCGCTTTCCATGAGTTCCTTAAAATATTAATGCCCAGGGGCATCTCATACCGTTTGCGGACTTCCAGGGCAACTCTGGTCATAGCGGCGACTGTCTCAGGCTCTGTAGTCTCAGGATAGTAAGGGTAATCCCCAAGGTTCTCAATGATCATAGATGTGACGCCGTTTGCTGCAAGGGTTTCCGCATCTTTCAGTGCATGTGCAATCACCTTCTCCATACTTCCTCCATAGCAGGGGGAGCCTGGAAGGGGCTGAAGATGAATCATTCCTAATACCGGGTGCTCTGTACCAAATACGTTCATTAATTCGCTGCGCTTCATTTCTTGTACCTCCGTAAATTTGTTTTTGATATCTGGTGTCTGATATACCAGATGGGATATTTTTAATCTAGCACAGGCCGGAAGGATTGTCAACCGCTTTTTGACTTTTTTGTCTGATATTTAACCCTCACTATGTTATTACGGCAGTTACATTGGTTCATTCCGGCTTATTGGAGTTTTTTGCGCAGTCCGCCGCATAGAGGGCCACCCTGCGTATGTGTGTCACCATCCTTTGTTCGCTGAGGGTAGAATTGCGGGAGATGATTGCATCCAGAATAGCCTGATGTTCTTTGTGAGCTTGTACCGGTTCTTCTATATATTCCATCTGCGCGGCTCTTCGGAAGCTGTGGTCAATGGTGCGCAGGGTTTCTATCTGGTTTACCAGATAGCTGTTGCCGGAAGTCTGCCGGATAATGGTATGAAAGCAACATTATAGTGGTGAATAGCCTCAGAAATATCCTCCTTCCCGGAAGCCAGCAGACTTCGGCCGACGTGAGAATTTTTTCATCTCACCGGTTTGGCGCTCATCTGCATTGGCAGCGGCGTAGTATGCGGCAACGCCTCAAGGGCGCTTCTCATAAAGGCGATTTCCAGCATGTCCTCAATGGTAATCTCAGATACAAAAGAACCGCGGCGGGGACGGGTATAGATAAGACCTTCTGCCTGGAGAGAGCGGAAGGCCTCCTTTACGGGAGTAGTACTCACATTCAACATCTGGCCGATGCTGCGCTCGCTTATCTGCTGGCCTGCCTTAAACTGCCCTTTCAAAATCATCTCTCTGACAATGTCAGCCACCTGATCCCGCAGAGGCTTGGATTCCACGATCCGGTCTTTCAGCTGATCCTTTAGTTCCGTCATCCTTTTACTCCTTTTCATGAATAAGAATTCTTTTCGGATATTTTAACACACAAACACTGGTTATGCCAGAGGCAGATTTTCTTTTAATCGGCGCTCCGGATCAGAAAAAATTATGAACCGTTTCATTTTATGGCACAAAAAACAGGGCTTTTTTTGTGCAATCTGAATGGCAATCGGATTAAAAAACTGTGCAATACGACATATTGCACAAATGATATTGACAAATAGAATGCGTCTTGGTATGATTTTACTAGAAAATGAAACGTTTTTATTTTCAGTAAAACGAAAAACAAATAAAATGAAAAAGCCTATGACAAATAAAATCAGTGTTCTGCATCAGACGATGAAAATGGGCATAATGCGGGGGGTATGCAGATGGCGACTATAAAAGACGTGGCCAGGGTTGCAGGGGTTTCCCTGGGAACCGTGTCCAATGTCCTGAACGGCAAAAACAACGTGAAGCCCCGGAATAGGAAGAGGGTATATGAGGCCATGAAAGAGGTTGGCTTTCATTACAATATGACTGCCAGCGCTCTGAGGACCAAAACTACAAAGAATATAGGACTGATTATTCCCAGCATAACAAATCCCTATTATCCGGAGCTGGCCAGAGGCGTGGAGGACGCTGCCAGACAGGCCAGCCTTACGGTCTTTCTCTGTAATGACGACCGGGATGTAGAGAAGGAGAGGGGATACATACAGGCGTTGCTTTCCAAAGGGGTTGACGGCATCATCCTTCTTAAACCGAGACTGAGCCATGACGAGCTTATGGAGGTTGGCAGGAGGACGGCTCTGGTGCTGGGAGATGCAGGTGTGGATACCGGAAACGATTTCCATGTGGTAAATGCAGACGATATACAGGGCGTTATATCCGCCATGAATTTCCTGGGACAGAACGGGCACCGCCAGATTGGCATGATAACAGGAATGATGGAATCCTATTCCAGCCAAAGCCGTATTAAAGCATACAGGCAGTATCTGGAATCCAAACGGATTCCCTACAGGGAAGATTACATTATTATCGGAGACTACAGCTGGAAATGCGGCTGCCAGGGGGCCAGAAAGCTGATGGGACTGCCGGATCCGCCCACTGCCATATTTGCTGCAAATGATATGATGGCTATCGGCGCAATAAAGGGTGTTCAGATGATGGGGTACAGAGTTCCTGAGGACGTATCAATTATGGGATACGATGATATAGAGATGAGCAATCTGTCCAATCCGGCCCTGACTACGGTCCATCAGCCGAAATACAAGATGGGGACGGAATGTCTGAAAGTCTTGCACCAGTGCATAAATGAAGGAACCGATTCCGGGGAAAGGAGACATATTACCATGGATAATCAGCTGATCATACGTGACAGCGTGGGAATGGTCCGGTAATTTATTTTTTACCTGTCAAATGAAACGATTCACACTATCTGACGGAGAACACTTAATAAGCTGTCTCTGCAAGGTGCAGAGAGCCAACGCTGTTTCACAGGGAGGGCACTGTAAATGCGGGGACCATACATAAAATGATATGAGGGGAACAAAAATGAAAAATCCAAAAACCAATCTATATAGGAACTGACCACGGCGGCTTTTTGCTGAAGCAGGCAATAATGGAACATTTAAAGGTACGGGGGCTGGAATATATCGACGTGGGCTGTGACTCCACCGATATTGTAAGATATCCTTATTATGCAGCCCAGGTGGCAGGAGCCATATCAAAGGGAGAGGCAGACAGAGGTATCCTGATCTGTTCCACCGGCATAGGCATGAGCGTTTTTGCCAACCGGTTCAAGGGAATACGGGCTTCCCTCTGTACAGATACATTTATGGCGAAAATGACGCGGGCCCACAATGATTCCAATGTGTTGTGCCTGGGAGGAAAGGTTATCGGCGAGCTGGAGGCTCTGGATATACTGGACGCATGGCTGGATACGGAATACGAAGGAGGCCGCCATGCTATCTCGCTGGGACTCATTGAGGAGGCGGAGGACAAGCTCTGCTGTTCCCAGGCTCCGTCCCAGGAACAGCTATTCCGGGAACTGAACCGGTAATCGGCGGAGCCGGTCAAGTTCTTAAAAACAAGGAGGCATAATGAAAGTAGCAGTTACCATCGCAGGAAGTGAGGCAAAGGCGTCGGCCTTTGTAGTATGGAGAGGGTTTGAGGAATCTGTCAGGAAAGCCGGAGCATATGGATTTGACGGCGTGGAGCTGGCCCTGAAGGACAAGTCGGATATCGATGAGGACAGATTGGCCCGTTTGCTTGAAGCCAACAAGATAGAAGTCAGCTGCATTTCCACAGGACAGGTTTTTGCAGACAGGGGAATGTATTTCACCCATCCTGACCCGGAGGTGAGGAGGCGGACCATAGAGGTGTTCTCAGGCTTAATCGGTCTGGCCTCCAGGTTTGGAAAAACCGTCAATATCGGCAGAGCCAGAGGCTTTATACCTGAGGGAAAGACAAGGGAAGATACGGAGGCCCTCTTTGTGGAAACCATGAGGGAGATATGTGATATTGCAGCTGACTCAGGGGTGGAAATGATTCTGGAACCTGTGAACCGGTATGAGATCAATTTTATCAACAACCTGGACGAAGGGGCCGCCTTGCTGGAAAAGGTAAAGCGCGGCAACTGCGGCCTGCAGCCGGACGTGTTCCATATGAATATTGAGGATGCCAGAATGGGGGAAAGCCTGGTGCGCCACAAAAAATGGATCCGTTATATTCATCTGGCAGATTCCAACCGCTATGCGCCGGGAATGGGGCATCTGGATTTTGAGGAAGTGTTCGGCGCTCTGAAGAAAATAGAGTATGACGGCTGGGCCTCCATAGAAATACTGCCGGGAAACAACCCGGATTCCATGGCGGAGCGTGCAATCCGGTATTTAAAGCCTTTGGTGGAGGCATATAACAACTGAAAATTTAGAAGTAAACCAATATAAAAGGAGAAGGAACAAATGAAAAAGACGAAAAAAATGGTATGTATGATGATGGCGGCGGCATTGAGCGCATCTTTGCTTTCGGGATGCCAGAGTTCTTCCAAGGAGACGGCTGCCTCAAAAGAGGGATCCGCCCCGGCACAGTCTGCCGGCACCCAGGCTGCTGAGGATCTGCCTGAGGTTACCTGGAGAATATCCCACACCCAGGCTCCGGAGAATTTTATGAATATTGCTGCCGAAAACATGGCCAAGGAAGTGGCTGAAAAAACCGGAGGAAAGTTTAAGATTGAGATTTACCACTCAGGCACTCTGGGATCTGAGCAGGAGGTGATAGAGGGAATGCAGATGGGGACAATCGCAGGAAATCTTGCCAGCGTAAGCCTTCTGGCCAATTTCGTCCCTTCATTTGACGTAATCAATCTTCCTGGGCTTTTTGCCAGTGAGAATGCGCTTAAGACAGCGATGAACGATGATGAGATTATGGAGCCGCTCCGTGAGCAGGCCCTTAACAACAATATTATTGCTGTAGGCTACTACCAGGATTATTTCAGAATGCTGTTTACAAAGGAACCGATTAAGACGGTTGCAGACTTCAAGGGGCAAAAAATCCGCGTAATGGGCTCCCCGGTGCTGGTGGATACGTTCCAGTCTCTGGGATGCAACTCCACAACAACCGCCTGGTCCGAGCTTTACAGCGGCCTTCAGCTGGGGGTTGTGGACGGCCTGGATCACGTTCCCACGAGCGTGCGCACAATGAACTTCTATGATCATGTGAAATACATGGCGGAGCCTAAAATTTTCGCTTCCCCTATGTACCTTATCATCTCAAAGCCTCTCTATGACAAGCTGCCAGAGGAATACAAGACCGTTCTGGATGAGAGCATGGCTAACTGTCTGACGGAGCTCAATACGGTAGCCAACAGAATTAATGAAGAAGATATTGAGTTTCTGAAAACACAGGGAGTGGAGATGGTGGACATTGACCTGGCTGCAGTTCATGAGACGATCGCGCCGGTACGGGACAAATATCTGAGCGAAATGGAGCCGTGGGTGCAGGATATTGCAAAGAAGATCATGGAATTTGAGTAATTGCCGGCGGATGGGGATGCTGCAAAATGAGAGATTTCTGCTGAATATGGCCTGAAAACCTGGTTGCAGCCAATGCAGAAATCTCGCGTTTCAAAACAGGCCTCAGGAGGATTGGAGGAAATTATGTCAGGAGAAAAGGGAATCATCCATCGTTTAAATCAGATTTCTAATAAAATAGAAGGAATACTGAATATTTTTATCGGTATTTTTGTAGGGCTTTTAGGACTGTCTGTATTTACCGGCGTACTGGGGCGCAATATTAATATTCCGGTTGTATGGCTGGACGAGGTCAGTACCTACTGCTGCATCTGGGCCACTTTCTTTGGGTTTGCAGTTGCCAGCAAGCACGAGATGCTGTCCAATGTGGACGCATTGATCCATGGTTTGTCACCTAAGATGAAACTATTTATGTCCATCATCTGGACTGCCTTCGGCTGCATCTTTATGGGGATTGTCCTGTGGTCCGGAAAGGATTACATTGCCTATGCATATCAGGCGGGAACCCTGTCAGCCCAGCTTAAGATCCCTCTGGTGTACGTATACCTTGGACCGATAATCGGATACTTCTTTGCTATTTTCTTTGGAATTGTAAATGCAGCCAACAAAATAGCAGCTCTAAAATCCACAGAAAGGAATTAGGACAATGGGATTAGTATTTATTGTATTTGCAATTCTTATGGTAGTTGGAATTCCGATTTATTTTGTGCTGGGCGGAGCTGCCTGTTTTATTTCACCACCCATGACCTGCCTGCCTGGACGATTCTGCAGCGTCAGTTTGCAGGAATGAATACCTTTGTGCAGGTAGCCATTCCTCTGTTCATTCTGGCTGGAAATATCATGGACAAAGGCGGAAGCCTGAGCCGTATCATCCATTTTGCAAAGGTATGTGTGGGAAGATTCAAGGGCGGCATGGCCCATATCAATATTGTAGCTTCCATGATGTTTGCAGGCGTTACGGGATCGGCAGTAGCAGATGTGGCTGCTCTGGGGCCCATGGAAATTGAGATGATGACGGAACAGGGATATGAGAAGGATTATGCCACAGCTCTTACCTGCGCCTCAGCGTCTATCGGCCCTATCATTCCCCCAAGCCTTCCGCTTATTATGTACGGAGTGGTTTCAGGAACAAGTGTGGGCGCGCTTCTGATGGCCGGGCTGGTTCCTGGAATTCTCATGGGAATAGTGCTGATGGTTCAGGTGGCATGGTATGCCAAAAAGTATAATTTCCCAACCAGTGAGGCTTACTCTTTCAAGGAAATTATTAAAGCAATACCGGAGGGTATCGGAGCGCTGTCCATTCCAATTGTAGTGCTTGGCGGAATCTATACGGGATTTTTTACACCTACAGAAGCAGCAGGCGTAGCTGTGTGGTTTCCTTCATTCTTGGAATGTTTGTACATAAAGAGCTGAAATGGAAGGATATGCCCTCAATCCTGGTCAGCACAGGAAAGACTTTGGGAAGCTGTTCCGCGATTTTTGCAATGGCATCCTGCTTCTCCTACATGATCACATTTGAAAATGTGCCCAAAATGATCTCCGAATTTTTAATCGGCCTTACTGATAATAAATACCTCCTTCTGCTGCTGGTTAACATAGCTCTGCTGATTATCGGGTGTTTTATGGAAGGCATATCCTCCATCCTGATTACGGCTCCCATGATACTGCCCACCCTGACGGCGGTGGGCGTTGACCCCATCCATCTGGGCGTGATCATGGCCCTCAACACCACCCTGGGCCTTCTGACGCCGCCTTTGGGACTTTCACTGTTTATGGCCAACACGGTAACCAAGATTCCGGTGATGCAGATTGCAAAGAAAGCCCTTCCCATGTTTGCAGTGCTGGTATTCACTCTATTCTTAATTACGTACTGCCCGGTAATTGTCACCTTCCTGCCTAACCTTATGCTGGGCGGCTGACGGGATAATTTACACGGGATAACAATAAAACTTTAAAGGAGATTAGACATGGACGATTTAAGCAAGAAGAAGGTTATTATTGATACAGACCCGGGGGATGACGATGCGGCTTCCATGCTGTGGGTTCTGGCAAGCGGAAAATTCGATGTAAAAGCCATCACTGTGACCAATGGAAACGTAGGCGTGGACTGGTGTGTGATTAACGCTCTCAGGACGCTGGAAATCTGCAAACGCCAGGATATCCCTGTTTACAGAGGCGCCTACAGGCCATTGGTGCGCCCCTCCATTGAAGCTTCCTGGATGCATGGAAGGGACGGTTTCGGCGATTTAGGTTTTCCCATGCCTGAGACCAAAGAAGGAAAGGGACACGCGGCTGTAGAGATGGCCCGCATTGCAAAGGAATCTGAGGAACCGGTTACCATACTGGCGCTGGGACCGCTGACCAATATAGCCACCGCGATTTTACTGGATCCTGAATTTGAAAATCATGTGAAGGAGGTCATTTTCATGGGCGGCACCTTCAAAGTATCCGGCAATCAGGCTCCAAGAGCCAGTTACAATGTGATGGTTGACCCCGAGGCCGCCAAGGTAGTCTATAATTCCCGGATTCCGGTAATCCAGCTTGGTCTGGATGTGTGTGATATGGTTACCCAGAGAGTTTCGGATTTGGAGGAGATAACAAACGCAAAAACCAGAGTCACCGATTTCCTGGGTAAACTCTTAAGCTTCCGTTTGACAAAGGCGGCAAAGCCCATCTACGACAAGAACGGCAACAAGGTGGGAGAAATCAAAGCTGAAGATCAGGCAAACCGCAAAAAAGGAGAGATTGGCCTTAATGATCTCACGACGACAGGCTACCTTATTAACCCGGAATGGTTCAAGACCCTCTATGCAACCATTGATGTAGAGACACAGGGGATGTGCGACGGTGAGACGGTAGTGGATTATATGGGACTGTGGGGAAGAAAACCCAATAATTATTTTGCATATGATGTGGACGGAGATGCGCTGGTGGCCCAATGGGTTAAAGATATGACAACTGCGTTTCGGGATTAAGCTGTTCAGGGCGCATCTTGAACCTCCGGTTTCCGGTGCGCTCTGCAATCCGGCAAAAGAAAGGAAACAGAAGATGACAGAAGATAGAAAATCGGAATTAAACCAAATTTGCCTTAAGCTCCGCATAGATCTCGTGGATCTTCTTCACAGCATTCAGACAGGACATCCTGGGGGTTCCCTTTCCTGTACGGAAATTCTGGCTGCCCTGTACTTTGAAATCATGAACATTGATCCTAAAAATCCTCAGATGGAGGGAAGGGACCGTCTGATATTGAGCAAAGGCCATGCCGCACCTATGCTGTATCTTATACTGGCAGAATCAGGATATTTTCCAAAAGAGGACTTAAAGACTCTGCGGCAGACCGGCTCCCACCTTCAGGGACACCCCTGCGTCCATAAGACAGCCGGAATCGAACTTTCCACAGGCCCTCTGGGCCTTGGTCTCGGAGCGGGAATCGGTATGGCGCTGGGAGAACGGCTTAAGAAGAGTGATGCCTTTATCTATGTGGTGATGGGAGACGGCGAGATAGAAGAGGGCGCCGTGTGGGAGGCGGCTATGGCAGGCTCCAAATTTAAAACCTCCAACTGTATTGCCATTCTTGACAATAACGGTGTCCAGCTGGACGGAACTCTGGAAGAAATTATGCCCCTGGGCGATATTGGCGCCAAGTGGAGCGCCTTTGGCTGGAATGTAATAAAATGCAACGGTCACGATGTTGAAGCATTTGCGGAGGCAGTTGACGAGGCAAAGAAGGAAAAAGACAAACCAAGCATTATTATCTGTTCCACTGTAAAGGGAAAGGGTGTTTCCTTTATGGAAGGAAAGAATATCTGGCATGGAAAGGCCATCGGCAGACAGGAATACATCCAGGCAAAAACGGAGTTAGGAGGGTTTGGGTCATGAGCGGTAAAATAGCAATTCGTGATGCCTTCGGGGAAGCCTTAAAGGAACTGGGAGCAAAGAATGACAAGGTTGTGGCTTTGGAGGCAGATGTGGGAGGTTCCACCAAATCCATACTATTCGGGAAGGAATATCCCGACCGATATTTTAATGTGGGGATCAGTGAGCTGAACATGGTGAACATGTCGGCCGGCCTGGCTTTGGAAGGCTTCATTCCTTATGTAAATACATTTGCAGTGTTTTCTTTCTTCCCGAGCGCTGGATCCGGTTCAGTCCCTCATAGCATATGACAGCCTTAATGTGAGACTGTGCGGAACCTACTGCGGTTTGTCCGACTCCTATGACGGAGCAAGCCACCAGGCCATAACCGATATTGCAGCAATGCGTTCCATCCCCGGGATGACGGTTATCTCCGTGTCGGACGCGGAGCAGACAAAAAAGCGGTGACTGCATTGGCTCAATACCAGGGACCTGCCTATCTTCGCCTTTCCAGGGCCCCTTATCCAGTGATTTACAGGGAAGATGAGGAATTTGCCATAGGAAAAGGAATTTTGCTGAAGGATGGGGGTGACGTAGCTGTCATTTCCACAGGCACTGTCCTTCATAATGTGCTGGAGGCCGCCCGCCTGCTTGAGGAGGAGGGGATCCATGCGGCAGTTGCGGACATCCATACGATCGAACCGATTGACAAAGAACTTATAAAAAGGCTGGCTGAGACAGCCGGAGCGATACTTACTGTGGAGGAGCATTCCATACGAGGCGGTCTTGGCAGCGCAGTGGCCGAGACAGTATCCGGCCTCTGCCCTGTTCCCGTAAGCATTCTGGGGGCGGAAAACTTTGCAGAATCCGGGGATCTGGATGAGCTTATGGAAAAATATGGGTATGGGCCTAAACATATAGCAGCCCGAGCCAAAGAAATTATGGGTAAAAAGGTGGGTAAAAAGATATGAGAGAGCCGATTCAAAAATATTTCCAGGTAGGTACAATACAGTGGATGAGCCATCCGCCCGTGACCTATGATTTATTGGATTCAGTGAGAACCATCGCCTGCGATCCATATTTTTCCGCTATCGAGATTACCAAAGTGGAAGATGACGAAACCAGAAGAACGGTGAGGGATATTCTGTCACAATCCCATCTAAAAGTGTGCTATGGCGCACAGCCAAGGCTTTTAGGTCCGGGCTTAAATCCCAATGATACGGATGAGGAGGGCCGGAAAAGGCGGAGAAAACTCTGATTCAGGCAGTGGATGAGGCAGAATATCTGGGAGCGGGAGGAATTGCTTTCCTGGCAGGCAAGTGGAAGGAAGAATAAAAGGATCTGGCCTACAGACAGTTGTTAAAGACGACCAGGGCAGTGTGTGATTATGCCGCGCAGAAGGATATGATGGTGGAGCTGGAAGTCTTTGACTTCGATATGGACAAAGAGGCGCTCATTGGGCCTGCGCCTTATGCCGCGCGCTTTGGGCTGATATGCGGATCACCCATAATAATTTTGGACTCCTGGTGGACCTGTCCCATTTCCCAACCACTTACGAGACATCACGGTTTGTGGTGCAGACGCTCCGGCCCTATATAACACATTTTCACATAGGAAATGCAGTGGTTAAGAACGGGTGTGAAGCCTACGGCGACCAGCATCCACGCTTTGGATTTCCCAACAGTGCCAATGATGTGGAGGAACTGGCTGATTTCTTCCATGTGTTACAAGAAGAAGGATTTTTCAATGCAGAAAATCCCTATGTTCTTTCTCTGGAGGTAAAACCATGGGGAGATGAGGACGGAGATATCGTTCTCGCCAATACAAAACGTGTGATTAACCGGGCCTGGGCTTTGGTTGGGGATAAGTAGACCGGGACGGCAGGAGGAGGAAATCATGAAAATTGTTATATTAGATGGTTATACGGAGAATCCGGGAGATTTGAGCTGGGCGGGAATACAAGCCCTTGGAGAGCTGACCGTGTACGACCGCACCACGGATCACAGCATGATAGCAAAACGGATCGGCAATGCCCAGGCTGTGTTGACCAATAAGACGCCTGTGACAAAAGACACCATCAGAGCCTGCCCTGAGCTCAAATATATAGGCGTGCTCGCTACCGGCTATAATGTAGTGGACACAGTTGCTGCAAAAGAAGCGGGAGTTGTTGTGACGAATATCCCCACCTACGGAACAGCCGCAGTATCACAGTTTGCTATAGGGCTGCTGCTGGAACTCTGCCATCATATCGGGGAACACTCCCAATGTGTCAGGAGAGGAGACTGGACTAACAATCAGGACTGGTGCTTCTGGAACTATCCGCTGATTGAACTTGCAGGCAAGACTATGGGCATCGTGGGCTTTGGAAGAATCGGGCAGGGTACGGCGCGGATCGCCCGGGCTTTGGGAATGAAAGTGCTGGCCTATGACACAGTTCAGAACCCGGATCTGGAACGTGAAAACTGCCGTTACGGAACGCTGGATGAGGTGCTCACCCTGTCGGATGTGATATCCCTTCATTGCCCTCTGTTTCCCGGCACAGAAGGAATTATAAATAAAGAAAATATTGCTAAGATGAAGGATGGGGTTTTGATTATCAACGATTCCCGGGGCCCTCTGATTGTTGAGGAGGATCTGAGGGACGCCCTCATAAGCGGAAAAGTGGGAGGAGCTGCCGTGGATGTAGTTTCCACAGAACCTATCACAATGGATAATCCGCTGCTTTCAGCCCCCAACTGCATCATCACTCCCCATATTGCATGGGCGCCCAAGGAATCCAGGCAGAGGCTGATGGATATTGCAGTGGGAAATCTCAAAGCATTTCTTGAGGGGAGACCGGAAAATGTAGTTAATTTGTAAAAAGAATTATGGGAAGGGGAAAGTCCGGATACCTGATACGCGATCCTTCCAGACTGATTTATGTACGCTCGGAATCTCTTTGTGCCTGATTGTGCGGCTGGCCAAAAATCAGCCCCAAAAGCAGGTGCAGAAGAGATTCCGGGCGTACATATTTTATAGTCTGGAGGTTTTTTTGCGTTCTGCCTCCGGCTTTAAAATATCTTGTGATACCGTGGAAATCAGTGTATAATTTTAACTGTTGAGTGCTGATCATTATTTTTTTAGGGGAATCTAAAACCTTTTTACATTTCTTTGTATCTATATGAGTGGAAGGGGATATAAAGGAATTAAAAAATCAAAAAAAGACGGTAAGTAAAAGGCAACCGTGAAACTTATCAAGGAGAAGTTTATGGAAAAGCTGGAACTGTTGGTAAAAGAAATGAAAGAACATGGAGCCGGGGCGGATGAGGCCTTTCAGAAGCTCTATGAGGCCTCAGCGGGCCGCACACTGGAGGTTATCCGCCGATACTGCAATATTTCCGCGGATTACGAGGATCTTTTGCAGGAAGTCTACATACGGGTATACAGATCCATCGACTCACTGAGGGAGGATGAGAAGGTGTTGGCCTGGATTGACAAAATAGCGGCTAACACCGCTACGCGTCATAATATGAAGAAATGGCCTAAGATGTTTTCTGAATTGGGGGAGCCGGATGGGATGGAACCGGACTTTGAAGATGAATCCGGTTCCTTTGACCCTGAAGCCATTGCAGATAAACAGGCTGTGGCCCAGGCTGTGAACCAAATTCTGGATACACTGCCTCCGGATCAGAGAACCGCTCTGTGGATGGTCTATGGGCAGCAGATCACCATTAAAGAGATGGCGGAGAATTTGGGAATTTCGGAGAACACAATCAAATCCAGGCTTTATCGGGGACGGAACAGGCTGTTGGCCAGGAAAGAAGAATTTTGCAGGATGGGTGTGGAACTTACCGCAATACCTGTGGCGGCCCTGATTTCTATGACGTTCAGACAGGATGTTTATGCTGCTGCGGCCGAATATGCAGGTTCTGCCTTGGGAAGCGCTGCGGCCATAAAAGAAATGATACGCTCTTCGGCAGGAGAGAGCGCTGTAAAAAGCGCAGCAGGGGAGAATACTGTAAAATGTATGGTTAAATCCTCGGCTGCCAAAGGCGTCGCTGCAGGCACAAAAATACTATTGGGGGCGGCAGCTGTCTGCGTCATCGGCGGCGGAGCAGCAGCGGTAAAAATCAATTCATCCTCCCATCCAGATCCGGTAAAGCTAAAGATAGAGGAATACAACGGCCGGGAATACAGCATGTCCCAGGCGGTGGCTGTCTTTTCACCGGAGGAAGCGTTAAAGCAGGCAGAAACGTTTTTCTCAGACCAAGGAACCCCTCAGGAACCGGAGACAGGCTCAGAGGAAGAAACAGCAGAAAAGGGGAATCACATTCTCAGGGAGGATGCTTTAACTGCATATAGGGACGCCCTGCTCTACAATGACAAACTGATAGCGCCGGAGAATGGATGGGGGATGTCAGCATGTTTGTCCTCACTGATATTAATTCAGATGACATTCCGGAAATGTACGTATTTGTTCCGGGCCTCAGCAATGCTGAAACAGCAGGCTATCTGCTTTATTATACAGATGGTCTTAATATAAGCGAGCCTCTTTCCTGGTCATTTGGCATTATTCCGGAAGGTCACGCTTTTATCTCCACCTACAGCCACATGTCCGAATTCGTTTCCCATTATAGCTTTGACGGTAAAAAGCTGACCGAGATAGAAAGCTTTTATTATGAGCGCCCGGATTCTTTAGAATATCAGAAAGACAGGGCAAAAAATGATCGTCTGGCCGCAAAAGCAGATAAATTATATGAGAGAGCACAATGGCCGGATTTAATACCAGCCACAATCGATAATATTGAGTATTACTTAGGGGCGGCTGAAGGCAGGGAATCCACAGATACGGGCGCTGCAGAAGTTTTGTCTTTTGACATGAATGAGGAAATTCAATTTATTCGGGATACCTACGCCTATACCAACGCTCACATAGACGAATATCAGAAAATAGAAGGATTCCCTGAATTCTATTATTTTGACATGGACAACGTATCTACTTGGCTTACTGCCGATAATAAGGTAGTCAAACATGTGACAAATACGGACGGACTTATCATAGAGGCCTATCATTTGAATCCGTCCCTTGGCAGAACTGCGAGGAGGAGCATTACCCGGAAGAAACCGTGATTTTTGCCTTTGCCCACGACGGGGATGGAAACGAATACAGGTTATATTTTAAGGACGCCCGTATCATCCGGTATATAGGACCTGATAAAATCGTGATCGATTATCCGGAAGGAAACATTTATCCTGATTTCTGTGACACAAGTACAGAATTGAGCGGTGGAGATAAAATATGGGGGATACTTACAAATATTGCACCGGGCTGGTGGATTCCATATGAAGGAGAAGGAGAGTAGAAGGATTTGTTCAATCACTTATTTTTCTCTCAGTTTGACTTTATTTCTGGCGCTCCTTCTGCGTTCATCCTCCAGAGCGGCATAATGCCGTTTGGTAGTATTTACGTCTGAATGCCCCAGAACATCGGCCACCAGATATATATCCCCGGTTTCACGGTAGAGATTCGTGCCGTAGGTGCTGCGTAATTTATGGGGAGTGATGGGTTTCAAGGGAGCTACGGTGCGGGCGTATTTTTTACAAGATTCTCCACACTGCGGACGGTTATCCGCTTTCGCTGAAGGGAGAGAAAAAGGGCGTCCTCATGTCCCTGCTCCGGGATGATGCGGTCACGTTCCTCAAGATAATCCAGGAGAGCATCCTCAACCTCTGTGCCAAAATACACAGTGACTTCTTTGCCGCCTTTGCGGTAAACGCGGATGCCTCCGTTTTTAAAATCAATGTCGGCAATATTAAGCCCTACACATTCTGATACTCTGATACCGGTTCCAAGGAGAAGCGTCAGAAGCGCTAAATCCCGCAGTTTTGTCTTGTTATGAAAACTTTTCTGCTTATCTGTAAGTTTATTCCCTTGTTCAACGGCGTCCAGAAGGAGAGCAACCTCATCCACATCCAGGCGGATAATTTCTTTTTCATGAAGTTTAGGCAGTTGAACAAGGGCTGCCGGATTGTTTTTAATTCGCTCATTGCGGTAATAATAGTTATAGAAACTCTTTAAAGAAGAAATCTTCCGCATAATACCGCGTTCTTTATTCATGACTTCCTGATTTTTTCATTAAAACGATATTTCAGATATTCCATGTACTCTTCAAAATCTGTCACTGAAAGCAGATCCAAATGTTCCAGGGTTATATCCTTAATCTCGATTTTTAAAAGCAGCGGATTTTCCTTCTGCAAAAAATCGAAAAAAACATGGAGGTCGTAGGCATATGCGATCCTGGTTCTGGATGAAGTCCTGGGCTCAATTCCACGGAAAAAATCGGAACAGAAGGAAGGAAGGCTCTTAATAAGGCCGCGGAGCTTTAATATATTTTCTTTATCTATTTGTTCATGGTATGATAAATTATTCATGTGAGCGCCTCATTTCTTTTCTTTAGAATATTCCTGAATACGTTATGGAATAAGATTGTAAAGCTATCTTAATATTTTAGCCTTAAAGGAGAAGAACGGGTTGTTTGAGAATGGATGGATTTCTTGGCACAACTATTCGTTAAAGTGTAACATGTTTCGCGAAAACCCATCCTTTAGGGTGGTAGTTGCTGTGCGCCGGACGTTCATTTACCCATCTGGACGGCGCACGTTCAGCAACTATTTGCGAAATAGGACTTTAACGAATTAGTTGCATATCTATTCTATCAACCATTCTATCCATTGTTAAAAAGAATTAACTCACCATCTGTTACATTCCTAAAACCATCTTTTCTTAACTCTATATGGCTTTCCT
>BBZN01000054.1 GCA_001304855.1 Clostridia bacterium UC5.1-1D2
CCAACCTAAATAACAAAAACCAAACTGATACAAAATTAATATTTTGAAAACTAAGGAAGGAGCCGACCTCCGGCCGGAGAAAAGCTATAGCGGGTCCTTTAAAAAATGAAAATTTGTTGGTTTAGTTGTGGAGTATCATCTTTTGTGGCTTGCTATCTCGCAAAAGACGTTGACGAAATTATGTATACACATGTGATAGATCAGCATCCAGATAGCTTGAGATTTTTAGAGGATTGTGAAAAGCTACTTGGAAGAACGATTGAAAAAATACAATCCGATAAATATAAGGCGTCGATGATGTAATTGAAAGTACGCGCTGTATAAATACAGCCTTTGGTGCGCCATGTACTAAGTGGTTAAAAAAGCAGGTACGCAGAGACTGGGAGGCAGAAAACCCAGACCACCATACATATGTGTGGGGATATGACGTAAATGAGAGACATAGGGCAGATGCAATTGTTGAAGTGCTTTCTGATTATGACCATGAATTTCCGTTGATTGAGAAAGGATTGAGCAAAGCTGAGTGCCACGGGATAGCGGATAAACTGGGGCTGAAACGTCCAGTCATGTATGACATGGGATATCCAAATAACAACTGCATAGGTTGCGTAAAAGGCGGCATGGGGTATTGGAATAAGATTCGGATTGATTTCCCGGAGGTATTTGAGCGCAGGGCCAGACAGGAGAGGGAGATAGGGCATAGTTGCATCAAGGGAGTATTTCTGGACGAGTTGGATCCAAATCGAGGACGTATGGATTTGGAAATAATGGAGGACTGTACTATAGCGTGTCAAATATTAGCAAAGTAAATTAGGATTTTCGGAAGGAGGATATCATGCTGAGATTGGTGAGCGCAGATGCTGTCAAGGAGATAATCTGCAAATATGAAAACCATGCCATTCAAAAAACTATGATATGGGAAATCGAGAAGCTGACTGGCTGCATCGCCACTGATGAGCAGATGGTTGAAATCCTTGGAAATGATGATGCTCGATTAGATTAGAATTTAAAGGAGGACGGAATGGCGAAGTTTTGGGATAACTTGAAATATCATGAGGATTCGATTGAAAAGCATAAAATCACGCTGGATGAAATAGATTTTCTGAAAAATCTGCAAAAAGAAATGAATACTCAAGATGATTTCGGACAGACAAATCCTAGATATTGGGTGATTAGGGACTTTAAAGAAATGTGCGGCCAGGATTTGAATAACCCAGATGGATATATCCTTTATTGCGTTGACGATTTTGAGGAAGTATGTAGATTTCAAAGTACAATTTTTGGCAATTTGTGTATTGAGAAAGTAGTGGATTATTTCACAGAGAATTATTCCGAAGATTTTGAAAAGAGAGACTTTGATACAGTATATGATTTGGATTCTTTAAAGGAGCTTCTTGAGGAAAAAGGATATGAAGATAGTTTTAGTATCGTTGAGTATGAAATCTATCCAAAGTATTCAGGCTTCTTTTTGACACACAAAGCAGCGGAAATGCACTTGAAAGAGAACGCACATCATTACAGTGAAAATGCAACAACTTATGCAATGACAGCTTGGCGAAGTCACGAGGCTGATATGCTTTATAGGATTTTGCAATGTGTTGATTTTGAACTGTTAAATTAAGATTTTTGTGAAAGGGTGATAGTATGACTAATGGTGATATGGTTCGGTCTATGCCTAATGACGAACTCGAAAAATTGTTTCAAAAAGCTGTATTCTGCGGAAGCCTAAAAGCGTATGATTGCACTTCAGAAGAATGCAGGGGCTGCAATCTCCCATTTTGTGCTGATATTGGACAATGGTTGCAAATGGATAGACTGACAAATTAGGATTTGAGAAAGAAGGTGCAGCGTGGTTAACAGCGCAGTTTATGAAAAGGTCACATATAAGCAGATTGATGATATGAAACATGCCCTGGGATTTGACAAGAGAAAGGTGCGCGGAACAAAACATAGGAGATATGAGCCGTACCGGAACTATTTCAACGCAGGTCAACGGGATGTTGAGGATTGGGAGCAACTTGTCACTATCGGATTTGCCACAAAAAGCCGAGAGAATTGGTATCATGTTTCAGATGATGGGCGGATATTTTTGGAGCGAGTGACTGGGGTTAAATTTCTCCCAAAGAGTAACTGAAATTCAAAAGAAAACAATATCTTCAATAGCGATTGGAAACGCTATTCTCTACAGGAATGGATTACCGCGAATCCTTCCAGGTAAGGAGAAATTCATATGGATGAAAACAGATTGAAGGACGAGCTGATAGCGAAACTGGCAAATAATGTGGACCTATCCACATTACAGATGGTAGACATGGCTCTTGCATCCGTCCTGAGCGATTATGAGGTTGCAAGGCGTGAAACCCAATTGAGTACGGATGTGCTGAATCTTCCAGAACTTGAAATCTATATAGCAAAACTGCAATATACCTCATAGATACATACGCGAGATGGCTACTGGAAAGTCAGAGGCTACTGGAGGGAGGCCGAACATTGAGAAAGAGAAGTAATGCCGTCCAGGTAAAAGCTGACCGTGTTCTCCGCCTCAGAGCAGCGGAAGCAGGTACAGATTCCATGGTACGGGAGCCGCCGCCGGATACATGGCCGGCAACAGAACCACCCTATAAGTACACGGTTCTGTGTCCAGATGCGAGGTACAGGCGGGCGCCGGATGCGGTTATGAGAGCGAGGAGGAAACATGAGGCCGGTATATTACAACGTATATGATTATGGCCGCTTAATGGGACGGTATACGGCGCCGGAACTGAACAGGTTAATAGGTATACCGCGTCTCATGGTTGGCCGTCTGGCAGATAGTGAACAGCCATACCGTGACCGATACGAATTTCAGCGACTGACATATACGGAGAGCCTGGCGGAAGAATGGGACCGGGTAAGGTTACAGATTTTGAGGGCAGCAGGGAGGTGATGCCGGTGGATAAGGAGGTGCTGATACAGTATTGCGAGATGAAAGAGGAGATAAAGGACATAAGGCAGCGGATTCAGAAGCTGGATAAGTTTTTGTCTGAGCCGCACCAAGTATCAGATACAGTTAAGGGGACAAGGCGAGATGGCACGATAGGCAGCATTAAGGTTACAGGATATCCGGTACCGGAGTATTACAGGAAGCAGGCCATGCGGGAGAAGTACAGACAGCTTCTGGAGCGTAAGGAGGCGGAACTGCTGGAGCTGACCTGCCAGGCGGAGGAATGCATTCAGAGTATCCCTAAAAGCGAGGTGCGAATCATGTTTCGGTTGTATTACATAGACGGTCTACCATGGTGGAAGGTGGCACAGGCCATGAACCGGATGTTTCCAAAGCGCCGGGTTAAGTTTACGGAGGATAGCTGCCGGGTAAGGAATAACAGATTTTTTGAAGAAATTTAAAAATGTTCGGCCATGTTCGCTTGAAAAGTGATAATATGCTATCATGCGGAAGCCAGAGGGCGGAAGCATCCCCCAAGTCATATACCGGTTGTCAGGCATTACACCCTGGCGGCCGACTAACCGGTATTGTGTAATCCCTCGTAAGACAGACCTGTACATTACGGGACAATGCCGCAGGGTAGCAGTCGGTGAGGTATCTGGTTTTATCCCCCATGATGTTTTCCAGATACGCAAATTTTCTCCTTTAGAATAGTTCCTGTGGTGACGCGGGGGCTTTTCTTTTGTATAGAAGTGTGGTATAATATTTGGACACGAAAGAGGAGGATCTATTATGGGGGCTAAAGTATCAACACTTTTTTATTGTTTGGGAACGGATAAGCAAGGAGATATCAATGCTCCATTAAACGCGGTGGGAATTTTGC
The DNA here is from genome assembly GCA_001304855.1 of Clostridia bacterium UC5.1-1D2. GTDB lineage: Bacteria > Bacillota > Clostridia > Lachnospirales > Lachnospiraceae > Enterocloster. The sequence continues at coordinate 3,807 of BBZN01000054.1, forward strand.
CTGCGTTAACACCAGAGTTTATCCCAAGCGCTTTTTCATTTTCGATTGTAATTGGCATTGTTGGAATCAAAGACGATAAGGTACATACGATGGATATAATATTCAAGGACAACTATGGCAATCCTTTAGTTGAAGCAAAATCAATTAATTTGCCGTTTAATGATGCTAATGCTACAGGGCTTGATTTGCCGATAGAGGCAAGCGGTATAATGTTAGGAATGGATTTGAAAAATGTTATACTGAAGGAAAATGGAATGTATTCTACTAGCGTAACATTCGATGGTGTTCATTTGGGGGATTATGACATATATGTTAAAGGAAAAAATTGATTATGATGTTGAAGCAGAGTCAAGCTTGGAAGCAATACGAATTATAAATCAGAACAATTTGTTTTCACCCCCGGTTATTCGTTCTGCAATAGTTATCAGTGCTTGTATAGTCGGTATGTCATCTGTAAATGCTAATGGGAAGGTTTTAATAGGAATAAATAACGAGATAGTGGAATATAAAAGTAATAGAAGCGATGCAGTATATCCCAGTTATAAAGTTCCGCCTAAAAAAAGCATTAAAGCAGAGACTGTGCAAAACATCAGTATAGAAGAAAAAACTACACTCTAAGTATATATGCACCTGATGTCGTTTCTCAAAAAATCATTAATGATTTAGGAAAGGAGATTTCGATGTTGAAGAATAGACTGGACAATAGTTTACCGGTTCATACATTGGTTTATATGGTTTGCAGTAGTTCTGTTGGTGCAATCGCTGCTACATTATTATTTGTGCGGTTTATTTTAAATGTGTATATTATAGACCCATATTACCTTATTTGTACATTAATAATCTGTTTTGGATTGTTTTTTACGGCATTTGCATCACTGAAGGATTGGAAGGACAATTTGTTAAATGAAAAAACTAGTTGATCGTTTTACCGGATTATTAAAACTAATCAAATTGGAAACAATGACAATGGCAGGCAGAATAAATTTGGCATTTGTGGTGATTTTAGTTCTTTTTGTTATAGCTTATACAACGAATGATATGTTATGTTATTTGATTTCAGCAGTGAGGGATGCATTGAAGACGATTGCATTGGGACAGGATGTTTCAGACCCATACATAACCGTAAGCATATTCAAGCTAATGATACCCGTGGTTATTCTGTGTGTATTGTGTTTAGGATTTTTACATATAAATGAAAGTGCAAAGAAGAAAATAGATGATAGTGAATAGTTAAAAGGGCCGCCTCTGGGTGGCTCTTTTTCTATACCCAAAACAAGGAGGTGAGCCAGATGGCATTAACGCCAAAACAGAAAATATTTGCAGATGAATACCTGATTGACCTTAATGCCACCAGGGCTTACAAGGTGGCGTATCCACGAGTAAAGAAGGATACCGTAGCAGCTACAAATGGAGGTAGATTGCTTAGAAATGCTGAGGTTGAAAATTATATTCAGGAGCGGATGCAGGAACGAGAACAGCGCACCGAGATAACCCAGGATAAGGTGCTGCAGGAGTTGGCAAAATTGGGGTTCTTCGATATCAGGAAGCTGTTTGATGAACATGGAAAGCCATTGGATATTGCAGGATTGGACGATGAAACGGCAGCGTGTGTTGCCGGCCTGGAGGTGATGGATGTTTACGAGGGGATAGGAGAGGATAAGGAGTTTGTTGGATATATCAAGAAATACAAACTGTCTGATAAGCTTAAGGCCCTGGAGCTGATTGGCCGCCATCTGGGCATGTTCAAGGACAAGATGGAGCTGTCCGGCCAGATCGATACCAGCAATCCTTACGCTGGCTTGACTACCGAAGAATTAAAGAAGCTGATACATGGTGGATAGAGAAACATTAATCAGAGGCGCAAAGATAGAGCTTGCAAGACGTGAGTTCTTTTTTATTGCAATTTAAAGGCCCCGGATTTCTACAAAGAGGACAGGCAGTACCTGGTTGACCTCTGCAATGAGTTTCAGGACTTCATCCAGTCTGAGGATGAGGTTATGGTGGTCAACGAACCACCCAGGCATGGCAAGAGCCGGACGGCAGGCCTCCTGGTTGAGTGGGTGCTGGGCAACGACCAGACGCAGAAGATCATGACCGGCTCCTACAACGAGACGCTTTCCACCATGTTTTCAAAGAACGTCCGCAACGACATCCAGGAGGAGAAAGCAGACGAGAACCGGATTGTATTCTCTGACATATTCCCAGGTGTATCCATCAAGCGCGGGGATGGAGCCATGAACCTGTGGAGCCTGGAGGGCGGATACAATAACTACCTGGCCACATCCCCAACCGGTACGGCCACTGGCTTTGGCGCTACGTGTTTTCCACAGGGAATTAAAGTTTTTAGCGATATAGGGATAATTGATATTTCTGAAATGTATAACAATAAAAACTGTATACGTATCTTGTCGTACAACCATAAAAATGATATACTTAGATATAATAGAGTTGTAGCAAAAAGGAGGCTTATATCTAATGAATTCATTGAAGTTACAACCAGTACGGGAAGAAAAATCAAATCAACCGCAGACCATAGATATTATACGAGAGAATACGGATATTTGGCGGCGCGAGAACTTAAAAGAGGATATACAGTTAAGACCGCAGAGATACAGGGGAATATGTGTTCAATGCGGACAACCCAAAAAGGGAACCGGAAAACTATGCAGGGCATGTTACGACAAGAACAGGACTGTAAAAATAGATTTAACTTGTTCACGCTGTGGGAAAGAATATCAGATATTAAAACATCAATACGAAAAAGCAGTGAAGAACGGTTACGTGGAGTCGTACTGTTCAAAAGAGTGTTCTTGCAGAGCCAATGCAGAAAAACAGAAATCAGTCAAATGCCAATTTGTGGGGAATATGTACCAAGAGGAAGAAAGTATTGTTCGGATGCTTGCAAAAAACCGGATTAAGAAATCGAAGGGACTTAGGAAATCTTATTTGTCCCGTTTGCGGAACCGATTTTCGACCAAGGTCACACCGGACGGTGTATTGCTCGATGGAGTGCAAAAACAAGGCACATTCACAAAAAATGCAGGGAAGTGGAAATTCTCATTACAAAGATGGCTCAAGCTATTTAAAAGAATTCGACAATATAAAACCTTTTATAAAGAAAAGAGACAATTATGCTTGCCAAATTTGTGGCGAAAAGGAAAAAATGGTTCCAAACAAACGATATGGGATGATTACGAATTTGAGAATACATCACACAGACGAAGATATAACAAACAATACAGAAGAGAACTTAATCACTCTTTGTCAAGAATGCCATATAAGATTACACAAGACGAAAAAATAATTAGAGTTGATTACATTAGCGAAGAAAATTATGTCTATGACTTACAAGTCGAAAGAGACAGTAATTTCTTCGCTAATGGTGTTTTAGTGCATAATTGTTTGATTATCGACGACCTCATCAAGAATGCTGAGGAAGCCAACAACGAGCTGACCAAGGAGAAGCATTGGACTTGGTTCACGGATACGATGTTGTCCCGTCTTGAAGAAGGTGGAAAGATCATCATCATCATGACCCGGTGGGCAAGTGATGACCTGGCAGGACGGGCGCTGGACTATTTCAGGGAGGCCGGGGCTAAACTCAGGCATATCAGCATGAAGGCACTCCTGAATCCGGATACTCATGAGATGCTCTGTCCAGAAGTGCTGTCCTATAAGTCCTACCAGACCAAGATACAGGCTATGGGCGTTGATATCGCATCGGCAAACTACCAGCAGGAACCGATCGATTTAAAAGGCAGGCTGTATACCAGTTTCAAGATTTATTCAGGGGAGCTGCCGCAGTTTAAGGAGATCCGGAACTATACGGATACGGCCGACACTGGCGAAGATTACCTGTGCAGCATTAACTATGGCGTTACATTTGCCAATGAGGCATATATCCTAGATATTCTGTACACAAAGGAACCTATGGAAATCACAGAACCGGCCACGGCTAGGATGTTGTTAGAAGGAGCAGTCAACTTGGCCAGGGTTGAGTCTAACAATGGCGGCCGCGGGTTTGCACGTAATGTGCGCCGTATCCTGGAGCAGGAGCTGGGCAGCAATTACACTACAATCAAGTGGTTTACACAGACACAGAACAAACAGGCTCGCATTTATTCCAACTCCTCATGGGTAATGCAGCACATCTATTATCCAGAAGATTGGAAGAATCGATGGCCTGAATATTATAGTGCAATGATAAAATATCAACGCGAAGGTCAGAATAAACACGATGATGCCCAGGATGCAACAACAGGGATTGCCGAGAACTGTGCCAGGAAGGGTGGCATTTCGGTCTTAAAATAAAGGAGGTGGTGGAATGCCGCAGATTATGTCAATTGATATAGTAAAGGAGTTGATAAAGAGCTGTTCTGTTGGACATCGGCGTTTCATAAGGGAATCCAAGGCAGCTGAGCGGTATTATGAGAACAAGAACGACATCCTCTATGGGGTCAGAAAGAGCCGGGAGAATGACCCGCTGCGGAATGCTGACAATCGGATACCGCGGAATTTCCACGGCCTGCTGGTCAATCAAAAGGCCGCATATATGTTTTCTGCACCTCCGTTATTTGATGTGGGTAATGAAACCGTGAATAAGCAGATAGCAGACATGCTGGGAGATAAATATGCTAAGGTGTGTAAGGACCTGTGCATCAAGGCGTCGAATTGCAGGGTGGCATGGCTGCATTACTGGAAGGGTGATGCTGGGAACTGGAAGTATGGGACAATAGACCCAAAGCAGATTATCCCGGTGTATTCCACCGATCTGGACCGCCAGTTGGATGCAGTATTACGAAATTATAAGACAAGGGATGCCGTGGATGGGAAGGTCATTTATGTTTGGGAATATTGGACGGCAGAAAGGTGCTGCGTGTATAAGAAAAAAAGCAGTTCCATTTCAGAATTGGGGCTGGAAGCTATAACATATTTGAGATGGCTGATTCCCCGGATGGAAGCGTGCAGATGGTTAATGACTTTGAACATGGCCTTGGAGAAGTGCCATTTATACCATTCTACAACAATAACATTCCCGCGAATGACCTGGTCAACGTAAAGCCTCTGATTGATGCTTATGATAAGGTGTTCAGCGGCTTCTTAAATGACCTGGAGGACATACAGGAAATCATATTCATCCTGACCAATTATGGTGGTGAGGATTTAAAGACCTTTGTGAATGAATTAAAGCAATATAAGGCAATTAAGGTAGAAACTGATGGAACCGGTGGAGGCGGAGGTGTGGAAGCTTTGACCATCAGCATTCCGATTGAAGCCAGAGAGAAATTTCTGGAGATTACCAGGAAAGCAATCTTTGAACAGGGAATGGGAGTAGATCCGGACCCACAGAAGTTCGGTAATACTTCAGGGGAAGCACTGAAATACCTGTACTCCCTTTTGGAGCTGAAGGCGGGCCTGATGGAGACGGAGTTTAAGCTGGGGTTTGGTCAGTTGGTACGGGCCATATGTCAGCATCTGGGAACCGAGTGCAAGCAGATAACCCAGACATGGACCAGGACGGCTATCCGGAGCGAATCGGAACTGGCTGACATCGCTACAAAGAGCGTGGGAGTCATCTCACATAAGACCATTCTTAAGAATCATCCATGGGTAGAAAATGCAGAAGAGGAAGAAAAACAGATAAAGAAGGAAGAAGAGGAAAACGCACAGAAGGCAGATTTGTACCAGCAGGCATTTGGGCAGGAGAAAGAGGAAGGTGGTGAGGAATATGAAAAAGAGTAAATTCTGTAAGATGATAGACAAATTATGTCAGTTACACCCGGAAGGTGAAAACTATCATGAAACAAGAGTGGCATTATGCGAGGAATTTATCAATACAACACAGGAAATGCAAGGTACAGAACTGGAGCCATACCTTGCAGGGATGAAATGCACGCCACAAGATGGCTGCTTCAATATTGCTTTTAAGATTCCGCTTGTTCCATATAACGAATTAAAGAATCTCTGATGGTAAAGGATAACGTGAAGCCGTTATCAATAACATCAGATATGTACCCTTCGTCCTCCATGGAGCATATTGCATTGGTGGCATGAACCATATCATTCCCATTCTTGGGATGATATATAAAAGCTCTTAAACCAGTTTCAATGAACTGTTTATAGCAAAGTTGTGCCAGTTCTTTTTCGTATGGTGACATGAATACTCCCCCCTTTCTTTCGGACTCGGCGTACCAGCGCCTGTGAGTACATTATAGAGCAAGGGGGACGAAACGCAATGAAAGGAGGTGGTGCCTATGGCTAAGGATAAGGACTATTGGAAGAAAAGGATGGCCGCCCTAGAGGATAGCCAATACCAGAGCAGCGCTGCATATTACAAGGATGTCCAGCGCCAGTACATAAGAGCCGCCAACAGCATACAAATGGATATTAACCGGTGGTACCAGCGCCTGGCCGATAACAATGATATCAGCTATGCCGGAGCAAAAAAGCTGCTCAAGCAGAATGAACTGGAGGAATTCAAGTGGTCAGTTGACCAGTACATAAAGGCCGGTGAGGAAAATGCGCTGAACCAACGCTGGATGAAGGAACTGGAAAACGCCTCCGCCCGGCACCATATATCCTACCTGGAGGCAATGAAGCTTCAGATGCAGCAGCACGCAGAACGGTTGTCCGCAGAATTTGAAGGAGGAATGACAGCCTTTCTGCATAAAGCCTATGGTGAACAGTATCATCATGCTGCTTATGAGATTGCAAAAGGAACCGGCCTGGGAATAAACCTTGTGCAGTTGGACACCCGGAAGGTAGATGCCATCATTAAGAAGCCCTGGGCGCAGGATGGCGCTAACTTTTCAGACCGAATATGGACTAATAAGGACAAGCTGGTTCGGAACCTGCACACAGAGCTGACACAGAACATCATCCGCGGTTCTTCCCCGCAGAAAGCCATAGACAGCCTGTCAAAGACCATGGAGGTGAGCCGGAGCCAGGCCGGACGCCTTATCATGACGGAATCTGCGGCTATCTCATCTGCAGCCCAGAAAGACTGCCTGAAGGAGCTGGGAGTGGAGAAGTATGAGATTCTGGCCACGCTGGACGGCCAAACCTCTGAAACATGCAGAGATATGGACGGTAAGGTCTTTGAGATGAAGGATTACAAGGTGGGCGTTACAGCGCCGCCTTTTCACCCCAATTGCAGGTCAACCACGGTGCCGTACTTTGACGACGAATTTACAGAGGGTGAGATGAGAGCCGCCAGAGACAGTAGTGGGAAAACATATAATGTTCCCTCTGACATGAAATATAGAGAGTGGGAAAAGTGGTATGTCCCCAAGTCTGAGAAAGCAGGGGCATCCGAGATGAAGAGGACTTCTGGACAGATGGAAAAGCGGTGCATACCACTGAGGGGGGAGGTAGAAAAATACTCTCCACGGAAAAGCAGATGGAGTGGGAAAGTCAGGGCAGATAATGAACGATGTGAACAGGAATGCTGTTCGGGCATAAAGGAGTGGAACTGTGACATCATCGTAAGGGATGATGTGCCGGATGGGATACTGCTCCATGAGTTACTGCATTCCTGCTCTGCCAGCCACTATAGCCCGGCGGATTATATCGCACATCAGGGTATAGAGGAAGCAAGTGTGGAACTATTGACCCAGGAGATTGCGAAAAAGATGGGAATAGCCCATATTCCTGGCTATACGGACACGGTTGAAATCCTACGGAACCTGAACAATGGATTAGGCCTATATGAGTCCGATATGGAATTTGCGAAGGAACTTTTTAAGCATCCGATGACAGAACGGTTCAGCTGGTTGCAGGATAAGGTGAATGGGAGTATAATCCATAATGAGAAGGTATCCGTTGATGAGGCTGTGGCAATTATGGATTATGTTGGCAAGCTGGGGGGTGGGGATGTTGGATGATAAGTTTCAATTGTTATTAGGGGAGGTTAAGAACCAGAAGAAAATAAGGGAAGAGTTAAAGCATAGTAATTCGGAAGGTGACCGATTGTTTTATTGCCTATGTTACAGCCAGCCAAAAAACAAGGAAGGATGGTTCGCTCTCAAAACAAAGGTATCTGCCTTTCTAAAATCGGATAATCCGGAATCTGAAAAACAGAAGCTGATGCAGTATACGGAAATGCTTGCCATGATAACAAGCGGATATGAAAGTATGGAGGATTGATACCACCAACCAGTAATGGCCGGTGGTATTTTATTGTTGCGGTATCGCAACGGAAAGGAGCGTTATGTATATAAGCAAAGAGGACTACAATATCTATTTCAATGGCGAACTGATTGAAGATGTTGTGGATATTGATGTGTGTGAGGTCTTGCGATTAGGGGACAAGGGAATTGGAGAATGCCAGGATATCCTGGTGGTGACGTTTTTAGGCCCCGAAGGAATGCTTCTCCGGGCGAGGGGCAGCGCAGAGAAATTCAGATTTAAGAAAAAAAGAAGAGTGGAGTTAAGCACGCGGTATTATACCGGGTGTTATTTTTATACCCAAAAGAAAGGAAAAGACGATGAAAAAAGAAGATTTTATCGCCCTGGGCATCAGCGAGGAGCTGGCAGCCAAGGCGGAGCAGGAATCAAAGAAGGAGTTGGAGGGCTATGTCCTTAAAGCGGACCTGGAGGCCCTCAACACCACAAAGGCCCAACTGGAAAAAGATATCAAGACCAGGGACAAACAATTGGAGGAACTAAAGAAGGCCAGTGGTAGCGGCGAGGAGCTCCAGAAACAGATTGAAGAACTACAGGCAGAGAATAAGGCTGCCAAAGAGAAATATGAGGCGGATATGAAGGAGCTAAAGCTGACCACCGCCATCAAGCTTGCAATCGGTGACTCCGCCCATGACGCCGACCTTGTATCCGGCCTTGTTGACAAAAGCAAACTGCTTCTGGGGGACGATGGAAAGGTCACTGGCCTTGAAGAACAGGTGAAGGCGCTGAAGGCAGACAAGGCGTTCCTGTTCAAGGGTTCCGGCGCTGCGGCCGCCAGTCAGGGCAGTGGGAAACCCGGTTATAAACCCAAGGCCGGGGAGACATCGGAGGGAGGCTGGGCCAAGACAGTGGCGGAGAGTCTAAACAAAGAAACCTCGAAGAATCCCTATGCAGATGCATGGGCAACAAAATAAAGAAAGAGAGGATATGACATGTATTTAGTGAAGAAGACGTACGATAATTCTTCGGAATTCCTGAGGAATGAGCATTATGAGAACATCACCTGTACAGTACTGGACACCGGAGTGACAGCGGACACGGAGGGGAAGAAGTTTGTTCTGGCAGGCAGCCTGCTAGACAAGGACGGAAAGGTGGTAAAGGTTACGCGTAGCGGGAACTCTGGGGTTTATACTTACACATTCTCCACGGAACCCGTTGGCATCCTTTTCGCAACTACTGAGGTTACATACGGACAGCAGCCTGGGGCCCTGATGATTGCCGGTTCCGTCAACACGGAGCGGCTGCAGGGGGAATACTTGGTTGACGCCGTGGATCAGCTGGCGGAAAAGATGCCATTTATTAAATTTTTTGTGGATGGGAGCCTGCAGGTCAAGGCCGCCACACCCACAGTATAGGAGGATTAAGACATGCAAGAGTAGAAGAATTATTAACACCACAGGAGCTGATTGATTATACGAAAGAAAGGCAGACCGAGGCCTATATGGGTGAGGTGCTTTTCCCGGAACGTAAGACCGAAGCAATGGAAATTAAGATGATTAAGGGTGCGTCCGACCTTCCTGTATCTGCCCGTATTCATGCGTTTGATACGGAGACGGAATTAGGTTCCAGAGAAGGTGCTGATTACAGCATGCAGGACCTGGCCCTCATCAAGAGGAAAATCCGTCTGGGCGAGAAGGAAATAATTGCCCTTGAAAGCCCTAGGAATGACCAGGAAGAGGCGGAGATGGTCCGTAAGATTTTCAGTGACGTGGATAACCTGGTGGCGGGAGTGAAAACCAGGGTCGAGTGCCTGAGAATGGAAGCCCTGTCCACAGGAAAGCTTTCCATTAATGAGAACGGTTTCAAGGCAAGCATTGATTATGGAATTCCCAGCACACATAAGGCTGATAAGACATGGGGGAGCGGTGACCCTACTATCCTGGAGGATATGGACGCCTTTGTGGACCGGATTGTAAAAGACACCGGGTTCACACCAACACGGGCATTGACATCCAAGACCAATCTGAACCGCATTTTACGGGACCACAGGATACGCGCCGCAGTTTACGGAGTGAACAGTGACCGGGTGCTTACCAGGGCGGAGCTGAATGCGTTCCTGGCCCAGCAGAGCCTGCCGCAGATTGCCGTTTATGACAAACAGTACCGCCAGCAGGATGCAAAGGGGAAATATTCGTCCGCGCGCTTCCTTCAGGAATCAGCATTCATTATGATGCCGGATGGGAAACTGGGGGATACATTCTATGGACTCACGGCAGAGGAGCTGGAGCTTCGTAAGAATCCGGATGTGGATGTGTCTGCTGTGGGGAATATCGTGGTGGTGCAATATGACACGGTGGACCCTGTGGGCCGGTGGATTAAGGCAGTTGCCACGGCCATGCCATCGTTCCCGTATGCAGACCAGGTATTCATTGCTACCATTTCTTAAGGAGGGACCATGGACCTAATGAAGCTAAAGGCGTTATTGGGGATGCCTGAAGATGACACAACACAGGATATTGCCCTGCAGTTTCTTATGGAGGATGTGGATGAGACTATCCGGAACTACTGCAACTTAGAAGCAGTTCCGGCAGGCTTATCCGGCACATCATACAGGATGGCTATAGACCTGTATCGGTATGAGCGTCCTGGGGATGGAGACGCGCCAATCCGGGTGTCATCCATATCAGAGGGAGACACATCCGCCAGCTTTACAAGTGCAGCGGATGCCCTATCAGGCGGTATCCTGAAGGATTACCAGGGGCAACTTAATCGGTACAGGAAGCTGGGGTGGTAGGATGATAAGTGATGCAATCAAACGGGCCCAGAGGATGCACAGGAAGGCCATAGAGGCCACCTATGATGGGACATGCAAGATTTATGGTATGAAGCCTATAAGAGACCCTGTGACGAAGGTGACGCGGCAGGAGGAGGTTTTAAAGCAGGAGGAAATCCCTTGCCATCTGTCTTACTCCAGTACGGCGCTGGCGGCCGGCAGTGATACGGTTACAGCTGTGGCACAGACCATCAAGCTGTTTCTGGCTCCAGAGCTTGTAGTTCCCCCGGGTAGCCGTATTGAAGTCACCCAGCAGGGGCGGACGGAGAGTTATGCCAGAGTGGTAAGGCTGCGGTCTATTCCTCCCACCAGGAGATTCTTCTGGAGATATGGAAGGAGTATGCATAATGGCCAAAGGTGGAAGTTTTGATTTTCGGGAAATAAAGAAGCTGCAAAAGCAGGTAGAACGTTTAGAGCAGGAGAGAGATGCCTTCAACCTGGAGTGCATCAAGGAACTGGCATCCCGTCTGCTGAGGAAAGTTAAGCAAAGGACACCGGTAGGCAAGGCCCCTAAGCTGGATGGACCGAAGACAGTAAAGGTAAAGGGATCCAATGGTAAGACAAGGACCTTCCTGTCAAAGAATGGCGCCATAAAGCAAAAATACTGGACCGGGTACCAGGGAGGAACTCTGCGGCGCGGCTGGTCTGTGGGTGAGATTCAGAAAGCAGGAGGTACTTATCGAGTTGAGATCATCAACCCAACTGAATATGCTTCCTACGTGGAATATGGCCACCGGCAGACGCCTGGACGCTATATCCCGGCTTTAGGTGTATGCGCAAAAAGGGCCTGGGTCCCGGGAAAGTTCATGCTGACCATATCAGAAAAGGAAATCAACGACCTGGCGCCAAAACTGATAGAGAAAAAGCTGGAAGCAAAACTTAGGGAGGTGTTTGATGCTTAATGATATCATGGACGCTGTCACCAGGCGGCTGAATGAGCTTTTTGGTGATGATTATGAAATATACACAGATGTAGTAGAACAGGGCCTTAAGGAGCCTTGTTTTTTGTGCAGTTCCTGGATCCGTCTGAAAAGCCGATGATTGGCAGGCGATATTACCGGCAGACAGATATGTGTATTCAGTACCTTCCAGGCGGCATAAAGCAGCAGCGCAGAGAAATAAATCGGGTATCTGACATCCTTATGAATGGTATGGAGTATATCACCCTGCAGGATGGCAGCCTGCTGCGAGGAACCGGGCGAAGCCACAGGGCAGAGGATGGTGTTCTCAACTTTTTCGTCAGTTACAATATGTTTATCCTTAAGGAGGAGAAAACAGAGGAATCAATGGAAACAATTGAGATTGAGAAAGGAATGGTGAAATAGATATGGCACTTGGAGGAGGTAGTTTTGCGGCACAGAATAAGATTTTGCCGGGAGCTTATATAAACTTTGTATCAGTGGCCCAGGCAGCAATGGCGCTGTCTGAACGCGGATATGTGGCAATGCCTTTGGAGACAGACTGGGGCCCGGCGGGAGAAGTATTCACATTGACTGCGGAAGATTTCCAAATCCGGAGCAGAGAGCTCTTCGGTTTTGATTATACCCATGAAAAGATGAAGGTAATCCGTGATCTCTTTAAAAATGCGAGAACCCTGTACGGATACCGCATAAACGGCGGGGGAATCCGGGCAGCTTGTGATTATGCCACAGCCAAATATGCAGGAACCAGAGGAAATGCCCTGCGGCTGGTGATTGAGGAGGACGGCGCTGAGTATACTGTCAGGACGTTTCTTGACGGCCAGATGGTAGACATCCAGCAGGTAACAGAAATGAGCGGTTTGAATGATACCAGTTATGTGGTATTTAAAAGGGATGCGACGCTGCAGGCCACGGCCGGAGTTCCTTTCACAGGAGGTACAAATTCTATTCCTGCTCTGGAGGATTATCAGAAGTTTCTTGATAAGATACAGAGCTATTCTTTTAATGCACTTGGGCTTGTATCAGACGATAAAGATGTGAAAGCGCTGTTTGCCGACTTTACAAAGAGCATGCGTGATGGTATGGGAATCAAGTTCCAGACAGTGTTATTCCGGTATCCGGCTGACTATGAAGGCATTGTGTCACTGGACAACTGTGTGGAGGGAACTGCAGCGGTTGAAGAAGGCATAGAGGGAGAAGTCACGTTAACAGCAGATTCCTGTGCTCTGGTGTATTGGGCGACAGGAGCGATTGCAGGGTGTGCAGTGAATGCTTCTAACACAAACAAAACATATAATGGTGAGTTTGAAGTAGACACTTCATATACCCAGAAGGAGCTGGAAGAAGCGATTTTATCGGGGACATTTATTCTTCACAGGGTTGGTGATGAGATACGTGTCCTGGAGGATGTCAATACGCTGGTAACACTTTCCGATGAAAAAGGGGAGGACTTTAAGAGCAATCAGACAATACGTGTTCTGGACCAGATTGGAAATGACATTGCGGCCCTGTTTGGCAATAAGTATTTGGGTAAGATTCCAAATGATGAGGCAGGGCGTGTTAGTTTCTGGAATGAGATTGTTACATACTACAGGGAGCTGGAGAAAATACGTGCGATTGAGGGCTTCAAGGCGGACGATATCGTAATTGCCAGAGGCGAAGGAAAGAAGTCAGTAGTGGTAAACTGTCCAATAAGACCGACGAACGCAATGGCCCAGCTCTATATGACTGTGGTTGTAAATTGAGAAAGGAGTGACAAATTATGCTGAATAATCCGATAATGAATGCCAAGGATGCAGTGAGCGCTTCCCTGGCAGAGTGTTTTGTGACAATTGATGGGGACCGGTATAATTTTATGCAGGCCATTAACCTGGAGGCCAGTATCGAGAAAACCAAGTCTGAGGTTCCAATCCTGGGGAAGACCGGAAAGGGGAACAAGACTACCGGGTGGAAGGGGAGCGGTTCAGCCACTTTCCACTATAATACCAGCATTTTCAGGAACCTGCTGTACCGTTACAAGGAGACTGGAGAGGATGTGTATTTTGATATCCAGATCACCAATGAGGACCCCACTTCCAGTGTGGGCCGCCAGACGATTATTCTGAAGGACTGCAATGTAGATGGAGGCATTCTGGCCAAGTTTGATGCAGACGCAGAGTATTTGGATGAGGATCTGGATTTTACCTTCGAGGACTGGGAAATGCCAAATACCTTCTCTGAATTACCAGGAATGAGATAATTTTTATTTAACTGAGAAAGGTTGTGTTATAAATGCATAAACCTATTGATATGGTAAATCAGCAATATGGGCGTTTAAATGTAGAAAAGTATCTCTATCGTGATAAATACTGCCACAAAATATGGCTATGTAAGTGTGAATGTGGAAATGTGGTGGAGGTAAGTACATCCGATTTAAGGAGCGGAAGAGTAAATAGTTGTGGCTGCTATAAACATGAATATATGCTGAACAGAAATACAACGCATAATAAGTCAAAAAGTAGGCTGTATCGTGTTTATCACCACATGGTGGAAAGGTGCTATCTTGAAACTTGTAGTGATTTCAGATACTATGGCGAAAGGGGAATTAAGGTATGTGATGAATGGTTATATGATTTTTAAAGCTTTTTATTCCTGGGCCATGACTAACGGGTATAGTTCCAGCTTATCCATTGACAGGATAAATGTAGATGGGAACTATTGTCCTGAAAATTGCAGATGGGTTACAATGGAGATACAGAACGGAAATAAAAGAAACACAATTTATGTAACATTCAATGATAAAGTCTGTACATTAAAAGAGCTGTCAGAGGTCTATGCCATTAAATACATGACATTATATCATTGGTATCGTGGTGGAAATTTAAAGGAAAGATTAAAGGCTGTCATTAAGCATGATGGCCTTTTGTAATGCAGTAAGAAAGAGAGGATGAGAGAGAATGGGAGATTTAAGCAGATTTTTAAAGAAAAATAAAGCTACGAAGGAAAACTTGAAGATTGCGGCTACTAAGACGTTAGTTGATGAGAAGGGTAAGCCGTTAGTGTGGGAAGTCCGACCTTTGACAACAAAAGAAGACAGCGCGCTGCGGGAGGATTGTACGGTTGATATCCAGGTGACTGGCAAGCCGGGAATGTTCCGCCCAAAGTTTTATGCTAACCGTTATCTGGCTAAGATGGCGGCTGCCTGTGTGGTGTATCCGAATCTAAATGACAAGGAACTGCAGGATTCTTATGGTGTGATGGGGGCAGAGCAGTTAATTCAGGAAATGATTGACGACCCCGGAGAATACAATGAATTCATGAGCCAGGTCCAGTCATACCATGGTTTTGAGCAGAACTTTCAGGATAAGGTGGACGAAGCAAAAAACTAATAGATGGAGGCGATATGGAAGCCAATGTGGCCTATTATTGCCTCCACAAACTCCACCGATGGCCGCATGAGTTCTTGGCTTTAGATATTCAAGAACGGGCTTATGTGGTGGCTGCAATTGATATGAAGCTGGAGAAGGATAAAAAGGAGGCGCAGAAATTGAAAAGTAAAAAGCGGTAGAAATAGGAAAACAGTTGTGATATAATAAAACCACTATTATTTACAACGGGAGGAAATGAGTATGGCTTTAATAAAATGTCCAGAGTGTGGTAAAGAGGTATCTGATAGTGCACAAAATTGTCCGAGTTGTGGCTATCCACTTATTGCATCTGAAACCACTGAAAACAATGATAATTCATTAAAAAACTCTACGCAAGTGAATATACCAATTCAGCCTACAAAAAAGAAGAAGAGTGGCTGTTTAGTTGGTTGCCTTACTGCAGTCGTTATTTTTATTCTATTTATTGCAATAATAGCAGTTATTGGTGGAAACAGTACGTCTGACAGCACCAAAACTGATATGCCAACGACTGAAGTTGCTAAAGAAAAGGGGGCGGCAGAAACTACAGAAACGGAAGCGACCAGTGTAGCTGAAACAGAGGCTAAAAAAGAAAAAGTTAGAAATTATATCTTATGAAAATCTCAATGAAGGTTCTCTGAGATATGTTACTGGACAAGTGAAAAATAATACGGATAAAAATTATTCGTATGTTCAGATAGAAATTAAAATGTATAAAGATGATGTGGTTTTAGGTACAGCATTGGATAATATGAATAATTTAGGCCCTGAGGAAACTTGGCAATTTAAAGCTTTAATTACTGATAACTCATGTAATAGATATACAATTGTCGGTGTTACAGGATTCTAATTATGTAATTCAATAAAAGCACCCGGAAAAATGATATGATACCTCTTATGCAGACAAGGTAAATAACCAAAATCTACTTAGGAGGTATTGTAACATTTCACTAGGTGCTTTTATTGTGCGGAAAAGCTACCTACTGTGTGGTGGGTGTCTCCTTGGTAGAAATGTATTTAGGTATAAGCGATAATTCTTCAATACGTTTAAGTGCTTCTTTTTTTCCAACGAAGTTCAATTGCCGGAAGCAACTTAGCAATGCATTTTCGGAACTATCATGAGAAGATTCTCCAACAGAGAAGTTACCAAGATGGATATGGCGGGTGACAACGCCATTAACATCTTTTTTTATTGTATCACGAGTGCCGTCTTCCAGATTATAATAAGTTATTTCTTCTCCAGTATCAAATAAGTCAGATAATTGAATATCAAGGGTCTTGGCAATTTTTCTGAGTATTTCTGGTTTTATGGTTGCATTGTCTCTTTTTACAATTGCATATAGGGTGTTGTAGGATATGTCTGCTTCTTTTGAAAATTCTTTGAGTGACATATTTTTGTTTTTTATCTGTTGTTCAATAGATTTACCTATGGCCATCATTAAATACCTCCTTATGGCTTTAGAATATCATATTTTAATAAAATTTGCAAATGTAAAATCCCCCTTGACATATTTGCAAATGCGAGTTAGAATTTACATATGCAAACAAGAAGGGAGGTAAGTAAGTGAAGCGCGTAGGAATAATTATGGATGATGATTTACACAAACAGCTTAGGATTTACGCCGTAAAAATGGACAAGTCAGTAAAAGACATCATTGTAGAGCTTGTGAAAAAAGAAGTTGAAACAAAAAAGAGCAAACACAGTAAGTTTGGCGACCGATGTGTTTACTCAAAAACTGGAAGTAGGAAAACCTACATCTACATGTAGTGTAACCTATTTCTTCAAATTTGTCAATTTTGAAAGGAGATTAAAGGTTATGCAGGAATTACAGATTTTTAATAATGAGGAATTTGGACAGGTAAGGACAGTAGTTATTGATAATGAGCCCTATTTTGTGGGCAAGGATGTGGCAATTGCACTTGCTTACAAAGATACTCCGGATGCCTTGAAACGTCATGTTGAAGCCGAGGATAAGCTGACCCGGTGTTTCACCGACTCAGGTCAGCGGAGAAATATGCTTATAATCAATGAATCAGGTCTGTATGCACTGGTGTTTGGAAGCAAACTGGAAACAGCAAGGAAATTCAAACGTTGGGTGACATCCGAGGTTCTCCCCGCCCTCCGCAAGACCGGCTCCTATGAGATGCCGAAAAAGGGGAGCCAGTCCAAAGCCCAGCGCCCAGCGCTTTCTTCCGTCAACATGATGGTCAAGAATGTCATGAGTACCCTGGAAAAGGCAAAGGTCGAACCTGTATATGTAGCCGCAGAGGTGAAGCGGTTGTATACGGACCTTGGTTATGAAGTAAAAGCGCCACTCCTTACTGATAAAGAAACCATGTCAAAGCTGTACGACTGTACGGAGATTGCCAAGGAGTTGGGAATCTACTCTACCAGCGGCAACCCGCATAATCAGGCTGTGAGTGCCATCATCAAGAAATTACATATCCCAGGCAGTGAGATAGTGACTACAGCGTTCAGCCGGAACGGACATGATGACGTAACCATACAGTACAAGCCCTCCGTATTTGAGGATGTAAAACTGTGGCTGGCAGAGAATAACTACCCAACTAAGATTACTTATGTGGATTCTAAGGGAAACTTCAAGACCTGTACGGTAGCATATCGGGAGGTGGCATAATATGAGCGAATTGGAAAAGATTTATTACCAGTATCAGAATGATTTGGAGCGTGGAGGCGATAATGAATCTGCAATAAGAGCCAGAGAATCCTTATATGGCTATTTTGATAAAAGCGGTTTGCTTGCACATGATTATGAAGACTATGTATGCAGCCTTGCCTGTGAGAATGAAAAGCAGGGGTTTTTAAGTGGTTTCCAGTATGCCATGAAGATAGCTCTTGAGTGCATGAGCAATTAAATAGAATCGTTAATCAGAACGTCCTTCGGGGCGTTCTTTTTATACCATTTTTAGGAAAGAAGGTGAGGCGATGGCAGGAGTACAATCATCAATCCAACTGGCTGACCGCATGACTCCAGTGTTACAGTCAATTACATCGGCCATGGGGATGATGGTCAGTAGTTTTAGTGCGGCACAGTCGGCCACAGAATCTGGCTTTGATACTGCACAAGCAGTGGCAATGCAGCAAGCGGTGGCGAGTGCGTCGGCAGCAGTGGTGCAGTATCAGGAAGAATTAGAGCGTGTGCAGAATACTCCAGTAACGGTGCCTGAACTGCCTGCATGGAGCAGCGCTTCCTCTCAGCCGGTGTTTACAAATACCGGAGCGGAGCGTTTTGCGCAAGAATATCAAGCAGTAAATACTGCGGCCCAGCAGCTATACAGGAACCAACAAGCGATTTCTGCACAGGCAAGGGGCATGAGGGTGACTCCTCCAGGAATGCTCAATGATGTGGCAGAAACTACAAATCGTATGCGGAGTTTATCGAACCGTATAGAAGAACTAAACAGCATTCCAGTGAACTTAAGGACTGACAGGGTCAATAACGAATTAGAGGTTATGCGGGGCCGATTATCTCAGGCAGCACAAGTTCAAGGGCAGCTTAATAGTGCAATGGAGCGGATGGACATAAGTGCGGCTAATGCGGCGTATCAACAGCTTAACTCCATTATGGATTCGACAGAACGCAATATCAGGGATAATCTTACCGCACAGGAGCAGTTCAATCAGTCTGTGAGAAGTGGTCAGACTGCGGCTGGAGGACTGGAGAGTTCTATCAAACGATATGCAGCTATGCTGGTCAGTGCGGCTACGGCAGGCAAGGCTATGAACCTGGCAGACCAGGTAGCGCAGACAACAGCCAGACTTGATTTAATGAACTATGGGCTGGATTCAACTGAGCAGTTGCAGCAGAAAATCTATGATTCTGCGCAACGGTCCAGGGGAGTATATCAGACAACCGCTGATGCTGTAGGAAAATTAGGTATGCAGGCAAGAAATGCATTTTCCTCTAACGATGAGCTGATTGCTTTTGCGGAACAGATTAATAAGACATTTGTCATTGCTGGAACCAGTGCCCAGGGCGTAGATTCTGTTATGCTTCAGCTCACACAGGCTATGGCGGCTGGGAAGCTTCAGGGCGAGGAATTGAATGCAGTATTGGATAATGCCCAACCAATCGTGCAAAATATAGCAGATTATATGGGAGTTCCCGCAGGAGAAATAAAGGAACTAGCTTCGGAAGGTGCGATTTCCGCAGAAGTCATTAAGAACGCTATGTTTGCGGCAGCAGAGGAGACAGACGAAAGGTTCGCCCAGATGCCCACAACGTTTGGCCAGATTGCCAACAGCATTCAAAACCAGGCATTGATGGCATTCCAGCCTGCATTACAGCAACTTAGTTCGGTAACGCAGACGGAAGGGTTTAGCGCTTTGACAGAAAGTATAACAGGAGTGATACGAACCATGGCTTCTGGAGCAGTCCAGGCACTGGACATGATGGGACAGGCAGTTATATTTGTACAAGAAAACTGGGCGTGGCTTGGACCGATTATAGCAGGGGTTGCAGCTGCGGTAGTGGCATATAAAGGGGTCATGATAGCTTATAATATTGTGCAAGCAATTACTAATGGTCTGCAAGCGATTTCAGCCGCAAGCACTGCTCTGAAGGCCGGAGCAGATATAGCAGGAGCCGCTGCAACGACAACGGCCACAGGAGCACAAGTTGGATTAAATATGGCGTTACTTGCCTGCCCGATAACCTGGATTGTGATAGTAATCATGGCAGTTATAGCCGCAATCGTAGTCTGGATTAATCGCATAGGCGGCCTTAAAGTAGCTTGGCTGACCTGTTCTAACTTTGTCCTCACCTGCTTAGATAAATTGAAAATCGGATTCATGACAGCATGGGCGAATATCCAGAATGGAATCGACAACATGCAATACGGCTTTGAGGCGTTCAAAGCAGCAGTCCTGAATACCATAGGAAATCTAAAAGTAATGGGACTTACGATTCTACAGGATTTCATAAATGGAGCGATAGACCGTGTAAACGCTTTTATCGCAGCTGTTAACAGTATAGCAGGGACATCAATCGAAGCCGTAGCCCATGTGGAGTTTGCTACAAACGCAGCTGTGGAAGAACAGGCTAAACAACAAAAACGGGCATCTGAGTTAGCTGCTTTAAAGGACCAGAATGCAGCGGATAAGAAAGCAAGGCAGAGTGAAATCAATCAGATGGAGCTTGATGCCGCTCAAAGAGCAGCAGAACGTCAGGCCAATATTGCCGCAGCGAAGGCAGAAAAAGAGGAAAAGAAAAAGAAAGATTCAGCAGGTGGAGGCGCCGGCGGATATACTCCAGAAGCACCATCACTGGGAGATATTGCAGGCAACACCGGCAGCACCGCCGCCAACACCGCCGCTATGGCTGACTCCATGGACACAATCGACACAGACCTAAAGTATATGCGTGACGCCGCAGAGCAGGAAATTATCAACCGCTTCACCCTGGCAGAACTAAAGGTGGACATAAACAATAACAACACCCTAAAGACCCAGACCGATTTTAACGAAGTGAACCGGATGCTGGGAGAGGTCACCGGAGAAATCCTGGCAACCGCAGCAGAAGGAGGGTACATCTAATGGCCTATGAAGTATACATAAACGACATGCTCCTCCCCATCCCACCCCAGAAAATACCTATCAAATATCCAGGCCAGAACAAAACGGTCACCCTGATTAACGGCGACGAAATCAACATGACCCGCCCTCCTGGCCTGGCAGAAATAAGCATCGATGTAATAATCCCCCAGATGGACTATCCCGCGGCAGTATGGGACGGCAGCGTAAGTGATGCGGAGGACTTCATCAGCAGCCTGCAGGACTTAAAGGAGAGCGGGGATTCCTTCGAGTTCATTGTTCTCAGGGATACCCCCAGCGGTTCCTTTGATACCAACATAGATGTGGTACTGGAGGACTACAAGGTATCGGACGATGTAAAGGAGGGCTTTGACCTGGCGGTATCCATCACGATGAAGGAATACCGTCATTATGGAACCCGGATTATGAATTTCACCCTCATCCCCGACCAGGAGGTCCCGGCAGCTGCTGAACCAGAGGAGCAGAGAGCCGGGGAGCCGCCTTCGGTAAGTTCTTATGTAGTAGTGAAAGGGGACAGCCTCTGGAAGATAGCCAAAAAGCTTCTGGGTGATGGGGGCCGGTGGCAGGAACTTTATAACCTGAATCGAGATAAGATAAGCAATCCCAATCTTATATATCCGGGACAGGTATTGACAATCCCTTAAAGGAGGCAAGGCGGAATGGAGGTACATTTGTATATCGAAAACGGCCGGACTGTGTATGAGCCGGTGGTTCAGGGAACCGTCACCTGGGAGACGCAGCGCAAGGGACAGCCGGGGAAATGCTCCTTCACCCTTCTGGCAGACCGTATCCTGAAAATTGAGGAGGGAAATGCAGTCCGCCTGGATGTAGGCGGATCCTCTGTGTTCTTTGGCTTCATCTTCGAGCGGAGCTGGAACCGTGAGGGGCAGATGAAGGTCACAGCCTATGACCAGCTGCGCTATCTGAAGAACTCCGACAGCTACAATTATGTGGATAAGACAGCGGGGGAAGTGATTCAGATGATTGCGGCTGATTTTAACCTTCAGGTGGGAACACTGGAGGACACGGGCTTCAAGATAGAATCCAGGAACGAGAAGGACAAGACACTGCTTGACATCATCCTTACGGCGCTGGATTATACCATGATTCATACAGGGAAGCTGTTTGTCCTGTACGATAATGTAGGGAAGCTAACCCTGAAAAATGCCGAGAACATGAAGCTGTCCCTTATGATTGACAGTGCAGCGGCCCAGGATTACGACTATAAGGTCAGTATTGACAGCAACACCTATAACCAAATAAAACTGTACCGGGACAGTGAGGGGAGCAAGAGCCGGGAGCTGTATATGACCAAACATACAGAGAATATCAACCGATGGGGCGTGCTTCAGATGAGTGAAACCATCGACAAAGGAGTGGACGGCCAGGTGGTTGCGGAGCGATACCTTACCTTATACAACCGTCCGGCCAGGAGCCTGCAGGTCAAGGGAGCGTTCGGGGATATCCGTGTGAGGGCCGGCTGCCTTCTGCCGGTATTCCTGGATTTAAAGGATGTGGAGGTGAGGAACTATCTGCTGATTGAGTCCGTAACCCACAAGATAGAGGAAGGAATCCACACGATGGATCTGACGCTGAGAGGGGCTGATATAAGTGGCTGAGGCAGAATGGATTGATAACCTGAAGCAGATTGCACTTAAGGCAGTGGAGGCAGGCGACCCCTGCGATATCCTCCCCGGCACAGTGCTCACAGCTTCCCCACCATCCGTACAGATTGGCCAGAAGACAACGGTCGCCGGCGGCCAGCTGTTGGTGCCGCAGCATCTGACGGATTATCAGGTTCCTATGGTTATCCCTGAACTGGGGACCGTCACTGTGACGGTGAACAATGCATTAAAAGTTGGGGATAAAGTGCTGCTGGTTCAGAAACGCGGTGGACAGCAGTACCTGGTCATTGACCGATGGTAG
>BBZN01000055.1 GCA_001304855.1 Clostridia bacterium UC5.1-1D2
ACGATAAAGAGGAGCCTTTCCCCCGTGTTTCGGGGGGCTGGGCTCCTCTCCTCTGTTTATCTCCAACCGGTTTCTGCTGTTTCCCCTTCCGGCTAATTTCCTTCCGGCTGTTTTCTTTTCCGGCTAATTTCCTTCCAGCTGTTTCCCTTCCGACTAATTTCCTTCCGTTTTATCCTCTTCCGTCCCCTTTTCAGACTCATCCGGTGTCTGTTGGGGCATCTCTACGGCCGTATCAGCCTTTACAGGCATATCTTTTACAGGCACAGGCATATCTTCCACCAGTGTCCACTCTGCGGAGTCCGCATCCCCGATCCACGCCTCTGGTTCCAGGTTCTCCGGCTCCTCACGTCTCTCCTTCCACCTGATTACCACCCGGAACAGATCGTCCTCCAGCTGGATATCCATGGTACCCTCCTGAACCTCCACGAAGCTTCTGGCTATGGCGAGCCCCAGTCCGGATCCTTCTGTATTTCTGGAGACATCTCCCCGCACAAACCGCTCGGTCAGCTCCTCTGGGGATATATTCAGCTCTTTGTCTGAAATATTCCTCATCGTAATAACCACATACCCTTCCTGGTCCCGCGCCACCTGGACGTAAGCCCTGGTTCCCGGCATTCCGTATTTTGTGATGTTTACCATCAGGTTTTCAAAAATCCTGTAGGTCTTCTGACTGTCCAGATAGAGCGTCACTCTCTCCTCCGGCAGATGGAACCGGAACTCGATTCCGCTGGCCTCAATCTTATCTGCCAGTTCATACCGCACCTGCTTCAGGAGACTGATAATATCCACATTCTCAGGGTGAAGCGTAACTGTTCCGCTGCTGGCCTTACTCACCTCAAACAAGTCCTCTATAAGCGCCTTCAGACGCATGGATTTCTGATCCAGCACCTGGATATAGGCATCCCGCTCCTCATCTGTAATATTATCCTGCTTAAGCAGATTAACATAGGTTATAATCGCTGTCAGCGGCGTCTTTAAATCGTGGGACACATTGGTAATCAACTCCGATTTTGTACGCTCGCTCTTAACCTCCTGAGCCACCGCTTTCTTAAATCCGGCCTGTATCCGGGCCAGCTGCTCCTTAAAGGGGTTGAATATACCCAAATCTTCGTCAATCTCCACGTCCAGGTTCCCCTCTGCCATAGCATTGATCCCCTCCAGCAGCCGGCTGTACTTCTTCTGCATCTGCCCCCAATATTTTGTAAAAAGGATAAACAGAACGACGGAGTATATAACCAGCGCTCCGATTCCCCAGAACCACAGGAGGGAGATCAACGTCAGGATGACAAAGTTTGCAATCACCGCTTTCCCAATAATCTTCGTGGAGCGGCTCTCCCAGTCCGTCTCGTTAAACACATTGAGGGACTTTACAAGCCATCGCTTGATAAAGCACAGGAACTGTCCCAGCCAGGTTCTCCGTTTAAAGTAAACCCAGGGCCCCAGTGAGAAAATAGCTCTGTAGCAGGTAATTCCCCAGTAAAAAAAGCCGTAGAGCACAGACCAGAACAGTATATTGATCAGAGTGGCCATCACGTCTGCAGAGCCAACCAGAAAACCGGCTTTTAGAAGCTCCGTGTACAGACTTCCTTTCATTGTTGCCGCTATCATAGAGGCGGGCAGGCTTCCCTCCCCCATAATGGCCAGCCATCCCACTCCGATACAGCTCAAAGGCTCAAAGGGCAGTCTGCACAGAGCGCTGCGGCCAATCTCAAAGCTCTTTACAGTCGGCAGAGCCAAAGCCAGCGCCAGCAGAACTGCAATAATGAATCCAATCACAGGATAATAGCTGCTGTCAAGGTAAGACCAGGCGTCCAGACCTCCCCTCCCCCCGCTGTACAGAGATTGATTGATCACGTTGTCAGGATAGCAGCGGAACTGGATCGTCATATCCTTCGGCGTGGAGAACCGGATGCTGCTGTACTGATAATCCTCCCCCGTCCTGTATATCAGGGGATCATAAAACTCATACCGATTCATGGCCTGTAAAAATCTGGAAGCATCATCGTCGTCACCTGTAAAGTCCGTCACCTTTGTGCTTCCTGTGGAAGAAAATTCCACTGTAAACATGAACTCCCGCTCCTGGCTGCTGAGAGGCGCATCAAAAAATTCCTCCGGCCGGTTTACATTGCTCCGCAGAGTCTCCCCGTCCTTGCCCACAACCCGGTAAAAGAGGTAGGGCGTATACTGACGGTAAAATCCTTCCCATTCTTCCCCCGCAGAATTTATAATATTCCGAAGGCTGTTCCAGTAATCCAGATTGTAGGAGTAACTTCCGTAACCCTCCCCGTATCCTTCAAAATCCAGGTAATCATCGTAGCTCTCATAGTCTGACTCTGCCTCTGCAGGACCATCCTGAGCTACGTGAGACTCTCTTTCACCCTGAAGCTCTGATATCTTCTCCTCCAGTCCCGGCAGGTAGGCCTCAGAATAGGTCATAATACGGCCTGCCTCCTCCTGCATCTGCTGATGCCAGAGGACATAACTGAAATTCATTACCTGGGTTGACAGATTGCTGTAATCCCGGTTCTGCTCCCTTATTCTGGAAGTATTATAAGCTTCATATTCATTGGCCTTGTTTGTCATATAAGGGTAGAGCCCAACCGTCGCTGCGGCAGCTCCTATGACTGCCAGAATAATTATTAAAACGCCCCATTTATGGCTGCTTTTCGATTTTATATCCAACTCCCCACACCACCTTTATATATTTAGGCTCCTTCGGATTCACCTCGATCTTCTCCCGAAGATTCCGGATGTGCACCATTACAGTATCCGTGTTGACAGCCCTCTCGTTCCAAACCCGCTGGTATATCTCCTCCGCCGGAAATACACGGCCCGGGCTTTGTATTAACAGTAACAATATCTTAAACTCAATAGGAGTCACCTTCACCGGGTGGTCGTCTACCAGCACCTCCACAGTCTCCTCATTGACCTCCAAACCGCCCAGACGGTGAATCTTTGGATTCTCCCCCTGGCTGGAGTTGATCCGATCCATAAACCGGTGATACCGCCGCAGATGGGAATTCACCCTTGCAAGAAGCTCCATGGGCGTAAACGGCTTTGTCACATAGTCATCCGCTCCCATATTAAGCCCCAGTATCTTATCCACCTCCTCGGACTTGGCCGACAGGAAAATAACGGGAAAATCATATTTCTCCCTGAGCTTTGCAGTCATGGTAATACCGTCCATGCGGGGCATCATAACATCCACAATGGCCAGCTGGATTTCCCGTTCCTCCAGTATCTTCAGTCCTTCCAATCCGTCAGCCGCCTGATAAACCTCATAGCCCTGACTCTTTAAAAATATTTCCACGCCTTCCCTGATATCTTTATCATCCTCTACCAGCAAAATCCGGTCCCCGCTCATTCAGTATTCCTCCTTGTGTATGTTATCCTAACAGCCAAATCAAAAATCTCGCTTTATAAAAAGCAAAAGAATTTCTAAAGTCTTATTGTATCATTTCTAAGGACTATCTTCAACGGGGGTTTGCCCAGAGATTGGCGGCAAATTTGTGTGACATTGTTATTTATTTATTTCAATTGACAAATACTTCGTTTGATGATAAGGTTTTATATAGATAATAAAAACGATAATCATTACTTATATTTAATTGTCAAATTAAGGGATAAGGAGGACATGATATTGAGTACATACGTTATTACAGGAGGAACCACTGGCATCGGCGCAGCCGTCCGAAAGCTGCTTCAGGCCCAGGGCCATGAGGTATTTAACATTGATTTTAAGGGGGGCGATTATCTGGCCGACCTGTCCGCGCCGGAGGGGCGCAAGGGCGCTATAGACGAAGTTTTCCGCCGTTATCCCCAAGGGATTGACGTGCTGATCTGCAACGCGGGCGTAGGGCCTACGGCGCCGCCCCAGATGATTTTCGCTCTCAACTTTTTGCCAGTGTTCAAATCGCCGAGGCTCTCCGGCCTCTGTTAAAGAAAAAACACGGCAACTGCGTTTTGACCTCCTCAAATTCCATCACCAATATGACCGTCAGGATGGACTGGGTGGATATGCTGTCCAATGTCATGGACGAGGAGCGGATTCTGGAATTTGTAAAGGACATACCAAGAACCCAGGCTGCGTCCTGTTACAGTTCATCGAAGCACGCCCTGGCCCGCTGGGTGCGCCGCGTATCCCCCTCCTGGGCTGTGGACGGCCTGCGCATCAACGCAGTAGCGCCAGGCAACACAACCACTCCTATGACCCAGAATATGACCGACGCACAGATGGAGGCCGCCCTCCTGATTCCCATTCCCACGCGCTACGGAAGGAAAGAATTTCTGGATGCTGAGGAAATCGCAAACGGCATCACGTTTCTGGCCTCGCCTATGGCCAGCGGTATCAACGGAGTCATCTTGTTTGTGGACGGCGGTATCGATGCATTGCTGCGTTCTGAGCGGTTTTAAGTGAGAAAGAGGAGGATAATAATATGACGATATTAGAACAGTATATTGACTGTATGCAGAGGGGAGATGAAATTGCCCTTGCGGATTTGTTCAACATGTATGGGGTCCTTCATGATTCATCTGTAACAAAGGCCGGGATGGATACCATTCACCTGGAAGGGAAAATGGCGGTGGAGATGATGTTTCACCATAAGTTCGGATTTAACGGAGGCCCATTTCCCATTCACAGCGTAAAATATCTGGGAGACAATACGGTGTGGTATTTTATCACCTACAATGATCATGTAGTGCCTGTGACGGCTTTTCTCACGGAAACTGACGAGGAGGGTAAAATCAAACGCCTGAATATTTATCCCCTGTAATTTCAGAGTATTCGTTATACAAAAGCGCTTCCCGGGGGAGCCGCTTTTGTGGTATGTCTTATTTATTTAAAGCTTTTCGTCTCTTAGTCAGTATGGAATATAACGCCAGCATTACACCTGTTATGGCAAAGGCCTCGTGACCGTGTTGCATTTTCTCCCCTGTCTTTGGCAGCGGGGCCAAGGGCACTTCGTCTTCCAGAATTATGATGCCTTCTTCAGGAGGAACAGGCAATGCAGCCAGGGGCACCTCTACATCTTCAAGGGTAATGGTAACTCCGGGCCCGCCTGCGGAGGGAACGCTTGCCCCCCTTCCCACGGAGGAACTGCCTGAGGAGGAACCGCCTCCTGAGGAGCCGGTATGGCTGCCGGATGTTTCAGGGGGAGTGGTAGTCTCCGGGGGCGCTGTAGTTTCAGGGGGAGCCGTAGTTTCCGGGGGCGCTGTAGTCTCCGGCGGAATAGGCTTTGGAACCTCATTTTCTGATGAAAACGTAAATCCGGTTGAAACCGTAACATTGCTCTCCGTCAGGTTAAGCACCAAAAGATTCTGATATCTGGAGTTGTCAGGCACATAAAAATGGCATTTATCGCTCACATTGCTGATGACTGCCTTTGTGGTTCTTAACCCTGCCTCACCTTCCCCGGGCCTGGTCTGCGAAACCAGACGATAGACCGCATTGACAGGCAGTTTATCCCTTGTAGCGTCCGAAACTTTAACCCATATACCACCCTCCTGGGTCTCAATAGAGATACCTTCAGGTAATGTAATTCCAAATACCTGCTCACTGCTCTCCACGTTAAAAGCTTCCGATATCCACAGAGCATTTTCTTCGTCTGCATTCTTTGCAAATACAACTGACGCAGCTGGAGTACTGATATTTGGATATGTGCTTGATTCTTCATAGCGTTCCGTTGCCCGTTCATATAGTTTTCTTAATAATTCAGATAATGGTCCCGATGAGTTGTAACCTTTCAAATCTTCCAAGGTTACACCCTGCAGGCAATTATAGATGGCAGCTCTTGTGGCGCTCCACCCAGTGGAAGCGCTATACCCTCTGCAAATGCCCTCACTGTCGTTGGGATAACCTAAATCTATCAGTATACTTGCAAATAATAAATTTTCCTGTGTATATACCACATCAGCTTCGGGCCATTCGGGATAAACGGGCTGTCCGATTATATCCTCCAAATCCACTTCCTTATACTTCGCCTCGTTAATTTCTTTCTTTGTATCCGGATAATGGCTGTTTGGCGAAATACAGTAGGCCGGGTATCCGTTAATGTAGGTGATGCCGCTTTGAATCTCATCATCCCCAGGTACGATATTCAGGCTGCCCCCCACTGACGCGGGCACAATTCCTGCCATACTGAAACCAGTGGTATTTCCGGAAACAACATCCGGGCTTTCGCTTCCATCCAGCTGCAGCGTCTCAAGGATTTCCATATCCAGCTGATCCGTAGTGATATCCTCAGAAGTTACATCGGCGTCTGTCTTTACATGGATCACTTCCAGCGCTTCTTTTCCCTCTGCCAGCTGGTTCACCCTTTCCCCTGAAAACGATATTTTCACATATCCGTCCCAGCTTCCGCTGTCGATGAGCATCCCCTCTGCGTCGTACAGATTCACATCGTATACAATAACCTCCGAACCCGGAATGCCGTTCATGGCTCCGATGGCTTCCTTTACGCCGTCCGATACCTCACTGATTTCTGCGGTTACATCGGAGGTAAGGACTTCCGACGCCACCTGATCCGCTTCCAATGTAACGGTGACGCCGTCCCCCATCTCCTGCTCCCAGAAAAATCCCGTATCCATGGCGTTCACGTCAACGCCCAATCCTTTTAAATCTGTTACATACGCCTTGGCTGTGCAGCAGCCGTCAATTCCCGTCAGAGGATACTTGCCTGTCTTGATATCCAGGGGTTCATCGCTCTTATGGTCCTCAACCGGTTTTGTGATCTCCTTGTCCGCCTCGCTTTGGGTGGACCGCGGTATATCTGCCTGTACTCCGCCGGCTGTCTGGGATGCGGTTTCCTCCGCTTCCTGTGAGGGAAGCGTCTCTGCGGAGCCTGTGGTCCCTTTAGAGTCTGCGGCATCTCCTGCTTCCGGAAGAAGGGGCGCCTCACCGGAAGTCCCGGCAGGTTCCTCTTCCGTCACCTTGGCATCCGCTCCAGTCTCGGCACCACCGGAAGTTTCCTCCTTCGTCTCCCCTAAATCCGGGGCAGCAGCCGTAGTTTCTTTTACAGGCTCATCACCTGTGGTCCGGCTCTCTTTCTCAGGCTCCTCTTTTTCCGGTTCCGGAACCTCCGGCTCCTCAGCGGGCTCTTCCTTTTCTATCCCATCCTCCAGGGAAGCCGCTACAAAAGGAGCTCCATGAAGTGAAAGGGACAGCACCGGCTCGTCCGCCCCGTCGCGGCTCCCGCCGTCGTCATCTTTCTGCGGCGTTTCCGCCTTATCCTCAACTTCCTCCGGAACCTCCTCCTTACTCTGGGCCGGTTCCTTCAGGCCATCTTCAGACTCTTTTGTGTTGTCTGCCTGCTCCTTCTGAGCGTCTGAAGCGTCTTTCGTTTCCTCCGGTTTCTCATCCCGGCTCTCGGAATTATCTTCCCCGCCGGTTTCCGTTTCCCCGGTTTCACCCTGGTTTTCTGCGGTTTCGTCCCCGCTTTCCCTGCTGGCGTCCGTACTGCCGGATACCGGAGCGTCAGACTCAGTCCCATCCGCTCCTGCCGTTGTCTCCAAAGTCCCGGCCTCCGCTTCCGTCTCTGAGGCAGTTTCCTTTACATCCTGGGATATAAACTCCACTTCATCCTCTCCGAAGGCTCCCTCATATCCCTTTATCACAACAGCTTTACCCTTGCGCCCGTCTACTGCAACAGAGCACTTTAACGTATCCTCTGTGTTATTGATGTATAAAAGGATAATCTGTTCGTCTCCTGTAAGGATGTAATCGCTGTCCGCATCCTCAGGAAGCCTGATAAACATCCTAAGCTCTGCATCCATATCGCCCTCATACTCAGGATAAAACTCCAAAAGGTCGGTTTCTGTTCCTTCCGCATCATCCAATGCAAGACGCTCGCCTTTTTTACATTCTCGCCGTAAAAGAGCGCTCTGTAAGCGGCTGTTTTTCCATTTGTGAATTCGATATCGCCCTTGGATATCCTGTCACCGTTTTCCAGGGCCTCCCGGATGGCAAAATACACGTTTCTGCTTTCCAGCTCAAAAACTCTGGAGTCAGAATAATCAGCTGCCAGTACCGTTCCCACCTGCCCGCCGATATTTACCACAGTCAGGGCAGAGGTAAGGAGCAGGGATATTGCAGCCTTCCTCCATTTGGCAATAACCGAGATTCCGGTCTTTCTACCATTTTTTCTCATTACGAATCCCCCTATCTTTTCGATAAAATAGTTTTTCATTTATGTCAACTGTCTTCCGTATATTAAAATGTATTTTTTTGCAGATCTCTCCCGTCTATTTTATTTATCGGCCTTTTGTGTTTTTTCATTAGCAAAAAAGTATCAAAATTTTAATAAAATTATATATTTACTGTTTTTGTAACCTTTTTACCGATTCCCGCTTAAAATCTTTACCAACGGCAGAAAACAAAAGGGAAGGGCTGTCAAAACCGCAGGAACTATCTGCGGCATAATAAAAAACGCCGGCAAAAGCGGAATAACTTTCCACCGCTTTTGCCGGCGCTTTTTTAACTGCCTTACTATATTAACCGGTTGCTTACCGGCCTGTTCCCGGACGGTCAAATCAGAGGCTTCCGGGTTATTGCACACGCCTATATAGATGGGTAAGCCGGGCGCTGCCGAGACAATGTAAAGGAAGGGCCGGTTGAGATGCATTTCCATGTGGATCTCCTCCGAAGCGGCTCCCTCCAATCCCGGCTGGGGCGTTACGGTTCCAACACCTGCGCCTCTTTCATCCACCTGGAATACAGTCTCCTGGGTAACTCCGGCCATGGAAAAAGCTTCACCCGTGATATGGGAAAAATCTGCCGTCTGTGCTTCAAATCCGTTAGCCGCCCCAAGATTCTTAAGCATAGGAGCCATATCCATGGAATCGGACGACCGGAACTTCGGCACCTTCCATGATACTCCGCCAAAACCGGCTCCTTCTCCTCCATGATGCCCGAACATCTCGTTAACGCTCTCCTCAGAAGCCAGAAGAGACTGGATCGTTACTCCCTCATCCGGCAGTATAAAGGTCATCGTTCCATCCTTCAGTGAACGATCTGCACTCTGGAACCCCTTCCCTCTGTAATAAGACTCTTTGTTCCGGCCTGTCATATAGCTGCATGAAACTTCCCGGCCGTCCGCCGTCCGAAATACCCCCGCTGATTCCGGCCCTGCCGTAAAAGGAACAGTCCACTGGCTGTAGAAATAGACGGAATTCAAAAAACGCATATTCTCACCGGCTGATACCGGAGGATCCTGGACAATGGCCTGATCTGTCTGATATGCTATCCAGCTATTCATAATCCCCGGCACATTTCCATCGGCAAAATTTACCCGGAATACAGAGGTGTAGTACTGGCTGTCCGCTGTTATCCTAAAGGCGTCATGGAGAGGGCTCCCGTCACTCAGCCACAGAGAATTGATCAGCTTAAGCTGCTGTACTGGTTATTCCGAAACATCTGTCTGTAGACGCGCCCGCATTGGTCCGCGAGGGTTTCCACTGTAAAATCGGGTACTCCCATGACCGACATAAGCTGGGCTCTTGTTGCCCCTTCTGCTCCCTGTCCTGCAAGGCCCAGTGCATAGTACAGGCTCACCGGGGAATAACTTACATTCCCCTGCCCGTTCTGCAGCACATAGGGAGCCGTCCGGTAAGAAAACCTGATTATGCGGTTGACAATGTCCGTTTCAAGGACATTATTCTGCCTGAGGGCGCGCATGCTGCCCTGGTTGTCATAATTTATCGGATCCGGATCTTTGACGCCGTTTTCGGTGCGGTAGCCCTCGCCGGACCTGCCGTTATAGGGGCCGGGCATAGCAAATGATATGCAGGGAGCCGCAGCCGTCATGGCCGCCGAGAGCAGGGCTGCAGTCATTACAGTCTTTCTTCGTTCTATCATATTTGATTCCTCCTGTGGTGGTTCGGTGCATTCATAAACAGATAAGGGGCTTTCTTTTTCTTATTTTATCAGATTATACAGGGGGAGGTATTGCATTTTTCTTACCTTTTTATAATGTTTTCTTTTACCTTTCAATCTCAAATTTAACTTCTCCTGCTGTCCCCGGCGCAATCGCATATTTCTCAAAGACTATCGCCGGGTTAGAGCCTGATCCGCCTTTACTCTCCGGCAAGCCAGACAATCTTCCGGCTCCCGCCCCCTACCGCTTCATACTCTCCTGCGCTATCTTCTTCATAGAACGGAAGGATAAGAGACACACAATAACCGTAAGTATATCCGCCCCGGGCTGGGCCAGATAAATTCCCCGGACTCCCAGCATTCCGGGCAGCGTCAGTATCAGGGCAGATAGAAAATTCCCTGCCGTATGGCTGAAAGAAACAGCCCGAACCGTCCCGCTCCCATGGTCTGGAAGGTAATCGTCATCATATAGCATAAACCGAAGGCAGGGTAGAGGATCACCTGGGAGATAAGCAGCCTGCTTCCGTAGGAAACAATCGCCGGATTCCGGTTAAACAGCATAATAAGCGGCCTGGAAAGCAGGATATAGACCGCCGCCACAAGGGCGGAGAGAATCAATACGGCTTTCAGGGCAAATTTGAGGGACGCTCTGAACCGTTCCTCATTCCTGGCTCCGAATGCATATGAGGCGATTGGCTGATACCCCTGCATGAAGCCCATAATCACATAACACCCTATGAGGACCAGACGCTGAACCACACCGTAGGCCGCGATAATCAAATCACTGTCGGGCAGGGAGGCCGCTGCTATATTGGTCATGGAGGTGGCTGCCGCCAGACAGATTTGTATCACTGCCGTAGGAATTCCAATCTCTATGATTTCCTTAAACAGTCCTGGGGAGGGTTTTATCAGGCTTCCCTTTATTTTGATGACGGAACGTCCGCTCCAGTAAAACCAAACCAGAATGAGCAGAGTCACAAACTGGGAAATGGTAGTTGCCAGGGAGGCGCCTGCCACTCCCATACCAAGTCCCCATTCAAACATAAACAGAGGATCCAGAAGCACATTGAGCGCCGCCCCTGTGATTACGGCCCCAGAGGAAATCTTAACCGAGGATTCCGCCCTGGCTGCACAGTTCAGGCTTTGGGCCGGAAGATTGGCAATGGCAGCTATAAACATCCAGAAGGCATAGTCTTTTGCCAGCGGCATCACCCCTTCGGATGCGCCGAACACTCTGAGAAGAGGCTCCATAAAAAAGATTCCTCCCACGCACAGGATCATTCCCACAATCACAGACACCGCCGCCACAGTGGAGACCGTAACGCCTGCCTTCTCATCGTCCCCGGCTCCCAGCTGCCTTCCGGCCAGAACAGCAGCTCCCGCCGCAAAAATATTTTCAATGGATACAAATATCAGCAAAAGCGGCAGCGTCACGCCCACAGCGGCCAGGGCCGCATCACTGTCCAAAAGCCCGATGTAGGCCGTGTCAACTATATTATAAACCGCCTTGGCAAGAAGGGCGATGGTTGCAGGCACCGCCAGCTTTACAATCGCCCTGGACGGTTTTACAAAAGCCAGGACAGACTGCTTGGGCAGCTTTTCTTCCATCTTCATTCTCTCATCCCCTTTCAACTACGCCATAGAGCAGTATCTCTAAAATATGGCTGCACAGCTTCTCATGTTCCCCTATATCCACTCCGTAAAAAGACTCCATCTGAAAACGTGTATTTACCAAATCCTGGAATAGCCTGAATATTTCAATTGCTTCCTCTGTACTGACGTCTCTGCGCAGAGGTACATTTTCCAACAGGCCCGTAAGTACCGCCACATTCAGATCATCAAAATCCTTTCTTATTGCGGAGATGGACTCTGCCAGATGGGGAGGAGGAAGAATCACGGCGCTGTAAAACACCTTCAGGTATTTGGGATTCTCACGGAAGAAGCGGATTCTTGCATCAAAATATTGGTTCAGTACAGATTCAATAGCCCCTCCTTCCACCGTCATGTTCTCCTTCATATATACAGTAAGGGCGTTGAAGCACTCCCTTACACAGGCCAGAAACAGGGCGTCCTTGTCCTTAAAATAGTGATAGATTATCCCTTTGGAAATCGCTCCGTCTCTGCATATCGTGTTGAGAGACGCCTCCCCGTAGCTCTTTTCACCAAATTCCCTGAATGCCGAATCCATAATCTTCTGCCTGCTGTGCCGGTTCTTTTCCTCTCGTTTCATCCGCTCATCCTCCTGCTGTTAATACAATATTTCCAACGTCTGTTTAGTACCAATACCCAATCCCTTCTCTCAGGAAAGCAAAATATTGACCATATGGTCTGTTTTGTATTATAGCAAAAGCAGACCATATGGTCAATATTTTAATTGTTAACTTTTTATAAATCCCTGCATCATGGCCCGCTCCCAAATGCCCAGATATTATACGCTCCGCCTCCCTGAGTCTCTGCTAAGTTTGCTCTTAAATTTATAAACAACGGTGAAAATTAATTATACATAAAGATACTGCCATGATATACTATACCCTGAAAACGTATAGAAACTCCAAAGCCGCCAACCGGATACAAGGAGTATGCCTGAAAGGAGAAACTATGATTTCTAAAGGATTAATTGGAAAAAGTGAATTAATTGTCTCTGAACAAGATACTGCCGCCGCTGTGGGCAGCGGCACATTAAATGTACTTGCAACTCCAAAGGTAGCCGCACTGATGGAACTGACCGCATGGAAAAGTCTGGGGGATGGGCTGGAGGAGGGCGCCACTACAGTGGGCACCTTTCTCTCCCTCAGCCATCTGGCTCCCACCCCTGTAGGGGCCAGAGTGCAGTGTGAAAGCTGTCTGGAGGAAATCAACGGAAAGGAGCTTACCTTCCGCCTGACCGCCAGCGACGGCTCGGGAATCATTGCCCGGGCAGAGCACAAGAGGGTGATTGTGAATACCGCCCGCTTTTTAAGCAAAGCCGAAAGCAGAACAAACTAACTATATTAGCCCCAAATGAAGGGCGCAATCCGCTGCGCGCTCCATTTGGGGCTAGAGCATGTCTATTTTTCTTTTTCTCTGTCATAAGCTTTTATATACACGAAATTGTCATTATTCCGCTTCATCCTGTACTCCGGATCCAGTATGGCCTCAATAAATTCCCGGCCTCCCGGTTCCACTGCAGCTAATTTCATTCCCAGTTCCTCTTCCACGTCCTTTACAGTCAAATCATCCAGGAAAACCTGCTCGCCCATTCGCAGCATATTGGAGGGAATCTGTAAAACGTCTCCCAGCTCCTCTCCCTTTTCCCTGCGCTCCTTCAACTGTTTTACCAGATCCTGTCCGGTTATGAGGCCGGATACCGTTATCGTCTCACCAAAAAAGCAGTTCCTGATAAAAAATACATGGATTGTAAGCAGGGGAAAGGCTTTCATCAGCTGCCCGGCAAAACTGCAGATTGTGGGGAATGCCAGCTTTCCCGTTGCAATCGTAAGAGTACGGTTCACCGTGTTCTTAAGGCCTTCATATTCCGGGCTGCCTGTAATTTCTTCCAGCGTCTCATTGAATTCATTGATAAACAGGCGCATCATGCCTACGCCGTTCTCCAGCTGGATATAACCGTCATACCGTTCTTCCTCAGGAAAATCCCTTCCGGCGGTTATATACCACTCGTCACTGGCATGAATAAAGTGAAGCCCATAACGATCGTAATATTCCTGCTGGCGGCTCTCTATCATGTCGATTACATTTCCGGCCTCCTCTTTGGTATAAAGGCCCACAGGAAACAGACCCTCTCTGTATTTTGTTATCCCTGCGGGAACCACAGAAACGCTCCTCAAAAAGGGAAGATATTTTGCCAGATCCCGGATGGAGCGTTCCAGCTCATGTCCGTCATTTACGTTCTTGCAGCATACAATCTGCCCGTTCATCTCCACATGTCCGTCATAGAGCATTTGAAGGTATTTCAGTTTTTCCCCGGCAAACCGGTTGTGAAGCATCTTGCATCTCAGTTCAGAATTCGTCGTCTGAACGGATATGTTGATCGGAGCCAGCTGCATTCTGATAATCCGCTCGATATCCTTCTCCTTCATGTTGGTCAGGGTGATGTAATTCCCCTGAAGGAAGGAAAGACGGGAATCATCGTCCTTAAAGTAAAGCGTCTCTCTCATTCCCGGAGGCATCTGATCAATGAAGCAGAATATGCACTTGTTGCTGCAGGAGCGGTAATCGCTCATCAGGCTGTTTTCAAATTCCACCCCCAGATCGTCATCATATTCCTTGTCTATTTCCAGAAGCCACTCCTCGCCGTCCGGTTTTCTGACGACCACCTCGATGTACTCATCTTTCATCATATATCTGTAGTCAAATACATCCTCTATCTCCTGGTTATTCACAGCCAGCAGCACATCTCCCGGTTCGATCTCCAGCTCCTCCGCTATGGAACCGGGATATACTTCTTTTATTACATGTTCTTTTTCTTTCATTCCAGCGCTCTCCCTATTCCATTTGACCGGGCCCCCGGTCAAACAGACTTTATTTCCAGGCCTCCGCCCATCACATCACAAAAGAGCCCGGCCGGAGAGTCGTCTCTCAATCGGGCTCTTGTCTCTGTGGCATCCGGCGCGGCCCTCCTGTTTTCAGCGGCCGGCTCATCTCCTTGTCCACCCCTCCCACCGGTTTGTCACAAGGACTGCCTCAAAATCGTTATGTTTGTATCCGACTATAACAAAATAGAGAATACCTGTCAAGAATATTATTGTAAATAATGTTTGCGCTGATTTTTAAGATGCGTTTACAGCCACCTCTCAAGTATGCTGCGAAGCTGCTCCGTGTCAATAGGCTTAGCCAGATGTTCATTCATTCCCGCCTCCGCAGTCTTTTGGCGGTCATCCGCAAAGGCATTGGCCGTCATCGCAATAATCGGAAGGCTTTTTGCGTCGTCCCTGTCCAGAGCCCGGATTGCCCTGGCAGAAGTACAGCCATCCATCACCGGCATCTGCATATCCATAAATACCAAATCATAATAACCTGCAGGTAATTCTCTGATTCGATCCAGGGCCGCCTGTCCATTATCTGCCGTATCCACAGTAATTCCCATCATTTGAAGCAATTCTGCCGCTATCTCCTGATTCAAAGCATTATCCTCCACCAGAAGAATCCGTTTTCCGTTGAACATGGGGGCGCCTCCGGCAGGTTTTGAGCCTTTGGTTCCGTATCAGGCAGAAACTGCTTCAATTTGGAAACCAGCCGGGATAAAAACAGCGGCTTGGTGATAAAGCCGTCAACCCCCGCCTCTTTTGCCCTGTCCGAATATTCAGAGAAGTCATAGGCGGAAATCAGAATAACAGGAATGTCGTCTCCCAGGTTTTCCCGGATTTTGCCGGTGGTCTTAATCCCATCCATCCCCGGCATCTTAAGGTCCAGAATGACAGCAAAATAATCCTGGCCTTTTCTGTGCATTGCAACAGCCCGGTTTAAGGCTTCCTGGCCGGTTGAAACCCAATCGGTCCTGATTCCCACAGTTTCAAGGTACTTGCTGGTATTTACACAGGTAATTTCATCATCGTCTGCAATCAAAACAGTCCGTCCGCAAAGAGCTTTCTCATCAATGGTTCCCTCTGTCCGTTTAAGGCAGACAAACGCCGTGAACTTACTGCCTTTGCCTGATTCGGTTTCCACCTGGATCTGCCCGCCCATCATCTCCACAATACTTTTACAGATGGCAAGGCCCAGTCCTGTACCCTGTACCGTATAAATCCGTTGGTCGTCCGCACGCTCAAAGGGCTCAAATATCCGGCTCAGGAACTCACTGTGCATCCCGATTCCGTTGTCCTCCACCACAAATTCATAGATGCCTGTCAACGGTTCATCCGAAGGTCTTTCACAGATCTCCAGCCTGATTGTCCCTCCCTCCTGTGTGTACTTTACGGCATTGGTCAGCAGGTTCATAATCAACTGCTGCAGCCTCTGCATATCCCCCAGTACAGATTCATGCCGCATATTATTAATATGTATCTGAAACTGCTGCTTCTTTTGATCGATCAGCGGCTGCACCATGGACACTACGCTTTGAACCAGTTCAGGAAGATTGACCTCATCCTCACTAAGTGTAATGCTTCCGCTCTCTATTTTCGACATGTCCAGAACTTCATTGATGATGCTCAAAAGCAGCCTGGACGAGGTGTCTATCTTCTCCAGGCAGCCCAGCAGCCGTTCCTCACTGTCAAGATGGGATCTTGCAATGGCTGCCATACCCATGATTGCATTCATGGGAGTGCGGATATCATGGCTCATTCTGGAGAGAAAATCGGATTTTGCCCGGCTGGCCTTCTCCAGATCCGCCGTAATCTGTTTTTCCTTCCTGAGCATCTCCATCAAATGAGTCTGAAGGTTTATCTCTTCCGTCATATCGGTATAAGTGGCATAGTAGGTTCTGTACTCCTCACACTCTTCTCTCAGGCTTAAGTTGGCGCTTACCCATACGTAGGCGCGTCTCCCCTGAGAAGCCGGTATTTTTTTACGCTGAACTGCTGCTTTCCAAAGCCTTCCTTATATTCCCGCCTTACCCGCTCATTATCCGGCTCCGGTATATTGGCAAAGAAATCGTCAAAATACTCCCCCTCCAGGCTGCAATGCTTTTATCCGGAACAACCGCATCCTCCGCCGTCCTGGGTATCTTAAGAATCCGGTACATCCCCAGATTTCCATACAGAGGCCTGGCCCTTCCGTCAGGATACAGGCGCACAAGAATCACTCCTGCGGATATTGAGTCCAGGAGATCGTATGCCGTGTCCGCCCTTTTCTGTGAAATCTGCAGAGAATGCTCCAACTGTTCCTGATATTCCCCGCTGCCCTGGGCATAACGTGCTTTTAAAAGAAATATTCCGATAATCCTGGCAATGGTCATAATACAGTTATGAACTTCACCATCAGCTTCCCATTCCCTGCGGAACCGGCTTGAATCCGATATTCCAAAACATGCGGCAGTATGGCCCTGATACTTAATTGGCGCCTGCAGGACGGATCTTGAACCAAACTGTTTCAGTATCATAGCCCCTTCCGGCGGCAAAGTATCTGTACTCCAAAAGGCAATCCTGTCGCCTGAGCCAATGGCGTTTTTCCATACAGAAAACCACTCCTGTTTTGTCCTGTCCGTCTCCCATAGGGAATTTGTTCTGTCTGGAGCAGTCCAGAGATAGGTGTTGCAAAATTTGTTTCCGTACTCTGAAAACTCCGAAACATATGCGCTGTCAGCTGAAAATTCCTTTCCCGCCAGCGCCAGCGCCTGGCGGACAGCAGACGAAAAATCTTTTTCCTGCCACAAAATGTCCAAAATTCTGGTTTTCAGCTGACTGTATCTGTCATTATTCATAGGTTCCTCCACATATTTTCTGTCCGCAGCCCTCACCTTTAAAACATACAACATTGCCCCACCCTTTTGTGATTTGATTTTATAGTCCCAGTATACCATATTCCCATAAGGTATAAAAGTTTTCTCCCTAACAATTCCTAATTATTCCCGCCCTCGGAAGGGTTGCAATGATTTTCGCCGCGGCAGGGGAGGCATTGCGCCCTTGCCGGGCGCTTCTATGTTCACATAAACATGGACGTTGCCTTTGCAGCAATTTTGCCGGTCAATTCGTCAGTAATCTCCGCAGACAGAAATTTTACCCTTCTGCCTGTTTTGTCGGCTTTTGCAAGAACATAGTATGAGTGTTCCAGGGGAATTTCCCGCATAAAACTCACATTCAACTGAACTGTCAAGGACTTGCTGCTGCGCACATAATATCTTGTGAGCATCCCCAGGGTCATGTCAATGGTGGCTGTTATGATTCCTCCGTGAAGAACTCCGTTTGGATTCTTCTGCCAGCTCTGGGGCCGGTATCTCAGACGGAGGGAGCCGTCCTCTGCACTGCATCCGCAGAACTCCGGAGCGAACATATCATTAAAACTTTCTATTTCCTTATTCCGGCGCGCTTCCACCACCGCCCGTATCACACGTTCCATATAAGCCTGTTCCGTTTCTCCCGCCTGCTGCCTGAAGCTGCCATCCTCCATCTGGTTGTATATCCCATAGTCCATTATTCTTTCTCCTTAAGCCGCTTGTTTTATTAACTAAGTTTATATTAGTAAAAAAACAGCAATTCTTCAATCACAATATTTCTCTATCTCAACAGAATATCGCTGCTGTTACCGGCCATATAGGCCCGGCGTCCCGCCCTAATTTTAATGTATCTTCAGAGCCTTCTTTACATCAGGTCTGATTGCACAGCTCACAGGCTAGGCGCCGGGACACTCTGACAGGGATAAGCGCCCGGATATAGGCTCTTATAAACCGCCGGTTTAGCCAATGCAGAAAATCCCTTTGTTTTTAACAGATAAACAGACAGCATGGCCCCAATGCCCA
This sequence comes from Clostridia bacterium UC5.1-1D2, assembly GCA_001304855.1. Taxonomy (GTDB): domain Bacteria; phylum Bacillota; class Clostridia; order Lachnospirales; family Lachnospiraceae; genus Enterocloster. The sequence goes on from BBZN01000055.1 coordinate 18,264, forward strand.
TACTGTCTGTCTGTTTGTTCATCATCTATCTGGTTTCTCCGGTTTAACAATTCCCCGTTCTTAATGTCTGTGCATGGAAAACTTATCCATAGGATACTTCTTCAAGTTCTCCAGCACCTTCCGATCCTCTGCCGCCCCGATGAGCTGATCCCTGGCCTTCTTGGCCTCCGTCGCTGTCTTGTGGCGGCTGGGGCCGCCTACACAGCCGCCTACACAGGCCATGCCCTCCACAAAGTCCTCAGGCAGCTTGCCTACCTTCATAAGCAGCAGCGCCTTCTTGCACTCTGCAGCGCCGTTGCAGCGGACTACCGTAATATCGGTGTTCTCATCCATCTCCTTCAGGCACTGAAGCACAGCTGCGGTAACACCGCCTCCGTTGCCGAAACGTTTCCCAAATATAGAGCTCTCCTGATAGTCGTTCTCTGCCGGCTGGAGCTCTACTCCTTTGGCTCTCATCATAGCCCGGATTTCGCCGAAGGTCATGGCATAGTCTGCATTTCCCTCTATGTTCAGATCCAGGCTCTCGCTCTTCTTGGCAATACACGGTCCGATAAACACTGTAACGGTCTCAGGATATTCGCTCTTAATCATTCTGGAAACTGCGCACATGGGGGAAACCGTAGTCGACATATTATCTAAAAGCATCGGGAAATGCTGCTTGAGCATATTCACAAAAGCAGGGCAGCAGGAGGTGGTCATCTTCTTTCCTTCCTTGTGGGCCTTTGCCCACTCCTCCGCCTCATAGGCAGCCGTCATGTCTCCGCCCAGACCTACTTCCACCATGTCTGCAAAACCCATCTGTTTTAAGGCAATCTTCCAGCTGGCCATAGTGATATCCGCGCCGAACTGCCCCTCTGTGGCCGGAGCCACCATAGCAACCACCCGCTTGCCTGCCTGAATCAGACGGATCACATCCACCATAAAAGTTTTGGAACCGATGGCTCCAAAGGGGCAGCTGTGTATACAGGCGCCGCACTGGATACACTTTTTCTCATCAATCACACAGATGCCGTACCCGTCATATGTAATAGCGTCCACAGGACATATCTTTTTACAGGGGCGCTCCAGATGTGCGATGGCATTGTATGGGCAGGCGGTGGAACATTTCCCGCACTCCTTACACTTTACGGAGTCGATGTGAGCGCGCTCGTGGTCCATGCTGATAGCCCCAAAATTACAGGAGTTCTGGCACGCTTTACCCATACATTTGCGGCAGTTGTCCGTAACGATGTAGGAAGCGATAGGACACTCCTCACAGGCTGCATTGATGACCTGAACCACATTGTGGGAATCCTTGCCTGCCGGGCATTTACCTTCCGCCAGGCGGACTCTCTGTTTGATAATCTCTCTCTCTTTATAAATACAGCAGCGGTAGGTGGCCTGGGGGCCTGGAATCATCTTAAAGGGAATGTGATCCCGCTGTTCCTCCAGATTACTCTCCACGCAGCCTTTGCCACTTCATAAAGAACGTCATGCTTTAATCGCAGGATTGTCGCATCATTGGTTATCATTATGGTTTCCTCCTTTTAGTTTGAAGCGCCGGGCGCCTCCGCTTCTATGGATACTCAGTCTCAGCGCTGGATTGTTAAGTTTCTATCAATATATGAATCTACTATATCCCGCAGAAAAATGCAAGTTTAAAATGAGATACAATCCCTTAATAATAGGTGACAATCACCGTCTTTCCCATCTCCTCAATCACATGCTTTAACTGCTCCACCAGATTCTGGCGGATACCCAGGTCAAAGGGCAGGCCCGGATTCTGATAAGCGCTGTTGATGGCTTTTCCCACGAAGAGGTGGACTTCCGTACAGTCCTCAATCAGAACCTTGGCGACCATGGAACCGCCGTTGGGCTTATCCAGTTCCTGGAAGAAATCCTCTGAAACCGTCTCATTCTTCACATACCTGCGCAGAAGCTGCAGTACCCTGTTCAGCGTCAGAACGCCTTCCGTTACCAAGTCCACCCCCTCCACATAGGCGATGGGCGGAATCTCCGGATCCACATAGTCCAGAGATACATCCAGCTTCCTGTTCAGAACCCTTGACACGATCGTAGCGCTGGTTCCGCCGCAGACAATGGTCTTAGCCAGGGGATCACCCATAAATTCATGGACCATGCGCACATCGTCCTCAGGATTTTTGGCAGGCCCGGTCATCAAGTGGACAGGCTTGCTGTCAATAATCCGCATGCAGGCTACCGTAGTGTCGTCCCCCGGACGGAACTGGTAAAGCTCGTCGCAGGCCCTGCTGATAGACGCAGCCAGACGCATGGCAGATACGGTCAGCTGGTACTGGCGCACAGCATAATCTGCAATATCCTGCCACAGCCAGCCAAAATTAAGAAGCTCCCCCACGCCTGCATGGATAGTCCCGTCGCTCATAAGTATCAGTGCGTCGCCCTTCTGTACCTTAAACCTGTATTCATTGATAGATTTCCCCTGCATAACCCGTATGTTTTTGGGAATCTCCATCAGTTTTCCGTCCCGGATGAAAATGCAGCCCGGATTGTCATACTCCACCAGATAGGCGTCGCCGCTGTGGTACACCTGAAGAATGCTGAAGGTGGAGTAGGCCACCTGGCGCACCTGGCAGATGGGCAGCGTCTCGCTGATGGTATCCACGCACTCCTCCAGGGTGGCTCCGTTTAAGAACATGGTCCCCAGAATCTTGGAGGTGAGTGTGGACAGAATATTGGCTTTCACGCCGCTTCCCATACCGTCTGCCAGAATCATGATATTGGAATCCTCTGTCTGGAGAAGTTCCACCTTGTCCCCGCAGAGTATCTCAGTAAATTTATTCAGGCTTTTATATGCAACATCAACTGTAATTCCCATTATTTACCTCCGTTGCCGCCTGGTTTCTTCAGATCCCCACTGTTCAAACGGACGTAGCCTGCCTTTTTCACGCCTGAGGGCTGGGCGCTCCCGATATGGACATATCCCTTGCTTCCGGTTTCCTCAGGCGTGTCCCTGGGCGTCATCACTCCCTTTAAGGGCACCGCCCCGCTTCCCAGGTGGACGCCGGGAATTTCCCGTTCCTCCCCGCCTCCCGCATATCCCCCTTCGCTGCCGTCCTCCAGAAGGGAATGGCACAATTTGGTCAGGGTGGTCTTTGTCTCAGCCGTAGTCTCTCCCAACAGGCCCGCAATCTCCTGGGCCACCATCATCTGCTTGTGGATGATCTTCTGGGCCAGGTCAATGGTCTCCAGTTTCTTCTCGTACTCCTCCCTGGCCTGTTCCTCTTCCCTGGTTATGTCGATGAAGGTGGCCAGAACTGCATTTTCACGCTCTATGTATACAATATTCTGAAGCGTGGACAGCTTATATTCCGGATAATTGACCCTCTTTCCGTGAATATTCTGGTGCGTGTCAAACACCCACTGGAAATCCACCGGGTCAATCAGCTCGTACAGGTACATCTGAAGGGCCTCGGATCTGGTTTTGCCAAAGTATTTCTCTCCCACAGCGGAATACTCCAGGATCCTCATGTCCTCCCCCACAATAAGCACGATGTTGGGCGAGGTCTCCATAACCAGATTGGACATAGACTCCGCTTTCTCATGCATAAATGGAATGCACATGCTAACCTCGGCCTTGTGCTGGAACACTGCAATTGCCTTCTCCCTGCAGGTGGGATAACCGCAGGCGCCGCAGTTCAGCTCGTCCTCCGGCTTAGTCTTGTTGGTTATCTTCAGAATCTCCCGTATCTGGTCTTCCGTAGGCAGCGGCTCTCTTGGGGAATGATCCTCAAAAAGTTTGTCAAAGGCTACCTTTTCCCACACACGGGCCATCCTGTCTTCCTCAGCAGGAGCGCGCTCAATGGTTTCCTCCATATCCAGCTTTACCTTGAACCTGGAAATAGACTCATCCCCGGCCGCAGGTCCCTTGATGCAGCCTCCCGAACACATATTCATCTCTATAAAGCAGCCGCTGATCTCCCCTCTGGACATACTCTTGCACAGGTCGATACAGTTGGCTGCGCCGTGAACATAGAATTTCCGGTAGCCGTCCTTCTCCTCCTCTGTAGCCAGCACAGAATTTACAACTCCGTTGGTCACAGGATAGAGACGGTTGACCCTGGGGTCAAAACGGGTGAAAGGCTTGTCTTCGCAGTCTCCTATGACAATATCTTCCTCCTCCAGCCACTTGTTGATATCATTAAAATTCAAACTGCGTCTATACATTCGTCGTGCCTTGAATCCCTGGACTCTTTTTTCTTGGCGATACAGGGGCCCAGAAATACCACCTTCACCTCCCGGCCCAGCTCCTCCTTCAGCAGCTTGCCGTGAGCGATCATGGGAGACACTACAGGCGCCAGGCTGGGAATCAGCTGGGGATAATATATCTCCACCAGGTCATTGACGCTGGGGCAGCAGGTGGTGATGATATTCTCCATTCTGCGCTCCTTCAGCAGCTTTGCATACTCGGCAGTGACAAATGCAGCCCCCTCAGAGGTCTCCCTCACATCTTCAAACCCCAGACGCATCAGCGCACAACGGACCTGGCCGATGGTCTTATATTTTAAAAGCCCCATGTAAGCCGGCGCTATGGAGGCGACCACCCTGTGCCCCTCCCGGATAAGGCCCTTCACCATATCCAGATCACTCTTTAAAGTTTTTGCAGACTGAGGCAGATCCTCAGGCAATGGCCGCAGAGAATGCATTTATCCGGCATGATTACCGCCCGTTCGTCTTTAACCTGGATGGCTTTTACCTCACAATAGCGGACGCACTTGTAGCAGTGCTTACATTTTGTGGCTTTGAAATCTATGATTTCCATGCCCATAGCTATAGTCTCCCCTTGATCTCATTTTCAAAGAATTCTTCCGTATCCTCAGGCTTTAAGGAATACAGTTCCTCCTCCACCGTTACACAGACTCCATGGTCGCAGTTGCCGGAACAGAATGCACCGTTTAAATCCACCTGTTCGGAAAGTCCGTTGGCAGCCACCAGCTTCTGCAGCTTCTCAATAATTTCCCTGGAACCTTTTAAATGACAGGCACTACCAATACAAATTGTAACTTTCATCCCTTCGTCCTCCACCTTTTGCGTGTATTCGCGGGTTCACCCCAAACGTTAACCTCATTATCTCATATTGTGATATTTATATCAATAATATTTCTCAAATATTTTATAGAATTGAAGGACGCTTTATGGTATAGTTGAGGATATTTAAAAAAGGTGTAAACCCTTAAAAGAGGAGATGAATTTATGAAAAAACAAGTTCGTACGTCATAGCAGCCTGCCTGGGCCTGTCCCTGCTGCTCAGCGGCTGCGGAGGGAAGGGACCGACCGCTGAGACAACGGGGCCGGCAGCCGAAAGCAGCGCAGCCCAGACTTCCCCCGAGACCGGCAGTTCCCTGGAGGACACGTCTGAAGGTGAGGGAAGCCAGGCTTCCGCCCCCGAAATCCAGGCCCCTGGTTTAACCTGCCAGGCCGGCATCCGCATCGGTCCCTGAAAGGTCCCACTTCCATGGGGCTGGTATCCCTTATGGACAAGGCCTCCAGAGGCGAAACAGAGAATATCTACGAATTTACCATGGCCGGCAAAGCCGATGAACTGGTTGGAAAAATCGCAAACGCCGACCTGGATATCGCTCTGCTTCCTGCCAATGTGGCAAGTGTGCTCTATACAAAAACCCAGGGAAATGTAACGGTTCTGGATATCAACACCCTTGGCGTGCTCTACGTGGTGGCTGCCGGCGATTCCATAAAGACCATGGGCGATCTGAAGGCAGAACCATTTACATGACGGGAAAGGGAACCACCCCCGAATATGTAATGAATTATCTCTTAAGCGAGAACGGGCTTACCGCCTCAGACGTTGACCTTCAGTTCAAATCTGAGGCAACGGAGGTTGCTTCCATTCTGAAAGAGGACTCCGCTGCCATCGGCGTGCTTCCCCAGCCTTTGCAACTGCCGCCTGCGTTCAGAACCCGGATCTGAAACCCCTTCTGGATTTGACGGAACAGTGGAATCTTTTAAATAAAGAAAGCGGAAGCATGCTGGTCACAGGAGTTACCATTATACGCAGCGATTTTCTCCGTGAAAACAGGGCGGCTGTGGAGCTGTTTTTAAAGGATCATCAGGCATCCACTGCCTTCACGGCAGAGAACGTGAAGGAAGCCGCCGGACTTATCGCTGCCCAGGGCATTGTAGAGAAGGCCCCCATCGCCGAAAAGGCGCTGCCTCTGTGCAACATAGTCTGCATCACGGGAGAAGAGATGAAAGACGCCCTCACCGGCTATCTTTCTGTGCTCTACCAGCAGGATCCAAAGTCCGTAGGCGGAGCCATGCCCGGAGACGGCTTCTATTATATGCCATAGGCGACAGCTTCTGCGGCCCGATGAACTGGAAGGGACGCCCGTCCGGGCCCCACGAAAACAGGCCGGTTTCTCCGGCAGACGGCGGAAATAAACAGGCGGCGCAGAATCTCCTGCGCCGCCCTTTTACTACATGGAATACAGGGAGAATCGGAAAACATGAAAGATAACATTCTCTTAAAGAAATGCCTTATATGGCTTTTCTGGATTGCAGTCTGGGAGGGCGCCTCTCTGCTCATTGACAACGACATCCTTTTTGTAGGGCCTGTGAAGATGGCCCACTCCCTCTGGAGCCAGATTGGGCAGCCCTTATTCTGGGCTATTATACTGGGCTCTTTTGCCAGGATCAGCCTGGGGTTTCTGGGTGCATTTATCTGCGGAATTCTTCTTGGAAGCCTGGCATACGTCTCCTCCCTTGTTAGAGAATTCGTTGAACCCTTGATGCTTCTTATCAAGTCTGTGCCTGTGGCCTCCTTTGTCATACTGGCGCTGATCTGGGTGGGATCAGAGAATCTGGCTGTGTTTATCTCCTTTCTGGTGGTAGTGCCCGTCACTTATGTGAATACCCTATCGGGCTTAGCAGTACGGACAAAAACCTTCTGGAGATGGCCGGGGTATTCCACATTCCACTGTGGAAGCGAATCCATTATATCTACGTCCCCGCCCTGCTGCCCTATCTCATCAGCGGCTGCAAGACGGCCCTGGGAATGAGCTGGAAGTCGGGAATTGCCGCAGAAGTCATCGGAATTCCCCAAAGGTCCATCGGAGAACAGCTCTACTATTCCAAACTTTACCTGGATACGGCGGAGCTTTTTGCCTGGACATTTGTGATCATCGTAATGAGCGCTCTGTTTGAACATCTCTTCCTTTTCATGCTGAAGAAAATTCAATGTATGCTGGGAATCTCTTCGCGCCTGATTCTGCGAGATCATTTTTTGTCAGCTGTGTATAAATTTATGGGGCGTACGCGGCAGGTACGTTGATTAAATTTGTGTGCGGCCGGTGGAAAATCAGCCCCAAAGGCAGGTGCGGGAGAGATTCCCGGCGTACATAATTCACAGACAGGAGGGAAAACACATGATTATTCTTAAGGACATAACGAAAATCTATGGCAGTGTCACTGTGCTGGATCATTTATCCCTAATCCTGGAACAAGGGAGGCGGTACTGCCTTATGAGTCCCTCCGGTTCAGGTAAAACCACCCTGCTGCGCCTTCTCATGGGACTGGAACAGCCCGACGGCGGAAGCATCTCCACTGTGTCGGGCAGACCCTACGGGGAACTGTCCATATCCCCTGTTTTTCAGGAGGACAGGCTATGCGAAGCCTTTTCTCCCCTTGAAATGTGATGATGGCTGCAGGCCGCTCCAGGAAGGCTGCACAGGTTAAATCCGAGCTTGGGCGTCTGCTCCCTGAAGAATGCCTTACCCGTCCGGTGTCCACCTTAAGCGGCGGGATGAAGCGGCGGGTGGCGGTTATGCGCGCACTGCTCACTCCTTCCGATATTCTTTTGATGGATGAGCCTTTTACCGGTCTGGACGAGGAGATGAAACAGCGGGTGATTGAATATATAAAAGAAAAACAGGAAGGAAGGCTTCTGCTGATCTCCACCCATCAGGAGGAGGATGTGACGCTGTTAGAGGGCAGGCTTCTCCGTCTTTTCCAGTAAAGCCTTCCCTCAGTTTTGACGCGGGCTTCCCCCGAAGCCTGTGTCCGGAAGGGCAGGCTCTGTAAATAAG
>BBZN01000056.1 GCA_001304855.1 Clostridia bacterium UC5.1-1D2
ATAAACCCGGCCTGCTATTTTCACCTGGGGCGCCTGAACGCCAGGATTATATGGCTCTATGCATCCGGATCCAGAAAACCGGGATGCCGGCTCAGCCACTCCATATAGCATTCAAATCCTTTCTCCGGGCTGTCGGCTGCCGGGACAAACCCGGTATCCTCGTATAACCGGTCCAGGGACATGGCTGCGTTGTCCTTCATCTGATTTACCTGTATTGTGGCCTCCTCAGGAACCAGGGCCAGGCTGTATGAAAAATCAGGGTATTTATTCTTTAACAACCGGCACCATTGAATCAGCTCCCACTGCCTTCCGCTGCACAAAGGATAGATATGGTAATGGAGGGTTTCCGCCTCCATGAGCCTGAGAACCGCCTCTGCAATATCGGTCCCGCAAACCCAGTCCTGACAGCAGGGCCTGGGCAAAACAGCGTGTCCCCCTTTGATTGCCTCGGACGTTAATTGATAAATTAAACTCATATGCCCTCTAACCCCCGTATATCTCTCCCAGCCCGTAGACGTCTCCGATTCTGGCAACTGCCGCATCCATCTTATACAGCTCTTTTAAGCGCAGCAGTATTTTTTCCCCGGCGTATTTTGAGATTTCATACAGGGATTTGGGCGTTCCGATACTGTTTTCCTCACTCAGCATCTTCTCCTGAAACGCAGTCTCTCCATATGCGGAGATGGAGCCTAAGTATATGAACCGTTTTACTTTCTGATTATTTGACGCCAAAACAGCCTTTAAAAGTCCCAGGCAGTTTACTTCTATAATAGATGAAGGATTATTTTCCTCCATCTTTCTGTCCGGGGTAATGGCAGCCCCATGAATAAAATAGCTTACATGATATTTTCGTATCACTTCCTCTATTTTTGCCTGATCCAAAACATCCCCCTGCTCAAAGAAAACCGTTCCCGGCAAGGTTTCCAGCTCCCTGGCAAATAGATCCGCCGGAGGCTTTCTCGCATACAGAATCACATTATAACCCTTTTTCAGGAGCGTGCAGGCAATATTCATGCCTACAAATCCCGTTCCTCCGGTGATAAATACATATTCCCGATCCATTTTTCCCTCCTACAAATCAAGTATGGGTTTCCCGCGTTTCATCAGCTTTCCGGTACGTGCATTTCCCGTATAGGCTCCATTTTCTATTAAAATCTCTCCCCCTGCTATTGTATACTCAACCTTCCCTCTCATCTCCATTCCCTCATAGGGGCAAAAATCTGTCTGCATATGCATATTGGAAGCCTCATGATCGATTCCCTGCCGGGATCCACAATGATAATATCTGCGTCGCTTCCGGGCTGCAGCGCCCCCTTTTGAGGATAAAGGCCCATTAACTTCGCAGCATTGGCTGACGTCAATGCCACAAAGCGCTCTACAGGCATTTTTCTTTTCACAACGGCCTCTGAAAAGAATGCCATTCCCCTTGTTTCAATGGTTGGAAGCCCGTTGGGTATCTTCGGGAAAAAGCTGCGGTATTTCTTCTTTTGTTCTGAAGAATAATCCGTATGATCGCTGTTAATCATCTGCACGTACCCGTCTTTGATCAACTGCCAAAGCTTCTCTCTGTCTAAATCCGGGCGGATGGGCGGACTGCAGACATAGTTATACCCGTTTTCCTTTTCATAGACCCTTTCATCCAGAATCAAATAATGGGGACATACCTCTGCAAACAGCCTGGCTCCATCCGTTCTTTCTAAAAGGGGCCTGCATTCTCCCGTGGTCATATGGGCAAATATAACCGGCGCCTTTGTCTCTGCAGCCATGGCAAGAATGCCGTACATGGCCCCGATCTCTGAAATAACCGGCCTGCATTTTGCGTGGTCCGCAGGCAGTGTTCTGCCCGCCTCTATGGCGTCGGAAATATTTCTTTCGATAATATCCGCATCTTCTGCATGGATAAGGGAGATACCATTCTCCTCAGCAACAATTTTCAGCACCTCATAGATTCCCTTTTTTCCAGCATTAAACTGTTTCTATATACTGTAAACAATTTTACCGAAGGAAAGCCGTTTCTTAAATAATATCGGATATCCTCTAAAGACTCTTTGTCCAGCCGGTTTATACATGGATGAAAGGAAAAATCCAAAAGGCTGGCTCCTGTTGCCTCCTTTAGCTTTCTGTCCATGGAGTTCCGGGGAGTTTCACCCTCATTATTAAAAGCAAAATCTATAAAGGAAGTGGTGCCTCCATATGCGGCGGCGATGCTTCCATTTAAATAATTATCCTTTGATTTTGCTTCACCTGTTCCTGTCTGTATATGGGCATGGCTGTCAATCATCCCTGGCAGAACCAGCTTACCCTTTGCGTCTATGGTCTTTACATCCTCCGCAAAGCCAAAATGGCCAATCGCCGCAATCTTCCCCTTTTGTACTGCCAAATCGGCCTGCAGGGACCCGGCGCTGTTGACAATCGTACCAGATTTTATAATCAGATCCCACTGCTCTCTCATTTATCATCTCTCCATTTTAAATGCCGGGGAACAAACTGCCCCGCGGCAGGCCGCAGGGCAGTGGTTCTCAGCTTCGCCGTAATACGGCCCTTGTTACCTTGGCAAAACCTTGTCATAGGAAGGGTCGCCAATATAGGAGCCCCACAAATCAATGCGCCTGTCTCTGATGGGATTTGCAAATTCCGTCCACTGGTTACGCCTTGCATCGCTGAGATTAAGCTCTGCATAAACGATGGTTTCCTCCTCCATTCCCACAGGCCCGGCCAGGGGCTTTCCTCCCTGATCGATAATCAGGCTGTTACCCGGGAATTTGCATCCCCGCTCCGTTCCCACCCGGTCTGCAACCGCAACAAAAAAATTATTGCAGAGCGCGGCGCCGATTCCCAGAAACACTCCAAGATTACCCACCCCGTATGGAAGATCCGGGTAATAAATCCAGGCAGTTGAAACCAGTACTATATCAGCCCCTCCCAGCGCACAATTTCTCCACTGTTCCGGATACCACATATCATAGCAAATCAGCAGGCTGATTCTTCCCAAAGGAGTGTGGAACACCTGGTTCCCCAGGTTTCCCGGCTCGAAAAACAGTTTTTCTTCATCCCACAGGCAGACCTTTCTGTGTTTCCCAATGTAACCCTCCGGTCCCACAAATACGCTGGAGTTATATAAATCATTCCCCTCCCGCTCCGTAATACCTGCGGCAATATATACCTTCCGTTTCCTGGCCGCCTCAATCCAGGCCTCGCTGGAGGCCCCTGCAGGGACTTCTTCCGCCAGGGAAAAGGCCTCCGCCCTGCTGTTAAACATATAACCCGTATTGCATAACTCTGGAAGCACTATGATCTGGGCTCCCTGATCTGCAGCCTCGTTTATCAGATCCAGCGTCTTTTTCAAATTTAATTGTTTATTTCCAAAAACAGGCTCCATCTGAATGGACGCCACTTTTACCTCCGATTCTTTCCTCCGGATACGCTTTGTTTCTGCATAACTGATTTCCTGATCCATTATAATACCCCTTTACATTCTATTAGTTTTTGAACATTTACAGAAATCACTGCAGAACAGATCTTAGCGGAACCATTTATTAATATATGTAACTTTTTAACTGATTCTCTGAACACCCCAGGCGCAGGGATACCTCCTTTGCGCACTTGCTAAGCTTCGGCAAAATCTGTTCCTTCAAATAGGATGGTTCTGTAATATGTTTATTGTCAAACACGCTCAGCGCCATATAAATCTTATTGCGATAATCATAAATCGGCATTGCCACGCACTCTACCCCTTCTGTGCATTCATCAATCTCCAGGGCATACCCCAGCGTGCGGACGCTCTCCAGTTCCTCCATCAATTTATTTCTGTCAACAATGGTGCTGGGTGTCTTGCTTTCCAACCCCTTCAGCGTATAGAAATCTTCTAATTCCAGAGAAGATAGCTGCGACAGCAATACTTTTCCGGAAGCCGTGGCGTTCAGCGGAGGGCAGTTTCCCAGCCTTACAAGAGACGTCAGCAGAGTTGTGGGATCGTCAATTAAGTCCACATAAATCCCTTCATACCCCTGCATTACCATTGCCGCCGCGCCCAGTCCGATATCCTGGCACAAATGGTTTACATAAGGCTGACAATGCATTTTGCCGCCAGCGGAGAGCTGAGGTCGCTCCCTATTTTACATATTTTCCATGTTAAGGCATAACCCATGGTGTCTTTATCATGGAAAACATAACCCTCGCGAATCATCGCGTTGAGGTAACGGAGCAAGGTGGACTGGGACATGTTTAAATGTGTTGCCAGATCCTGCAGGCGCACCTGTCCTGTCCTTTTAGACATATATTCCAATATTGAAAATAATTTTTTAATCATTTGACCGCCCTGTTCAGTTTTGTTATCCATTTTTATATTAACCTCCATTTTTAGTAAATTTATCCATTATTGTAATTATAATCCATTTATGTATAGATGCAAAGCCTTTTTAGATTCAATACAGTTCTCAGATTTACTTTAAAATGGATAACAGATCCAGGATTTTATCTTACTATTTTCAATATTGTTTCTACAATATTCTCTGTATTCATGCCATATCGTGAAAATAATTCCTCATCGGATCCGCATTGCAAAAATATGTCGGGAAAGCCCAGGCATGTGGTTTTAACAGGACATTTTTTAGAAAGTATCTCGCATACCGCACTTCCCAGCCCTCCCACAACCGAGTGATTTTCTACCGTGACAACCTTCCCTGTTTTGGCTGCCGACTCTATAACCGCTTCTTCGTCCAGAGGTTTAATGGAAGGCATATGCAGTAAGTCGATGTTAATCCCCTGTTTTTTAAAATGTCCCCTGCCGCTTTTGCTTTGCCTGTCATCATTCCGCTGGATATAACCGTGATGTCCCCGCCGCCTGAAAGCTTTACCGCCTTTCCTAATTTTATTTGATGCTCCGGGCCGAAGATCGTGGGAACCTCGCACCTGACGGTCCTCAAATATACAGGGCCCTCTATTTCCATCGCCAAATCAATGCAAAGCCCTGTCTCCGTCCCGTCCGCCGGGTCCAAAATAACCATGTTAGGCAGACATCTCATAACGGCAACGTCCTCCACGGCGGAGTGGGTGGCCCCTCCCCTTCCCGTAGGCAAACCGCAGTAGGAACCGTTTAGCTTTACGTTGGCGTGGGGGTGCGCGATGGAGTTTCTGATTTGATCTCCGCCCCGCTCCGTCAAAAATACGGCAAATGCAGATACAAAGGGTATCAGGCCCATGGACGCCATACCTGCGGCGATTCCCAGCATATTCTGTTCCGCAATCCCAACCTGAAAGAACCGTTCCGGATAAGTCTCGCGGAATAAGTGCGTCTGGGTGGAACAGCATACGTCAGCGTCCAGGACTACAAGATTCGGATTTTGGGCCCCTCTTTCTACGAGGCCCTGTCCGAAAGCAGCTCTTTGAGAAACCATTGATGAAATTTCATATTGCATCCTTTCTTCACCCCCCAAGCTCTTTGAGCGCCAGTTCCAGCTGTTCATCATTGGGCGCTTTTCCATGCCACTGATATTTATTTTCCATAAAGCTGACTCCACAGCCTTTTACCGTGTGGGCTATGACCGCTACAGGCCCCTGGCCGCTCTCCTCCTTTGCCCTCGCAAGAGCGGAACACACGTCTTCCATATTGTTGCCATTTGCCTCTATGACGCTCCAGCGAAAGGCCTTTAATTTATCGGAAAAAGGAGTAAGCTCTATGCTGTCGGATAATAATGCCGACAGCTGCACCTGATTGCAGTCAAAAACCGCCACCAGATTCTTTACCCGGTTTACCCCCGCATACATAAGAGCTTCCCAGATCTGGCCTTCCTGGGCTTCTCCATCCCCGATTAATACGAAGGTTGTGAATTTAAGATTTTTTAATCTCCCCGCCTCGGCCATTCCTATGCCGATAGAAAGGCCCTGTCCCAGCGACCCGGTGCTGTAGTCAACTCCCGGACATTTGTTCATATCGGGATGCGCCTGAAGCCTGCTGTCAATCTGGTCAAATGTGTCCAGCAGCGCCTCGTCAAAATAGCCTCTCTTTGCAAGAGCCGTATAGTAGCCGGGACTCGAATGCCCCTTTGACAGAATCAACCGGTCCCTTTCCATCCAGCCGGGATTTTCAGGGTCTATGTTCATGATCCGAAAGTACAGGGCCACAAGAATATCTATCTCCGACAGGGAGCCCCCACATGTCCGTTTTTGGCATGGTGGATCATTTTTAATATTGTTTTTCTGCACTCCGTTGAAATCCCTTCTAATTCCTGTATCTGCTCATTCATTTATTATCATCTCCTCTGAACGTGCAATCAATTTTTGCGCGCCTTTTTCATGGCGTCCACATATACTGCGATCAGAATAACAAGACCCTTTGCCACCTGCTGCCAGAAAGAATTAAGGCCAATCAAATTCATGCCGTTATTAATGACAGCAATGATGATGCAGCCGATTATGGTTCCGGTTAACGTTCCGAATCCTCCGGTCATGGACGTCCCGCCCAGAACCACTCCGGCGATTGCATCCATGGCCGCGTCCTCACCGATAACAGGCTGGCCGCTGTACATCTTCGCGCAGGTTATAATCCCGGCAAATGCCGCCAAAACTCCGCTTAATACATATGTAATGATAATAATCCGATCGATTTTAATCCCGGAAAATTTTGCAGCTTCCATATTTCCGCCGATTGCAAAAATACGCCTTCCATATCTTGTACGGTTCAGTAAGATCCAGAAAATCACAAATACAATCAGCATATAGATAATCAGGTACGGAAACATATTGCCAATCATGCCGTTTCCGAACTCATAGAAAAATTCCTCTTTTATGGAAACCGGACGGGCATTTGTCAAAAGATAGGAAGCGCCCCGGGCTACGTAGCTTGTTGCAAGCGTAACAATAAAGGGAACAAGCCGCAGCTTCGTGATGCATAGTCCGTTAATAAGACCGACGGCGGCGCCTGCAGACAGCCCGATGAGCAGGGATGGGATGATGCCGATATTGGTCCGCGCTATCATCAGCGAACAAAGCACCCCGCCCAGGCTCATAATAGAGCCAACAGAAAGATCAATGCCTCCTGTAAGAATGACAAAGGTCATTCCGATTGCTACAATGGCATTAATGGATGTAGTTCTCAGAATTGTAATGCCGTTGGTAATGCGGAGAAATTTTTCACTTAAAAAAGTAAGAATAATGCAAATTATTATCAGGGCAACCAGTATGCCCAAAAGTTCTTTGGCGCTGTGCAGTAATTTACTTTCCGTGTATTTTTTCACCGTTTCAACTTTCTTTTTAATCATTTTTAACCCCCGCTGCGTAACTCATGATATTTTCCTGGGTGGCTTCTGCTCCGTCAAGGCATGTGGCGATCCTGCCGTTGTTCATGACGTAAATACGGTCGCTCATACCAAGGACCTCGGGAAGTTCAGAGGAAATCATGATAATACTGGTGCCCTGTTTGGCAAGCTCATCCATAAGCGCATATATTTCAGCCTTTGCTCCCACATCGATTCCGCGTGTTGGTTCGTCCATAATAATTATATCCGGCCTGGTTGCAAGCCATTTTGCAACCACCGCTTTCTGCTGATTGCCGCCGGACAATAAGCCTACCGCCTGTCTCGGAGAGCTGGCTTTAATTGAAAGCTTGGAAAAAAACGTATGGATGATCTCCTGTTCCCTGGCCTGTTTTACATGGATAAATTTAATAAATTCCTCCAAAACCGTGATGGTGATATTAAATCCTACCGTATTGCCGAGAATGAGCCCTTCCTCCTTGCGGCTTTCGGGGATCAGCACAATCCCGTTTTTGATTGCATCTCCGGGGGACTGTATTGCTGCCGGCCGGCCGTTTATTTTAATGACGCCGGACTCTATCCTGTCTATGCCGAATATGGCCCTTGCCAGCTCTGTGCGTCCTGCTCCAACTAACCCGGACAGTCCGAGTATTTCACCCTTATGAAGTTTGATCGTCACGTCTTTAAGCTTATCCGGCGTACAGATACCTTCCGCTTCCAGTACCACCTGGTCAAGCTTCCGCTTTGTGTGGGAATAGTAATCGGAGATCTGGCGGCCGACCATCAGGCGCACCAGCTCATCTGCATCGGTATCTTTTGTTTTGAGGGTATCAACGTACTCTCCGTCACGGATTACTGTAACACGATCTGAAATATGAAAAATTTCTTCCATCCGGTGAGAAATATAGATGATGGAAATATGCTGCTCTTTTAACTGTTCTATAATTGAAAACAGCATTTCAATCTCTTTGTTGCTGAGGGATGCCGTAGGTTCATCCATAATCACAATCTTTGCATGATAGGTCAATGCTTTTACAATCTCTACAACCTGCTTCTGCGGTGTGCTGAGCTTACTTATAACCGTAGCCGCCTTCAGATCAATGCCCAGCAAATCCAGCCGTTCCTGAACTTCCCTCTCGGCAGCTTTAAAATCAATGAAACCGAATTTATTACATCGTTCACGCCCCATGAATATGTTTTCGGCGATGGACATATTATCCGCCAAAATCAATTCCTGATGTATTACGGCAATTCCCTGTTTGATTGCATCCAGCGGGTTATGTATGGAGATTGTCTTTCCGTCTATTTCAATGCTGCCGCCGTCCGCCTGATAAATTCCCGACAGGATCTTTATCAGTGTTGATTTCCCTGCCCCATTCTCCCCCAGCAGGGCATGGACCTCACCCTTTCTAAGCTCAAAATTTATATTTTTCAGAGCCTTTATTCCAGAAAAGGATTTCTGTATATCCTTCATTCTTAATGTAACTTCATGCATAGAAACATCCCCTTTCAAAAGGGGATGGAGTCCACCCCCTTATGAGCTGCTCTTTTTTGAGGATTTCCATAAAAGCCGGAAACGGTTACAGGTAATCCGCTACATTATCACTGTTAATAAATGTAATCGGCAGCGTTACGTTAAACTCATAGTCCTCATTGGCCCAGTAGGAATAGAAAAATTCTGCAGACGTCTGGCCCATTAAAAACGGATCCTGCTGAACGGTTCCGGCAATCTCACCGGAAGCGATAAGCTCCTTATTCTCCGTGTTTCCATCCACTCCGTACACCAGGCAATCTGGAATCATTCCCGCAGTTTTCAGGGAAGAATAGGCGCCCATTGCAGCGGGATCGTCGATACAGAAGCAGATATTGGCCTCAGGATATGCCTGAATCAGATTCTCGGTGGTGGCGGCAGCCGCTTCGGTTCCGGCCCCCGGCTGCACCGCCAGCACTTCAATGCCCTTATCCTCACAGGCTTTAAGAAATCCTTCAAGGCGGGCCTCGGGAGCCGGAGCGCCCGGATTTTCAAGGCATATTGCTTTTCCCGTCTCTCCCCGTTTCTCCATTTTTGCAGCTGCGTCAACTCCGCACTGATAACCGGCGTCATAATTATCGGAAGCGGTCATGCCAATGACAACCGATTCATCCGCACAAATGTTGTCGGACTGTACAACCGGAATACCGGCGGCATTTGCAATTTTAATGGATGAAATATGCCCTTCCTTGTCAAGGGCGTCTACGATGATGGCGTCCACCTCCCTGGCTACCAGATCCTCGATGCACTTATTAATGGTTTCAACCGAATAAGCTCCGTCCAGGGTGATAACCTCATCGCCGTTCTTTGCCGCAACATCCCTCACACCCTCGTCAAAATGCTGGCAATGTTCAATGGCTCCGTTGAGAAGAACAAGTCCCAATACACGTCCGCCCTCCTGTGCCTCTGTCTCTGCATCCGTCCCTTTTTCCGTCCCTGTATCCGCCGGGGATGCCTGTGTCTGCTCCGGAGATACTTCTGCCTCATTCTTAGCTGTTGACGACCCGCATGCCCCCAGACTGAACAGCATGAAAACCGATAAAGTGAGTGCAATAACTTTTTTTCTTTTCATAGCTCCTTCTCCTTTTATATTATTATTTCTCCAGGTTTTCCTGGTAGAGTTTTATGAAAGCCTGTCCTCTGTCTAATAAAATTTTTCCGTATCCACCGGGATCTGAAACAGCTCTACAAATATACCGTCGGGATCGTAACAGTAAGCGGTCTTGGCGCCTTCAAAGGTGCTGTTATCACAGCTCATGGGCGGCGCTGTAAACGTTACTCCCATCTCAGAAAGTGTTTCATATGTCTTATCGATATTGTCAACCAGAAACGAAATATGAGGCATGCCTACATCGCAGCATCTGGCGTCGGAAGGAAAGGCCTTCCACGGGATGAAAATACTGCAGAAGTTCGACCAGAGTGTTGCCCTTGGACGTCTTAAGCCATACAAGACGGTTATGAGCGCCTTCCATCTGAGTCTCCATGCTCAGACGCTCTCCCTGCTCGTCCACATCCTTGACAATCTCAAGACCCAGCCCGTCCTTGTAAAAAGTCAGAGACTTCTCCATGTTGCTGACGGTCAGACATGTGTGATGAATTCCAAATGTCATAATTAATTCCCCCTTTTTGGTTAATTTTAATAAATATTTTCATTTCATACCTATATATTTGCACATTTTTTTGAGAATGTCAATTCATTTTTGAAATAATTATTATAAATATAAAATAAAAATTATCAAAAATGAAATTATATTCCTATTATTGCATAGAAGTTACCAAAGAAACTTACGTCCTTTGTTATCAAAAAGTTTTGAAAATTTCTTTTCGCCTAAATTTGTGGGGGGCTGGCGGAAAATCAGCCCCAAAGCCAGGTGCCGGAGAGATTCCCAACGTACATTTTACAAATAAGCGGGGTGATGTTATCCCGATCGGGAGATGTCAGAATAAAGGATGTACAAACGTTGATGTTTTTCAGCTGGGCCTAAGCCATAGCCCCTGCCATAACCATGCTGGCGGCAATTCCCACTGCCGTGGCCAAAAGCCCGCCTGCCAGAGTATACCGGGTTTTCGTGATCCCCACGGATCCAAAATAAACGCTGAGACAGTACATCACCGTCTCAGTGCTGCTCATGAGGATGGAAGCCGCCAGGCCCAGATAGGAATCTGTGCCGTATTCCCTGAAAATATCCAGCACCAGCTGTGGCTGCAGAATTAGAAACCAGCCGCACCAGAACCACGGGTACGATTTGAGGGGGGAGGTGTATCAGGGCGGCAGGCATGGCCAGTACCCCTCCCAGAAAATCCAGGAAGCCGGAAGCCCTTAAGATGCCTACGGACACCATCAGGCCAACCAGGGTGGGGAGGATTCCCGCCACTGTGCCCATGCCTTTTTTCGCGCCCTCTATAAAGTCATCTAAAACCGGCCTCCGGGACAGTATGCCGAATCCTACAATATAGAATAGAATCAGAGGCACCATCACCTCCGACAAAAATACGAGAACCTTCATGTTTTATCACCTGAAAACACCTCTTACCCCTATCCTATTCCTGCGGGCCTGTTTTCATGAACACATCCGGATTTTTGTCATGCCTGAAAGAGCCGGGGCAGCAAATCACAGCCGGCGTCCCGCCAGGTATATTTTATGGGTAAAGCGCAGAGGAGGCCGCAGCCCCTTCAACAGGAGCGCGGCCTCTACTATTCCATTCTCTTTTAACCCAGTCAGCCCTCCACAAATAAAGGGGTGGAGTAATACCTGTCGCCGCTGTCCGGCAGCAGAACCACAATGGTTTTGCCTTCGTTCTCCGGCCGCCTGGCAACCTGAAGGGCTGCATGGAGCGCCGCGCCGGAGGATATGCCCGTGAGCAGCCCCTCGGTTCTGGCCAGCATCCTGGAAGCCTGAAGGGGGCCTCGTTGTCCACGGTAATTATCTCATCATAGATACCTGTATCCAGAACCCCGGGTATAAATCCGGCTCCGATACCCTGAATCTTATGGGGTCCCGCAGGTTTCCCTGAAAGTACGGCCGAACCGGCAGGTTCCACGGCAATCACCTTAAGGCCCGGCTTCTTTTCCTTCAAGTAGGTTCCTGTACCTGTGATGGTGCCTCCCGTTCCCACGGATGCTATAAATATGTCCACCCTTCCCTCTGTGGCATTCCAGATTTCAGGTCCTGTGGACTCTATGTGGGCTTTGGGATTTACAGGATTTACGAACTGTCCGGGAATAAAGCTGTCCGGCAGCTCCTTTGCCAGCTCCTCCGCCTTCTCTATGGCTCCGCTCATTCCCTTGTCTCCGGGTGTCAGTACAATTTCCGCGCCATAGGCCTTCAGTATGTTGCGCCGCTCCACGCTCATTGTCTCCGGCATGGTGAGGATCATCCGGTAGCCCCTGGCTGCGGCTATGGCAGCCAGCCCGATCCCCGTATTGCCTGAGGTGGGTTCGATGATCACAGAGCCCGGTTTTAACTTCCCTGTGCGCTCCCCCTCCTCAATCATCGCCTTCGCAACCCGGTCCTTCACGCTTCCTGCAGGATTCAGGTATTCCAGCTTTACCAGCAGGGTGGCCTTCAGCCTTCCTCCCTCTCGATATTTGTCACTTCCACCAGCGGCGTATTTCCCACAAGCTCTGTCACTCCCTTATAAATCTTCGACTCTGCTCCCATGCGGCCCCTTCCTTTCTCTCAATTCATAGTTAACAAGTAGGTTTAGTGGGATTATAAGGTCCAAACCGGCATTTGTCAAGTACAATCAAATCAGCCAGCTGAAATTTTTTTTATACCCCAGGACATGACCTGCCGGTTTTCCCCACACACGGCCCCCACGCAGCCCTCCAGCTCAAATTCCTGAAAATAATATACTTTATGGTTAACCTGATGATTCACCCTTACCTCATTTTCCTCTATGAGAATCTGAAATTCGTTCAGAGGCAGCCTCATACCCAGTCCGGTTGCTTTTATAAAGCTTTCCTTCAAAACCCAAAGGCGGAAAAACCCCTTTGTCCGCTCCGCCCCGCAGGAAAGGCCCTCCAGCCACATACGCTCTCCTCTGTGAAAGAACCGGCCGGCGACGCCTCCCGCAGCTTATCCACCTGTTCAATGTCAATCCCCACAGGAAAGCCGCCCCAGACTCCCCCGGCAAATTTACCGGAATGGGTCAGGTTAAAATGAAGCCCGGGCCGGTCTGGAAGGTATGGCTTATTGTAGTCTCCGTATTTCAAAACAGCAGCCTTCGGGTCCAGGCCGAACCGCTCCAAAATTTCGTTGAGAACCAGACCGGCTCCCAGAGACTGGCATTTCCCAGAGAGCGCCGCATGGCGCTTTGCCTGCTCCCGCCGCTGGGGAGAAACCTTCTCCAGACACGCCTCAAAAACGGAAGGCTCTTTCAACCTGCTGATATCCAAAATCAATATATGTTCTTCCGCCATCTGCCCTTCCTTTCCCTGCATGTGCCGCTGTCCGCCGTTTTTATTTTTTAAAAATTTATCCGGTATATTCCATTATACATTCCGCTGTTCCATCTGGCAAGCTTCAGACAGGCCCGAAAGCATCTGCAAAATGCTTCCGGGCCTGTTTGGTTGTATGCTGTCTCAAATTCCAAGGTACATGCGCTGTTTCTCCTTGTCCAGGCGAAATTCTCCGCTGGGCGAGGAATGGACAATGGCGCCGTTGACGAGAATGTAGACTCTGTCTGCAATCCTCAGGGCGAGCTCCAGATTCTGTTCGACCAGCAAAATGCTTTTGCCCTGACTAACAAGGGCTTCACAGATGGCAGCAATCCTATCCAGAACCATGGCCGATACCCCCTCCGACGGTTCATCCATGAGAAGAAGGCCGGAATTTGTCACTAGCGCCCTTCCAATGGTAAGGATCTGCTGCTCGCCTCCACTCAGCTTTGTTCCGCTTATTTTCCTTCTTCGCTCAATCTCAGGAAACGTCTCAAATACCTTCTCAGGCGTCCACTCACCGGGAAGGTTTGACTTTCTGTACGCCACCACCAAATGTTCTTCCACCGTGAGGGACTGAAATAACAGCCATCCCTGGGGAACATATGCGATCCCCTGTCTGGCCACCTGATAAGAGGACAGGCTTTGGCACTCCTTGTCTCCATACAAAATATTGCCCTGCCGCCTCACCCCTCCGATTCCGAACACCGACTTTAACAGAGTGGTCTTTCCCATGCCGTTGCGGCCCAGGATGGCAACCCTCTCCCCGGGATTTACCTTCAGAGAGAGATTGTACAGAACCTGAGCCTTTCCATAATACACATTCAATCCGTCAATCGAAAATTGTTTTTCTTCGCCCATGTCCCCATACCTCCAACTAATCATGCAGTTTATAAATCTTCTGAACCTCCGGATCCTTCTGAATCTCTGCAGGGGTTCCCACCCGAATCAGCTTCCCATGGTCCAGGACT
This sequence comes from Clostridia bacterium UC5.1-1D2, assembly GCA_001304855.1. GTDB lineage: Bacteria > Bacillota > Clostridia > Lachnospirales > Lachnospiraceae > Enterocloster. The sequence goes on from BBZN01000056.1 coordinate 14,197, forward strand.
GCGATCCTGTCCGTAATGCTCAGGGCAAAATCCATATCATGTTCTATGACTAAAATTATCTTTTCGCTGGCCAGCCGCCGGATCAGCTCCCCGATAAAAACACGCTCCGTTGGGCTCAAACCGGCCATGGGTTCATCAAACAGTATCACCTTGGGATTACTGATGATAGCCATCCCAAGTTCCAGCTGCCTCTGCTGCCCGTGAGACATATTCAGCACCTGGGTATTCCTGAGTTCCCCCAGCTGAACCATCTCATATATCTCTTCAATCCTGTCTTTTCTTACTTTATTGGACTGCCAGGAAAGAAATGGTTCCATCAGCCTCTGGAGGCTCTCCAGCAGCTGTTCTTCATAGACAGATATAGATTCTCCTCCACCGTCAGTTCTTTAAAAAGATTGCAGGTCTGGTAGGTTCTGGCAAGCCCCAGTTCACTCCTCCTCTGAATGCAGGCTTTGCTGATATCCTCGCCAAAAAGAGTAATTTTCCCCTCGTCCAGGGGATACACTCCTGCTATCAGGTTAAACAGGGTAGTCTTTCCGGCGCCGTTAGGCCCAATCATCACCGTACTCTTGCCTCTATCCAAAGTCAGGCTTACCTGGTCCACAGCCCTCACTCCGCCAAAAAGCTTGGAAACGCCTTCCACCACAAGAGCCGCTCCTGTATATTCACTCATCCCTCTTTCCCCCTTTGCCCATATTCTTATAGAGGAGCCTTTTTACAATGGAAATAAGGCCTTCAGGCATAGCAAGGATAATCGCTAAAAATAGAACGCCCACAATTGTTGCGTACCTTCTGGTGAGCCCGCCCAGGGTCAGCTCCAGGGTCCGGTTGATAACCGTTCCTATAATGGAGCCAGCCAGCACACTGTTGACGCCGCCCAGTATGGAGGAAATCAGCGCCTGGTTGCTGGAATTTAAGGTCATTATCTCAGGATTGATCATGCCCGTATTGTATACAAACAGGACGCCTGCAACGCTGGAAACAAAAGAAGAGATCATGAAGGCCGACCATTTAAGAAGGCCTGTGCGGTATCCAAGGGCCGCCATTCTGGATTCACTGTCCTTGACTCCTTTCAGTTTCAGTCCGTAGGAGGAATGGATCAGCAAGTATATAAGCAGGATGGTAAGGCCGAAAATAACCAGGGTCCAGTAATAATGGTTTACTTTTGTATTGGAGCTGAATACCTCCATCGCATCGGGAAACCGGATTCCCAAAAGCCCGGTGGTTCCGTTGGTCATAGATGTCCACTGAAGAGCAAGGGAATAGACCAGCTGAGAGAATACCAGGGTCAGCATAAGAAACGAAACCCCCTGGATTTATTTGCCATCCAGCCGCAGAACGCGGCAAAGCCCATTGATACGCAAAATGCCATAATCAGGGAAGGGATGAAAGGGACGGAAAATTTAAGCTGCACAGGCCGATAGTATAACCGGTAAGAGTCAGGGACACCGGCGTCATCAATGAAAACAGCCCCAGCTCTCCTGCCAAAAAACCAAAGGATACGGTAAGAAGCCCGTAATACATGTATCTTATGATCATTGTCATTGTAAAATCATTGGTAAACAGGGGAATCACAAGCAGCCCTGCTATGAGAATCAAAAGGGACGCTCTTTTTATTAAAGGTAATTTTTTAAGGATACCGTCTATTTCCCTCACCTCCCCTTTCCAAATATTCCATGGGGGCTGAATACAAGCACGATGGCCACCGGAGCGAACAGGAAGAACTGCGAGAATTGAGGCGCCATCAGGGAGCCGAAGGTAAAGGCCATGCCTATAATCAGAGAGCCCATAATCGCCCCCTCGAAGCTTCCCATTCCCCCTATGATTACAATAAGAAGGTGTATACCATAACCGCAGAGTCCTGACCGGATACCAGATTCTGGAACGTTCCTCCTATCATACCTGCAAACCCTGCCAGCACGCCGGAAAGGGTAAAAATACAGGAGAACAGAAGCTTGATGTTAATCCCAAGAGTGGATACGATTTCATAATTATCTACCCCCGCCCGGATAATCATGCCAATCTTTGTCTTTTTCAGTACAAACCAAAACAGGACACCAAAAAGAACTGCAAATAAAATAATAAACAGATTGTATTTTGGAAAATAAAATTCCCCTACCGGAAATGCTCCCTGCAGAATTTTGGGGATCTTTACCTGCCTGGTGCGTCCGCTCCATATTCCCACAATCAAGTCCGCCCCTATGATGGAAACAGACAATGTAATAAGCGTTTCCATGGTCATATTCCCTCTGGCCCTTCTCAGAAAGAAAAAATCTTCCAGAAAAGCAAAGGTCCCCATAGCAATTCCGGCTGCCAGAAGCCCAAGAAACCAGCTGCCTGTCTTAGATAAAACCGTCCAGCCCACAAAGCCGCCTGCCAGATACATGGTTCCGTGAGACATATTTACAATATTCATAAGGCCAAAGGAAAGGTTTAGTCCTAAGGCCATTAAAAACAGGTAGCCGGCAATTGTCAGACCGTTTAAAAATGTCGATACAAAAATCATCCTAAGTCCCCCAACCTCCCGGAGGGAGTGCCTCCACAGCGCTCCCCCTCAGGCAAATTGTCAATTCTCAGACAAATTAATTGTTCCAGCCTCCGTTTGCTTCAAGGGCGTCCGCATACTCATCTCCCATAACTTCCCTGAGATCCTTCATATAGGCCTCCCTGGTAGTGTAGGGGTAATCTCTGGCGTCCTCCTTAAACTGCATGTACTGCTCTTTGTAGTTCTCATAAGGCCCGAACTGGCTTACATCTTCATATGTTTTCTTTATAACATTTGCCATGGTCCCCTGATCCGTCATAACCACCTCTTTTACGTACACATTCTGAACCGCATTGTGGTACTCGTCAAAATAAAAGCTGCCTCTGGGCGAATCTGTTACCTCTAATTTGCAGATTGCATCCACAATGGCGTCTAAATCTGTGGTATCCCAGCCCACTGCATCCAGACCCCGGATAATGCAGCGGATGGTGTCAAAGCTCTGAACCGCCACTGCGTCCGGCTCGTATCCATAATCCTCTATAAATGCCTTTCTGAATTCCTGGTTTGAGGCATTTTCGTCTCCGTCGCAGTAGAAACTTGCAGAGAGCACGCCCACAAAGCCGTCGGAAACCTCGGATAAAACATTGGTGTCTGCTACGTTGGTTCCTCCTATTATCTGACCGAACTTGTTATTCAGCCCGTACTGTTCCCAGGCTTTCCAGAAGGCAACAATAGGAGAACCGCCGTCATTCAGGAATACAGCGTCATAATCTCCCGACATGGAAGAAACCTGAGTCATTATGGAGCTGAAGTCAAGATTTCCCTCAGGATACCATATATAATTGATTTCCTCTCCCCCGTTTTCCATAAAGCCTCTTGCAAATCCGGCGGCCTGACCCCAGGGATAGGAATAATCGGCTCCGATAGAGATTATTTTCTTATAGCCCACTTCCCTTGCTATGTATTCTCCAAAGTCGAACATTACCTGATCTGCGGTCCAGCCCGCCCGGATCATATTGGGAGAAAAGTCTCTCATCGTCATATCCTGGGTGGCAGAGTAGGCGGGCATAAAAATAACGTCGTCATTTTTCTTAAGCCAGTCGGCCTGGGCGTCCCCCTCAAAGCCGGTAACTGAGCCGATGATAAAACGGCATCCGTCCTGCTCTTTTAATTTGCTGCACTTTGTAACAGCCAGCTCCGCCTCACACTTGGTATCCTCAATCAGCAATTCAATATCGTCCTCTCTGCCTTCCATCTTAATGCCGAGAAGGGCGCCGTTAACTGCATTCTCACCCAGGTTAGCCACAAAGCCTGAATAGGGAACCGTAATTCCAATCTTTACTTTTTCATCAGGCGGATCTTTTCGCTCTGCACCTCCGTCTCCTGCTCCGCCGCCTCTGCGGTATCCCCGGAGGTTTCCAACCTCTGAGCCGCGGCGGTCGATCCGGTCCCCGTGTCATTGCCGGTGCTGCAGGCGGAAAGAGCCATTGCCGCCATAAAAACGGTTGCCGCCAGTGTTAACGTCTTTTTCTTCATTGTTTTTCCTCCCTTTTAATTAATCAGCAAATTGAATGTTCTTAAACCTTCTGATATGATCCGGCATGGAATTTTCCACAGGGAAACGCTCCGCGCTGGAAGCTCCGTAAAAGCCGTGAACCCCATGGGTGTGCTGCAGAATATAAGCTGCGTCCTCAGGCATGGCAATGGGGCCTCCGTGGCAGATAACCATAATATCCGGATTGATTTCACAGGCTGCGTCCCGGATTTCCTGCACGTATTTCACAGCGTCGTCCAGGGTCATGGCAGAACCGGCCCCGATAGAGCCGCCCACTGTACATCCTGCGTGGGCTACAATAATATCGGCTCCCGCCCTGACCATTTTTTCTGTCTCTCTGGTATTGAAGCAGTAGGGCGTAGTGAGAAGATCCATCTCATGGGCAATCTGTATCATTTCCACTTCCTTGTCATAGCTCATCCCCGTCTCTTCAAACACCAGCCTGCAGTTTCCGTCAAACAGGCCGATGGTAGGGAAATTCTGCACGCCGGAAAAACCTATCTCTTTTATCTGCGTCAGAAAATATTTCATATTTTTAAAGGGATCCGTACCATTGACTCCGGCCAGTACAGGCGTATCCTTTACAACAGGAAGCACCTCCCCCGCCATTTCCATAACAATGGCGTTGGCGTCCCCGTAGGCGAGGAGGCCTGAAACGGAACCCCTTCCCGCCATACGGTATTTTCCGGAATTATAAATAATTATAAGATCGGTTCCTCCGGCTTCCTCAAATTTAGCGCTGATTCCCGTACCAGCCCCTGTCCCTATGATGGGAATTTTTTTGTCAATATTATCCCTTAATCTTCTTAGAATCTCGCTTCTCTCAATTCTTGCCATTCTATTTTCCTCCACGTATTCTTGCTGTTACCCTCAGGCAATTTCAGCAGGTCTATACCCGCAGCCTTATATGTCATTGAACCGGATTCCCTTAAATCTGCGGATATGAGGCGGCATTGCAGCCTCAATGGGGAACCGCTCTGCACTGGATGCCCCGTAAAAACCATGAACCCCCTCTGTGTGCTGCAGTACGTACTCTGCGTCCTCAGCCGCAGCAATGGGGCCTCCGTGGCAGAGTACAATGATATCCGGCCGTACAGACACAGCCGCATCTCTTACCTCCTGAATCTTCTTCACCGAATCCTCCAGGGTTACGATAGACTCTGCCCCGATCGTGCCGCCTACCGTACAGCCCATGTGGGCTACGATCAGATCCGCTCCGGCTTCTGCCATAGCTTTTGCCTCCTCAGGCTCAAAGCAGTAGGGGGTGGTTAGAAGATCCATCTCATGGGCTATGGCAATCATCTCCACCTCCTTATAGTAACCGAGCCCCGTCTCTTCAAAATTGGCTCTGGCCCTGCCTTCAAAAAGGCCTACAGTGGGAAAATTCTGGACGCCGGAAAATCCAATCTCCTTGACTTTTTTAAGAAACAGCCTCATGTCCTTAAAGGGATCCGTTCCGTTCACACCGGCAAGAACCGGGGTATTCTTTACAACCGGAAGAATCTCTCCGGCCATATCCATAACAATGGCATTGGCGTCTCCAAAGGCCAAAAGTCCTGCATCTGAGGCCCTTCCTGCCATGCGGTATCGTCCCGAATTGTAAATAATGATCAGGTCGCTTCCTCCCGCTTCCTCAAACTTGGCGCAGATTCCCGTTCCTGCGCCGGTTCCAATGATAGGAATTTTATTCTCTATGTTCGTTCTAAGTCTTTTTAGGATTTCACTCCTGGCAATGGGGGGCATATCATTCTCTCCTTTTTGTGTAAGTTAAGTTAAGATTGCAGTTAATTATTTTTAAAATCACTTTTAGTCACTATCCAGCATTTCCAGCAGCATGGAAACAATTGTCTGTGAAACTCCATGTCGTTAATATTGGCGTCTATCTCCCGCACTTCAATACCCGGATTCAGGTTCTTCTTTATGGTGTCAAACAAAAGACGGTTGGTATCCCAATCCTGAAAAAGCTGGCCCTCTCCGTCCAATATGGATACGCCCCTCAATGGAAATGCAAACTTTACCTTGCCTTTTGAGGCATTTGCTTTCCCGGCAAATACGATCCCCATTTGTACATTCTCCTGCCGGTCCGTCCTCACAAGAGTTACCATAGGATTCCACTCATATACCAGCCTGCTTCCGTCTCTGAATTTAGGAGGAATGGTATCCCCGGGTCCGAAATTAATCATATCCACGCAGCCTGGCACGATCAGATGAGGGATTCCTTTTATTCCCGGTCCATCCAGTCTGGACGGCCCTGCCGAGAGCACGCCTCCCCCTACCTCGTCCGCCCACTCTGTTGTGGTTACATCCAGCACAGCTGTGGGATATCCCTGGAGAATCAGTTCCTCCATGGCCCTTCCCCCTGTTCCGGTGGCATGGAATACCATAGTGTCGTATCCGGCTGATCCAGAAGCCCCATGCACTGTTCAACACACTGGTGCTGTTTCCAAACATGGAGATAAAAATCAGAGGCCTGTCGCTCTCAGAAGGTCTTATCTCCTGCCCCACCATCCCGCAGACAGCGCCTGCCGCCCTGGAGAGAATCATCCGTGAAAACCGGTTGATGCCGCAGATGTCCACAATGGAGGGAAACAGCACGATATCTTTCGTAGATACATAGGGAGAGGTGTCTCCAGACGCCAGGGTGGTAACGCATACCTTTGGAACTCCTACAGGAAGGCCCTGCATGGCTGTTGATACGATTGAGGTTCCTCCTCCCCCTCCCATGCCTATGATTCCGTCCAGCTTTCCCTCCTGGTATAGACTTTGAACCAGTGCTTTAGCTCCCCGGGCCATAACCTTCATGGCCAGTCCCCTGTCCCCCTTCCGTCTTAAGTTTTCCAGCTCCTCCCCTCCTGCAAGGGCAACCTCCTCAGCCTGTATGTCCACAGGAAACAGATCCGTAGCCCCCATAACCCCGGCATTCATGGCCGTAATTTCCACGCCATGTTTCATTATCTCATCGTAGAGATATTTAAATTCCCGCCCTTTGGTGTCAAAGGTGCCTAACATGATAACTTTTTTATGCATATTGTTTAACCACCCCCTTGGTTTTTGCGTTCTCTTTATGCAATTTGTTATCGTTACCCTAATATTATCATTATTGTTTTTTAAAGTCAACTATATATTTGTATTTATTATGCAAATTTTATGTTATTTATTATTATTTCAGAACCTAAAAAATGCCCCTGCCCTTTCGGCAGAAGCATTTTCCATGTTCCCGTAGATTCTCACAGTCAACCGGTTAATTTACCTGATATAAACAGCGGCGTTACAGCAGGGATCTTGTAGTTTCACTGATATACATTTCCGGCGCCAGCTGAATTCTTCTCACCGGCATCTCCGGACGTTCAATCCTCTGCATTAAATGGTAGACAGCCGCCTCCCCATATCGCTTTTTGCTGATTCCCATACTGGTGAACGGGATAGGCAGCGCACTGTCCAGGTCGCTGTTAAAGCCTGTTATGGAAATATCGTTAGGTACACTCAAACCTAACTTATTCAAAATAAAACATAAGGGACTGGGCATATGTGTCTGTGCTGCACATAATCAAGGTGGGCAGAGTACCCTTTTCCTTTCTCACTTTCAATTCCGTATAGATATCCTCCGCCTCATAGTAATTGGATTTGTCCCAGACGGCCACAATCTCTGCATCGCTGTTTTTTACCGCCTCGTAGATGCCGTCAAAACGCTTTTTCATAGACGGCCTGTTCATGGGGCCGAAGTAAGCAATTTTTTTGTGTCCCATTGAGATCATTTTCTCACAGAGCACACAGGCCCCTTCCCTGTCGCTGAGGCTTATTGTGTCATACTCAAACATATTGTAGGGAGCGTAAGTCATGACCATCACCGGCTTTCTCAGATCCTTCAGCTTTACAACGTAGGGTAGGCTGCCATGGCCTGCAAAGATGACAGCCGCCGCATCCTTTAATTCACTCTTTTCAATTCCGTTCTCCGTCTGGTCTATGACTTTCAGGTGGAGGGCGTAACCGTTTTTGTTCAACTCACTCTCAACCCCAAGTATGACCTTCATCCAGAAGGAGGTATCCTGAGCGTCATATTGAGGAATTATCATCATAACATATTGGTTTACCGCAACAAAATCTACTTGATTTTTCTTGACGTATCCAAGGGTATCACAAGCCGCCAGCACCTTTTTCCTCGTCTCCTCGCTGACTCCCGATTTTCCTGCAAGGGCCCTGGATACGGAAAATTTAGATAACCCTGTCTCTTTGGCTATATCGTCAAGGGTAATTTTTTTCTAGACATAACATCGCCCTTCTCGTTTTATCATAATATTAGCACTAACACATAACATTGCGCAAGCACATACCTATAATGTAAACGATATGGACGGAGAAATCAACTGATTTATTTAGGCCAAGGTATGAAAATGGAAGATTTTGGCTAAATGAAGGGCGCATAGCGGGCTGCATAACCTGAATTTGGGGCCAAATATGCCGCTATGGGGGCATATGCCGGAAAGCAATGTTCAAACACGCCTTATATACAGGGTTCAAGTCCGCGGATTTTACCAGAATTTTTGTTGTAGATAATTTAGTAATATGGTAAGATGAAATCCACAAAGAATCAGGAATTCAGGGGACGGAGGTAAGGCAATGAAACGCTTTGGAAGATTGCTGTTGCTTGTCATTGCTTTAGTAGTTGGCGGCGGATTAGGATATATGCTATTACCAGATTTTAACCCGGTAAAAATGAGCATATTTGGTATTTCCTGCTTGCTATTAGGCGGAATTTTTTACCAGATCGACAAGAGAATATGGAAAAAGTAAATTTAGCTTTACGAACATCAAGGAGAATCATGCTTTGAAAGAATACATAAAAGCATCAGGCAAAGCTGCAGAAACAGCATTAGAATTAGTTCAAATCAACAGCTTCCCGCTTATGAGGCTGCTAAATCGGCATCTATGGAGGACAATATATGGATAAAAAAACATTAAAAAAATTCCTTTTTTCCTTAAGTATCCTTTTCACGATATTAACTTTTGTTGGAGCTGGATATGTATTGTTTAATAAAGGACAAGTCAGCCCAGGATATTCAGTAGTTCCTATGCTTTGGGCCGTATTGTTCATAACAGCATATAACAAAGTTAAGAAAGGTTCCGGAAATAAGTGAGGGCAAGCATTCCTAATACCAACGCTTATCTGTAACAGGGACATTTTGTTACAAACAGATGCAAAACCCCCGGATATAGGCGTTCTTTGTACAGATAAGGCTATAGCGGGGCTGCAGGAGCCCCTGGAATCAAGCTAAAACCTTCATGTTAAATCCCAAATGCAGACATAATAGTCACTGCCACAGGGGGAACTAACAGAGCCGGAAGAAGGTTCAGTGTTTTCACATGCTTGATGTTCAGGATGCTCAGACCGCTGCTAAGAATCAAAAGCCCGCCTACCAGGCTGATCTCCGTCATAAGAGAATCTGTGATAAAAGGCTCAATAAACGTTGCCAGCATATAGATGCTTCCCTGCCAGCAGAACAGCACCAAAGCAGCCAGGCTATGCCAAATCCGAAGGTAGAACTCAGGACAGTCGAGGTTATTCCGTCTAGAATGGCATTGGTAAACAGGTAGGTATTATCTCCCTGAAGCGCGCTCTGCATAGGTCCAAGAATAGAGAGTGTGCCTGCACAGAACAGCAGAATTGCCGTGGACAGGCCCTGGGCCAGGTTGGAGCCATTAGAAATCTTCCCAACCAGTTTATCAAAAGCGGAGGCCAGATCCAGCCTCGTTCCGATTAGGCCGCCTAAAGCCAGGCTCACAATAAAGAGTACATGGTATTTTGACTCAGGCATAGCCTGGGCTACGGAATTAATCCCAAGGCCGGTAGCAGCAAGGCCCATGGAATCCATCATTATATTTTTGTATTTTTCCCCGATCCCCTTCTTAAAAGTGCTTCCTATGGTGCTTCCTATCAGAATAGCGCCTGCGTTGGCGATTGTTCCAATCATGATTCTTCTCCCTTTTACATATTTAATATTTATAGTGTTTTGTCATTTTCCATATGTAAAAAGCAATGGCAGATTAAGCTCTCGCCATTGCTTTTAAAATTTTGACTCCTACAGCCATAGGGTGATTCCCTAACGTGCATATTATTGTATCACAAGATTGTTAAAGGTTCAATGAGCTTTTGCTGGGAGATAATTCCTGTGTGTTCCTGTTATGAGGCTTCGAGCGGCTGGGGAGATACATATCACAGGTTCTTAGGGTGCGTTTGAAAACGGCTTTTCAAAATGATCCATTTTCTTCATGTTCCCTGAAACGAGGAAAGGCGAACACATTGAGCCCATGTTCGTCTTTTATATCCGATAACTGTTTCCTATCAAAGGGACTGTGACTTTGCAATAAATGTCTGCTGTTCCATAAGTTTAATTCAATCAAATTTTGCCTTTTACAGCCATAGGGCTATTCCCTCACGTGCGTATTCGCAATTATTCCAGACAGCAGTTACCTTTTTTTCAAGTGAAAGCAGGCTCAGGCTGTCCGCTTCCCAGTCAAAATGGGAAAGCCAGGTCCATTTCGCCCCGCAGGCCGCCGCAAGCTTATGAGCTTCCTCCCAGGTGGAATGCCCCCAGCCTTTATGGAACATGTATTCTTCAGGAGAATACTGGGCGTCGCATATAAGGAGATCCGCATTTGCAGCATGCGGGGATAATGCTTCTGCCATTTTGTCGTTCAGTTCACAGTCAAGGCCGTAAAATATGGTGGTTCCCTCTACTGTTATAACGTATAAAACCGTCTGATCCGGATGATTGGAGCGGAGCGGCAGGATTTCAAGCGTATCGGAAAGAGAGAATCTTACGCCTGCCTTCACTTCTGTAAATTCTATGGAAGCGCCGCTCCGGCTAAGAGAGACAGGCCAATAAGGCGGTCCTAATACATTCTCCAGTTGTTGCTGCAGGGAGCGGCCCTCCCGTCCCTCTCCATAGAAGCGGATCCTGCGGTTTTGCTGAAACAATGGTTTAAACAGAGGGATCCCCGAGATGTGATCCAGGTGCAGATGGCTTATAAAAATATGGATATCCCGGTTATCATCTGGCCGGCGGCCAGATCACGGCCAAATGCCGCCAATCCCGTTCCTCCGTCCAGAACCAGGAGTGTCTGCCCGGTTTCTACGGTAAAGCAGGAGGTGTTTCCCCCATATTCCATCTGTGCGGCAAAGGGAGCAGGGCCGGAACCGCGGCATCCCCAGCAGGTTACTTTTACATTTTTATCCATTATAATCACTCCGTTTTATATCCCTCTTACCTTGTGGCGCCTGTGAGTTTTTTGTCTGGATTCAGAATCCGTGACATCCCGTTTTTCATCGGGCCTTATTATATCCAATCTTGTTTTCCTTTATGGGCGGGCTTCTCCCCGTACCGGCTGTTTCTCCCGGCTGAATTTCCCCTGCTCCGGCGTTTGTCCCTTAGTTTGGCTTTTCCTTACTTGGGCTGTTCTCTCCCTCAGGCCCGGTTTCTCCTTACTTCGGTCGTTCTCTCCCGGTCAGGCTTTTTTTGACGGCGGTTTCCTCCCGGTTGGATTGCTCCTGCTTCCGGTGTTTCTCCCTCAGGCTGAGTTTTTCCTTCCTTTGGCTCTTCTCCCCCGGTCAGGCTTTTCTCTACCGGCGGTTCCCCTCCCGGCTGGGTTCTTCCTTACTTCGGTCGTTCTCTCCTGGCTAAATTTCTCCTGCTCCCAGTTATTCTCCTTCAGGCCGGATTCCCTCTGCTTCCGGCGTTTCTCCCTCAGGCCCGGTTTCTCCCTCCTCCGGCGTCTCTCCTTCAGGCCCGGTTTCTCCCTCCTCCGGCGTCTCTCCTTCAGGCCCGGTTTCTCCCTCCTCTGGCGTTTCTCCCTCAGGCCGGATTTCTCCTACTTCCCGTCATTCTCCCTCAGGCCCGGTTTCTCCT
>BBZN01000057.1 GCA_001304855.1 Clostridia bacterium UC5.1-1D2
AAGGAAAATTAATATGAATTCATTTATTTATGACATTCCCACAAGGGTATACTTTGGACCGGACCAGCTGGGCAGCCTGGGAAAGGAGCTGGCCGCCTTCGGCAAAAATGTTCTGCTGTGCTATGGAGGCGGTTCCATCAGGAAAAGCGGTCTTTACGACCGTGTTGTGGAACAGGTAAAGGCCGCAGGTCTGACGCTCTTTGAGCTTTCAGGCATTGATCCCAATCCAAGGATTTCTTCTGTAAATGCAGGTGCGGATATCTGTAAAAAGGAAAACATTGACGTACTTCTGGCTGTAGGGGGAGGTTCGGTTCTGGACTGTACCAAATATATCGGCGCCGCCGCCTACTATGACGGCGACGGATGGGATATCCTGCTGGATAAAGTCCCTGTGGAAAAATGCCTGCCCATCGTCACAGTGCTGACATTGGCGGCAACCGGTCCGAGATGGACTCAGGCGGCGTTATCAGCAATCCTGAGACAAAGGATAAAATAGGCAGGATATTCCCTCCCATGCAGCCGAAAGTTTCTTTTTTGGATCCAACAGAGACGTATACGGTAGGCAAATACCAGACTGCCTGCGGCTCCTCCGATATATTGTCCCATCTGTTTGAAATTTATTTTGTACCGGAGGGCGGCAGCATGTATATGCTGGACCGCTTTATGGAAGGAATGATCAAAACCGTGATGAAGTACGCGCCTGTGGCTTTGGAGCAGCCGGACAACTATGAGGCCAGGGCAAACCTCATGTGGACCAGCTCCTGGGCCATCAATGGGTTTGCAGGAGCTCTGCAGAACTGCGAGTGGACCTGCCATCCCATTGAGCATGAGCTCTCTGCTATCTACGATATTACCATGGCCTTGGCCTTGCCATCGTCACTCCGCGCTGGATGCGGTATGTTCTGGATGAGACGACTGCGGGGGCGGTTCTATCAGTACGGCGTAAATGTGTTCGGCATTGACGCCTCCCTTCCGGAGATGGAGGTGGCTGAGAAGAGTATCGGGCTGACGGAGGATTTCCTGTTTAACAAGCTGGGGTTAAAATCCACGTTGACCGACATTGGCATTGATGACCGTAATTTTGACATTATGGCGGAAAAAGCCTGCGGCGGCGGCATCCTCCATGGCTATAAGCCGTTGAATCAGGCGGATATCCGCAAAATACTGACCATGTGCCTGTAAGGAGAAAGGTATGACCATAGCGGAAGTTTGTAAAAAATACGATATAACAGCCGATACCCTGCGCTACTATGAGCGGATAGGCCTGATTCCCAAAGTTCCCCGGACATCGGGGGGAATCCGGGATTATGACGAGGAATCCTGCGGCTGGATAGAGCTGATGAAATGTATGCGTAAGGCGGGAGTGGAGATTGAGGCCCTTATCGAATATGTGGCGCTTTTCAGGCAGGGCGACCACACCATAGACGCCAGAAAAAATATACTCATTGAACAGAGAGTCAGGCTGGAGGAACGCATGGCCGATATGCAGCGTTCCCTGGATACCTTAAATGTAAAAATTGAGCGCTATGAACAGGGGTTAATGAAAAAGAGCAGATTCTGATGCGCAGGCATGAAGAAAAGAAAAAAAAGGAGGAGACAGATGACGAATAAGAAAATATTAGTGGCCTATTTTTCCTGCAGCGGTGTGACAAAGAGAGCCGCCGCGGCGCTGGCCTCTGCCATAGGCGGAGATCTCTATGAAATCCGGCCCCAGGAGCCTTATACGGCAGCGGATCTGGACTGGATGGACAAAAAAAGCCGCAGCAGCCTGGAGATGAAGGATCCTGCTTCCCGCCCTGCAATCGCAGGAGCCGTGGAAGGAATGGACAGCTATGAGGTTGTCTTTGTAGGATTCCCCATCTGGTGGTATGTGGCTCCAACCATCATCAACACTTTTCTGGAGAGCTATGATTTTCAGGAAAGACGATTGTGCCTTTTGCCACTTCCGGCGGCAGCGGACTTGGCAGGACAGAAGAGAAGCTGCGTCCCTCCTGTTCCCCTAAGGCTAAATGGCTTCCCGGACGGCTGCTGAGCGGCAGTATCTCAAAAGCTGCCGCTGCATCCTGGGTGGAGGAACTTGGACTGTGACCGGAGGGCGGACACAGGTTCCCGCAAACGGTATTTTATTACGTGAAAGAGGCCGCTGCGGGAATGCCGGATGACGGAGGATTGGTGTAAAAGGTACATAAGGAAAAGAGAAATCGGACTGTTAGTAGTCAAAATTACTAAAAAATATTCTTTTTTTTATTAAAAATAGCCTATTGTGTCAAAAAAATACTGTGCTATAATAAGCAATGTAAAAAGTATTGACGGGGATACTTTTTGAATACTGAATGGTGATGAATGCCACTTCAACTTAGTTGAAGTGGCTTTTTTGGCCAAAAGGAGGGAAATCATGGAATTAGGGAAGGGGACGCTGATTGACAAAGACTTCGATGTTGATGAATCCATTACCAGATTACATTATTCGGAAGTCATTAAGGAATTAAAGGAGATACGGGAGGCCGGAAGAAACTATGTCTCGGGCTATTGCAGGCTATGCAGGTACTGCAACGGCGTTAATTGTCCGGGCACGCCTACGGAAAGAGGCGCTTCCTTTGAACGGAATTACAGAAAACTGCAGCAGATAAAAATCTCTTATGAGACGGTTTACCAAGGGGGAAACGGCACAGAGATAGATACTTCTATCCGGCTGTTCGGGCATAGATTCCGGGCGCCTGTTGCGTCGGCGCCCTTTGGCATGATTGGCAATTTTAATCCCACCACCCACTATAAGGACGACTACGACTTTACAATGGATCTGATCAAAGGAACATCGGCTCTGGGAGTGTTTGCCTTCACTCCGGATACCTTCGGACCTCTTTCCTATACCGGCCCTCTCAGGGCGGTGAAGGACAGCGGTAAACAGGCCATTCCTGTAATCAAACCCTGGGATAGGGAGGAAGTGCAGGAGAAAATACGTATGGCCGATGAAGCGGGGGTCATGGCAATCGGTCAGGATGTTGACTGCATCGGGCTTCCAAATAAGTCCGTCAACGGAGGAAGGGATACATATCCCCGTTCCTCAGAGCAGCTTAAGGAGTTGTTTTCTATAACAAAGACTCCATTCATCCTGAAGGGCATCAACAGCGTAAATCGGCTGTTGCAGCCGCCCGGGCAGGAGCGGGAGGTATTGTGGTTTCCAACCACGGGGGGAATTGCCTGGATCAGGCCCTTGCCACCTGTGAAACCCTGCCGCTGATCAGAGACGCCGTAGGGGACAGCCTTACAATCTTTGTAGACGGCGGTGTGAGAAACGGGGAGGAAGTATTTAAACTCCTTGCCCTTGGAGCTGATGGAGTTCTTATAGGAAGGCCCTATATCCAGTATGCCGAGGGGGGAGGCGCAAGGGGCATCGCTTTATTTACCCAGAAGATCATCTGGGAGCTGATGAACGCCATGAGAATGAGCGCCTGCCGCAGGCTGGAGGACATTACCAGAGATCATATAATTATCACTAACGACTGATTTATGTAAGCGAGGATACCCAACAATGATGAAAATCGGAATGAGTACAAATAATTTCAGCAGTGAACCTATCTCAGATATTATCAGGACAGCAAAGTCCTTTGATATATGGAATTTTGAGCTGTGGGCAGTTAATCTTGACAAAACAGGAGAGCCGGACAATCCTTATACATACAAAAACCGGGATGTGGACAAGGCCTATGAGGAGATCACAGGAGCGGGACTCCATGTCGGCGTTGTGGCGTCCGGCATCGGCCTTCAGGAGGAATTTACCGCCGACAGAAAACAGTTTTCTGAGGAACTGGTCCATGCCGTGGAGATAGCCCACAGATTTGGCGCCGGTGTCGTGCTTCACTACGGCGTAGGATTTTTCAGAAATTCCCTGCCCGATATTGAGAAGCTCAAACTGTACTGGCAGGATGCAATTGACGCCGCGGAGCAGTATGGTATTAAACTGGCCCTTGAAAATGAGCCCATTGATTATACCTGGACTCCGGATAATATGAAATGGCTCATCGATCAGTTTGACTCGGAAGCCTTTAAAACCAATTATGACGCCACAAATTACTTCCATTCCTCTGCTGAGGCATTTCCCTACGGCCTTATGCGTTTGAAAGATGATATTGCCTATGTGCATATTAAAAACGGCATGGTCTATGAGCCTGATTATTGTCATGAGGACTGCTGGAAGGGCAATGCCATGACCCATAAATATGAGGGGAAAACCATCTACTACACAGAGGCCGATATGGGAGTGATCAACAATACGGGTCTGCTCCGCATGCTGAATTCCATAGGATACCAGGGAATCTGCACGCCTGAGCCCCAGCATACAACCCACGATAACGCCTGCAGAATGCTTGAACATGACGTCGGCTTTCTGCGCTCAACAGGATATTTTGAATAACCAATATGTAACTAATGCATTAAGCATATAAAAAAGGAGGAATTATTTTTATGAAGAAGCGAAAAATGTTAGCAGTTGTTCTGGGTACGGCAATGGTATTTTCACTTGCGGCCTGCGGTTCGGGAAAAGAATCCGCCCCTGCCAAGCAGATACATCTGCAACAGAGGCAGCCAAGGAGACGGAAGCTGCGGCGGAGAAAACAGACGAGGCGGAAACCACTGCGGCGGTAGCGGAGGAAAAGGATTATTCCCAGATTAAAATAGGTATTTCCATCCCGCAGCTCTCCAACGCTGCATGGCGCGTATGGGCCGACCAGGCCATTGCAGCCTGCGATTCCCTTGGCATCCAGTATGTGGTGGTGGATGCAGACGGCGACGACACTGCCCAGTACAACCAGATTATGGATCTGTGCGCCAACGGAGTTGACGGAATCATCCTCAACGGCAACCAGGACGCTACAATCGAGTCCATGCTTGAGGTGGCGGATGATTATGACGTGCCTGTGATTGTGACGGGACGTTCCCCCGGCTTCCTGCCGTCGGAGTATGAGGGCGATTCCTATATTATGCTTCAGGGCTGCAATTGGGAAATCTCGGGTTATGAACAGGCGAAAGCTTTGTACGACGCAGGTTTTCACAAGGTGGTTGCATCCGGCGGAAAACAGGGCGTGTCCGTAGCGGACGCCCGTTACCGGGGCCTGGAAATGTTCGCAGAGGATTGCGACGATTTTGAGATTATTGCAGGACTGCGCACAGATGAAACCCGTACGCAGGGAATGGCAAACATGGAAAACTTCCTTTCCGCATACAAGGGACAGTTTGACTGTGTTTGGACAACCAATGACGATGTGGCTCTGGGCTGCCTTGAAGCTCTTACAGCAGAAGGGCTCAACGGAAAAGTTGGACTTGGCGGTATCGACGTCCTTGACGAGTGCCGCGAAGCCATGCATAACGGAGAGCAGCATTTCGATACGTTCTCAGACCCCTACTCCATTGAATGGGCGGCAGTGGTATCCCTCTTCGACTACATTAACGGCTATGAGCCTGACTGTGAAGAACTTTCATTTGGCCTCCTGATGCTCTACCCGGATAATATCCAGCTTTATGAGGATGCATTCGTAACAGGCACATGTGAGATTGACGCAAAGAAGTTCAGCAAGACATTTAATCCAGATGCCAAAACAAAGGATTTGGAGCAGATGGTTGAATGCCCGGTTCCCGTAGTTACGACTCTTGAAAGAATCAAATAACACAATCAAAAAGCAGAAAATATAAAATGGTGCAGACGCCCCAGGGGTGTCTGCACCTGGAATGAGGTTAATTTTGAAGCACACACTTACAATAACAGGTATTAAAAATATTATCCTGGGGTGAAAGCGCTGGACTGGAACGAGGATCAGAGGCTGGAGCTGGAATCAGGAAAGTCATATGCTTGTTGGGAGAATGGTGCCGGTAAATCTACCCTTTCAAAAATCTTGGCAGGTATTGAACCCATGACTGCAGGAGAGATTCTGCTTGACAATCAGGTTTACAATCCTGCTAATTCAAAAGAAGCAAGGGATTCCGGAATCGGAATTGTACTGCAGGAGCCCGGCTTATTCCCAGCATCAAGGTGTCGGAGAATCTTCTGGTCCGCAATGAAAAGACATTCAGCAGATGCGGTCTTTATGATATTAAAAAACAGCAGAGATTGGCAGATGAAATTCTGGCGCCTGTATGCCCGGAGATCCGTTCCAATACCATTGTGGGAGATCTCACCCTGGAGGAGCAGAAGCTGGTGGAGTTTGCAAGGGCAATTCAGACGTGGCCCAAGGTCCTGTTGATTGATGAGACTTCTGCAGCCCTTTCCAGAAAGAATGTGGGAATTCTCTTTGAAAAGATGAGGGAGGCCAGGGAAAATGGAAGCATTGTACTCTTTGTAACCCACCGTATGGGGGAAATCTTTGAAATGTGTGATGAAGCCGTCATTCTGAAGGACGGCGTGCTTGTGGACAAGATAAAGACGTCAGATACGGATGAAGACAAAATCTCCGCCATGATGGTTGGCCGGGAAATCGACAATTCCCACGTCCGGGACCGCTCCGGCGTCAGAGACGAGGACGATGTGTTCTGTCCCTCAAAAACCTGACCCTTCAAAATGAGTTTAAAAACATTTCCCTTGATGTAAAGAGGGGACATGTAATAGGAATCGGCGGGTTGAGCGGAGGCGGCAAGGACGAGATTCTGCCTGCTGTTTTCGGCAGCGCTTCTGCCGTGACCGGGCAGGTTGTGGTAAATGGGGAAGTGTATGACAAACGCAGGCCCAGCACGTCCATTGACAAGGGAATGGCCTATATACCGCGCAACAGGGAGAAGGAAGGACTCATTCTTTTATTTACCATCAGGGAAAATATTGTACTGCCGTCCCTCAAGCGGATAGCAAAATTCGGATTTGTTAACGGCAGCAGTGAAAGCAGTTTATCCAATGCTTTTTTTAAGAAACTCTCTATAAAAGCGAATCACGTGGGGGTGAAAGCCGGTTCCTTAAGCGGCGGAAACCGCCAGAAGATTATTGTTGCCAGATGCTTGCCAGAGACTCAAAGATAATGCTCTTTGATAATCCCACCCGGGGGATCGACGTGGGCGCCAGAAAAGAAATATACAATTTCATGAATGAAATGACGCAAAACGGGGCCTGCATACTTATGGTCACAGACGATTTGCCGGAACTTATTTCTATGAGCGACGAGATTTACATTGTAAGAAAAGGTGAAATCAGCGCTCATTTTGACAGTTCCCAGAATATCACAGAGCAAGAGCTGGTTCGTTATATGATCTAATATATTTTAGGAGGATTCTATGGGATGAATAGTTTAAAAAGCAAGATTAAAGATACAAATATCAGGGTGATATTTCCCTACATAGCTTTTTTAGCGGTATTCCTGATATTTGCCGTCACTCAGACGGACAGATTCCTGACATTTACTAATATGAAAACAATTGCGCAGCAGTCAGCCGTTATGGCGATTGTGGCCTTTGGACTTCTGTTTGTGATTGTTCAGGGCAGTATTGACCTTTCAATTGGCGCTGTTATGGGGTTTGCAGGGATTGTATGTGCCGATATTGCACAGAAAAATGTTCTGCTGGCCATTGCTGCGGGAATATTGATTGGCGCCTCAGTTGGCCTTATAAACGGACTTGTATATACTTATCTCAAGATTCCTTCAATGATTACGACCATAGGCATGCAGATGATATTGGGCGGATACACGGTCATCTACTCTCATAGCAATTCTATTCCCTTCAGTAGGGAGATGAAGTCCATAGGCAAGTACCCAAGGATTCTTATTATCCTTGCAGTGGTCTTTATTGTTTGTTTTATTCTCTTGAAATTTACGGTATTCGGAAGATATTGTATAGCCATAGGAGGAGATAAGAGAGTATGCCAGCTGAATGGCATTCCTACAAAGAAGATCAACATTCTCGGTTTTCTTGTGTCGGGAATACTTGCGGCAATCGGCGGAATTATCATGGGATGCAGGCTGGGAGCGGCAGTTCCCACCACCGGCGTGGGATACGAGTTCGAGTGTATTACGGCAGTTTCGCTGGGAGGCGCCAGCCTTGCAGGAGGCGTGGGTTCCATTTTTAATACCCTTGTAGGCGCAATGATTATCTCCATGCTCAGCAACGGCCTTGTCATCATGGGCGTTGAGTCGGAGATGCAGGAGGTTTGTACAGGTATCGTTCTCATCCTTGCAGTTTGCATATCTCTGGACCGCGAACGGGCAGGAACCATTAAGTAATGCAGGCTGCCCCAAAATGGCGGCTTTCATCAGAGAATTGGACAGGGAGGTAATTTATGCCGGTATACAGAATTAAGGCCCGGGAGCTTACCCCGGAAGGATTTAAACAGTATGGAACCGTGATTGAGACGCCTGCAGACGACAATGACGCCATTGCAGAGGACAGATATACGTATTGGCCATCCGTAGGCGTTTTTAACACCACAACAAACCAGATGCTGATAGGTATTACCCGTCTGTATATGAGGCCTTTCAGGACCTGCGTCCTGGAGCGTCAGTTTGAGACGGAATCCATTATGCTTCCTCTTACTGGAGACATCCTGCTGATAGTATCAAAAAATAAGGGGATGGATCCGGAGGAGACAGCAGATTACAAAGCTGCGGAAGCCTTCATAATCAAACGAGGAAAGGGCGTAATATTCAAACCCGGCGTCTGGTATTGGACGCCCAACCCTATAGGCGGCGACCAGGATGTCCTCTGCTGCGTACAGAAACCCGGAGATAAGGACAGGTGCCTGAAACAGAATTTCCCCCGGGGAGAAACCCTGGAGGTGATCCTGGATCCTGGAACTATATGATGTATACGGTGCTTTGGGGAAATGATATCTCTGTTTTTGCGCCGTTATCATAAGAGAATTTAATTTCGCCGGACAGTGACTCTACGATATTTGTTATGATGTCATATCCGATTCCGTTGTGGGGGGAAGTTTCAAAATCTTCCGGGAATCCAACGCCGTTGTCCGTTACGCTTAAGTGTATGATATTGTCAACCTGGCTGCAGACAATGGTGATTTCCAGTTTTTGGGATTCAATCATGCTGTGTTTTACGCTGTTGCTCAGCAGTTCATTGATAACAAGGGCTATGGACAGGGCTTTGTTGTAGGGAATGATGGCGTTGCTCAGGCTGAAATGCAGTGAGGCCACATTCTTATAGCTCTCGGATATACTGTTAAGTATGGATGCAAGATCCATCAGGTTATTGCCGGACGCCTGGTGGGATAAAAGGTCGTGGACAATCGCGATCGCTTTTACCCTTGATATAATTGTGGTGAGCACAGGCACCGCCTCGCTGAGATTCTCATTCATAAGTTTTTCTTTTTCCAGAGTGACGAGGCTTACTATGGTCTGCAGGCTGTTTTTGATCCTGTGATGGCTCTCCTGGACGAGAGAGGAGCGGCCGATTAAAAGGGACGTCTCAATGGATATGGAAATCTCTCTGGCAAAGTTAATAAGGAGGGCGGTGTCCCGCTCGTTTAATTCCCGCAGTTTGCAGTCGTATGATATGAGAATCAGGGCGTGGTGCCATAGTTAACTTTAATCGGCACACAGACAAAACAACCTTCAAAATGCACGCCCCTGTTGATTTCATCGGCGTCCTGCTGGCTGAGTATAAATGGACTCATATTTTTATTGTTTAAAAAACGTCCGATCATTCTTCCGAAATAAAATAATCGATGGGAGTATCGAAATAACTGGAGGTTCTGCGTATTTTCAATTTTTCATCCGTTAACAAAATCTGGCAGGTGTTCCCGTGTGTAATGCTGAGGATATCTGAGCACATCAGCTGAAGGGTGTTTTTTAAATCTGCATTAAAAGAAGCGATGTCCTTCACGTCAGGCGCAACGGATATGAGGCTTACATCCGATTCCCCCTGCTGGCTGCCAATGAATTCCCAGCCCATGAATATATTCATGAAATCATGGGGGTATCTCTGGACTGTGGAGGTGATGTCCGTCGTTATAATTTTGCAGTTTCTTATGATGGATACGCGGTCTGAATATAACATGGCGAGTTCATACAGGGATGTAAAGAACACCACGCATGTGCCCTTTGCTTTGATGCTGTTAATAAGGTTTTCCAGCGTGTTTGCGTAGCCGTGTTCAATAAAGCGGTCCAGACATTCAGGAATAAATACGATGCAGGGTTTATGTACATAGACTCTCAACAGTGCGAGGAGCAGATTTTTGTTCAGGTTCAAGATTTTTCGGCAGCGTATGGGTATTGACATGAAGATTAAATTTCTCCAGCATATTCCTGAATTGTGCTTTCAGACTCAGCCTCTTTTGATTATACATCGAAGGTTCAAACATAAAAATGTTCTCGAATATAGACAAAGTGGGGAAAAGGCCGGTGAGAAGAAACACCTCCTGCTTCACGTCATATTCCGCAAAATCCAATTCACCGAACAGCTGGGGCGTTAGCAGAGAATTCTCCTGATAAAAACAAAGGGTTTCCCATAATCTTGTTATTTCCGTCGGGCTGTTGGAAATGACGGCATGAATTTCGCCAAGGCGAAGCCGCAGTCCCAGGGACTCCAGCTGCTGATGAGAAACTTTGATTTGATTTTGATTACTAAAAGGCGGAAGCTGCGAAATTGCATCAAATATATTTTTCATAATTAAAAATTAAATTCCTTGTCTGCACGCAGAATATCCTGTGCAACAGCGACGATTTTGATGTTTTTCTTTTGACTGGTGGTTTGAAGGTATTTCATGGCGGCCACTTCCGGCATACCGAACTTATCGATTAATACGCCTTTGGCCTTCTCAATTATCTTCCTGTCGTTAAGGGCCTGCTTGGTAGTATCCAGCTCTTTTTTGACCTCGTGCAGCTCCTCATGCGCGTCCTCCAGCCTGCTGCTGACTTCACTCAGGTTGTTTCTCAGATTAAGGGAATCCTGATGTCTGGCGTAGCTGATTGAAATAGCTGATTTTAAGTCGTACTCATCAATTGGTTTCTGAAGGTAGTAATAGACGCGGGATTTGGTGCTTCGGTTGATAAAGTTTTCGTCTTGGTAACCGGTCACCAGAATAATAGGAATATCCAATTTTTCGGTAATTTGGTCGGCTGCGGTAATTCCGTCGCAGCCCGGCATATTTATATCCATAATTACAATATCTGGTTTTAGTTCCAAAACACTCTGGACGGCGCTGTTTCCGTCCATAGCGGAACCGCAGATTGTGTGATTAAGAATTCTCAGCATTGATTTGCAGCCCATGAGAACGACCGGGTCATCTTCAGCTATAAATACACGTAAATTATCCATTTTGGCTCCCTCCAAATGTCATTACACCAGTCCTGGCATCCTCCGGAGGATGCACAGGGTCCGGCCAGGTTTATTCCTCCCGTTGGCGGGAACCGTACCGGCGCGGCATAATGTTTAACAACATTATAACATATTTGTTCTTATTTTGCACTCAAATTCCAAAATTATGACTTACAGAGAGAGAAATATTCATCCTGAAAGGAGGGGGTTTTTACATAATAAAGAGAACCGAAAACTTTTGTAAAAAAGCCGGAATGATAACCGTAAATGGCAAGGAAAGGAAGAATAAAACGATGAAAAAAATTGGTATTGCAGGTCTTGGGACCATGGGGTTTGCTATTGCTTCAAACCTTTTAAATAAGGGGTATGAGGTTTATGGATACGATATTAACCCTGCCAGGACAGAACTTCTCAAGAACAAGGGGGGACACGCGGCAGAAAGCTGCGCCGATCTGGGAGGAAAGGTTGACACAGTGATCACAATGGTATTCAGCCTGATAATCTGAGGGACACGCTTCTTGGAAAAACGGCCTTATAGAGACATTTCCCCAGGGGGAACAATCGTCGTCACTGCCAGCATGGGACCGAAGATTATAGCGGAGGTGGAGCCGGCCCTGGCCAGGAAGGGCGTTAAGATACTGGACGCCCCTGTTATGGCTGATTTTAATGATGCAGAAGCGGGGCGGATGCATGTGATTGTATCAGGAGAGCCGTCCCTGATCGAAGGCAAAAAGGAACTGCTGAATGATATGAGCAGCGAGTTATACATTGTGGGGGACAAGCCGGAATGGCGCAGGCCGGAAAATGTGCCTTCAGGATCTTTTCTGCTTGACTTTTGAGGCAGGTTACGAGACAATTACATTGGCGCGTAAGTACGATCTTAATATCAGTGAAATGCTCAGACTCTTCCGGGACAGCCCGGCGTCATCGGTGATGCTCGGTATGGCTGCAGACTACGGACTCAAGAGAGAGTTCAGGGATACCTACAGTCCGATGTCCATACTCAACAAGGATGTTCATATTGCAGTGGATATGGCCAGGGATGTAAATATTCCTGTGCCCGCTTCAGAAGGAACTGCCGGAGTTTCCAGAAGGCCTACGACAGGTGGCCTGACGAGGATGTGTGGTCTGGAATCAAAATTATAGAGAATGATCCGATATGAATCTTCCCATAAAAATAAAAAAGGAGAGTTTACAATGAGCAAGACGTACACCATTGGCATGGACACTAAAAAAATGTATTACGACCCACAAATCAAACCGGCGGTATATATTGATCCCGGAGATGTGGTAATATGTGAATCAGAAGATGCAAACTGGAGTCATTTTCTTACGGAAGACGACGTGTGGGAGCACTGCGGAGAGCTGAAAGAAGATTGCGGAGGGGGCAGCGACCCTGTATGCGGCCCTGTCTATGTAAACGGAGCGAAGGAGGGCGACTTTCTTTCAGTGGAAATTCTGGACGTCCAGGCCGGGCCATGGAGAAACGGAGGCTACACTTCGATTCAGGGCGAGGTGGGCTGGTTTAAGAACAGGCGCATGCCTGCATCAGAAAAGGCGGCGACCCGTATTCTGACCTATGATGAGGATGGAAATCTTCTGATGAACCTGGAAGGCGGCAAGGAATATTTGAAGGTTCCGGCCAACAATTTTGTAGGCTGCATCGGCGTAGCGCCCAAGTATGACAGAATACCTTCCGACCGGATGAACAAGGAGGTGTGCGGCAATGTGGACATACCCCAGTTTAAGAAGGGCTCCACAGTTGTTTTGCGATGCAATGTTGACGGCGGGCTTTTAAGCATCGGTGATGTTCATGGGGCCCAGGGGGACGGAGAGATTACGGGCTGTGCAGTGGAATGTCAGGGCCGCACAACTGTGAAGGTTTCTCTCATCAAAAAGGAGGATATGCCTTATTATGGATTCCCCCAGGTTAATAACGATAAAATGATAGGTTCCGTGGGCGTGTGTCCCCATATGGATATGAACTATTGCTGTATGGAAGGATATGCGGATCTGATCTACCGCATCGAGGCTGAGTATGGTATAAGCCAGGCAGATGCCTATATGCTTCTCTGCATAGCAGGAAAAATACAAATTGGCAACGGTTTATCTGCGGTATGCATGATTGACAGGGAAATTCTTAAAAAGTACGAAAAGTAAAGTCAGCAAAATGAATCCCGAAGGTTTCGGGATGTTCTCACAGGGGTGGCAGAAATGATTACAAAAAAGGCTTTTAAACTTGGGGCTTCCGTGTGTGTGAAGGCTCCGGCGGGATCGGCGTTTCCCATTGTGGATCCCGATATTTACAAGAGTATCGACTGGCTGTACGACAACGATTTTGACAGTATCGAGGTACATATTCCCTCCCCGGATCTTGTGGATTCGGGAAGATTAAAAGAATACATACAGAGCAAAGGCATGTGCGCATCCTCCATCGGCACAGGTCTTGCAGTTGCCTACGAGCAGCTGGTTATGACTTCCAAAGACAGGGAAATCCGCCGCAGGGCCATTGAACGGCTTATGCGCCAGTGCGATCTGGGCGCGCAGCTGGACTGCCCGGTTGTAATTGGTTCCATGCGCGGCAAGGTGGAGCCGGGCGACACCTACGGCGAGGTTGACAGGCGTATGGTCGAGTCCTCTAAAATACTGATGGAGTACGCCGATTCTCTGGGGGTGGATGTGGTGGTTGAAGCCATTGACAGAAGCGAGACGAATTATCTGAGGACGGCGGAGGAGGTGCTGGAGCTCATTGACAAAGTGGGCAGCAGCCATTTGAAGGTGCACCTGGACACCTTTCACATGAACATTGAGGAACTGGACTGGGAGAAGCCTGTACTGGCATGTGGAGAAAAGCTTGGCCATGTGCATGTGGCGGACAACACCAGGCTGTATCCGGGATCGGGAATGATTGATTTTATGCCCTTTTTGAAAGCCTTAAAGAAGGTGAATTATAGCCGCAGCCTGGTATTTGAGATATATCCGGGCGAGGACGGATATAAGTCGTGTATTCTGGGCCGGGACTATCTTCTGGACTGTTTTGCAAAGCTGGATAAGGAGTAGCAATTTATAAAAGGACAGAGCGTCCTGTTCTTAAAATAGAGAATTCCTGATATGGGATTCTCTATTTTACTTCGCGGGATGATCGTGTATAATAAGAAGGGCGAAAGGCCCGCCGTCAAAAGAGGGATATATTACTTGTGCTATAGTTTTTCTTTTGATATAATAATCTGAATTGAGGATGGCCGCAGTTGTGATTTGCCATTGGGGGCGGGAAACTAACAGGAAGCGAGGAGATAATGTATGCTGGCAAAAAAGATGATTCTGGTTGTGGAGGATAATGAAATCAACCGCATGATGCTGTGCGAACTTTTGTCTTCAGAATATAAAGTATTAGAGGCTGAAAACGGGCGGCAGGCCCTGGAGGTTCTGGAAGGCCGCAAGGATGAAATCTCCCTGATTCTTTTGGATATCACAATGCCTGTAATGGACGGATACACCTTTCTCTCCATTGCAAAGGCAGACGCCTCCCTGTCATCTATCCCTGTGATCGTCACTACCCAGAGCGACAGCGAGGCCGACGAGGTAGCGGCCTTATCCCACGGGGCGTCTGACTTTGTGGCCAAGCCCTACAAACCTCAGATTATCCTTCACCGGGTGGCAAGCATCATCCGTCTGAGGGAAACGGCGGCTATGATTAATCAGTTTCAGTATGACCGCCTTACAGGTCTTTACAGCAAGGAGTTCTTTTATCAGCGGGTGCGTGAAACGCTCCGCCTGAATCCGGAACAGAGATATTATATTATCTGTTCGGACATTGAGAATTTCAAGCTGGTCAATGACGTGTTCGGAATCGCCGCCGGGGATCAGCTTCTCTGCGGTATAGCGGATCTGTACAGGCAGCTGGCCGGTGAGCCGGGGATTTATGGACGCCTCAGCGCAGATCAGTTCGCCTGCCTGCTGGAATATGAGGGAGGTTATTCAGAGAAGCTGTTTATTCACGCCAATGAAAAAATAAACGGGCTCCCCAATGCGAAAAATGTGGCAGTTAAGTGGGGGATCTATTTGATTGAGGACCGCAGCGTGCCGGTTGAGCAGATGTGCGACCGCGCTCTTTTGGCGGCCCGCAGTATCAAAGGACAGTATGGAAAGTACGCCGCTGCCTATGATGATAAGCTGCGGGGCGAGCTGCTGCGGCAGCAGGCGATTATTGACAGTATGGAGCAGGCGCTGGCAGAGGGGCAGTTTTTAATCTATCTTCAGCCTAAATACAGGATTTTGGATGAGAAATTGGCAGGCGCCGAGGCTCTTGTGCGCTGGAAGCACCCGGAATGGGGGTTTCAGTCTCCCGGAGAGTTTATTCCCCTCTTTGAGAAAAACGGATTTATAACAAAACTGGATCAGTTTGTCTGGGATAAAACATGTTCCTATCTGCGGGAGTGGGATGATAAGGGTTATCCTCCCGTACCGGTTTCCGTCAACGTGTCCCGGGCGGATATATACCATGCAGATATAGCGGATATTATGATGCGTATTGTACGTAAGCATGGCCTGATGCATCCAGACTCCATCTGGAAATAACAGAAAGCGCTTATACGGAAAATCCGGGCCAGATCATTGATGCGGTCAGCCGCCTGAGGGAGCTGGGCTTTGTCATAGAGATGGATGACTTCGGAAGCGGTTATTCCTCACTGAATATGCTGAATCAGATGCCTATAGATATCCTCAAGCTGGATATGAAATTCATACAGAGTGAGACTGCGAAGCCTATGAACCAGGGAGTGCTTCGGTTTATTATGGAGCTGGCCCGCTGGATGCGCCTGGGGGTGGTTGCCGAGGGAGTAGAGACGAAAGCACAGCTGGAGAGGCTGAGGGAGACAGGCTGCGACTACGTTCAGGGATATTATTTTGCAAAGCCCATGCCTGCGGCAGAGTTTGGCAAAATGCTGGAGGAACAGGCGTCCCCGGCTCTGGAGAGCCAAAGGATGAAGGGGGAGGGCGGGCCCGGAGAGGAAGATAAGGGGCCGGTTCTTTTGATTGCCGATGAAGATCCTGAATACCGTGACCGGATGAGGGAAGCGTTTTCCGGATATTACCGGATTGTGGAGGCAAAGGACGATACATCGGCTTTGAAGTGCATCGAGGCATACGCCCATGAGCTGGAGGCTGCTGTGCTCAGCATCACCCTCCCAAAGGAGGCGGGGGATGCAGTTTTGAGAACCGTAAAAAGGGACAGAAGAACTTGGAATATTCCGGTGATAGTTACAGGGAAACCTGACATGGAGCTGGAGCAGAATGCGCTGGAATCAGGGGCGGCCGACTATGCGGTGAAACCACATACTCCCGAGAGCCTTCTTCGGCGGATTGACCATGCGGTGAAGCTGGTTTCCTTTCCCGAAAAGGAAAGGGCTCTGAAAGAGAAAGCCCAACAGGACCCATTGACCAGCGTGCTGAACCGGAGAGGATGGGAGGACGCCTTGAATTCCCTGCAGAAGGAAGATGCTCCTTTCGCCTTCTATCTGTTTGATCTGGATAATCTGAAGCAGATTAATGATACATTAGGCCATATGGAAGGGGACCGGCTCATCCGGGAATTCAGCAAGGTCCTCAGGGCCCACACCAGAGAGACGGATATTATAGCCCGCTTTGGAGGGGATGAATTTATGGCTGTTATGAAAAAAATGAAATCCGGCCAGGCAGCCTGAAAAAGGGGGAGGAAATCTGCAGAGCGCTGGGAGCGCTTCATTTTGAGGATAATTTGGCTGTAACTGTATCCATAGGCATAGCAATCTGGGATGCCAGGGAGTCGGTGGAAGAAGTGATTGAGCGGGTGGATGCGGCCCTTTACCAGGCAAAAGCAGAGGGCAAGGGCGGCTGCTGTCTTTGGAGTGAATGAGCCGCCGGTTTCAAAGTGAATAGAAGGGTAGAAGCAGGTCTTTGGTTGGAAATTCCGGCCGGGACCTGCTTTTTGTGCGTGTCAGCAAGACAAATCAGAGATTTAATCCGAGATGTTAAAAAATGTTAGAAATTTCGCCATTGCTCATCAAAATACTTATAGTTTGTATAAGAATTATGAGCTTTACTTCTTTTGTGTCCGTCAATTATAATAAGCACAGCGATAAAGTAAGGAAATAAAATAAAAATTAACGCTATTTTAACACTATTTTAACACGAAGAAAAGGGGGATGAAAATGTTTTTTAAAAAGTATGGAGACATAGTTGTTGGGGTGTTCTTTATAGCCCTTTCATCTGTCATGATGGTCATGGCGCAGATGCTTCCCAAGTCCAAGGTGATGGATATCGGACCGGATTTCATGCCTATGGCAATTGGTATTATAACCTTTTTGCTGGCCGCTGCACTGTTGTTTCTCAGTGTGAAAAATTTCAAGATGCACGTGGCGGCCATAGACAGTGAGTCTATTGAATCCTGTGATTATAAACGCGTGCTGTACAGCGGCCTGCTGGTGCTGGTTTATGTGTTTATCCTAAAACCGGTGGGCTTTATTATCTCTACGTTTCTCTACCTTCCGCTGCAGATGCTGGTCCTGGCTCCTGAGGACAGAAGAGGAAAGAAGGACCTGATTAAACTGCTGGTGATCGATCTCATTTTTACGATGGTAGTGTTTTTCCTGTTCCGTTACGGATTTAAGATCGTATTGCCGGCCGGCATTTTTACAATTCAATTATAGGAGGGGAGACTATGGAGTCTATGACATTATTAGGAAATGCATTTATCAATATTTTTCATCCGGCGTCCCTGCTGCTTATGACGGCAGGGGTAGCATCGGCATTATATTCGGTTCCATACCGGGACTTTCTGCTTCCATGGCGGTGGCGCTGATGCTGCCTCTGACCTTCAGCATGACACCCTCCATGGGACTGAATATGCTGGTGGCAGTATATATAGGAGGTATATCGGGCGGCCTTATCTCAGCCATTCTGTTGAATATGCCGGGTACGGCATCCTCCATCGCCACCTGCTTTGACGGCCATCCCATGGCCAAGAACGGGGAGGCCATGAAGGCCCTGGGACTGGGGATCGTATTCTCATTTCTGGGTTCCGTATTCTCCTTTATTATCCTGACCTTCTGTGCGCCCTCCCTGGCAGATATAGCGCTGAAGTTTACACCGGCGGAGAACTTCGGCATCTGTTTCTTTGCCCTGACAATGGTAGCGATTTTGTCCTCAGGCAATATGATTAAGGGGATCCTGGCAGGTATGCTGGGCCTTATATTTGCACTTGTAGGCATGGCGCCCATTGACGGAACTGCCCGCTTTACCTTTGGAACCAGCAACCTGATGGCCGGCTTTGATACGCTGCCTACCTTATTGGCATATTCGCCATCTCCGACATCCTGATCACGGCTGAGAGTATGGGAAGCGGACGCGTGGAAACCTTAAAAGTTAAAAAAGTGAGAGGCTTTGGCTTCAGCTGGAAAGAGTTCGTATACCATCTTCCCAACTTCTTGCGCTCCTCGCTTATCGGTACAGGCATCGGCATTCTTCCGGGAATCGGAGGCTCCACTTCCGGCATGCTGGCCTATGTGACGGCCAAGAATATGTCAAAGCATTCGGAAGAATTCGGAAAAGGCTGCCCTGACGGTATTGTAGCCACAGAGTCGGCTAACAACGCCACCATAGGCGGCGCTATGATTCCTCTCCTTGTACTTGGCATTCCCGGAGACGGAGTTACAGCCATGATGCTGGGAGGGTTCCTGATTCACGGACTGAGTGCAGGCCCGCTGCTGTTTGTAAAAATGCGGATGTAGTTTACGGCATATTTGCAGCCTGTATGATATGTGCATTTATTATGCTGATCGTAGAGTGGACTTGTATCAAAGGTTTTGTCCAGGTGCTGAAGGTGCCCAAGCACATTCTTCTCCCTCTGATCCTGGTACTGTGCTGCGTAGGCGCATACGCCACCAACAACCGCATTTTTGACGTACAGTCAATCCTTTTATTTGGAGTTGTGGGATATATATACCATAAGTTCGGACTGCCCACTACGCCCTTTGTGCTGTGCTTCCTAATCGGAGAGATGATCGAAACCTATCTGAGGCGCGGCATTATGCAGTATAAGTCCTTCGGCGCATTTTTTGAGAGACCGATTTTCAATGTCTTTTTCTTCATTGCAATTGCTGTTTTAGTATGGTCTTCCCTCAAGGAGTACAGAACATATCTGCGTAAAAAGAAAACAGCCTGACCGTATTCAGGCGGATAATACATAAAATCCGGTGATAAACCCTCCCAAGAGGATTTGCCGCCGGATTTTTTGATTGTAACCCAACTGCTAGTCTGTTATAATCAAGTAAACTGATCTCTCCCCAAAGTGAGCGGCGAAGCGGCAGAGAGAAAGGTTCAGATACACTCTGGGGATGGAATTATTCAGTTCCCATTTAAAATAAAGTTGTCAGATGACCTCAATCTATGTGAGGAGGACGCCATGAATTGGGTTAGAAGGTTTTTCAATGAAATGCTGGAAGATATTTTTGTCAATATGACCAACAGACTCTCTGTTCAACTGCGGCTTATCTGTATTGCAGCTGCAGGTGTTGCTGTTCTTATGACCGTTTTAAATATAACGAAGATGGAATACAGACTGGGTATGGAGACGGGAATCAGCGCGGTTTTTTGTTTTGCCATATATGCCTATACGACCAGGACAAAGAAATATCTGGCAGGTTCCATCTGCATGGTTTTAATGCTTCTCGTCTTTTTTACCCTCTATCTGGCGGGAGGATTGGTGGAGGGATTTGCGGCTCTCTGGTTTTGCTTTTATCCCCTGATCTGTTTCTTTATTCTGGAAATACGGCTGGCCATTATATTCAGCGCGGCAGGGCTGGCTGTCCTCATCGCATTTTTGTGGACTCCGCTGCAGAACGTTCTGCCCCCTGTGTATACCCAGAATTTTATGCTGCGGTTTCCCTTCCTCTATGTG
Organism: Clostridia bacterium UC5.1-1D2; assembly: GCA_001304855.1. Lineage (GTDB taxonomy): Bacteria > Bacillota > Clostridia > Lachnospirales > Lachnospiraceae > Enterocloster. The sequence goes on from BBZN01000057.1 coordinate 20,177, forward strand.
GGGCATTTTGTGTTCGCCCTGGCGTTAAACGGATTCTATGTCTATACCTATAGCCGGCTTCAGGAGCTGCGCCGGAAGTTTGAAATCCTTTCCAATCAAGACGGGCTGACGCGTCTGTCAAACCGCACCTATCTGGAAGGATATAAGAGAGAGCTTTTGGAGAGAGGAGAGACGTTCCTTTGGGGAATGATGCTGGATGTTGACTTTTTTAAACAGTACAATGACACCTTCGGCCATCTGGCCGGGGATGAGGTGTTAAAGTCTGTGGCCGGCGTCATTACACAGTCCACGGAGGCTGAGACGACGGTTGCAGTGCGGTATGGGGGAGAAGAATTTCTCATATTACTTGAAAAAGCGGACAAAGACAAAGCCGTGTGCCTGGCGGAAACGCTTCGCGGGAAGGTCCGGGGCCTGAAAATCCCCCATGTGGCAGGCGGCGGATATGTAAGCGTCAGCATAGGAATAAGCGTTCAGAGGGTGGGCGGCGAAGGGGATTTCCAGAGGCTGTTAAAAGCTGCGGACGACGCGCTGTACAGGGCGAAGCTCAATGGACGGAATTGTATATCCTTTTAGGAAACTGCCGTGTCGTCAGATGGCCCGGGCTGTTTATAAAAGCGCCGTAAGAGGCGCGGAATAGGAGAAACGTGAAATGATACTTATAGAAGTGTTTTTTGATTACATCTGTCCGTACTGCTATCGCGGACATAAGAACCTGCTGAAGCTTCTGAAAAAATATCCTCAGATTAAAATAGTATGGCGGCCCTGCGAGGCCCATCCACGTCCTGAGCCCTGGCCCCTTCTCAGTGATCTGGCGATACAGGGAATGTATTATGTGCAGGAACACCGGGGCGATGTGTGGAATTACCACAATCTTGTTTACGAGGCTCATTTTGAAAAAAGTCTGGATATCTCATCCCCTGAGGTTCTGGCGTCTCTTGCGTCCCAGTGTGCGGTGGACGCCGGAGAATTCACAAGGCCCTTGAGGAAGGCCAGTATGAAAAGCAGGTGGAAGAAGGCAACCGCCTGGCATGGGTAAAACATGGCTTTGATGCGGTGCCCAGCTACTGTTCAGGCAGCCGGTCTGCAGGCTCCAAAGACGGATTTCTCCTGCCTGCAAGGGAGTTGGAAGCTTTTATGAGGGGGCTTTTAAAAACAGAGTGAAACCTGGCCTTTCCTTCTGAAATGAGAATTTAGCGGCAGCTCCTAATCATTGCAAATTATGGGTTTTTATGGTATACTTCATATGGCTGTTATATAAGAAAAGCTTGCGGGTGATTTGTTCTGAATGAGTGGCGCTCAGCGGGCGCTGCAATTTGAAGATGGGGTAAATCTCCCCGGCGTAAGGCGTGGAGACAGCGGGATAATGGACGTTAAAACACGTTTTAATATGGAGAAGAAGTTGCGGAGGAACGAAAGAGATGGAGCGTAATACAACGGCTGGGGATACGGTCCAGGCATTCTGCCGGAGTTGGTTTGAGGAGCGTGATGAAGAAGCGGCCGCCCGCTTCCTTTCGGAAGATGTGGATTTTGTGGGTACAGGCAGAGACGAGTTTGCCTTTGGTTTAGGCGAGATGAAGGAATATATTCGTCAGGATATCCGGGAGATATTGGAGCCCTTTGCCTGCAGCTTGATTTAATCTACCAGCAAATGATTTTAGAACGGGTCTGTAATTTGTCCATGGATATGGTTTTGCGAAACAATCAATATGCCTGGCATCTCCGGGCCTTTTTTACGTTAATACGGGAGTGTGAGGAAGGCTGGAAAATCAAAAGCCTGCACTTCGCTAAGCCCGGAAGCAGCCAGAGAGGCAAAGAGCACTATCCTGAAACAGCTGTGATGGAGTATATTGCACGTCAGCGCCAGGAACTGCTCAATGATTCAGTGCCCGGCGGCATGATGGGAGGATACATAGAAGAAGGATTCCCCTATTATTTTATTAACCGCCAGATGCTGGATTACCTGGGTTATAAAGATGAGGCTGATTTTGTGGAAGATATAGGCGGAATGATTTCCTGCTGTATGCACCCGGAAGATAAGGACATGGTGGATCAGGCAGTAGCCGCCCAGCTGGAGACTGGACAGGACTATGTGGTAGAATACCGGCTGCGGAAAAAGGACGGAACCTATATATGGGTTCACGATGTGGGGCGGCGGATCACTGCTGAGGACGGCCGCCCTGCCATTGTTTCGGTATGCATGGATATAACCGACCAAAAGAAGATGCGGGATCAGCTTCTGCACCTTTACAATAATATACCGGGGGCAGTATTTTTTTGCCGTCATGATCCGGACTTTTCCGTGGTGGAAGCCAATGACGGTTTGTTCGATATAATAGAATATACCAGGGAAGAATTTGCAGCCATGGGCAATAGGCTGTCCTCACTGTTTCATCCTGAGGATATAAGGTCAATCGCGGAGAGCATCAACAGCCAGCTGGAAAATGAGAGCGCGGCTTACGGAGAAAAACGTCTGGTTTGCAAGGGCGGTAAAATTAAATGGGTGTCATATAACTACAGTTGTTTAAAGAGGCGGACGGCGATCAGCTTTCCTGTATTTACATCGATGTTACAGACGAAAAGCAGCTTCAAAAACGCAAAAGTGAGCTGTATGAGGAGGAGCTGGCCTACTTTATAGAGATGTCCTCGGAGGAGGGGAGCACCCAGGGCAGAGTCAATGTGTCCTGTAATGTAATGGAGAGTTATGTTTCCACCTCGGAAACGGATACAAACCATATGAATGACACTTACGATGAAACCGTTGAGCGCCTGGCGTCCTCAGCAGTCGACACAGCCTATGGGGACAGAATCCGCAGAACCCTTGACAGAGAAAAATATTAGTTGACTTTGGGGCCGGAGATACGGACTACCGGTTTGAATTTTTGCGCAGAAGAAAGGACGGAACGGTATTCTGGAGCAATACAAGCTTCAGGTTTTATCTGAAACCTGAAACCAATGAGGTGATCGCATTCTACTATACCACGGATATCACCGCCCATAAGCTTCAGGAACAGCTGTTTAAAAAGATTGCAGGCCTGGATTACGAGCTTCTGACCGAAGTGGATATAAACAAGAATACCCACAGGGTGATATCCTTTGATGCGGGCAAAGAAAAAAATATCGCTGCAGAAGGTGAATTTCAAAAGGCGCTGCGCATCGCAGCAGATAGTACCATGGATCAGGCTTCCAGGCAGGAGTACCTGGAGAAACTGGATTTTACATATATGCAGCAGAAGCTGGAAAAGGAGCCCGTGTATTCATTTATCCTGGAAGTTCAGGATGAGGACGGAAATACACGGACAAAGAGATACCAGGTTTTTTATGTGGAAAAAGAGTTGGGACGGGTGTGTATCGCGCGGAGCGATGTGACGGATGTGGTGCAGAAGGAGCAGCGGCAGAAGGAACGGTTGGCGGCGGCCTGGTGGCGGCAGAGCAGGCCAACGCTGCAAAGACAGATTTCCTCTCCCGCATGAGCCATGAGATACGCACGCCCATGAACGCCATTATCGGCATGAGCACCATTGCGGCCCAGACGATAGGGGACGATGAACAGGTTGCAGATTGTATTTCTAAAATCGGAATATCATCCAGGTTTCTCCTCTCGCTGATAAATGATATCCTGGATATGAGCCGCATTGAAAGCGGAAAAATGCTTCTTAAAAGTGAGAAGATACCCACAGATGAGTTGCTTGGGGAGATCAATTCCATCTGCTACAACCAGGCGGTTGCCAAAGGCGTGGAGTATGAATGCATTGTAGATCCGGTGCTGGATGATTACTACATCGGAGATTCCATGAAGCTGCAGCAGGTGCTGTTGAATATTCTGAGCAATGCCATCAAGTTTACAAGTGAAGGCGGAAAGGTTACATTTTCGGCTGCCCTGCGGAAGAAAAGCAAAAATGACGCAAGCATCCGTTTTATTATAAACGACACTGGGGTTGGCATGAGCGAGGATTTCCTGCCCCATATTTTTGAACCCTTCGCTCAGGAATCCACCGGAACCACCGCGCTGTACGGCGGTACGGGGCTGGGGCTGGCCATATCTAAGAACATTGTGGATTTGATGGATGGGAAGATTACGGTCCGCTCTATCAAGGATATTGGAACGGAATTCACTGTGGATGTGAAGCTTGGAATTACAGAGGAAGAAAAACTGCGCCATCACCAGAAAAAGCAGGACTATAACTTTTCTCACTTAAAGACGCTGGTGGTGGACGACGACGTGGTGGTCTGCGAAAATGCGGTGGCCACCCTGAGGGAAATGGGCGTCACTGCGGAGTGGGTGGACAGCGGCCGCAAAGCCGTGGAACAGGTCCGGGAGCTTTGGAAGACGGCCAAGTACTATGATATGATTCTCATCGACTGGAAAATGCCGGATATGGACGGTATTGAGACGGCACGCCGCATCCGGGCCATTGTGGGACCAGATGTAACAATCATTATTATGACGGCCTATGACTGGATTGCGATCGAACATGAAGCCAAGCTGGCGGGGGTCAACCTGCTGATGAGCAAACCCATGTTTAAATCCACTTTGGTATCTGCATTTTCAAGGGCGTTGGGAGATAAAGAGATTCAGAAGCCTCCGAGCCTGAGGAGGATTATGAATTTACCGGCAAGCGCGTGTTGCTGGCTGAGGACAATTCTCTTAATACCGAGGTGGCGGTTATGCTGCTGGAAAGCAAGGGGTTTGTGGTGGACACTGCAGAGAACGGGCTGCGCGCCATGGAATTGTTCAACATATCGCCGGAAGGCCACTATGATGCTATCCTCATGGACATCCGCATGCCGTTAATGGACGGGCTTACAGCCACCACCACCATCCGCCATCTCAGCAACAAAGACGCCAAGACGATACCCATTATAGCGATGACGGCCAACGCATTTGATGATGATATTGAAAAGAGCAAGGCTGCAGGCATGGATGCGCACCTTGCAAAGCCTATCGATCCGGAACGGTTATACCGGACCCTATATGATTTTATCTTCAGAAAGGAGGACTGATCCTATGCAAAGCTTTAGAGAAGCGCTGGAAGCCTATGGAGCAGATTACGATGAGACCTTAAGAAGATTCGTGGGAAATGAGGGATTTTATTTGAAAATTCTTGGCAAGCTGCCCCAGGACAAAAGTTTGCAAAGATTAGGAAGCGCTCTGGAAAACGGGAATTTTACCGATGCTTTCGAGGCGGCCCACACATTGAAAGGCGTGGCCGGCAATCTGGGCCTGACACCCCTTTACCAGGCGGTTTGTGTGATTGTAGAGCCTCTGCGTCTGGGGGAGAAGCGAAGTGATTATCAGGAACTTTACAGGACCATTGAGTTGGAGTTTGAGAGGGCCGGGGCGCTGTTGGGGATCGGGGAGTCCTGACTTATCTGCTTTCCCGGTTTCCACGCTTTTAGCAGGCATGTATTCCATGTCTTTGCACGTTCCTGTTTCCCTGTGTTAAAAGGGAGTTTCCCATTGTTAAGGATATGAAACCACAACTCACACTTACCTTGCCTGTGGCAATACAGCCCCTAGCTGATAACAAGAAACGGGA
>BBZN01000058.1 GCA_001304855.1 Clostridia bacterium UC5.1-1D2
GTCCGTAGAATGCCTGATTTTAAGGCAATCTACGGACTTTTACTGTCAAAGATGGGAGTATAGCACAGGAACCGTTTCTTGGCAACTGTTTTTTTATAATTTTTTTTAAATTTTTCTTATGGATATTTTCTGCTCTTCTCAAATATACTTTGACAAATTGCAGTGTGAGAGATATACTGATAACAACATTTACATAGGAAATATGTCTTCAGGGCAGGGTGGGATTCCCGATTGGCGGTCAGAGTCCGCGAGCGCAGATGCGCTGATCCGGTGTGATACCGGGACCAACAGTATAGTCTGGATGAAAGAAGATGTGTCAGTGAAGGCGCAGGGGCCGGGAGCAAAACCGGCCCTCCAAAGAAACGCCGCCATATACAGTTGACACCTGAAGAGCGCCCTGGCTTTTCAGGTGTTTACTATTTTACCGGGAGGAATTTATATGAATCAGGATGTAAAAACAAAAAAACTTACGGCCGTAGCCATGCTCTGCGCCGTATCCTATCTGATGGTAGTTGTGGGGCGCATCCCAATCGTCATGTTCCTGGACTATGAGCCTAAGGATGTGATGATTACCATAGGCGGATTTATCTTCGGTCCCTGGACGGCTATGGTTATCTCCGTCATCGTGTGTTTTATCGAGATGATCAGCATCAGCAGCACAGGTATTATCGGCTGTATTATGAACATTCTTTCCAGCTGCTGCTTCGCCTGTCCGGCGGCCTGGAATTATAAACGGGATCACACCGTCAAGGGGGCGGCCCTGGGGCTGTTTTTTGGAATCATCGCCTCCACCGCTGCAATGCTGTTGTGGAATTATCTTCTTACCCCCCTTTATATGGGATATCCCAGGGAAGCGGTGGCCGCCATGCTGGCGCCTGTATTTCTCCCCTTCAATCTGTTTAAAGGAGGACTGAATATGGCAGTAACTCTGCTGCTGTACAAGCCCATTGTTACCGCTCTGAGAAAAGCCGGCCTTGTTCCGCCTTCCATCCACAGCGCCAAACAGCAGACTACCGGGATTGCACTCACGGCATTTATGATAATCCTCACCTGCGTGCTTCTTTATCTGGTGATGACAGGAAAATTTTTGTAAAATAAGGTTGACAAAAAAGCAATCCTACCTTATAATAATTTTCGTTGCCTGCACAAGCAGCAGCATGCAGAAGTGGCGGAATTGGCAGACGCGCACGGTTCAGGTCCGTGTGGTAGTAATACCTTGTGGGTTCGACTCCCATCTTCTGCATTAATTTCTATCGGAAAACTTTAATACAATTACGCGGCAGCAAATACGGCGCATATCCATTAACAGGGTATGCGCCGTATTTGGTTGTGTCACAGTAAAAATAAACCACCTGCTCTGCAGGTGGAAGGAATATCTTTAGATAAAAGCAACTCCTGTGCTAAACTAGATGTAGGTCTGCAAACCACAAATAAAAAAGCACAGGAGGTCCAAAAATGGACAATAATAGTTTAGCTCATACAAAAGTACAGTTTACAAGGGACTACACAGGTAGGTATCTGACGGGAGGTGTGCCGCCCGTCAGATTTTCCATGTGATGTTGAGGGCTTGGCTTGTGGCGGCTATGGTGGTAATCATCAAGTCCACCACCCGCCGCTTATCGTCAAAGGATACTTTTTTGACTGCCTGTGCCGTATGTCCATAAAGCCGGAAATCAGCCCGGCAAAGAAGACATTTCCACGCTCTCGGAATTGTGGTAGAATAGAAGAATGAAAACGATAAATATGAATTGGAAAAGGTAGTTATGAAGTTTATTTTTGATACGAAATATTCAGAAACAGAATTGGAATTTTTGAGTAGTCATAATTGTAAAATTATATCCGAAATAAAACTATCAAAAATGGATTTACCAGAACATGAAATACCGCGCCGAATGTTCAAATACGGTGGTGGGTATTTTGGGGAAATCTACGATGATGAGAGTAATAAACTTGTATGGGCTGCTTTACGCAGATGGAGAGGTGTTTATCATTTTTCAACTTACTATGAGGATTTAGATGTGTTAGAACAAGGCTTGTAACTTCCAGTTTTATCAAGGAAGCGAAGCAAGGAGGGGATAGTATGGCTTTAACCATACAAGAACGCCTAAAAGACCTGGGTGTGGAGCGTGGGCTGACGCTGGAACAGCTTGCGGAGCGCAGACGCACCTCTCCAGGTCGGCGCTGGGCAGTTATGAAGCGGACGACTTCAAGGACATTAGCCACTATGCCTTATCAAGCTGGCGAAGTTTTACGGCGTGACCGCAGAAATGAGGTGAGTGCAAATGTTGTTCAAGATACTGTCCATTAGCCATGGCTGGTTTGAGGTAGATTTTGACAGGCAGTTTATTTTAACTAATTCTGATTTTATGGGCTGCGATGCCCCAGCGCTATTCTTAAATGCACTAGGAGACCTTCTTGATGGTAGAGTTTCCGAACAATGGTTATGCTGGCAAGATGAGCCGGGGGCATATATTTTAAGGTTAGCAAGGGACTGTGAGCGGTTAATCATAGAAATTTTTGATGCTATTAGAGACTCTGACTCCTTGGAGTACTGTGGGGCCTGTTTGGAAAAAGATATTGGGAAAAGAGTTTATAAAGGTGAAGATAAGATTAACCCCTTTGTTAAGTCGGTTATTACAGAATTTGGATTGTATGAAAATGGTAACGGGAAATATCTCTATCAAAATCATTGGGGCGCTTTCCCACAAGAACAATACAATAGATTAAAAAAATCTTTACGCACGAAATAAGCAATATCCATGCTTCGCCTTATTGGGTATAAGACGCACACACATGACTTGGGAAATAGCAAAGCCTGTTTTCTTGCCGCTTCAAATGCCGTTGCCCTCCCCGTCGGCAGCAGCATTTGAAGCGGCAACGCCGACAGAGCGTATAACACACTACACCTTGCAAGCAAAGTCGTGTGCCAAGGGGCAAGCCCCCTTTGGGGCAAAGCCGGAGTAAGGCAGCACTGAACATGCCCTTTTAAGGGCAGCTGAGAATGTGGTGCAGCAGGCAGACTTTTCAGTGCGCCTTCCGGGCGCAAGCAGGTAACAGCCCCTTATAGGGGCAGAACAAGCCACCGGCTAAGCCGGTGGTCTTGACTTTTACCAATATTCGGGAAGGGCATGCCCCATTTTATCATATCCGCTTGCTATTTCCTGCAATAAATGTTTTCCTCCATACTGCCGGACCAATCTGCGGTAATCCAGAAGCGGATCACCATACAATGTATCTAACTGCATAAAACAGGCCGCCGCCGGTAGGGGCGGAAGGATAATTGAAAATTGTGCCTGTGAACGCTTATGGCCCGCAGCCTTAAGCCGATATTATATATATGGCGTCAGAAAAAGGGTATAACCAGGGGGAGATTTCATATGTATAAAAATCTGAAGATATCAAAGAAATTAATCACAGCTTTTATTATCATTTCAATTATAGCCAGCTTATCGGGAATGGCAGGGCTGTATATATTGAGCAGGACCAACAGGGATTACAGCAGAGTCTTGGTGGAGAACGGATTTGTCCAGGGAGATTTGGGCCGGTTCAGCAAAGACTTGAACCGTGGCGCCGCTCTGGTGCGGGATATGATTTACCTCACTGATGAGCAGGAATTGAAAAATACAAAAGACGAGCTGGAAGAACTGAGGCTGGATACCAACGACGCCCTGGCGGCTTTCCGCGTAAACTGCACCACGCCGGAGGAACAGGAATATATAGCTGCCATCGACAGGAATCTTCCTTTGTATCAGGAGAAGCGCCAGGAAGCCATCGATATGGGACTTGCAAACCGGAATGAGGAGGCGCTGACTGTTTTCCGTAAGGAAGCATCGCCCTATCTGGATCAGTGTCTGGATGCAATCCAGTCGCTCATTGACCTGAATAACAAATTAGGAAATGAAGCTTCCGCAAGGATGCACAGCCAGTTTGTGATTTTTGTGGCGGCCATTATCTGCCTGATCATCGCAGGGCTGGCTTTGTCTGCTGTGTTGGGAACTTATATAGCAAGACTTATCTCCAGACCGATTCAGGCTTGTTCGGATCGGCTTGTCCTGCTGTCAAAGGGAGATTTCAAGAGTCCGGTTCCAATCCCGGACAGCACAGATGAGACAGGAATTATGCTGTCGTCCATGAACCACATGGTGGAGGTCACTCAGAAAATCATTGAAGATATCGACTCTGTGCTGGGCCGTATTGCAGACGGAGATTTAACTGTGCAGACGTCGGCGGAATATATAGGCGACTTTCAGATGATAAAGAGGTCCATATTGTCCATCCGGGATTCTCTTAACAATACCATGGGGGATATAGACCGGGCGGCGGAACAGGTTTCCTCCGGTTCCGATCAGGTTTCCAGCGGAGCCCAGACTTTAAGCCAGGGAGCTGCAGAGCAGTCCAGCTCCGTGGAGGAGCTGGCCGCTACCATTAACGAGGCTTCGGCCGGAATAAAGAAGAGCGCGGAAAATGCAGTGGAGGTCAGCGGGATGGTTTCCGAGGTAGGCCAGCAGGTAACCCAGAGCAATGAGCAGATGAAGCGTATGATGGAAGCGATGGAGAATATCAGCGACAGCTCCAATAAGATTGGCAATATTATTAAGACCATCGAGGACATTGCGTTCCAGACCAATATTCTGGCCCTCAACGCAGCTGTGGAGGCTGCCAGGGCAGGGGAGGCGGGAAAGGGCTTTGCCGTAGTTGCAGACGAGGTCCGCAATCTGGCAGGTAAGAGCGCAGAAGCTTCCAAGAACACATCTGAGCTTATAGAAGCCTCTGTGCATGCGGTAGAAAACGGGCAGGTAATTGCAAAGGAAACGGCGGGAACGCTGATGACCGTGGTGGAGGGTTCCGGCAAGATTATAGAGAGAATCCAGGATATAGCGGAAAAATCAGAGCTTCAGGCCCGTTCCATCGGCCAGATTACAATAGGAATCGATCAGATTTCCGCAGTGGTTCAGTCAAATTCGGCCACGGCCGAGGAAAGCGCAGCCGCCAGCCAGGAGTTATCGGGCCAGGCCCAGGTGCTGAAGGAGCTTGTAAGCCGCTTCCGGCTTTCAGAGTAGATCTGCAGGCGCAGAACGCTTAAGAAAAAGATAGGGCAGTGCAGGATGCTATGATATGCAGGCCTTCGGCTGCCCTGGACAGGCATTAGGGCCAAGGGTTATTTAAATGAAAATTATCTTCATCATATTCATCTCGTTGCTAATTTGGCGCTTTCCTGATATAATGATCGAATATATCTAGAGTCTTAAAGCAGTTATATATCAGGAGGTAGCGAGATGAATCTTAATACAATGGAAGCCTTAAAGGCAGCAGACGTTGATTGGGAAGGAGCGTTAAAGCGGTTCAGCGGCAATACAGAATTATTCGAGCGTTTTCTCAGACGGTTTCCTGAGGATAAGACATATGAACAGCTGACTCAGGCGCTGGAAGCAGGGAATACAGAAGATGCGTTTGCAGCCGCCCATACCTTAAAGGGAGTTACAGCCAATCTGGGAATAGACAGTGTTCTTAAAGTTACCGCAGAGATGGTGGAACTGTTGAGGAGCAAAAAGCTGGAGGAAGCCAGAGGGCTGTCTCCTGAATTAGAGAGAAGATATGAACGGATCTGCGGGATTCTTACACAGGAATAGCAGGATTTCTGATATTTTTTGTGCATCTGGGATAATTTAACCGCTCCTTTGGAACAAAGATGTGATTATGGAATATTCTGACAGTAGAGATATAAACTACAGGGAGAGACCATAATGAGATCATGCGTACCATTAGAACCACAAGCAGAGGCAGTCTGTGAAGAGAATTCCAGGCCGCCTCTTAAATTTGAGCTTCCGCCTGCCCAGGGACGGATGGCGCTGGAGAAAGCCCAGGACAGTCCGGTGTATATGTACCCCGCCGGCGTGAGCAGAACGATGATAAATACAGGGCGCTGGGGCTCCATCCCTGTTTACCTGGTAAATCCGGGAAATATTACGGGCCCTGCCAATGTTATTTTTTATATCCACGGGGCCGGCTGGGTGTTCGGAAGTTTTCACACCCACGAAAAGCTGGTGCGGGAGCTGGCTGCCAGGACGAATTCCCTGATTATTTTTCCGGAGTACAGCCGGGCGCCGGAGGCTCGGTATCCCATTGCCAATGAACAGTGCTACAGCGTAATGTGCATGGCGCCGGAACTGGTGCGCTCGATGGGTCTGACGATGAACCCTTCCACCTTCACTGTGGCAGGGGACAGCGCAGGAGGGAATATGGCCATCGCCATGACCCTTATGGCAAAGTTCCGCAAGGGGCCTGCCATTCAAAAACAGCTTCTCTATTATCCTGTGACAAACGCCTGCTTTGACACCGGCTCCTACTGTGAATTTGCAGAAGGTTACTATTTATACAGAGCAGGAATGATATGGTTCTGGAACCAGTATGCCCCTTCGGGGAAAGACAGGAATCAAATCACTGCATCTCCTCTGCGCGGAGACGTTTCCCAGCTGAGAGGGCTGCCGGAAGCGATGGTGGTGAACGGTGAGGCGGATGTGCTCAGGGACGAGGGGGAAGCCTATGCAAGAAAGCTGAGGCAGGCGGGGGTGAGCGTCACATCCGCCCGGTTCGGGGGAATCATCCATGACTTTGTAATGCTCAACGCTCTGGATCAGACCAATGCCTGCCGGGGGGCTATGGACGTGTCCACTGCCTGGATAAACCGGAAAAACCAGAAAACAGTAAAGCAGGAAATATCTTGAAAAGGGGAAAATTATAATTTAAACTAAGTAGCAGAATAAAGCAGGGTCAGCATCAACATGCATAAGAGGGGCGGCAGTGATGATAAAAGTATTTCTTGTGGAAGACGAGATCGTGATGCGAAGCGGTATTAAGAATACCATTCCATGGGAGAAGGAGGGGCTGGAGTTTGCCGGAGAGGCCAGTGACGGAGAACTGGCATATCCCATGATAAAAAAGGTGCAGCCGGATATCCTTATTACGGATATCCGCATGCCCTTCATGGACGGCCTGGAGCTCAGCGAATTGGTGAAAAAGGAATTTCCCAGGATAAAGATTATTATTCTCAGCGGCTATAATGAATTTGAATATGCAAAGGAAGCCATACATATCGGCGTGACGGATTATCTTTTAAAACCTATCACAGCTCCAAACTTCTGGAGGCTGTGAAGAAGGTGGCGGCCGTCATAGAGCAGGAGCGGGAGGAAGCGGAGATGCTGGAGCGCTACCGCCTGGAGATGGCGGAGAATACGGTGCTGGAGCGTCAGCGGCTTTTTAAGGATCTGGTTACCAGCCGCATCAATTTCAAGGAGGCCCTGGAGCGGGGAGCCCAGGCCGGGCTGGAACTGTCTGCTTCCTTTTACCAGCTGATGCTTTTTAAGCTTATGACCACAGGCCCCTCCTCTGTCTGGTCCCATGAGACGGTATCCCTGTCAGGAGGCCATTGAAGAGCGGATGACAGGGAGAGATCACGTGCTGGTCTTTGACAGGGGGGACGAGGGATGGGCTTTCATTTTTACAGGGGAGTCCCGGTCTGAGGTGGAGCGCCGGACGAAGGAGTGCGCGTCCGGCCTTGGAGAGCTTGTGAGCACATACAGGGAGCTTCAGTATTTCGGAGGCGTGGGGAGCTGCGTCAACCGCCTGGGGGGACTTACAGCAGTCATACAGCCAGGCCAGCCGCGCCTTTGCCAGCCGTTTTTCACAGAGAGCAACCGGGTGCTGGGCTGCAGCGAGATAGAGGAAGCTCTGACTGCGGCAGGAGATAAGGTGGACATCCATTCCGTAGACGGCTCCAAGGTGAACCGAAAGACGCTGGAGAGTTTCCTGAAGCAGGGAACCAGGTCCGATGTGGCTGCCTTTGTGGAGGAGTATTTTCAGAATGCAGGGGAAAAGAACTGCCAGTCTTTTATGTTCCGCCAGTACGTGACGATGGACTGCTATCTGTGTATAGGCACATTCCTGGAGGAGCTGGGGATGGATATGGACAGTCTGCCGGAGAGCGTGAGGGACATGAAAGCTGTCCTCAGGGACAGCCGTTCTATGGAACGTTTAAAAGAGATGCTGACTGCGCTTTTTCAGGAAACCATAGGCCTGAGGGACGGACAGACTGCCGGCAGATACAGCCAGGTTCTGGAGGAGGCCTGCTCCTTCATCCGTGATAATTACGCAAAGGAGGAGATCTCCCTGAACACGGTAGCCTCCAACGTAAATATAAGCCCCAGCTACTTCAGCTCCATCTTCAGACAGGAGATGGGCGTCACCTTTGTAGAATACCTTACCGGCGTCCGCATGGAGCGCGCAAAGGAGCTTCTCATGTGCTCCAACATGAAAACCTCTGAGGTAGGGTATGAGGTGGGATATAAGGACTCCCATTACTTTGGGTATCTCTTTAAAAAGACGGTGGGCTGCACGCCCAAGGAATTCCGCATGGGAAGCAGGGGGAATTCATGAGATGGCGGCGGCGCTGGGGTGAGAGGGAGGACCACGTGCTGGATAAGCTTCCTCTGGAAAAGCGCCTGAACCTTATGACATTTATCATAATCATCCCTCTCTCGGTGCTGGTCATCTATCTTATGGCAACCGTAATAAAGTTTTGTAATGCTTATAATCAAAGCATTATCAATATTACGGAGGTGAATAACACCATGGCTTATTTCGGGGAGGATATGGACTATACCATGTACCGTATCGTCATCGGAACCATGACCTACCAGGATATACACGAAATACCGGAGGAGGACCGGCCCTACGGCTGGGAGCAGATAAAGGACCCCCATGAGATGGTGAATTCTACCAGAAAAGTATACCGCCAGCTGCTGAAGCGGACCAGCGACGAGGGAAACCGAAGGCGTATCAGCTGGATCATTCACTGTCTGGATCAGCTGGAGGACAGGGTTAACGAAATCGAGGGCAACCTTCCTTATGGAGCATACGACAAAAATATGTTCCTTCTGGAGTTCGGCGTCTATATGCTCACGGAGGATATTGCAAAGCAGAGCCAGGAGTATATCTATTATGAGACGCTCCGCGTCCAGGAGATACAAAAGGAGCTGGAGATCCAGGAGCAGACGGCTATTGTAGTCAGCTTAAGCCTGCTGGTGTTTATTGTGGCCGTAAGCCTGGTTTTGAGCCGGAAGATTACAAAGAGCGTGACAGTGCCTATCCAGAAGCTGTGCAAAGAGACGGAGCGCGTGGCAAGGGGAGATTTTACCTCCGGCCCCAAGATCGAGTCCGGGGACGAACTGGCCATACTCACCGGCAGCTTTGACCATATGAAGGACGAGATAAGCGGGCTCATCGAAAGCATACGCTTGGAACAGAGCCAGCGCAGGGTGATGGAGCTGCAGCTTCTCCAGGAACAGATCAATCCCCACTTTCTCTACAATACCCTGGACACCATCGTGTGGCTGGCAGAGGGAGGCAGGAACCGGGAGGTGGTGGAGATGGTGACGGCCCTGTCGGAGTTTTTCAGGACCACCTTAAGCGGGGGCAAGGATTTTATCACTATGAAGGAGGAGGTGCACCATATTGAAAGCTATCTCCAGATTCAGAAAATCCGTTACCAGGATATTCTGGATTATGAGGTGAGCCTGGAGCAGTGTATGGAGGAATGCACCATCTTAAAGCTGACGCTCCAGCCTCTTGTGGAAAATGCTCTCTACCACGGAATTAAAAATAAGCGCGGCAAAGGGCGCATTACGGTGAAGGGGTATACCAGCGACAACCAGGCTGTTTTTGAGGTTCAGGATGACGGAGCGGGAATGACCCCGGAGGAGCTTAAGGATCTGGAGGCAAAGATGAGGGGGAGGAACGGCCGGAACGGCTCAGGAGCCCTCAGGCCAGAGGCGGCTTCGGCCTGTTTAATGTTGCGGAGCGCCTGCGACTGAATTATGGTTCCGGCTGTACCCTGGAGTTTAACAGCCGCCCGGGAGAGGGAACCAGGGCTGTGCTCAGGCTGCCTGTGGACGGGGGGAAAACGGAGGCGTAAGGGCTGGAAATCAGGTGTGGTTTGCTCCCTTTCCCCTCCTTCTGAAATAATCACCCTTATTTTGAAAAAAACACCCAAAAGTATGAACAAACTGTAAAAATTCATAAAATTGTGTACAAAGCAACGGAGAAATTCCGTTGTTTTTGTTATATGCAGCTGGTATGATTATGGCATCAACAAAGGGATAACACAAAAACATTTCAAGGAGGTTTAAGTTATTATGAGAAAGAAAGCATTAGGTTTGGTATTGTGTGCGGCAATGGCGGCTTCCCTTCTGGCAGGATGCGGCGGAGGAGGTTCGGCGGAGACGCCTGCTGCAGCGCCGGCAGCAGATGCCACAACAGCAGCTCCGGCAGATACCGGGGCGCCAGAGGCGGAAGCGCCTGCGGCAGATGCAGGCTCCTCTGATGAACTGATTGTAGTGGGGTATGCACAGGTGGGCGCCGAGTCTGACTGGAGAACCGCAAACACAGAGTCCTTTAAGTCCACCTTCACGGAAGAGAACGGATATAAGCTGATTTTTGACGATGCACAGCAGAAACAGGAGAATCAGATTAAAGCAATCAGAAGCTTTATTCAGCAGGATGTAGATTATATCGTAGTTGCCCTGTAGTGGAGACCGGATGGGAAGCGGTTCTTCAGGAAGCCCAGGAAGCGGGAATTCCGGTTATCCTGTCCGACCGTATGATGGACGTTGACGAAAGCCTGTATGAGTGCTGGGTAGGCGGCAACTTTATCAAAGAGGGCGAGGACGCAGGCAAGTGGCTGGCAGATTACCTGGAAGCGCAGGGGAGAGGCAGTGAGGATATCAACCTTGTAACCCTTCAGGGAACCATCGGGGCCTCTGCTCAGGTTGGGCGTACCGAAGGTTTTGGAAATATTCTTGCGGAGCACAGCAACTGGAAGATGTTAGATAAGCAGACCGGGGAGTTTACACAGCTAAGGGCCAGGAGGTTATGGAGTCCTTCTTAAAGTCCTATGACGATATTGACGTGGTGGTAGCTGAGAACGACAACATGGCGTTCGGCGCCATTGATGCGATTTAGGCTGCCGGAAAGACCTGCGGGCCTGAGGGCGACATCATTATAATATCCTTTGATGCAGTTAAGGCGGCATTTGATGCTATGATAGCAGGCGAATTAAACGCAGCATTTGAGTGTAACCCATTGCATGGACCGCGTGTTGATGAAATTATCCAGAAGCTGGAGAAGGGCGAGTCGGTTGAGAAGATTCAGTATGTAGACGAGGCTTACTTTGACACATCCATGGATCTGGAATCCATCAAGGCTGAGCGCGCTTATTAATCGGAACCTTGGAGTAATAAGGGCTTTGTAAGGAGGCGGTGGGAGAGTCGTATCACGGCTCTCCCCATTGTATTGAGCAGGCAGGCCCGTTGACAGCAACAAGAAAGGCGGAAATCCCATGGAACAGAACGTAGTTTTGGAAATGCGGGGAATCCACAAGAATTTCCCCGGTGTTAAGGCGCTGGAGGATGTGGATTTTACTTTGAGAAAGGGAGAAATCCATGCCCTTATGGGAGAAAACGGCGCCGGTAAGTCCACTCTGATCAAGGTGCTCACCGGCGTGGAGGAGTTTGAAACCGGGACGATCCGAATCGAAGGCGTTTCCGGCGCAATTGTCAACCGTTCCCCCCAGGAAGCCCAGGAAAACGGCATCAGCACTGTGTACCAGGAGGTGAATCTCTGCCCCAACCTGTCGGTGGCCGAGAATCTCTACGTAGGCAGAGAACCCAAGGCGGGCCCGCTGATCGACTGGAAGACTATGAAGAGACGGGCTCAGGAACTTCTGGCCGGGCTGGATATACAGATTGACGTGTCCGCGGCCGTGGAGAATTATTCCATCGCCATTCAGCAGATGATTGCAATCGCCAGGGCGGTGGATATGTCCGCCAAAGTGCTGATTCTGGATGAACCTACCTCCTCCCTGGACGACGGAGAGGTAGAAAAGCTCTTTGTCCTTATGCGGCAGCTGAAGGATAAAGGCATAGGCATCATCTTTGTAACCCATTTTCTGGAACAGGTTTATGCGGTATGCGACAGAATAACCGTACTAAGGAACGGAGCCCTTGTAGGCGAGTTCAAGGTGGAGGAGCTTCCCAGGGTGCAGCTGGTTGCAAAAATGATGGGCAAGGACTTTGACGATCTGGCGGCCATCAAGAAGGAGGGAGCTTCAACGGTCCGGGAGGATGTGGTTATCAGCGCCAGAGGGCTGGGACACAAGGGAAGCATCAAGCCCTTTAATCTGGACATTCATAAGGGGGAGGTCATAGGCCTCACCGGGCTTTTGGGTTCGGGACGTTCCGAGCTGGTGCGCGCCATCTACGGGGCCGACAAGGCGGACACAGGGGAACTGAAGGTCAAGGGAAAGGCCCTTAAGGTGAATTCACCTATTGACGCCATGATGTGCGGCATGGCATACCTGCCTGAGAACAGGAAGGAGGAGGGCATTATCGCAGATCTGTCCGTCCGGGAGAATATCATCGTTGCACTCCAGGCCAAGAGGGGAATGTTCAAGCTGCTGACCAGAAAAGAGCAGGAAGAATTTACGGACAAATACATCGATATTCTCCAGATTAAGACCGCCGACCGGGAGACTCCTATCAGACAGCTTTCCGGCGGCAACCAGCAAAAGGTGATTCTGGGGAGATGGCTTCTCACCAACCGGAGTTCCTGATTCTGGATGAGCCTACCAGAGGTATCGACATCGGAACTAAGACCGAGATCCAGAAGCTGGTGCTCAGGCTGGCGGAGGAGGGAATGAGCGTGGTGTTTATATCCTCCGAGATTGAGGAGATGCTGCGCACCTGCAGCCGCATGGCGGTTATGAGGGATGGGGAAAAGGTCGGAGAACTGGCGGAAGATGAACTAAGCCAGGATTCCATTATGAAAGCGATTGCAGGAGGTGGAGAAAAATGATGGCCAAAGCGAAAAAGATAACAGGATACAGGCTTTTTCTCCCTCTGACCTGTCTGATTATCGTACTGTTGATTAACCTGGTTACTACGCCTGCCTTTTTTAAGATATCCATTAACAACGGAGTCTCTATGGGTATATCATAGATGTTATCAACCGCGCCAGTGAGCTGGTGGTTTTGGCGGTGGGAATGACGCTGGTGGTTTCCGCATCGGCAGGAACGGACATTTCCGTGGGAGCGGTTATGGCGGTGACCGCATCTGTGTGTACCTGCGTGCTGGCAGGGGGAGAGGTTTCGGTGAACGAGTATGCAAACCCCTATATCCTGGCAGTTTTGGCGGGCCTTGCGGTGGCTGTGCTCTGCGGGTGCTTTAACGGCTTTCTGGTTGCAAAGCTGAAGATTCAGCCTATGGTGGCCACGCTGATCTTGTTTACTGCGGGGCGCGGTATCTCACAGCTGGTTACAAAAGGACAGATCACCTATATCCGTGTGGACGGATACAAGCTTTTAGGAGCCAATATTCCGGGCATTCTCATTCCAACCCCCATTTTTGTGGCGGTGGCCGTGGTTGTTCTCACCTATATACTTTTAAAAAGGACGGCTATGGGCATGTATGTCCAGGCGGTGGGAATCAATGAGCGGGCTTCCCGTCTGGTGGGACTTAAGTCTGTTAAGATTATCTGGATGGCCTATGCATTCTGTGGACTCTGCGCAGGAATTGCAGGCATGGTTGCTTCCTCCAGAATCTATTCGGCTGACGCCAACAATATCGGATTAAACCTGGAACTGGACGCCATTGCTGCAGTTGCCCTGGGAGGCAATTCCCTGGGCGGCGGCAGGTTCTCCCTTCTTGGATCTGTGATTGGGGCCTACACCATCCAGGCCCTTACCACCACTCTTTACGCCATGAGCGTGCCCGCGGATCAGATTCCTGTGTACAAGGCCGTTGTGGTCATTGTCATTGTGGCGGTTCAGTCTAAGGAGCTTAAACGGTTTATGAAACGGTTACGGTTCAGAAAGACGAAAAAATCCGTGAAAGGAGGAGCGGCATAATGAAAGATAAGACGATGAAAAAGAAACTTGACGGCAACTCCTTTCTTCTGGTGGTGACAATTGCATTGTTTTTTGCAATGTATATAATTGGAATCATTATGTTTGGAGACAGAGGCTTTGCCAAGGTGCAGAATTTCCTCAACCTGTTCATATCCAATGCAGGATTGATTGTGGTGGCCACAGGTATGACCATCGTCATGATTACCGGAGGAATTGATATATCCGTAGGCTCTGTGGTAGCATGGTGTGTATGATGCTGGCCTGGATGATGGAGAAAGGAGGAATCGGAGCGGTTCCCGCCATCGCCATCGTTCTGGTTACAGGCTGCGTGTTCGGCCTTGTCCAGGGATTTCTCGTGTCCTACCTGAAAATACAGCCCTTTATCGTGACCCTGGCAGGAATGTTCTTTGCCAGAGGCATGACCTCCATCATCAGCCAGGAGATGATCAGCATCAACAATGAAACCTTCAAGGCCTTTGCAACCTTTAAGATGTATCTGCCCTTCGGAGGCTACCTGAACAAGAAGGGGGTTATGATTTATCCTTACATCTACCCCAGCGTCATAATCGCCCTGGTAATGCTGGCGTTGATTTTCATTCTTCTCAAATACACCAAATTCGGCCGTTCCATCTACGCTATCGGCGGCAGTGAACAGTCGGCCCTGCTGCTGGGACTGAATGTAAGGAGGCTCAAGCTGCAGGCCTATGTGCTGGAAGGCTTTCTGGCAGGACTTGGGGGACTCCTTTTCTGTATGAACACCTGCTCCGGCTTTGTGGAGCAGGCCAAGGGGTTTGAGATGGACGCCATCGCCTCCTCCGTAATCGGAGGCACGCTTCTTACCGGCGGCGTGGGCAATCCCATCGGAAGCCTTTTCGGGGTATTGATTAAAGGTATCATTGAATCTTTCATCACCTTCCAGGGAACTCTTTCTTCCTGGTGGACCAGAATTACCATCGCGGCTCTCCTTTGTTTCTTTATTGTACTTCAGAGCCTGATAGCCGCATTTAAGAGAAAAAATAAATAAAAACAGCGGAGGGCCCGCCAGGGGTTCCTCTCCCGGAACCCGGCATTGTGACTGTCACAACAGAGGCGATGCCGGGTGTTTTTTGTGCAAATTTGGCAGGGGAGATATTTGCCGAAATCGGGAGATAAATAGCGGAAATGTAAAAGCACACACATAGTTGTACGTACAAATAATAAAAAATGTAAAAAGTTCTAAATACCTATTGACAAATACATTCTGAAAATGTATAGTATCATTAAAGCAAACGAAAAGAAAAACAGGCAAAATACACAAAAATATTGGTATATATTTGGATGAAATAATATATTGTCAAAAAAACAAAAAGAATGAAAAGAAAAAACATGAAAATTAAACGAATGTACATGCTTACATATATACTGTAAGTTGTATATACAAAAACATACCACAGGGAGGGTAAAACATGAAACGTAAACTTATCAGCATGATTCTCGGAACAGCAATTGCGGCATCTCTCTTAACCGGATGCGGCGGACAGCAGGCGGCGGCAACCACCGCAGCGGCGGCAGACACAACCGCAGCGGCAGGAGACGCGGCGGCAGACACAGCGGCAGACACAGCGGCAGACACAGCGGCAGCTGAGGCTGCAGAAAAGACAACCGCAGGAGGAAAGGTTGGCGTGGCCATGCCCACACAGTCCTCCGAGCGCTGGATCAACGACGGCGCCAACATGAAGCAGCAGCTGGAGGCTCTGGGCTACGAGGTAGACCTTCAGTATGCGGAAGACGACGTGCAGATGCAGGTTTCACAGATTGAGAACATGATCGCTTCCGGCGTGAACTGCCTGGTTATCGCATCCATCGACTCATCTGCTCTTGTTAACGTGGAGGAGCAGGCCAAGAACGCAGGCATTCCCATTATCGCTTACGACCGTCTGCTGATGGATACAGATGCGGTTTCCTACTATGCAACCTTTGATAACAAGGGCGTTGGAACTGCAATCGGCAATTACATTAAGGAAACTAAGAAACTGGACGAGGCAAAGGCTGCAGGCGAGTCCTACACAATCGAGTTCTTCATGGGCTCACCCGATGACAACAACGCGTTATTCCTGTACAACGGACTTATGGAAGTCCTTCAGCCATATCTGGATGACGGAACACTGGTTTGCAAGTCCGGACGTACTTCCTTTGAGGATACCTGTATTCTGAGATGGTCCAGGAGACTGCTCAGCAGAACTGTGAGAACTACCTGACAGGTTTCTATGCAGACGACAAGCTGGATATCTGCGCAAGTGCATTCGACGGCTTTGCCTATGGCTGCAAGGCGGCTTTAGAGGCCGCTGGCTACAAGGTGGGCGAGGACTGGCCATTAATAACAGGTCAGGATGCAGAGCTTATGGCAACCAAAAACATTATCTCCGGTTATCAGACCATGTCCATTTACAAGGATACCCGTCTCCTGGCTGAGAAGTGTGTAAAGATGGTGCAGGCCGTTCTGGAAGGCGCAGAGCCGGAGATCAACGACACAGAGCAGTACAACAACGGCAAGATTGTAGTTCCTTCATACCTCTGCACACCTGTGGCGGTTGACCAGAGCAACTACAAGGAAATCATCGTTGAAGGCGGCTACTATACAGAGGATCAGCTGGCTCAGTAAAGCCGTCCGGCGAGGACAGGCGCAAATCAGGTTCTTATGGGGGCGGCGGCATTGATGCCGCCGCTCCTTTACACTTTATCAAGAAAAGGAGTTGAGAAGATGTCCGATTATATCTTGGAGATGAACCACATCACGAAGGAATTCTCAGGCGTAAAGGCGCTGGACGACGTGAACATCAAAGTCAGGCGCGGCGAAATTCATGCGTTATGTGGTGAGAACGGTGCAGGAAAATCCACCCTGATGAACGTGCTCTCAGGCGTATATCCCTACGGTACTTACAGCGGGATATCGTATATAACGGAAACGTATGCCAGTTCCACAGCATCAAGCAGTCGGAGGCCAAGGGCGTCGTGATCATCCACCAGGAGCTGGCCTTAAGCCCTTACATGTCTGTGGCTGAGAACGTGTTCCTGGGAAATGAACAAACTGCAGTCAGGGGGGTGATCGACTGGACCCTGACCCGCAAGAAAGCCCAGGATATGCTGGAAAAGGTAGGGCTTGGAAATGAAGACTTAAACGCCCCTATTAACAGCCTGGGCGTTGGAAAACAGCAGCTGATCGAGATAGCAAAGGCCATGGCCAAGAAGGTGGAGCTTCTGATACTGGATGAGCCTACGGCGGCCCTCAATGATGAGGAGAGCAAACGCCTTCTGGATATTATGCTGGAACTGAAAAAACACGGGATTACTTGTATTATTATCTCCCACAAATTAAACGAAATCAGCTATGTGGCCGATTCAATCACGGTTATCCGGGACGGAAAGACCATTGAGACGCTGGAAAAGGGCAGGGATGAATTTACCGAAGACCGTATCATCAAAGGCATGGTAGGCCGTGAGCTGACAAACCGTTATCCGGAACGCTCCTGTGAAATTGGTGATACGATTTTCGAGGTCCGGGACTGGAATGTATATCATCCGACGACGGGGAGCGTCAGATTATTAAGGACGTGTCGCTCTATGTGAAGGCAGGGGAGGTCGTGGGCCTTGCAGGCCTGATGGGCGCAGGCAGGACGGAGCTGGCCATGAGTATTTTCGGACGGTCCTACGGTCAGAAGATAAAAGGAACCATCCTGATAAACGGCAAAGAAGTACATATTAAGAGCGTGAAGGACGCCATCGACAACAAGCTTGCTTACGTGTCCGAGGACAGAAAGAATTACGGGCTGGTGCTTATAAAGGATATCAAATGGAATATGACGCTCTCCGCCATGCGCAACTTCTTCTCACAGAAGGGCGTGCTGAACGAAAACGACGAGATATTGGCTGCGGAGGACTATAAAAAGAGAATCAATATAAAATCGAATTCTATCAACCAGACGGTAGGCTCCCTTTCAGGCGGAAACCAGCAGAAGGTGGTTCTTGCAAAGTGGATGCTGACCCAGCCCGACGTTCTGATTCTGGATGAACCCACCAGAGGCATCGACGTAGGCGCCAAGTATGAAATTTACTGTGTTATCAATGATTTGGCCAAGGCCGGAAAGGCGGTTATCGTTATTTCTTCCGAGATGCAGGAGGTAATCGGTACATGCGACCGTGTGTACGTTATCAACGAGGGCCGGATTGCAGGGGAACTGAACAGGGAAGAGGTAAGCCAGGAACGGATTATGAAGTGTATTATGGCCGATAACGGAAAGGAAGCGTAAAGATGGATAAGAAAAAGACAGTTAATATTGATATGAAGCAATATGGTATGGTGCTTGCTTTAATAGCAGTGTTTCTGATTTTTGCTGCCATGACCGGCGGAAAGAATATGTCACCAGCTAACATCAACAACCTGATCATGCAGAACAGTTATGTGGTCATCCTGGCAGTGGGCATGCTGCTCTGTGTGCTTACGGGCAACATTGACCTGGGGGTAGGCTCCATCGTGGCTCTCACGGGCGCCGTAGTAGGTATTATGATAGTAGACCAGAAGGCCAATATGTGGGTCGCCATTGTAGCCGCTTTGGCAATCGGCCTTTTATCCGGAATGTTCGTGGGATTCTTTGTATCCAAACTGGGGATTCCCCCTTCATCGTAACGCTGGCAACTATGCTTATGGGCCGGGGGCTCACATATACGCTGCTCAAGGCCCAGACCAAAGGGCCTCTGCCTACAGACTACACTTTTATCGGCGCAGGTTTCCTTCCAACCGTCAAGCTCCCCTTCGGCGGCGGCACCATGGATATGGTGTCGATCGTGGTGGCAGGGGTGGCCTCTGTGCTGATTATCCTGTCGGAGCTTAAGAATATAAACACAAAGAAGAAGTACGGTTTCCCGGTTAACCCCATGTGGCAGACCGTTGTAAAAGAGGCGGTAATCCTGGCCATTGTGTGGTTTTTCTTCTACAAGCTGTCACGCTATAACGGAATTCCCTTTGTGTTGGTTATCATGGGCGTGCTGGTTGCCGCCTACCATTTCATCACAAGTAAAACCGTTGCGGGACGCCAGATATACGCCCTGGGCGGCAACGCAAAGGCAGCCAAGCTTTCCGGTATCAACACGGAAAAGGTGTTCTTCTGGGTATACACCAACATGGGCATCCTCTGTGCAGTTGCAGGCATTGTGCTGTCTGCCCGTAATGCGTCAGCCACGCCTAAGGCAGGCGACCAGTTCGAGATGGACGCCATCGCTTCCTGCTACATTGGAGGCGCCGCCACCACAGGCGGTGTGGGTACGATCATCGGCGCTGTCGTGGGAGCTTTTATTATGGGCATCCTGAACAATGGCATGTCTCTTTACGGATGGTCGACTGATATACAGAAAATTGTAAAAGGCGCTGTACTTTTGGGCGCAGTTACGGTAGACTTATTATCAAAAAGGAAAAAGGGATAAGGTTTAACTATGAGCGGGCAGGAGCCAAAATATAAGGCAGTTGTAAACTGGGTTATGGAAAATATAAACGGGGGCGGGCTGAAGCCGGGCTCCAGACTTCCCTCGGAAAATGAGCTGAGCAGGCAGTTTGGCCTCAGCCGCCAGACGATTCGCCACGCAATCGATCTTCTGGAGCAGCAGAAGCTGGTCAGCAGAGTCAGGGGAAGCGGCACCTATGTGGGGGGCGGTGAGAAAGGCGGACGCCGGGAACGGTATATGAATATTGCCGTTATCAGCACTTACGTAGACAGCTATATTTTTCCTCCTGTGCTCAGAGGGATCGAGAGGGTCCTGTCAAAGGAAGGCTATACCACCCAGATTGCATTTACAGGCAATAAAATCAGCAGGGAACAGGAGATACTCAGCAGTCTGATTGACAAGGACCTGATCGACGGGCTGATTGTGGAGCCGGCTAAAAGCGCCCTCCCTAATCCCAATCTCCACTATTACGAAGAACTGAAAGAACGTCATGTGCCTGTGCTCTTTTTTAACACGTTCTACCCCTCTCTTGATATGCCCTGCGTGTCTATGAATGACGTCCAGGTGGGACGAAAGGCCGTAGAGTATCTGGTGAAGGCCGGACACCGGCGGATCGGCGGCATTTTTAAATGCGACGACGGCCAGGGCCGCCTGCGCTATGAGGGGTATGTTCAGGGAATGCTGGGCTCGAGCCTGAAGCTGAAAGACAAAGATGTGGTGTGGATGGATACGGAGGCTATGCTGGAGATGGAGCAGTGGTCCGATTATCTCTTCCACAGGCTGGAGGACTGTACGGCCCTTGTCTGCTACAACGACGAGGTTGCTTATATTCTTTCAGGCATCTGCGAAAAGCGGGGGATCAAAATTCCTCAGGAGCTTTCCATTATAAGTATTGACAATTCGGATTTGGCCACTCTGGCGGATGTGCATATCACATCCTTCCCATACCCCATGGAGGCTTTGGGGCGGATGGCGGCCGAGAATATGGTAAAGATGATTGAGAATCCTTATTTTGACGGAAATTATCTCTTTGATTCAGAGGTGATTGAGCGGGATTCTGTAAAATGGCTGTAAGATGACATGTATTGCAGGTGAGCGGCCCTCAACCGGACGCTGTATATTCATGAACGCTAAGAATCTCCCTTGCACCTGCCTTTGGGGCTGATTTTCCGCCGGCCGCACACAAATTGAATCAACGTACGCGCCGCGTACGCCTCATAAATTTGTGCACAGCTGACAAAAAATTATCTGGCAAAATCAGGCACAAAGAGAATCCCAGCGTTCATTATTCATAATAAGGAGGTAACGGTTCAGGACATCCGATGCTTCTTGTCCGGCCATTAGCCGGGCAGGAAGATAGGCCGTCCAGAACCGTTAGATAAGGAGAATGAAAATGGCCAAGGGAAATAATACAGACAGTTCAAAACCGGCGCAGGTGACCGTGGTTCTGCGGCTTATAGCCGGAGCATATCTGGTGTATTTGGCCTACGGCCTGTTCCAGGACTACTTAAAGCCCGTGGGGGAGGGCGGCTTATCCAGATTGGAGCGGCTGTTCTGTTCTTTGGATTCGGCGGAGTGATCGCAGGCTGGTCTGTTTTAAGATTTGTAAAAGGCGATTATATAAAGTATGGCCAGATTCCGGACGACGAGGAGGAGCAGGAAGCTGCAGAGTCCGAAGAAGAAGGGGCTGGGCCGGAAGAGGACGAAAGCAATTGATTGTTTTGTTTCATATTTGAAAACATAAAAAGGCGGCAGGAGGAAATTTGATATGATAGAAATTAAGAATTACAAATTCTGGTTTTGCACCGGTTCCCAGGATTTATATGGAGACCAGTGCCTGGCCCATGTGGCGGAGCATTCCAGAATTATCGTAGATGAACTGAATAAGTCGGGCAGGCTTCCCTTTGAGGTGATTTGGAAACCCACCCTTATTACCAGCCAATTGATCCGCAAGACCTTTAACGAGGCCAACGCAGATGAGGAGTGCGCAGGCGTTATCACCTGGATGCATACATTCTCCCCTGCCAAATCCTGGATTCTGGGACTTCAGGAGTACAGAAAGCCTCTGATGCATTTACATACGCAGTTTAACAGGGAGATTCCCTACGATACCATCGATATGGACTTCATGAATGAGAACCAGTCGGCCCACGGAGACAGGGAGTACGGCCACATGGTAACCCGCATGGGCATTGAGCGGAAGGTGATTGTGGGGCACTGGAGCCATGAGGAGGTGCAGGAGCGGATCGGAAGCTGGATGCGCACCGCAGTGGGCGTTATGGAAAGCAGCCACGTGAGAGTAGCCAGATTTGCAGATAATATGAGAAATGTGGCCGTGACCGAGGGCGACAAGGTGGAGGCCCAGATGAAGTTCGGCTGGGAGATCGATGCGTACCCGGTAAATGAGCTCTGCCAGTATGTGAAAGCCGTTCCGGCAGGGGAGGTCACGGCGCTTCTGGATGAGTATTACAGCAAATACAAAATCCTTACGGAGGGCAGGGAGGCGGACGAATTCAAACGCCACGTAGCCGTCCAGGCGCAGATCGAGGCGGGCCTGGAGCGATTCCTGACGGAGAAAAACTGCCACGCCATCGTAACCCACTTTGGCGATTTGGGTGAACTCAGGCAGCTTCCGGGCCTGGCCATTCAGCGGCTTATGGAGAAGGGCTACGGCTTTGGAGGAGAGGGCGACTGGAAGACAGCGGCGATGGTCCGTCTCATGAAGATTATGGCGCAGGGGGTTAAGGAGTCCAAGGGAACTTCCTTTATGGAGGACTATACCTACAACCTGATTCCGGGCAAGGAGGGAATTCTGGAGGCCCACATGCTGGAGGTCTGCCCCTCCATCGCTGACGGAGATATCTCCATCAAGGTGAATCCGCTGTCCATGGGAGACAGGGAGGATCCTGCCAGGCTTGTATTTACATCCAAGGCCGGTCACGGCATAGCCGCCTCCCTCATTGACCTGGGAACCAGGTTCCGCCTCATCGTCAATGATGTGGAGTGCAAAAAGACGGAGAAGCCTATGCCGAAGCTTCCCGTTGCAACTGCCTACTGGACTCCTGAGCCCAATCTTGCAACAGGCGCGGAGGCCTGGATTCTGGCGGGAGGAGCCCACCATACCGCATTCTCCTATGACCTGACTGCAGAGCAGCTGGGAGACTGGGCGGAAGCCATGGGCATAGAGGTTGTCTACATTGACAGGGATACCACCATCCGGGGACTTAAAAATGAGCTTCGGTGGAATGGGGCAGCTTACAGATAATACAGCGGCGGCGCGCTGTACACAGCCTTTTAAGGGAGGGTTTTTCATGGGTTTGGATTTGAATGAAGTTAGAGAATGGATTGAAAAAGGAAAGACTTCGCTGGGAATTGAACTGGGCTCCACCAGAATCAAGGCGGTGCTGATCGGGGAGAATTTCACACCCATTGCATCAGGAAGCCATGACTGGGAGAACCGTCTTGAAAACAACATCTGGACTTACAGTCTGGAGGATATCTGGACAGGGATACAGCACAGCTATGCCGACATGGCAGGGGATGTGAGGGAGAAATACGGGGTTACGCTGACGACCGCAGGTTCCATCGGATTTTCCGCCATGATGCATGGATACATGGTATTTGACAGGGAAGGAAGGCTGCTGGTTCCTTTCAGAACCTGGAGAAACACCATCACAGGGCCTGCTTCCGGGAAATTGACGGAGCTGTTCCGGTACAATGTTCCCCAGAGGTGGAGCATTGCCCATCTTTATCAGGCCATCCTGAATAAAGAAGAACATGTGAAGGATATCGACTACATGATTACCCTGGAGGGATATGTGCACTGGATGCTTACAGGGAAAAAGGCGCTGGGGATCGGGGACGTGGCAGGCATGTTCCCCGTGGATCCGGACGCTAAGGATTTTGACCAGAAATGTGTGGAGCAGTTTGACCGGCTGGTGGAAGGAGAAAAGCTTCCGTGGAAACTGAGGGATATTCTGCCTGAGGCTCTGGTGGCAGGGGAGGACGCAGGGGTTCTCACCCCGAAAGGGGCGAAGCTTCTGGATCCGTCAGGCAATCTTAAGGCAGGAATTCCCATGTGTCCTCCTGAGGGAGACGCGGGAACCGGTATGGTGGCCACCAACAGCGTGGCCCGCAGAACGGGAAATGTCTCTGCCGGGACCAGCGTTTTTGCCATGGTGGTTCTGGAGGAGGCGCTTAAAAACGTGTATCCTGAGATTGATCTGGTTACCACCCCTGCCGGAGATCTGGTTGCTATGGTTCACTGCAACAACTGCACCTCGGATTTGAACGCCTGGGTAAATCTGTTTAAGGAATTTGCACAGGCCATGGGCATGGACGCGGATATGAACAAGCTTTTCGGCACACTGTACAACAAGGCCCTGGAAGGAGATCCGGACTGCGGCGGACTGCTGGCTTATAACTATTTCTCAGGAGAGCACATCACCCACTTTGAGGAGGGAAGGCCTCTCTTTGTGAGAAAGCCCGACAGCAGGTTTAACCTGGCCAACTTTATGCGCGTGCATCTGTACACCTCTCTGGGCGCGCTTAAGACAGGCATGGACATCCTTCTGAAGAAGGAGAATGTAAAGGTGGACACCCTCCTTGGACACGGGGGACTCTTTAAGACGGAGGGCGTGGGCCAGAGAATACTGGCGGGAGCCATGAATGCGCCCGTGTCTGTGATGGAGACGGCAGGGGAAGGCGGAGCCTGGGGGATTGCCCTTCTGGCCTCCTACATGGTGAACAGGGAAGAGGGCGAGAGCCTGGACGCATTCCTGTCGGAGAAGGTATTTGCAGGCCGCAAGGGAAGGGCCGTGGAGCCTGTGGCTGCGGATGTGGAGGGCTTTGAGGCCTTTATGAAGCGTTATAGGGAGGGCCTTGGAGTGGAGAGGGCCGCTGTTGAGCATTTGATATAGAAAAGGACGGCGCAGCAGGGCCCCTGTTCCGGCTTTACCGGCAAAGAGGCGGTGATCGGGAAAATAAAAGGCGCCCCGGCGCAGAATAGGAGAGAAGCAGATGTTAGAGGAACTGAAAAAAGAAGTGTACGAGGCCAATATGGAGCTGCCCAGGAGGGGCCTTATTACCTATACCTGGGGAAATGTAAGCGGTATTGACAGGGAGAAGGGACTTTTTGTAATTAAGCCCAGCGGCGTGGATTACGATGTGCTCAAACCTTCGGATATGGTTGTCATGGATCTGAAGGGGAATAAGGTGGAAGGGGATATGAACCTTCTTCCGATACGGCAACCCATGTGGAGCTTTACAATGCCTTCAAAGATGTGGGCGGGATCGTTCATACCCACTCTCCCCACGCCACTGCCTGGGCCCAGGCCGGAAGGCCGCTGCCTTGCTACGGAACCACCCATGCGGACTATTTTTACGGTGAGATTCCATGCGCGAGAAACCTGACTGCGGAGGAGATCGAGGCCGGATACGAGAAGAATACGGGCACTGTGATTATCGAGACGTTCCGGGAGATGAATCCCGTCTATGTTCCGGGGGTTCTGTGTAAGAACCACGGTCCTTTTACCTGGGGAAAAAATGCCTCTGAGGCGGTGCACAATGCGGTTGTATTGGAAGAGGTGGCGAAGATGAACTTTATGACAGAGCTTTTAAACCGCCAGGTGGAGCCTGCTCCCCAGTGTCTCCAGGACAAACACTTTATGAGAAAGCATGGGCCCAACGCTTACTATGGCCAGAGGTAGAGATGGATTTTTATAAGCGGGTGGGGATGGTATGCGGCATGATCCCCCGGGGGAAGGCAGCCACCTACGGACAGATCGCCCTTCTTTGCGGAAAGCCCCGGAACGCCCGTCAGGTGGGCTATGCGCTGAACCGGAACCTGGCCGGGGAAGTCCCCGCCCACCGCGTGGTCAACGCTCAGGGCGTCCTCAGCGGTGCGGCTGCCTTTGACTATCCGGATTTGCAGAGACGGCTTCTGGAGGAGGAGGGCGTAGAGGTCCGGGAGGACGGCTGGGTGGATCTGAAGGTCTGGGGGTGGAAGAATACCCTGGAGGATGCGCTGAAGCTGCGCGAGATGTTTGAGAAGGAAGGCGTTTAGAACGCCGTATATATGGAAAGGAGGCGGCAGCCTGGCTTTTGGGGCTTCCG